>JAYOFE010000005.1:0-181233 GCA_038117045.1 Alphaproteobacteria bacterium | reverse complement strand
TCGGCGTGATCGTCACCACCAAGGCGCATTACAAAACGATCCTCGATAACTTCCGGTTCTGGGGCCAGCACGCCGCGCCGGACGACTGCTATCTAGGCCTGCGCGGGCTGCGCACCATGGGCGTGCGCCTGAAACAGCATCAGGAAAACGCGACGACGGTCGCCAACTGGCTGAAGTCGCGGCCCGAAGTCTCCCGCGTCCTCTACCCAGCGCTACCGGACGATCCGGGCCATGAACTTTGGAAACGTGACTTCGAGGGCGCCTGCGGCTTGTTCGGGGTCGTCCTGAAGGATCACTTCGAGGACGAACAGCTCGCACGAATGCTCGACAGGCTCGAACTCTTCGCCATGGGCGCGAGCTGGGGCGGATACGAATCCCTGATCCTGCCCGCGGCACCGCTCCGCACGGCGACCACCTGGGACGCCGAAGGCTCGCTCCTGCGCCTGCATGTGGGCCTGGAGCACCCCGACGACCTGATTGCGGATCTGGAGGCCGGCTTCGCGCAGCTGACCGGATGACCGGGCCGGGCCAGACGGTCCAGCAATATATCGACGAGACGCCGGTCTGGCGGGACGGCACGGAGGTGCCCGGCGCGCCGCTGACGGGCATGCAGTGGCGTATCTGGCTGCTGGCCGCAGCCGGAAAGTTCTTCGAAGGCCTTGTCGTCTTCCTGACCGGTGTCGCTCTGCCGCTGATCGCACGGGAATTTCAGCTCGACGGCGCCGGACAGGGCCTGGTCGGGGCCACACCGCTTGCGGGGATCCTGTTCGGAGCCACCCTGCTCGGTGGCCTCGCCGACCGCCTGGGGCGCAAACCGGTGTTCATCGAAGAAATGTTCCTGTTCGTCGCCTTCCTTGTGGCGATCACCTTCGTGCACAGCCTGCCGCTGCTGGTGTTCTGCCTGTTCGGCATGGGCCTCGCCCTGGGGGCCGACTACCCCACCGCGCGTATGGTGATTTCGGAAAGTATCCCGTCGCGAACCCGCGGCCGCCTCGTGATCGGGGCATTCGGCTTCCAATCGCTGGGTGCGCTCACGGGTGTGTCAGTCGGCTATCTGATCCTTCTGGGCGAACCCGAGCTGTCCGCCTGGCGTTGGATGTACGCGACGGCGGTGATCCCGGCAGCCATTGTGGCCGCTGGCCGGTTCTTCGTTCCGGAAAGCGCCAACTGGCTGATGGCGCGCGGTGAAGCGGACAAGGCGCGCCACAATCTACTGACCCTGCTGCGCCGCCAGCCGCCCCACCCTGTCGATCCGCAACTGGCCGCGGCACCGGAAGACATCGACGAAGGCGGCACGGGTTACGCCGCGCTGTTCGACAAGACCAACCGGCGCGCCACGATCTTCGCCTCCCTGCCCTGGTTCCTGCAGGACCTCGGCACCTACGGCATCGGTATCTTCACACCGACGATCCTCGCCACGACGCTCGGCCATGCCGTCGTGAAAACCGGATCCATCGCCCAGGTCGTCCATGGCGACATGGATGCGGCAAAGGGCGCGGCCATGATCGACGTGTTGTTGATCGTCGGCATCGTTGCCGCCATCTGGCTGGCCGACCGTATGGGCCGCATTCGTCTTCAGGTTATCGGGTTCATCGGCTGCGCGGCGGGGCTGCTGCTGGCCGCGCTGTCCGCCGCGTTCGACGGCACGGTACAGATCGTGCTGATCTTCGCAGGCTTCATGCTGTTCAACTTCATGACCAACATGGGACCCAATGCGCAGACCTACCTGATCGCGGGCGAGGTCTTCCCCACCCACCTGCGGGGCAAGGGTGCCGGGTTCGCGGCCTCCTTCGCCAAGATCGGCGCGGTGATGACCGCCTTCATGTTTCCGGTTCTGCTGGTCGATCTGGGCCAGAGCGTGCTGCTCGGCCTGCTGATCGTGACCTCGCTTATCGGCGCGGCGGTCACATGGATCTACAGGATCGACACAACCGGTATCGATCTCGACACGCTGTCCCGCAATTCCGGGAACGGTTCCTAGCTTTCGAGGGTCCTGAGCGACGGCGTCCATCGCGCCAGGATGCGTGCGACCACGACTGGCGACAGGACCGAGGTCGCCAGGCAGACGAACACAAGCGCACTGAAAAGCTCGGGCGGAACCGCCCAGTCACCCAGCTTTCGCCCTTCCGAGGCGACGATCAGTGCGATCTCGGCGCGCGGCACCATACTGACTCCCAGCACGACCCCGCCGATCAGCGAGGTCATCGGCATCGCCGGCAGGAACGTCCCCGCCACCTTTCCGACGATACCCGCCACCAGCAGCGGCACGCCGAAGGCCAGTCCCGAGAGCGCGAAATCGGTCTCCAGGATCAGGCCAACATTGACGAAGAAGAACGGCACGAAGAAGTCGTAGAGCGGCGAAAAGGCTTCATCGACGCGTTCCGCCGCCGCCTCCCGGCTGAAGATCAGCCCCGCGAACAGTGCGCCCACCGCCAGCGAGAAGCCCAGCCAACCCGCCACGGCGGAAAACACCAGCGCCATCCCGGCGATCGGCAGCATGGGGTTGGGCGACGGTTCCAGTTTTTCAAACAGGCGCGTGATCGGGTGTTCGAGATACCGGGCGAAGGCGAAACAGACCGCCGCGAACAACACGATCTTGACCCCGATCTCGAACAGTGCGCCGCCCATCGTCTCGGCGATACCGCCGTTCCCGGCCATCAGGATCGGCGCGGCGGAGATCAGCAGGATCATCAGGATGATGCCAGACACGTCGTCGAGCTCCGCCACATCGGTCAAGAGCGCGCCGGCGGGCGTGTTCAGCTTGTCCGCCTCCCGCCATACGCCGAGACACACACCGAGGCTTGTGGCCGTCAGCGCCACACCCGCGAACAGGCTGGGGATCACCGCCAGACCGAGCAGATAGTGCGCGGTCGCGAAGCCGAGCGCGCCACTGAGACCCAGATTGCCGATCCAGACCCAGGCGGCCCGGCGAAGCTGGCTCAGCATGCTCTGGGCCTCGGCCTCCAACCCGACCCGGAACAGCAGCGCGACAATCCCGATCCCTGCCAGGAACTCGAAGATCGTCATCACCTCCGGGGTCAGAAGGCTCCCGCCGGAATCGACGATTCGCATCGCCACACCCAGCAGCATGTAGCCGACCAGCGCGGGCACACCCACGCGCCGGCAGACGCCGCGCACCAGCATCGCAGCGACCACCGTCAGTCCGATCAGGACGATGGCGAGAGGCAGGTTGTCGAACAGTCCGTTCATCTGCGCGCAACTCTACGCGACGCATTCGCGCGCCTCCTACCCCGTAAGTGACGCACCCCCGCGCCGGAGCCGCGTCCGCCATGCGCCCCGTGCACATGGACTTTTCCGGGACTTCGCGATAATCGGAAATGGCAATCGCGGAAGATACCGCGAGCAGAATTCATCCGGGGAAGCCCTTGAGCCTCAAACGCGCATGCGCCATTGCCGGCGTCGCCGAATCCCGTCTCGGCGTCGTGCCGGATTCGACCGTCCTGACGCTGCAGGCCGAGGCCATGGTGGCCGCGCTTGCCGATGCGGGGCTCCAGAAAGCCGATGTCGATGGACTGTTCGTTTCCGGTCCGTGGGGCCGCCTGCCCGGCCTTCAGATCGCGGAATATCTCGGCATCCAGCCGTCTTATTCCGACAGCACGATGGTCGGCGGCGCCTCCTTCGAGTTCCATCTGGGCCACGCGGCAGCGGCCATCCAGGCGGGCCTGTGCAAGGTGGCGGTAATCCTCTACGGCAGCACCCAGCGTTCACGCGCCGACAAGTACATTTTCCAGATCCGTGACGACCTGGGATACCAGTACGAAGCACCATACGGCCTGCCGACTCCGGTCGGGTCCTACGCACTGGCAGCCTCACGCCACTTCGCCGAATACGGCACCACGAACGAACAACTCGCCGATCTCGCCGTCTCCACGCGCGAATGGGCGCGGATTAACCCGAAGGCCTACCGCCGCGAGGCGCTGACGCGGGAAGAGGTGCTGACCTCCGGCCCCATCGCAACGCCGCTCAACCGCCTCGACTGCTGCCTGTTCACCGATGGTGGCGGCGCGGCGGTGGTCGTGAGCCCGGATATCGCAAAAACCCTCGACAAGCCGCCCGTCTGGCTGCTCGGACAGGGTGAAAGCGTCTCGCACGCCCAGATTTCCGAGATGCGCGACCTCACGATCACCCCGGCCGCCCGCTCCGGCGCGCGTGCCTTCGAGATGGCGGGCGTGACCCATGCCGATCTCGATGTGGTGGAGATCTACGACTCTTTCACGATCACCGTGCTGCTGACGCTGGAATCCCTGGGTTTCTGCAAGCCCGGCGAAGGCGGCACGTTCATTTCCGGCGGGCGGACGGGCCCCGGCGGCGAATTCCCGCTGAATACCAATGGCGGCGGCCTGTCCTACTGCCATCCCGGCCAGTACGGGATTTTCCTGATAATCGAGGCGGTCCGGCAGCTTCGCGGCGAGTGTGGCGACCGGCAGGTGGCCAATGCCGCGCTGGCACTGATCAGCGGCACCGGCGGTGTTCTGTCCTCCAACTCCACCTGTATCCTCGGTGTGGAATAGCGGGCGTGGAATGATCCAATGAGCGACGACCAGACCCTCCCCGATCCCGATTCCGAGCCGTTCTGGCAGGGCGCTGCCGAAGGCGAATTGCGCTACCAGCGCTGCGGTGCGTGCGATGCCGCCGTATTTTATCCGCGCGCGTTGTGTCCCGAATGCGGCGCGCCGGACCCGGCTTGGGCGGTTTCGGCGGGCAACGGCACCGTCTATGCCTGTTCCACGGTGCACCGCGCTCCGCCCGCCTTCGCCGATCAGGCGCCCTACACCGTGCTGCTTGTCGATCTCGACGAGGGCTTCCGGATGATGAGCCGCCTCGTCGATGCCGAGCCGGACTCGGTCGCCGTCGGCGATCGCGTGAAGGCCGTATTCCGGGACGGTCCGAACGGCCGCCCCGCCCCCTATTTCACCCCCGCATAGAGCCTTACCCTTATGAAGAACAAGAAATCAGCCACTCTCGAGGATGCGGTCGGCCGCATCCAGGACGGCGCGACGATCCTCGTCGGCGGCTTCGGCCAGCCCGGCGTGCCCGAAGTCCTGATCGATGGGGTGTGCGACCTCGGCCGGCGCAACCTGACCATCGTGACCAACAACGCCGGGACCGGCCACAGCGGCATCGCGCGGCTGATCGAGGAAGGCTGTGTCGGAAAGCTGATCTGCAGCTTCCCCTGGGCAAAGGAATCCTTCGTCTTCAAGGAGCTGTACGACGCGGGCAAGATCGATCTCGAAATCGTGCCCCAGGGCACCCTGTCGGAGCGTATCCGCGCCGGTGGCGCGGGGCTGGGCGGGTTCCTGACCCCGACCGCGCTGGGCACAGACCTCGCCGAGGGTAAGCCGATCATCGAATCCGACGGGCGCGAATGGGTGCTGGAAAAGGCGCTGCGCGGCGATTTCGCCCTGATCAAGGCCTACAAGACCGATCCGCGCGGGAACCTGATCTATCATCTGACGGCGCGGAACTTTAACCCCGTCATGGCGATGGCCGCCGACTTCACCATCGCGGAAGTGCAGGAAGACGTCGCCATCGACGAACTGGACCCGGAAGTGATCGTCACGCCGGGTGTTTTCGTCGATACTTATTTCGTCACCGGCTGGTACGAGATCGGCAAGGAGCGCAAGGCATCATGAGCGAGCAGAACACCAACCTCCTCACCCGGCTGCAGATCGCGGCCCGTGCCGCCCAGGACATGGAAGACGGCTGGCTGGTCAATCTCGGCATCGGCATGCCGACCATGATCCCCGCCTACATCCCCAAGGATCGGGACGTGATGTTCCATTCCGAGAACGGGCTGATCGGCATGGGCCCGCAGCCCGCCGAGGGCGAGGCCGACCAGGACCTCATCAGCGCCGGCAAGGAACTCGTCACCATGGTGTCGGGCGGCGCCATCGTGCATCACGCGGATTCCTTCGCCGTGGCGCGCGGCGGCAGGCTCGACTGCGCCTGCCTGGGCGCGTTCCAGGTCGTCGCCAACGGCGATCTGTGCAACTGGCGCCTGCCGAACCAGAAATCGGGCAGTGTCGGCGGCGCGATGGACATTGCAGCCGGTTCCAAGCGCGTCTTCGCCATGATGACCCACACGGACCGTGACGGCGGCGCTAAGATCGTCAGCGAGCGCACCTTCCCGCTGACGGCCATGGGCGTCGTCACCAGAATCTTTACCGACATGGCGGTGATCTCGATCACCGCCGACGGTCTGGTCCTCGATGAGGTCGCGCCCGGCCTGACCAAGGACGAAGTGCAGGCCGTCACGGACGCCCCGCTGATCATGGACAACGTGGGTGAAATCGCCGTCGCGGCCTGAATTCAGACAATCCGGAGACGATCATGGATGACCTTTCCTCCATCAAGGGACAAGTGGCCGTCGTCACCGGCGGCACGGCGGGCATGGGCGAAGCGGCCTGCGTTCGCTTCGGCGCGGAAGGCGCCAAGGTCGCCGTGATCGGCCGCACGCCGGAAAAAGGCGATGCGGTCGTCAAACGCATCACCGACACGGGCGGCGAGGCCATGTTCGTGCGCGCGGAATGCGCCGATGAGGGCGAGGTCAAGGCCGCCTGCAAGACCATCCTCGATGCCTGGGGCCGTGCGGACATCCTGGTGAACACGGCGGGCGGTTTCATCGACTGCCCGCCGCTGGAAGAGGTCTCCGCCGCGGACATGCAGCACAGTTGGGACTGGAACGTGATGGCCAAATTCCTCATCACCCGCGAACTGGTGCCCGCCATGAAGGCCAACAATTATGGGCGGATCGTCAACATCTCCTCCGTCGCGGGCCGGACCGCGCGCGGAGCCTCCATCGAGTACGGCACGACGGAAGCCGGAATTCTGGGCATGACCCGACGCCTGTCCACCGAGCTCGCGCCCTTCGGGATCACGGTCAATGCGATCGCGCCCGGGCTAGTCCTGACACCCCGCGTACGACGTCACCCGCCAGAGGAACTGGAAAAGCGCGCCAAGGCGATGCCCGTGGGCCGCATGGGCACGCCGGAGGAACTGGCGCACGCGATCTGGTACTTCTGCACCCCGGGCGCGGGCTTCACGACCGGCGCGGTGCTGGACGTCAACGGCGGGACGTGGATGGGTTAACAAAAAAAGCCCATTTCTCTTAGCTATTGGCGGCCACCAAATCCAACAAGTCAAAAATACCTAACAAAACAGCAAAAATCACGGCAAGCACGCTCAGAGCGATAAAAACATGATGATCTTGCACAAAAGAAGCCACTGTAGAGATCGTCAGCCCCCTCCTTCTGAAATATCCATTGTTACTTTTCAGACGTCCCTGAAAAGCTGCCGTACAGATTTCCATAAATGCATCAACCTTGCTCAAAGTAGATTGGTGCAACTTGACATAGTTACCCTCGTCAAATGCTTTTGCTTCATCCTCCCCCACGAGAAAATTTCGCGGGACCATATCATTCCGCTCCAAAAGCTTATGAAGGCGTGGGTGTTCGACATATCGAGGTCCCAAGAAATCGTGCATCAAGCGAGCTAAGTCCAGCTTGCTCCCATCTCGAATATCGACAGGGTCTCCTCCCAAGATTCTGAATCGGTGCGCTATAGCGTCAAAACCGTAGTTCGCATCGCGCATGTTCCAGTGAACCCAAGTGCAGGAATCATGCTGTCGCACGTACGCGTAAAAAGCCCCCAGCATTTCTCGTTCCAGGTCGTCATAGTTCGCCGAGATGTCGGATACAGACAATCCATCAAGTTCTGCTTTTTGATGAATTGAGAAGGATCGAGTTTGCCCACTTCCCAGCGATCTGACAGCAATTGAAGTTACACGAGGCGTACTACCATCTGGGCGGTCATAGAAGCTTTCACACCAATAGTGGATAAACCGGACATTGTTCGGATCATCGAACATCTTTCCGAGTTCATTCTGTGCTTGCTTGAATGAAGAATACTGCGTCCGAGACACTCTCAGTCCCCCTCAAGTAATTGCTATCTCTCAGATTTTGCACGCTCCAGAAAGCTGCATGTTTGAGGTTTAACGGGATTCCCGCTTGAAACAGGTAGTGGTGCGCCCGGCAGGATTCGAACCTGCGACCGTCGGCTTAGAAGGCCGGTGCTCTATCCAGCTGAGCTACGGGCGCCCAAAACACACAAAAACCACACGCAAGCTGCGCTTACGCTGGACCCTTAGACGATTCGTGTGAAGGCGCGGTGCTTTCCGCGCCGCTGCCGCCTGGTGGCCTCTAATGACTCCAGGGAATCCTGCGGCCGAATGCGAAGTTGTCCGCGTAAGCCTTTGGCCTGATTCTTCTTTCCTTTGGCTCCTGGACCACATAGTCCAGTTCCAGCCGGTCGGCGTGGGCCACCGCCTCGTCCTTGCTGTCGAAGGTCAGGCGTACCTGCTGCATCGTGTCGCCCGCGCCGGTCCAGCCCATCATGGGGTCGAGCTGCTGGCGGCGCGTCGGCTCGAACTCCAGCACCCATTTGCGCGTCTTGGCGCGGCCGGACTGCATGGCGGTCTTCGCGGGCTGGAAAATGCGGGCTTTCATGCGCGCGGTTCCTTCAAAAATGGTCGGGGCGACGAGATTCGAACACGCGACCCCCTGCTCCCAAAGCAGGTGCTCTACCAGGCTGAGCTACGCCCCGGCTGACCCTGTTTGATGTTCGGGGCGAAGATAGGCGCGTGCCCGCTTCGGTGCAACGCCTCAAGCGCCTCCCGGCTCGGCAAAAATTCGCGCCCGTCTCCCCATAAAGTCGGATACCGCAACCGTTTGGCAGGGCGCGGTTTTGTCCTATCTTTTCAGTCAACAATCGCATTTTCGGGAGGATCCTATGAAACACCGCAATTTCATCAAGACACTCGCCGCCGGCGCGACCGCCGTCGGCCTGCTGGCGGCCACCCCGGCGCTGGCCCAGGACTACGTTCTGAACACCGCGTCCACGGGCGGCACCTATCACCCGGTCGGCACGGCTATCGCGACCCTGACCAAGGTCAAGCTGCTGCCGAAGGAGAAGTTCAGCCTGACCGCCGTCAACTCGGCCGGTTCCGGCGCGAACGTCCAGGCGCTCGGCGCGGGCACAGCCCAGTTCGCTATCGTCCAGGGCCTGTTCGGCTCCTACGCGGCCACGGGCACGGGTCCGGTCTCCGAGCCGCAGAAGAACATGCGCTCTGTTTCCATGCTGTGGCAGAACGTCGAGCAGTTCGTGGTCCCCACGGCGGACGCGACGAGCGGCACCATGGCCGATTTCGTGGCGCTCAAGGGCAAGGCCGCCGCGCTGGGTAACAAGAACTCCGGCACCATCGGCTCCAACAAGGTGCTGCTCGGCGGCCTCGGCCTCGATATCGAGAAGGATTTCGAGCTGATGTATGCGGGCTACGGCCCGTCGGCCGACGCCATGGCCAACGGCCAGGTGGCCGCGCTCGGCGCGCCGGCCGGGCCGCCGACCGGCGCCATCACCAAGCTGATGGCCGCCAATGAAGGCAAGTTCACCCTGCTGAACGTCACCCCGGACGAAGCCGCCAAGATGGACGGCGGGCGCAACCTGTGGGTCCCCTACACCATCTCGGCCGGCACCTATCCGGGCCAGGACAAGGACGTCGTGACCATCGCCCAGCCGAACTTCCTGGCGGTGAACGCCGATGTGCCGGAAGAGCATGTCTATCTGCTGACCAAGGCCATGTTCGAGAACCTGCCCTTCCTGCAGGCGATCCACCCGGCCACCAAGGCCATGGCCGTGGAAAAGGCGATGGCGGGCCTGCCGGTGCCGCTGCATCCTGGTGCCGCCAAGTACTATAAGGAAGTCGGGCTGGATATTCCCGACCGCCTGATGGCGAAATAGTTATCGGATAACCGGTGATTCCGCAGACCAACGCATGAAGGTGGCCGCCGCAGGGTGGCCACCTTCTCGTTTGCGGACCCGAGAACTCCATGAGCCAGAATGAAGACGTCCGGCAGGACGAAGAGCCCGCCATCCACCTAGATGACCCGGATTCCGCACATGTCCACGCGGCGGCCGGGTTCCGCGACGGCGTGGTCGATCTCGACTACATGCTCGCGCACCTGTCGCGCTACTGGCCGCTTCTGGTGGGCGTGTGCGGCTTCGGCATCTGGCACGTTGTCACGAACCTTTACCTGAACGAGCCCGAGCGCTGGCAGAACGCCGTTCATTTCGGCGGATTCGCTTTCCTAGGTTACGCCACCACGGCGACCTTCCGGCGCCATGCCGAGGCGCGCTGGTCCATCGCGCTGGATGTCATCCTGGGCCTGCTGGTTGCCGCATCCGCGCTGTGGATTGCAGGCGCGGAATCCGGCCTCTACGACAGGACACTGGCTAAGACCGGTCAGGACTGGCAGTTCACGCCGCTCGACTGGGCGGCGGGCGCCATTGTGATCGTCGGCGCCATTGATCTGACACGGCGGCTAACCGGTTGGATCATCCCGGTCCTCGTGATCCTCGCGCTGGCCTACATCCTGTTCCTCGGCGAGCACCTGCCCGGCGTGTTCCGCGCCGCGAGCCTGCCGCTCAACGACGTGATGTTCCGCTCCCTTTATAACGACGAGGGCATGTTCGGAATCATCGCGAACATCTCATCGTCCTACATCACCCTGTTCATGATTTTCGGCGGCTTTCTATTGGTCTCCGGTGCGTCGGACTTCGTGATCGAGTTTTCCAAGGTGATTGCAGGGCGATTCCTTGGTGGCGCGGCTTTCGTCGCGGTGATGTCCTCCGCGCTCACCGGCACCATCAACGGCTCGGCTATCGCCAACACCGCCTCCACCGGGATCATCACCATCCCGATGATGAAGGCAAACGGCTTCCGCGCGCGGTTTGCGGCTGGGATCGAGGCCTCCGCCTCCACGGGCGGGCAGATGATGCCGCCCATCATGGGCGCCGGCGCGTTCATCATGGTGTCATTCACGGGGATCGACTACGGCACGATCGTTCTCGTCTCGATCGTGCCCGCGATCCTGTACTTCCTGTCGGTCGGCTTCATGGTTCGCGTCGAGGCCATGAAACACAATATCGGCACGGAACATGTGGAGGCCGTGGACCGGGCGAAACTGCTCGGCGGCGCGCTGAACTTCTTCCTGCCCCTCGGGGTGATGACCTGGCTCCTGGTCACTGGCAAGACGCCGAGTTTTGCGGCTTGCGTGTCCATCGTGACCCTGATCGCGGTGAGCTGGGTAACCCCCAACAAGGTCGGCCCCCGAAGGATCGCCAATGCGCTGGTGATCGGCATCAAGACCTCGATCATGACGGCGGTACTGCTGGTCACCGTGGGGCTCATCAACAACGCCGTGGTGACCTCGGGACTGGCCAACGGCATGTCGTTGATGATTGCCCTGTGGTCGCAAGGCTCGGTGCTGATCGCCGTGACCCTGATTGCGCTGGTGTCGCTGGTCCTCGGCATGGGATTGCCGGTCACGGCAGCCTATATCGTGCTGTCGATCCTCTCGGCCCCGGCGCTCGCAGGTCTGCTGGCCGATGGTGTGATGATCGACATGCTGGTCCAGGGGCTGGAGCCGGCCCAGGCCGCCATGTTCGCGCTGGTGGATTCCCCGCACACCGCAAGCATCATGTCCGGCGCGGGGTTGAGCCACGAGGCCGCCCGCGAACTGGTGGACAGTCTGCCCTTCGAACTGGCGCTGGTCATCCGTCCGGCCCTGATCGACACGGAAACCCTCACCGTCTTCCTGCTGACGGCCCACCTGATCGTGTTCTGGCTGAGCCAGGATTCCAACGTCACCCCACCCGTCTGCCTCGCGGCGTTTACGGCGGCCGGTATCGCCGGATCAAAGCCCATGGCGACGGGGTTCGAGGCCTGGAAGATTGCCAAGGGGCTCTACATCGTCGTGCTGCTGTTCGCCTTCACGCCCCTGATCGGCGCGAATTTATGGGAAACCATCCAGATCGGCGGGTTCGCGATGTTCGGCATCTACGCCATGACCGCGACGATCCAGCGCTATTCCGAAGGCCCGATCCCGATCTGGCTATATCCAGTGCTGCTGGGCGGCGGCGCGCTGTGTTTCATGCCGCTGGATCTGCTGTTGAACGTGATCGGCGCCGCGCTGGTGATCGGCGTGATCGTCTTCACCAAGCGCAACGGGCGCAGCGGAACTACTGCTCCGTCAGCGACCGCGTAAAGGACTGTCGCACCGGGCTGATCAGGTATTGCAGCAACGTACGCTCGCCGGTCCGGATCAGGACTTCCGCCGGCATGCCCGGCAGCAGCTTCAGGCCTGCAAGGCGCGGGTCCGACATATCGTCCAGCGATATCTGGGCCGTGTAGAAGGATTCGCCCGTCTGCTCGTTGGTGATCCGGTCCGCGGACACCCATGTCACGGTGCCCTGTACGGTTGGTGTCACGCGCTGGCTGAACGCGACAAGGCGCACCTGCGCCGGCAGGCCCGCACGAACCACATCCACGTCGGTGGGGCTCACCCGGGCCTCGATCACCAGCGTTTCGCCTTCCGGCACCACGTCCAGCACCCGCTGGCCGGGAGCGATAACGGCGCCCGGTATGTGGACCTGCATATCAACCACGACGCCGTCGGAGGGGCTGACCACTTCCGTGCGCTGCTGCACATCCTCGGCCGCACGCAGGCGTTCCTGCAGATCGAGGAGCTGGGTCTCCACCTCGCGCAACTCCGCCACCACCTCGTTCACCTGTTCGGTGCGTAGTTCCAGGATGCGGATTTCCGCTTCGGCGATGTTCTGCTTGGCGCGCGCAATCGCGGCAACGTTCTGCCCGCGTGTACCCTGGATTTCCGCCTTCCGGCGCTGGAGCGCCAGCAGGCGCGACTTGGGCGTCAGCCCCTTGTCGAACAGAGTCTGGAGGTCCGCCAGTTCGCCTTCGATCAGCACAAGCTGCTCATCGGCCGCACGGATCTGCGCCTGCAGGCCCACGATCTCTTCCCTGAACTGGGCAATCCGCTGCCCGAGGATCTGCCGCTGTCCTTCGATGGCGTTGCGCCGCGCCTCGAAGATATTCAGCTGACCCAGCATGGTCTCCTGCACGCGCGGATCATTCCCCTGTGCGGTCAGCTCTTCCGGAAAGGTCACGCCGTCATTGCCGTCACGTTCAGCGCGCAGCCGCGCGGCGCGCGCCAACGCGGCGATCTTCTGGCCGCGCAGCAGTTCAAGCTGTGCCTGGGGCTGGGTTCCCGCAAGACGGATCAGGGTCTGTCCCTGCTTCACCTCGTCACCGTCGCGCACAAGAATTTCCGAAACGATACCGCCCTCAAGGTGCTGGACGATACGCCTGCTACCCTCGACGCCGACCGACCCAGAGGCTATCGCGGCGCTGTCGAGGGGCGCCAGAATGGCCCAGGCGCCGAACAGCCCGAAAAACAGGGCCACAATCAGCGCCCCGACGACGATCACCCGCCGGTTGCCGATATCATCGCCTGCGCCGCCGCCTGCACCGGGCTGCATCTGCGCGGGCATCTGCATGGACGGCAGGCCCCCTTCGGGGCGCGGCGCAAGCTGTCCCTGCCCGCCCGAGCCGTCGTCGTTGCTGATCCGTCCCAGAGGTATGCCGTTCACGACGCCCCCTCGCCCGCGGGCGCATTGCCGGACGGTGCGTCCGGCTGGCCGCCGAGCGCGCGGGTCTGCTGTGTCACCTGCTCCGGCGCGGGCTCGGCCGATGGAGCCGGCTTGCCCATGAGCTGCGCCATCACATCGTCGCGCGGACCGTAGAGGTCCACCTTGCCTTCGCGCAGGACCAGAATCTTATCGACATGCTCCAGCATGCTGGGCCGGTGCGCGATCACGACGATCGTCACGCCGCGCCGGCGCATCTCGTCGATGGTGTCGAGCAGGGCCTGCTCACCCACACGGTCGAGACTGGCGTTCGGCTCGTCGAGGACCAGAAGCTTTGGTGTCCCGAAGAGTGCGCGCGCCAGCGCGATCCGCTGACGCTGGCCGCCGGAGAGCACACCACCCGCCTCCCCGATCTGGGTATCGTAGCCTTCAGGCAGGCCGAGGATCATCTCATGCACATCAGCGAGCTGCGCCGCAGAAATGACGGCGGCATCTTCCGCCTCCCCCATACGCGCGATGTTTTCCTTCACCGTGCCGCCGAGCAGTTCAACGTCCTGCGGGAGGTATCCGATGTAGTTAAGCCGGTCCTGATCACGCCAGAGTCCCATATCCGCGCCGTCGAGGCGCACATGACCCGATGACGGCGCCCAGCTGCCGGCCGCAGCGTTTCTGGCCGTAGTCCTGTTCTCGACCATGCGATTTCCACGCATGTCCCGACACGACATGCTGTGGCTCACCCTCTACGGGATCATCATGTTCTCCGGATTTCCGTACTTCATGACCCGCGCCCTCGAGGACACCACGGCCGCGCGCGGCGCGCTGCTGTTCGCGACGATCCCGCTCATGACCATCATTATCGGTGCAGTATTCCGCATTGAACGGATCACACTCATGAAAACAGCCGGTATCGCCTGCGCCATCGCCGGCGCGGCACTCGCCCTCGGTGAGAATGTCGATGAATCCGCGCCCAACGCCTTGCGTGGCGACGCCTTCATGGCACTGGCCATGCTATGCGCGGCCGTCTTCAATGTGTTTTCGCCCCGCTACCACGTCCGTTACGGCAGCCTGCCTGTCGTCGTGTTCACGATGGCGCTGGGCAGCGGATTTCTGCTGGTTCTCGCACTTTTCCTGTCGCCGCCACTGACTGAAACCCTGGCGCTCGACCTGGAGGCCTGGATCGTCGTCGTCGCGCTGGCCATTCCGGGGGCCGCGCTGATGAATTTCGTATGGGGCCGCGCGCTTCAGCTCATCACGCCGACGCAAGCGTCGATCACCGTTGGCATCAACCCGATCACGGCGCTCCTGCTGGGGGCCTGGATCCTGTCCGAACCCATCACACTGCGGGTCATCGCCGGCACGGCGCTGATCATCCTCGCCATCGCGCTCACCACGCGGGGGCCGCGAGAAATCCCGCCTCCCGTACGCCCGGAAAAACCCGCGCACGACTTATGAACACATTGTAAATTCAGTGTTTTTTAAGGCGAAAACCGCACTCTGACCGCTGCATTGCCGCAATACCGCAAGGGACCGGCAATCGACACCGGAAGGAGTCCGACATGTTTCGCGCCAAACACCTGCTGACCGGCCTCGCCCTGTCCGTCGCGGCAAGCGGCAACATCGCTCAGGCCGCCCAGCCGAAGGACGCCTGCACGTACCGGGATTCCGCCGTGTCGCACCTGTCCAGCGCGTACCGTGAACGCACGGTGGCGCTCGGCCTCGCCAGCAACGGCGGGGTTCTCGAGATCCTGACCAACGAAGCGGGCACGATCTGGTCGATCATCTTGACGACGCCGGACGGCGTGTCCTGCATGGTCGCGACCGGCGAACACTGGGAACCCGTCCAGCCCATCAAGACCCGCTCGCGAATTTGACACACATCCGCCCCTTACGGCGACGGCACCGCAAGCCGCCTACTCGAACCGTTCGTGAATCACTCTGTCGCCGACCGAGAGACCCAGTCGGCGCACCGTACCCGCATTCAGTTCCAGCACACCCCGGGCGCGCTTTCGGGACGAGATAGATTCCCGCGATAGTGGAATTGTACTCTCGGCTATCCGGGAAATCCGGCCGTCGGATTCGATAAACAGCATATCCAGCGGCAGGTATGTGTTCGCCATCCACATGGAGATCACCCGGTCACGCTTGTAGGTAAACAGCATCCCGGCATCGGGCGCCATTTCATTGCGGAACATCAGCCCGCGCTGACGTAACGGGTCTGTTTCAGCCAACTCGATCCTGAACGTGCGGCGCGTTCCCGACTGTGTTTCGATCTCGAGAGTCGACTTCGGAAACACCACATCTTGCTGTGCAGCCGCCGGTAGTGGCACGAAATATTGCGCCACTACTGGTGACACCACCACTACCAAAAGAACTAACGTTATTCTTTTCAGAGAAGTAATCATTTATCCTCGTTATCCACATAAATCCGGTGAGCATCGGCGACGAGTTTGCGCACACTACCCCGCACCGCGGCCTGCGACGGAATATCCGCGATGGTCGTGAACCAATGCTCAGGCGGGTTCTTCCCCTGTGCGCGATTCCAGGTCAATGCCCGTAACATTTCAACCGCGTGCGGTTCGAGTTCCGTTGGAATATCGAAACCGTTGAGGGTTGCCCAGACCCCCGACCAGCATCGCGCGACACTCCATGGGTTATAGCCCCCGCCACCGGTCACCAGTACCCGTGGTGCGTGTAGAATGGATTTGCCGACAGCCTCCCAGATCGCCCCGTTCGACAACTCCATTCGGCTCAAAGGGTCGTCCGCCAATGCATCAGCCCCGCACTGGATCACCATCACATCGGGGGCATGGCGCTCGGCCAACGGCAGAACAATCTCATCAACGATCAGACGGAACTCACTGTCACGCAATCCGCGCGGCACCGGAATATTGCATGCCGTCCCCTCCTCCGTGTCGGTCAGGGCGCCCGAAAACGGCCATCTGCGCTCTTCATGCACCGAGATTGTGAAGACACCGGGGTCGCGCGCGAACGCGTCCTGCACGCCGTCCCCGTGGTGTGCATCGAAATCGAGATACAGGACGCGGCGAAGCCCCAGATCCTGCAGACGCAGTATTCCCAGCACCAGGTCATTGAAGTAGCAGAATCCGCTGGCCCGGTCCGGCCGGCCATGATGCGTTCCGCCGGCGGGGCTATAGACGATCCCTGCATCGACGGAGGCCAGGATTTCCGCTGCAGAAAGCACAGCTCCGGCGGATATCGCGGGCCGGCTGTACATTGTCCCGTGGATCGGGTTCTCGAGGCGGCCCAGATTGTAACGCTCGCGATCTTCTTCCGGCAGTTCCAGGCGTTTCTCGCCTTCGCGCAGCGCGCGCAGATAGGCGGGATCGTGGAATCGCACGATTTCCGCCGGGCTCGCCGCCGCGCTTTCCCGATAGACCTCGTCCGGCAGCCAGCCCACCGCGCGGCAAAGATCGATGGTCGCGGGCACGCGCGGGACTGAAAGCGGATGCTTGGGCCCGAAATTGGAGCGCCGATAGATGTCGTTGCCGATGAACAGCGGCCGCGACAGGCGGCGTCCGGCGGGCCTGGCCCGGCTGTTTCCCGGCATGACGTTCATGCGATCCCAAATAATCGTTGCGCGCCCGGCTTGCAATCACCGCCATTGACGCATGGCGGGCGAACACATCATAGTGATTTCAACCACATGGGGAGCCATTGCGGCTGAGAGGTTTCGCATATCCGTGCGAAACGACCCTTGGAACCTGATCCGGTTAGCACCGGCGGAGGGACGTGGACTTGAACGACGCCGATCCCCTATCCGACAGTCCGTATGCGGCGGGATTGTCCGTGCGCAACGCCCGTCTCGGCTGGAATGGCGCGGAGCTCCTGTCCGGCCTGTCTTTCGACGCGCCGGCACGCGCCTGGACCTGCCTTCTGGGCGAAAGCGGGGTCGGGAAATCGACCCTGCTGCGCACCCTCGCCGGCCTGATCGAACCGCTCGACGGCGTGGATATCCGGGCAAACGGTGCCACAAACACCTCCAACAGCGTCGCCTACATGGCGCAGCAGGACCTGCTGCTACCCTGGCTGACGGCGGCGGACAACGTCGCTTTGGGGGCAAGGTTACGCGGCGAGACGCCCGACAGCGCCAGAATCTCTGATATCCTGGAACGAACCGGCATGACCGGCCGCGCCGATGCACGCCCGCGCGAGCTATCCGGCGGGGAGCGCCAGCGGATCGCCTTGGCGCGCACACTCATGGAAAACCGCCCCATCGTGCTGATGGATGAGCCCTTCTCGGCCCTCGACGCCATCACCCGTGCCCAGTTGCAGCAGCTCGCTTTCGAACTACTGGGGGAGCGGACTGTGGTTATGGTCACCCATGACCCCTTCGAAGCGCTGCGGCTGGGTTCGAACATCCATGTGGTCCGCAAGGGTGACAATTCCGGCGCGGCGCCATTTTCTCCTCCGGGCACGGCATTGCGTGATCCCACGGACCCGTCGCTGCGGGCCAGCTATCACGCGATCATGGCAGCGCTCGACACCCCGAAAACTCCTGAAAATCAGGGGAATGCGGCCACATGAGCGCGATTGTTAAGCCTCTGATCGTCTTTCTCGGTCTGATGTGCCTGTGGCAGGCCGCGGTTTCCGTTTTTGAGATCGCGCCATTCATCCTGCCAGGCCCGATCGCGGTGATCGAGGTTGCAATCGCCCGTGCGGACACCCTCGCGGAACACGCGGGCACAACACTCGTCGAAATCCTGCTCGGACTGGCCTTCGGCACGCTTCTGGGGTGCGCCAGCGCCCTGGTGATGGCGTATTTCCGCCAGGCACGGTCCTGGCTGCTCCCGGTCCTCGTCGTGTCCCAGGCGATCCCGGTCTTCGCGCTGGCCCCGGTGCTGGTGCTGTGGTTCGGCTACGGGATCGCCCCCAAGGTCGCCATGGCGACGCTCATCATCTATTTCCCGGTCACGGCGGCCTTCTACGACGGCCTGCGCCGCACGGAACCCGGCTGGATCGACCTCGCCCAGACAATGGGCGCCTCCAAGGCCGCAATCCTGCGCCATATCCGCATTCCCGCCGCCCTGCCCGCCTTCGCGTCCGGACTGCGCGTCGCCGCAGCCGTCGCGCCCATCGGCGCCGTGGTCGGCGAATGGGTCGGCTCCTCGGCGGGGCTCGGCTACTACATGCTGCTGATGAACGGGCGCGTGCAGACCGCCGCCATGTTTGCGGCCCTGTTCGTCCTCGCGATCATGGCCGTCACCATCTACTTCGCCATCGATGCCGCACTGCGGCGGCTGGTGGCCTGGCAACCCGAGGCCGATCCGGCCACCTTCTCCTGAACCCCAAAACTTCGAGTAACGTCATGAAACGACTGCTTTTTGCCCTCGCCCTGATGTTCATCGCCGGCCCGGCCTCCGCCGCGGACAAGCTGACCGTCATGCTGGACTGGTTCATCAACCCCGACCACGGACCCCTCTATGTGGCGCTGGAGCGCGGCGAATTCGAAAAGCGCGGTCTGGATGTCGAACTGATCCCTCCGGCCGATCCAAACGATCCGCCGAAGCTGGTTGCCGCCGGCCGGGCGGACCTCGCCATCTCCTACCAGCCGCAACTGCACCTTCAGGTCGCCGCCGGCCTGCCGCTAATGCGCGTCGGCACCCTCGTCGCGACCCCGCTCAGTTCGCTGGTGGTGCTGGCCGACAGCCCCATCAAGTCGATCTCAGACCTGAAGGGCCGCAAGGTCGGCTTTTCCGTCGGTGGTTTCGAGGACGCGCTGCTGGGCGCGATGCTCGACAAACACGGGCTCACGCTGGACGATGTGGAACTGATCAACGTGAACTTCTCCCTGTCCCCATCGCTGATGAGCGGCCAGGTCGATGCCGTAATCGGGGCCTACCGGAACTTCGAACTGAACCAGATGGACCTGGAAGGCCGTCCGGGCCGCGCGTTCTACCTCGAGGAAGAAGGCGTGCCCGCCTATGACGAACTGATCGTCGTCGCCAAGCACGAGAACGCCTCAGACCCCCGGATTTCCGCCTTTATCGACGCGCTGGAGGCCGCGACCCAGTACATGATCAATCACCCGGATGCGGCGTGGGAACTGTTCATCAAGGGCCGCAGGGACCTCGACGACGAGCTGAATCGCCGCGCCTGGCGGGATACGTTACCCCGCTTCGCACTGCGCCCCGCCGCATTGGATTCGGGCCGCTACCAAGCGTTCGCAGAGTTCCTGAAAGGTCGCGGCATGATCGAGATCATCCCGCCGGTCGAAAGCTATGCGGTGGAGGTGCGCTAGGAGGCGTTACTTCGCCGGTACCGGAACGACCACGCCGTCGGCAACATCCGCCGCATCCTGCGCGGCACGGCGAGCCGCGGCCTGCTGGCGCTGCCACAGCGTGGCGTAGGCGCCACCCTGGGCCAGCAGGTCGTCATGGCGGCCGCGTTCGATGATGACGCCGCCATCCAGCACGATGATTTCGTCCGCGTTCACCACCGTGGACAGGCGGTGCGCGATCACCAGCGTCGTGCGGTCGGCGGAGACCCGCTCCAGCGCCGACTGAATCTCGCGCTCGGTGTGGGTGTCGAGCGCCGACGTCGCCTCGTCGAACAGCAGGATGCGCGGATCCTTAAGGATCGTACGGGCAATCGCCACACGCTGCTTCTCGCCGCCTGAGAGCTTCAATCCGCGTTCGCCGACACGGGTGTTGTAGCCGTCAGGCAGGCCCATCACGAAGTCATGCACCTGCGCCAGCCGCGCCGCCTCCTCGACCTCCGACGGGGTCGCGTCGGGGCGGCCGTATTGGATGTTGTAGAGGATGGTGTCGTTGAACAGCACGGTGTCCTGCGGGACGATGCCGATGGCCGCGCGCAGGCTCTGCTGGGTCACGTCGCGGATGTCGTGCCCGTCGATGGTGATGCGGCCGCTGTTGATGTCGTAGAAGCGAAACAGCAGACGCGAGATCGTGGATTTGCCGGCGCCCGACGCGCCGACAATCGCCACGGTGTGGCCCGCCGGCACCTCGAAATCCACATCGCGCAGGACCGGCCGGCGCGGGTCGTAGCTGAAGGACACATGTTCGAAACGTACGACGCCTTCGTCCACGGCGAGCGGCTGCGCGCCGGGCTTGTCCTCGACCTCACGGTTCTCCTCGAGGAGCGAGAACATCTGCTCCATATCGACCAGCGACTGCTTTATTTCCCTATAAACAAATCCAAGAAAATTAAGGGGTTGGAACAACTGCATCATGTAAAGGTTCACAGCTGTGAACTCGCCGATGGACATGCTGCCGTAACTCACCCGGTAGCCTGAGAGGACCAGCAGGACGGTCATGCCCAGCGCCATGATGAAGCCCTGCCCGACGTTCAGCAGCGACAGCGTGGTCAGGCTTTTGACCGCCGCCTTCTCATAGCGCTGCATGGAGGTATCGTAACGCGCGGCCTCATGCGCCTCGTTGCCGAAATACTTCACCGTCTCGAAGTTCAGCAGGCTGTCGATGGCCTTGGTATTGGCCTCGGTGTCGCTGTCGTTCATCGCGCGCCGGAACTTCAGCCGCCACTCGGTGAACATGAAGGTGAACGCGACGTAGATCGCCACCGTCACGAAGGTGATCGCGGAAAACACGAAGCCGAACAGCGACCACAGGATCGCGCAGACCAGACCGATCTCGACCAGCGTCGGCAGGATGTTGAAAAGCATGAAGCGCAGCAGGAAATCGATGCCCTTGATGCCGCGCTCGATGGCCCGGCTGAGCCCGCCTGTGCGCCGGTCCATGTGGAAGCGCAAAGCCAGCGCATGCAGATGCTGGAAGACCCGCAGCGCGATGCGCCGGATCGCGCGCTGGCCAACCTTGGCGAAGATGAAATCCCGAAGCTCCGCGAAAGCCTGCTGGCCGACGCGCAACAGGCCGTAACCGACCAGCAGCGCCACCGGAACGGCCACGGCACCGCCGGTCTCCACGCCCTTCTCCAACGCGTCCACAGCCTGCCCGAACACGGCGGGAACGGCGACGGTCGCCAGTTTCGCGGCGATCAGCAGGACAATCGCGATGACGACGCGGACCCGCAGTTCCGTCTCGCCGCGCGGCCACATGTAGGGCGCAAGCGCACGGATAGCGCGCATTTCGGCGCCCGGCGGAGCTTTTTCGGAGGTTTCGCGACCGTGGGGGGATCGGGGTGACATGGGCGCTGATTTAAGCCTTCGCGCGCCGGAAAGCCAGTATCAGACGGCTATAGGGCCTTCCCGCGGCCCGATCAGAAGATGTCGAGGAAGTACAGGAACAGGTAGGTCACCAGCAGGATCGCGACCCACAGCACCATGCTGCCCGTCGGCCATGTCCGCGCGATGATCCCCTGGGGACCGTGGTGGCGATACAGGCCTTCGACGAACCGCTTCGAGCGGCGCACCGACAGGCCATAGAAGCCGCCATAAACGCTGGAGACGAACGCCGCCGTACCGGCGAGGGCCCGCTTGCCCAGCCGCCGGTAGAACCAGTCGGTGTCGAGGTTCGTGGAGCGCAGTTCCGGCGGATACAGCCCCGTGCGCATCAGCACCGTGAAGGCCAGCGCGGAGAAGAACAGGAGCTGCACCTGCGACAGGACATGGGAGTCCGTGTAGGGCACGTAATTGACGTCGAACGGCAGGATCGCGTACAGCGCCGACGGCCAGACACCGATGCCGATGCACAGCACCGAGGCGATCCCCATGGCGACCAGCATGTTCCTGGGCGCTTCCTTCACCCGCTTGCCGGAATCATGGGCGAAGAAGGCGAAGAACGGTATCTTGATTCCCGAATGGTGGAACACGCCCGCCGAGGCGAACAGAAGCACGCCCCAGACGATGTAATGGTGTTCATGGGCGGCGGCGGACAGGATCATCGACTTGCTGATGAACCCGCTGAACAGCGGGAACGCCGAAATCGAGGCCGCGCCGACGATACAGGCCCCCGTGGTGAACGGCATGGACTTGTAGAGCCCACCCAGTTCGGTCCCCAGGACCGTGCCCACACGGTGCAGGACGGCGCCCATCGACATAAACAGGAGCGCTTTGTAGATGATGTGGGTGAAGGCGTGGGCCGCCGCGCCGTTCAGCGCCAGTTCCGTGCCGATCCCCACGCCGACGACCATGAACCCGAGCTGGTTGTTCAGACTGTAGGCCAGCACCCGGCGCAGGTCGTTCTCGACCACCGCGAAGAAGATCGGGAACGCGGTCATCACCGCGCCGATCCAGATCAGTTCCTCGGTTCCGGCATATCCGCGCGCCAGCGCATAGATCGCCAGCTTCGTGGTGAAGGCCGATAGCATCACCGTTCCGGTCGGCGTCGCGTTCGGATACGCGTCCTGGAGCCAGTTGTGCAGCAGCGGGAACGCGGCCTTGATCCCGAAGGCCAGCAGGATCAGCACGCCGCCGGCTCCATCCAGACCGATCAGGCCGAACTCGATGGACCCGGTCTCATGCCAGCGCACGATCAGCCCGGCCAGCAGCAGCACGCCGGATCCCACCTGGATGATGAGGTAGCGCATCGCCGCGCCCAGCGCCGCTTCGGTCCCGCGCGCGAGGATCAGGAACACCGAGGCAATCGCCGTCAGTTCCCAGTACACGAAGAGCGAAATCAGGTCGCCCGCGAATACGGCGCCGATGGCCGCGCCGGCATAGACCATGCCCGCCACATGCTCGGTCGAAGGGCCGACATGCAGCGAGTAGATCACCCCCAGAAACAGCGCGATAACAAAGACATAGCCGAACACTTTGGACAGTGAATCAACCCGCAGGAGTTCGAGCTGCTGGCCGAACGCCGTCAGCGCGTAATGACTGCCGTCGGGCAGCGTGTAGATGATCGCGAAGGCCACGACCGGCAGCGCCAGCATCCAGATGGCGCGCAACGGCCCGCGCAGCACGGTGACGGGCAGCGCAGCCAGGATCAGCAGCAGGCCGGGCGGAAACTCAATCATCGTAGTAATCCTCGGACCGCATCACGAGGGGCCGCAGCACATGCTTGGCGACCAGCACAAGGCCGACGCTGCCGACAAAACCATAGATCGCGTAGAAGCCGTAGAACCCGTCCGCCCCCATCTCCGCATGGCGGTGGATCACGAAATCCAGCAGAACGAGGACGGCGCACACGGCATACAGCGCCCAGGCGATCTTGGTGACGTTCTCCTTGCGCTCAAGCCAGCCCTTCTCACCCGGCGCGTTGGGATCGACGATGCGGGGTTCTTCGCTCATCGCGGCGCCTCCAGCATGCCCGACAACAGGGTTTCCACCGCGTCGGGCGCGAAAAACAGCACGAAACAGGCCAGTGCGGTGAAGCAGAGCGGCACCACGCAAAGCCACGGCGCTTCCTGCATGCGCGACCACATGGAGCCGCCCTCGGCCGGAGCGGCGGCTTCGTGACCATGGCCATGACCGTGGTCGTCCGGATCTGGTGGTCGGAAGAAGGCGCGCACCACAATCGGCATCAGGTAGGCCACATTCAGCAGCGAACTGATCATCAGCGCCGCCACAACGAACCAGTAATCGCCGTCCAGCCCGCCCAGCGCGATGTAGAGCTTGCTCCACGCGCCGCCCAGCGGCGGCAGGCCGATGATCGACAGGGCGCCGATGAAAAACGCCCCCATCGTGAACGGCATGACCCGCCCGATCCCGTTGAGCTGGCTGATCTCGGTCTTGTGGGTCGCGGTGTGGATCGCGCCGGCCACGAAGAACAGGGTGATCTTGCCGAAGGCGTGCATGAGAATGTGCAGCGCGCCGCCGATCAGCGCCAAAGGCGTGGCGATGGCGGCCGCCAGCACGATGTAGCCAAGCTGGCTGACCGTGGAATAGGCCAGCCGCGCCTTCAGGTTGTCCTTGGTCAACGCCACGACCGACGCCGCCAGCAGCGAGAAGGTCGCCAGATAGACCAGCCATTCCGACGCCCCAGTGGCCTGCAGGTGTTCCGGGCCGAAAATGTAGATCGACACCTTCAGGATGGTGAACACGCCCGCCTTCACCACCGCCACGGCATGCAGCAGCGCGCTGACCGGTGTCGGTGCGACCATGGCGTTGGGCAGCCATTTATGGACCGGCATCAGCGCCGCCTTGCCAATCCCGAACGCAAACAGCGCCAGCAACACGCCTGTCGCCAGCGGGCTGGCCTTCCCGGCCAGGATGCCTCCCGGCACGAAGTCGAGCGTGCCCGCGATCGACAGCGTCCACAGGAAGGCCGGGATAAACAGCACGATGGAGGTGCTGAGCAGAAGGACCAGATAGATCCGCGCACCGGTGCGCGCCTTCGCATCGCCGTGATGAGCGACCAGCGGATAGGTACTAAGGGTTAGGATCTCGTAAAAAACAAACAAAGTGAACAGGTTACCAGCTAATGCTATCCCAACGGATGAGGCCAGCGCGACGGCGAAACACACATAGAATTGGGTTTGCCGCGGCTCCTTGTTTCCGCGCATGTAGCCGATCGAATAGACCGAGTTCACGATCCACAGGAACGAGGCAATCAGGCCGAACAGCATCCCAAGCGGCTCGACCTCGAAGGCAATCGACAACTCGTGCGTGACCGGGAAGCCGTACACCGCGGGCCGCCCGCCTTCGAGTACGACCGGCAAAAGCGTGGCGACGTTCGCGAACAGCAGGACTGCGGTCACCAGCGTCACGGTTTCGCGCAGGTTCGGGTGCTTCCGGCACAGCGCAATCAGGATCGCGCCGATGACCGGGATCGCGAGGGCGGCGAGGATATGGTCTGCCGGGCTCATCCGTTGATCCTCAATAAAGCGCCGACAGCAGGCTGGCCGCCGCGTCCTGGGCGATTCCCACCGTCCAGGTCGTATCCAGGCCGAAATAGATCGTGGCGATCACCAGCACCCAGCCCGGGATCAGCATCGACAGCGGCGCTTCTTTCAGTCCCGCAACCTTCTCCGACGGTTCGCGGAAATAGGCGATTTCCACGACACGGCCGACATAGATCATGCTGACCACGGACCCGAGCAGGATCAGCCCGACCAGCCACCACAGGCCCTGCAGCAATGCGGCTTCGGCGAGATACCATTTGGAGATGAAACCGGCCGTCGCCGGCGCCCCCAACAGGCCCAGGCCCAGAACCACGATGCCCGCCATGGTGAACGGCATGGTGCGCCCGATCCCCGCCATGTCCTCCAGCCGCATGGAGCCGAGACGGAACACGATGCAGCCGATCAGCATGAAGAGCCCCGCCTTCATGATGGCGTGGTTGGCGATATGCACCAGCGCGCCGGTCAGGCCGGGCTCGCTCGCCAGGCTGATGCCCAGGGTGATGAAACCGATCTGCGCGACGCTGGAATAGGCGAACAGGCGCTTGATGTTCGACTGGAAGATCGCGACGACGCCCGGCGCGAACATCGCGACGATCGACAGAACCATGATGATCTCGGGCAGCGGCGTGGAATCGAAGAACCCCCCCCCGCCGAACACCGTGAAAAAGAACCGGAAAAACAGATAGATCGCGACCTTGGTCGCGGTCCCGGCGAGAAATGCGCTCGCCGCCGACGGCGCATAGGCATAGGCGTTGGGCAGCCACAGATGCAGCGGGAACAGCGCCAGCTTCAACGAAATGCCGACGGTCAGGAAGGCGAGCGCGGCGAGAACCGGCCGCGCCTCCTCGATGGCGGGAACCCGGTCGGCGAGGTCGTTGAGGTTCAGCGTGCCCGTCATCGCCCACAGCAGGCCGATACCGATGACGATGAAGGTCGCGCCGATGGTTCCCATGATGAGATAGCGGTAGGACGCGGTGAGCGCGCGCCGGTCGCGACCCATGGCGATCATCACGTAGCTCGACAGGGACGAAATCTCGAGGAAGACGAAGATGTTGAAGGCATCGCCCGTGATCGTCACGCCCAGCAGGCCGGTCAGGCACAGCAGGTACATGGTGTAGAACCAGCCGCGCTGTGCCCTGGGAATCTCGGATTCGATGCTCTTGCGCGCGTAGGGAATGATTACGGCGCCAACGCCCGAGACCACCATCAGCACGAACGCATTGACGAGATCGACCCGGTATTCGATGCCGATGGGCGGCGCCCATCCGCCCAGCTCGTAGGAAATGATACCGAGTTCGCGCACCTGCAGCACCAGCGCGATGGAAATCACGAAGGCGCACCAGTTGGCGACCAGCGCGATCAGCCACGCAATGGTGCCCTGCCGCAGGATGGCGCAAAGCGGCGCGGCCAGCAGCGGCACCACCACCTGCAGGGCCGGAAGATGCGCCGCGATCATGTGTCGGATTCCAGGTCGGTCAGGTCGTCGTCCTCAATGGTCCCGTAGGACTCATGGATGCGGACAACGAGCGCCAGACCGAGCGCAATGGTCGCGACCCCGACGACGATGGCGGTCAGGATCAGGACATGGGGTAACGGGTTGGAATACAACGTATATTTGTCGTCGAGGATCGGCGCGGTGCCGCCGAGAATTTTCCCCGGCGAGATGAACAGCAGATAGACCGAGGTCTGGAAGATCGACAGGCCGACCAGCTTCTTGATCATGTTGCCGTGGGCCACGACGATGTAGAGGCCGCCCACCAGCAGGAAGACGGTCACCCAGTAGTTCAGATCGGCGAGGATGGTGCTCACGAACCGCCCTCCCCGTCCTTGCGCGCTTCTTCGGCGGCGTCCGCCTCGTCGGCCCGGCCGCCGAAGGCGTAGAAGATCGCCAGCATCGTCGAGGAAACGGTGACCAGAACGCCGAATTCGACGATCAGGATACCCAGGTGCTGGCCATAGACGGGTTTGCTACCGAGCGGCGAATAGTCGAGAAAGTTGTCGCCCAGCAGCAGGCCCGCCACGCCGGTCCCGGCGTAGATCAGCACGCCCAGCGGGATCATCACGAACACCACGGAAGGCGGGACCACCTGCTTGGCCGCCGGAATACCGAAGATCATGCCGTAGAGGATGATGGCCGCGGCCGCCGCGACGCCCGCCTGGAACCCGCCGCCGGGCCCGTAGTCGCCGTGGAACTGGACATAGAGCGCGAAGATCAGGATGGCGGGCAGCAGCAGCTTCACCACGACACGCAGAATGATGGTGTCACGCATCATGCGGCACCGCCTTTCTGTTCGTCCTCATCGTCCTCCCGGCGCCGGCGCGCCGCCAGCAGCACCAGCACGCCGATACCGGCAGTGAAGATCACCGTCACCTCACCCAGCGTGTCGTAGCCGCGGTAGCTGGCCAGTACGGCCGTCACGATGTTGGGCGAGTGTGTCTCATGCTCCGCGTTCTCAATGTAGTACGGCGCCACATGCTGGTTCTGCGGCCCTCCCGCTTCACCGAACGGCGGCAGGTCCACCGTGCCGTACACCAGCGCACCGCCGGTCAGCAGGCAGACGATCATCGGGATCACCGGCGTGTGGCGCAGCGGCGCTTCGCGCATGCGCACGAGATGCAGCACCGCCAGCAGCAGGACACTGGAGATGCCCGCACCGACGGCGGCCTCGGTCATGCTGACATCGACCGCGTCGAGGATCACCAGAACGGTCGCCATCAGGAAGCTATAGACGCCGCCCAGCATCACCACCGCGAACAGGTTGTGGGCGCGGATGATGCCGATGACGGTCACCACCATCAGCAGCAGCAGGGCGGTATTGATCAGGATTTCGATGATCCGTCCTCCCCTGCGATGTGGCCGTCCGTCTCGTCATGCTTGAGCTTCGGCAGGATGCCGGCGTGCAGCGCCGCCTGCGCCAGCGCGTGGGTGGCGACCGGCGAGGTCAGCAGTATCAGCGCGGCGATGATGATGAGCTTGGCGGCGACGAGCGTGAATCCGGCCTGCAGGATCATCCCGAGCACGATGAAGCCCATGCCCAGCGTGTCGATGATCGAGGCCGCATGGAGCCGCGTGAACATGTCGGGCATACGCAGCATCCCGATCCCGCCGATCAGGCAGAAGATGCCGCCCGCGACGAGCAACACCCAGCTTGCGATATCGACGATCATATCCACCCGCGCTACTCCTTCGCCTGTTCCGGGTTCACCGGATCGGCCATCTTGAAGTAACGCAGCACCGCGATCGTGCCGATCAGGTTGAGCAGCGTGTAGAGGATCGCGATATCGAGGAATTCGGGGCGGCCCGTCACGAACCCGATCAAGGCCAGGGTCAGCACGGCCAGTGTGCCGACGGTATTGCCCGCCAGCACCCGGTCGAACAGCGACGGCCCGAGCAGCGCGCGCAGCAGCACCATCGCAATGGTGACCAGCACGGCAATCGTGGCGACGGCAAACATCGTCATGCTGCGCCCTCGCCTTCGAACCGGCTGACCACGCGGTCCATCCCGCCTTCGGCCAGATCCATCGCCCCGTCACGGGTGATCGCGTGGACGGTGATCTCGTCGCCCTCGACCTCGACCGAGACGGTGCCCGGCGTCAGCGTGATCGAGTTGGCGTAGGTCACGAGACCGACCGCCGTCTTCTGGCTGGCGCGCACGTTGATGAGGGTCGGGCTGATGGGCAGCGACGGGGAGAGGATGATCTTCGAGACGCTGATCCCGGACTTCACGATCTCCCAGATCAGCCACGGCCAGAACCAGACCGCGCGCACCAGCAGGTAGATCGGGTGGCCCTCCTTGTCGAGAACGGCCATACGCGAGGCGAGCGCCACCACGAGAACGGAACAGACGGCGCCGATAATCATGAGGGTGGCCGTGTAGTGCCCGGACAGCACCAGCCAGAAGGCGTAAGTCACGGCAACTGCGCTTGCGAAATACAGCACTCTCAAGCCCCTCGAGACCGCAACACCCTGACGTTCGAGGGACCCGGCCTCCGGCTGCCGACCCGGCGCCGGATTGCGCTCCGGCTGCCTTCGCCCTCCTCCCAATTCACTCTTAGGTCATACTATCCCCGAATGGGGCACGCAAGGTGCCCCCGCGCTGCCCCGCGTGGATATGTGGAACGGCATCGGCCTGCGGCCATTTGCACGCCTTGCCGCCCCCCGGTGTGCGGACTATGTTGCGCCCCAAGAACAACCCCAGCACTGAAGGTCAGTCGCCATGGAAATGTCGGGCGAATACAAGATCAATGCTTCCCGCGAAAAGGTTTGGGCGGCACTGAACGATCCGGAAATCCTCAAGCAGTCGATCCCCGGCTGCGAACAGATCGAGCAGCAGTCGGACACAGAGATGACCGCGCAGGTTACGGCCAAGGTCGGACCGGTGAAGGCGAAATTTTCCGGTGCGGTGCAGCTCACTGATCTCGACCCGCCGAAGAGTTACCGCATTTCCGGTGAGGGCAAGGGCGGCGCGGCCGGTTTCGCCAAGGGCGGTGCCAACGTCATTCTGGAAGAGGATGGCACCGGCACGGTGCTGAAGTACGAAGTCGATGCGCAGGTGGGCGGCAAGCTGGCCCAGCTCGGCGCGCGCCTGATCGACGGCACCGCCAAGAAGATGGCCTCCCAGTTCTTCGAGAACTTCGCTGCCGCGGTCGAGGCCGGCGGTGACGCGGACAGCGCGGATGCCGGGAGCGCCCCTGCCGCCGAATCGGCTGCAGCCGCACCGCAGCCTGCGCCTGCCGCATCTGCCGCCGACACTTCGGCGCTGGCCCAGGTCGGGGTCGGCACCTGGATCGTCGGTGCGATTGTCGCGATTGTCGTGATCGCTGCGCTGGTAAGCTAGCAAGGAATTCTGAAAATCAACGTGTTTTCGCCATCGCGAACCTTGACGACAAGGGGCGCGCGGAAGAAACTCGCGTGAGAGCTGTATGTTTGGTTGACCGCACCGAAAACGGTGCGGCGGGGGACAGCCTCTAAGGGGCGCCCATATCAGGGAGGAGTGTTATGCCCACCGTATCCATGACGGTGAACGGAAAGTCCGTCTCGGCCGATGTCGAGCCCCGGACCCTGCTCGTTCAATACCTTCGCGAACATCTCGGTCTGACCGGCACCCATGTCGGCTGCGACACGAGCCAGTGCGGCGCCTGCGTCGTCCACATGAACGGCGAGTCCCTGAAGTCGTGCACCATCCTGGCGGCACAGGCGGAAGGCGCCGACGTGACCACCATCGAGGGCCTGGCCGACGGCGACACCCTGCACCCGATGCAGGAAGCCTTCCGCGAGAACCACGGCCTGCAGTGCGGTTTCTGCACCCCGGGCATGGTGATGAGTGCGTTGGATCTTGTTCAGAAGAACCCGAACCCGACCGAGAAGGACGTCCGCGAATGGCTGGAGGGCAACCTCTGCCGCTGCACGGGCTACCACAATATCGTGAAGTCCATCCTGGCGGGCGCGGAAGCCCTTCGGGGATAGCGACATGACCGGCACGGGCATCGGAGCATCGCTCAAGCGCGTCGAGGACCACCGGTTCCTGACGGGCAACGGCCATTATACGGACGACATCAACCGTCCGGGTCAAAGCCACGCATGGATTCTTCGTTCGCCCCATGCCCATGCCCGAATTAAGGGCATCGACACATCGAAAGCCGCCGCGGCGGATGGCGTGATCGCCATCCTGACCGGCGCGGACATGGCCGCCGACGGTGTCGGCGGCCTGCCCTGCGGCTGGCAGATCCACAACAAGGACGGCTCCCCGATGGCCGAGCCGGCGCACCCGCCGCTCGCCGTCGAGAAGGTGCGTCATGTGGGTGACCAGGTGGCCATCGTCATCGCCGAGACCCGGGACGCCGCGCGCGATGCGTCCGAACTGATCGCGGTCGATTACGAGGTGCTGGACGCGGCCGTGGACATGGACACGGCGCTGTCTGGCAAGACCCTCGTCCATGACGACGTGCCCAACAACCGCTGTTTCGACTGGGAGATCGGCGACAAGGCCGCCGTCGACGACGCCTTCGCCAAGGCCGACCGGGTGGTCTCCATCGACCTGTCGAACAACCGGCTGATCCCCAACGCGATGGAGCCGCGCGCCGCCGTGTCGGAATACGACCGCACGACCGGCCAGTACACGCTCTACACAACCACCCAGAACCCGCACGTCATCCGCCTGCTCATGGGTGCGTTCGTGCTGCAGATTCCCGAACACAAGCTGCGTATCGTGGCGCAGGACGTGGGCGGCGGCTTCGGCTCGAAGATCTTCCACTACGCCGAGGAAGCGATCCTCACCTGGGCGGCGGCCAAGGTGAACCGTCCGATCAAGTGGACGGCCGAGCGCACCGAATCCTTCATGACCGACGCCCATGGCCGCGATCATGTGACCCATGCCGATCTGGCGCTCGACGCAGACGGCAAGTTCCTGGGACTGCGTGTCTCGACCAAGGCCAATCTGGGCGCCTATCTCTCGACCTTCGGCTCCAGCGTTCCGACCTACCTCTACGCCACCCTGCTGGCCGGCGTGTACACGACGCCCGCGATCTATGCCGAGGTGCAGACGGTGTTCACCAACACCGTGCCCGTCGATGCCTATCGCGGTGCCGGACGGCCCGAATGCACCTATCTGCTGGAACGCTTGGTGACCAAGGCCGCGCGCGAGATGGGAATCGACCCCGTCGAGCTGCGCCAGAAGAACATGATCCAGCCGGACATGTACCCCTACCAGACGCCCGTGGCGCTGCAGTACGACTGCGGCAACCCGCCGGCCACCTTCGAAAGCGCGCTCAAGGCATCCGACTACGCCGGTTTCGAGGCGCGCCGCGCCGCCGCCGAGAAGAACGGCAAGCTGCGCGGCATCGGCATCTCCACCTATGTGGAAGCCTGCGGCATCGCACCGTCCGCGGTCGCCGGTGCGCTGGGCGCGCGTGCGGGCCTTTATGAATCCGCGCAAGTGCGCGTGCACCCGACCGGCTCGGTCACGGTCTATACCGGCACCCACAGCCACGGCCAGGGTCACGAGACGACCTTCGCGCAGCTGGTGTCGGAAAGCTTCGGCATCCCGGCGGAGAACGTCGAGATCAGCCACGGCGACACCGATCAGGTGCAGTTCGGCATGGGCACCTACGGCTCGCGCTCGCTCGCGGTCGGCGGTCCGGCCATCCTCAAGGCCTGCAACAAGATCATCGACAAGGCCAAGAAGATCGCCGCCCACATCATGGAAGCCGATGTCGCGGATATCGAGTTCAAGGACGGCAAGTTCACCGTGGCGGGCACGGACAAGGAGATGGCCTTCGGCGAGATTTCGCTGGCTGCCTATGTCCCCCACAACTACCCGATCGAGGAGATCGAGCCTGGCCTGGACGAGAACGCGTTCTACGACCCGCTGAACTTCAGCTTCCCGGGCGGCGCCCACATCTGCGAAGTCGAGGTCGATCCGGAAACCGGCGATATCGAAGTGGTGAACTTCACCGCCGTCGATGACGTGGGCCGGGTCGTAAACCCGATGATCGTCGAGGGACAGGTCCATGGCGGCCTTGCCCAGGGTGTCGGGCAGGCCATTCTCGAAGGCTGCGTCTATGACGGCGACGGTCAGCTCCTGACCGGCTCCTACATGGACTACACCATGCCCCGGGCCGACGATCTACCGAGCTTCTCGGTTGCGACCCAGGGGGTGATGGGCGCGTCCAACCCGCTCGAGGTCAAGGGTGTCGGCGAGGTCGGCGCCATCGGATCGCCTCCGGCGGTCATCAATGCAATTCTCGACGCTCTGGCCCCGCTCGGCGTCGAAGATATTTCCATGCCAGCCACACCCAACCGGGTCTGGCAGGCAATTCAGGCATCCAGCGTCCGCCAGGCGGCGGAATAACGTCTGGCGAGGGAGGAAGACCATGTACCAGTTCAACTACAAGAAGGCGGGCTCGCAGGACGACGCCATCAGCGCAGCAGGCTCAGCCGAGGACCCCAAATTCCTCGCGGGTGGCATGACACTGATCCCGACGCTGAAGCAGCGCCTGGCCCAGCCTTCTGACCTGATCGACCTGGCTGGCATCGACGGCATGGTCGGCATCATCGACAACGGTGATTCGATCACCATCGGTGCCATGACCCGGCATGTGGACGTTGCCAACTCCGATGTGGTGAAGAACAAGATTCCGGCGCTGGCCTCGCTGGCCGGCAATATCGGAGACCCGCAGGTCCGCAACCGCGGCACCATCGGCGGTTCCATCGCCAACAACGACCCGGCGGCCGACTACCCCGCCGCCGTCCTCGGCCTGAATGCGACGATCATCACCAACAAGCGCGAGATCGCCGCTGACGACTTCTTCGATGGCCTGTTCACCACGGCGCTGGACGAAGACGAGCTGCTCACCGCGGTGAAGTTCCCGGTGGCCGACAAGGCTGGCTACGCCAAGTTCCCGAACCCCGCCTCGCGCTACGCGCTGGTGGGCGTGATGGTCGCACAGACAGGCGGCGAGACCCGCGTGGCCGTGACCGGCGCCAGCCAGGACGGAGTGTTCCGCGCCAGCGATATCGAGAGCGCGCTTTCCGGCAACTGGAGCGCGGACGCGGCCAAGGGCGTGAAGATGTCCGACGCCGATCTCAATGCCGACATCCACGCCTCTGCGGAGTACCGCGCCCACCTGATTTCGGTTATGGCGGGCCGCGCGGTGACCGCTGCCGGCTGATCCCGGGCCCCATCCACGGAATTCCGACGGCCGGGGCTTCGCTCCGGCCGTTGCCGTTCCCCGGCTTGGCCATGTCGGCACGGTTGGGCTATATCAACGGCAGCATTGGGACATTCCGGCATCATCCTTACCGGCACGAATCCAACCGCGCCGGCACCTGAGACTCCCACACAGGCGATCTGACTTGAGCAATATTCCCGAAAACGTCGAAGCCACTCTCGAACTCCTGGCCTCCGGCAACTACGTGTCGGACCGCAGCCTGTCCACGGCGGTCTATCTGTCGCTCAAGCTGGGCCGTCCGCTCTTCCTGGAGGGCGAGGCCGGTGTCGGCAAGACCGAGATCGCCAAGGTCCTGTCCGAGACGCTTGGCCGCAAGCTGGTGCGTCTGCAGTGCTACGAAGGCCTCGACGTCGCCTCGGCGGTCTATGAGTGGAACTACTCGGCCCAGATGATCGAGATCCGCATGGCCGAGGCAGAAGGTATCAGTGACCGCGACAGGCTGGGCGATGACATTTTCTCCGACCGCTTCCTGATCCGCCGCCCCCTACTCCAGGCTCTTCAGCCTTCCGCCGAAGGCCCGCCGGTTCTGCTGATCGACGAACTGGACCGCACCGACGAGGCGTTCGAAGCCTATCTGCTGGAAGTACTGTCGGATTTCCAGGTGACGATCCCCGAAATCGGCACCATCAGCGCAGACAACCCGCCTATCGTGATCATCACGTCGAACCGCACGCGCGAAATTCACGACGCGCTGAAGCGCCGCTGTTTCTATTACTGGGTGGACTATCCCAACGCCGCGCGCGAACTGGAGATTCTCTCGCTCAAGGCACCCCAGGCGGACGCGCGCCTGTCCAGACAGGTGGTGGAGTTCGTCCAGCATCTGCGCAAGCTGGATTTGTTCAAGGTTCCAGGCATCGCGGAGACCATCGACTGGGCCTCCGCCCTGCATCAGCTCGATATTATCGAGCTGACACCTGAGGCCATCGACGACACGCTGGGCGTGCTCCTGAAGTACCAGGACGATATCGCCAAGATCCGCGGCAGCGAAGCGGCGAAGATCCTCGACGAGGTGAAGAGCGAGATCGCGTCCGCGCAGCGCGCCTCGGGCTGACCCTTCATGTCGGAAAAGGCCATACCGGACGAAGCCCGTCCGGCGCTCAAGGCGAAGGCCGCCCTCGACGCCATCGGCGAGGCCGAGTTCGGCGATGCCGGCAAGATCGCCACGAACATCATGCATTTCGGCCGGGTCCTGCGTTCGGCGGGTCTGCCCGTCGGCCCCGGCAAGGTCATCGAGGCGATCAACGCGGTGGAGACCGTCGGCGTCCAGAACCGCGACGACTTCTACTGGACACTGCACGCCGTGTTCGTGAACCGGCGCGATCAGCGCGAGATCTTCGATCAGGCCTTCCACGTCTTCTGGCGCAATCCGAAGCTGCTCGAACGCATGCAGCAGCTTGTCCTGCCCTCCTTCGTGGACCCGGACGCCCAGCAGCAGGCCGAGGAGATGAACCGGCGCCTCGCCGAGGCCCTGAAGAAAGACGCCGAGATGCCCGGCGAGGGCGAAGGCGATCAGGACAATGAAGACCCGCATGTGACCGTCGATGCGGTAATGACCTGGTCCGCCAACGAGCTGCTGCAGCACACCGACTTCGAGAAAATGTCGAAGGAAGAACTGGAGATTGCCAAGCGCGCCATCGCCCATATGCGCCTGCCTATCATGGAAGTGCCGACGCGCCGCTTCCACCGGGACCGCAACGGCCGCCGGATCGACATGCGAGCGACTCTGCGCGCGGCGCTGCGCGGTGGCGGAGCATCCATCCCGCTGCAATACCGCAAGCGCAAGCGCCGTCACCCGCCGCTTGTGGTGCTATGCGATATCTCGGGCTCCATGAGCCGGTATTCGCGCATGGTGCTGCACTTCATGCACGCGATCACCAACGACCGCGACCGGGTCCACACCTTCCTGTTCGGCACGCGGCTGACCAACGTCACGCGTCAGCTTCGCTACAAGGACGTGGACGAGGCACTCGACAAGGTGTCGGAGGCCGTCGATGACTGGTCGGGCGGAACGCGCATCGGCCACTCCCTGCACGATTTCAACACCAACTGGTCACGCCGCGTGCTCGGCCAGGGTGCGGTGGTGCTCTTCATCAGCGACGGGCTGGACCGCGACGCCGCAGACGGTCTGGAAAAGGAAATCGAGCGCCTGCACATGAGCTGCCGCCGCTTGATCTGGCTGAACCCGCTCTTACGTTATGACCGTTACGAGCCCAAGTCGCTCGGTGCGCAGGCACTGCTGCCGCATGTCGACGATTTCCGCTCGATCCACAATCTTGAAAGCCTGGACCAGCTGGCCAAGGTGCTGACCGATCCCGCACCCCAGGCCGGCTACCGGGCCCGCCCTGCGCTGGAGGCAGCACAATGAGCCAGACCCCTTCGGATATTCAGGCATTCGATCACGACGATGTCGTCGAACAGGCGGCTGCATGGCGCCAGTCCGGCAAGAATGTCGCCATCGCCACGGTTGTCAGCACCTGGGGCTCGTCTCCGCGACCGACCGGCAGCCAGCTTGCCGTCGATCAGGACGGCAACATGGTCGGCTCCGTCTCCGGCGGCTGCATCGAGGGTGCGGTCGTGCACGAAGCGCGTGAAGTCATGAATGACGGCAAGCCCCGCCTGCTGGACTTCGGCGTCACGGACGAAATGGCCTGGGAAGTCGGCCTCGCCTGCGGCGGCAAGGTCGAGGTCTGGGTCGAGCGGCTCGACTGAGGTAGACAAATGCACCCCGAAACACTCCAGAAACTGCTCCAGGCACGGGCCAGCAAGCAGCCGGTCGCCCTCGTCTCGGAACTGGAGACCGGCGACCAGGCCCTCGTCTATCCCGACAGGGCCGAAGGCGACCTCAGCCTCGGTGACGAGCAGCTCGCCGCCGTGCGCGCTGCGATCCGCGACGACAAGAGCGGCCGCATTGCATCCGACAACACCCAGCTCTTCGCCAAGATATTCAATCCACCCAAGCGGATCATCATCGTCGGTGCGGTGCACATCGCCCAGCCGCTGGTCACGCTGGCCCAGACATCCGGCTACGAGGTCGTGATCGTCGATCCACGCGGCGCCTTTGCCACCAAGGACCGCTTTCCGGGCGTCACGCTGAGCGAGGACTGGCCGGACGATGCGCTGAAGGCTCTGGCCATCGACAACCGTACAGCCGTCGTGACCCTCACCCATGATCCGAAACTGGATGATCCCGCACTGCATGTCGCGCTGCGCTCAGACGCGTTCTACATCGGCTCGCTCGGCAGCCGCCGTACCCACGGCACACGCGTCGAACGGCTGACCGAGGAAGGCTTCACGGAAGACGAGATTGCGCGCATCCACGCGCCGATCGGCCTCGACATCAAGGCGAAGAGCCCCGCGGAGATCGCGATCTCGATCATGGCCCAGATCACCCAGGTCCTGCGCGCGGAATGAAGTTCGGCCCCCTTCCCGTCCGCGACGCGCTCGGCACGACCCTCGTGCACGGCCAGACGCTGGGCGGGCACCGGTTCCGGAAGGGGCATGTTCTCAACGCTGACGACATCGCCCGGCTGGAATCCGCAGGCGTTTCCGAAATCACCGTCGCGCTGTTCGAGGACGACGACGTTGACGAGAACACTGCCGCGCGACGCCTGGCGGAAGCCGCCGCCGGCCCCGGTGTGCGCGCCGGGACGGCCGGAACCGGCCGGGTCAACCTGTTCGCGGATCAGTCAGGCCTGGCCCTGTTCGATGCTGCCGCCATCAATCGCATCAACGCCATCGATGAGGGGATCACGATCTCCACCCTTCACCCCTACGACCGGGTTGAAGACGACCATGTCGTGGCGACGGTCAAGATCATCCCGTTTGCCGTGCCCGAGGCTGCGCTTTCGCGCGCCGAGGAACAGGCGCGGCTGGAGCACGGCCTTGTATCCGTGCGCGGCTACCGGCCGCGCCAGGTCGCGCTGATCCAGACGGAACTGCCGGGCCTCAAGGACAATGTGGCCGACAAGACCGAACTCGTGATCCGACAGCGCGTCGAGGCGCTCGCCGCCATTTTTGCCGAGCCGCGCCGGACCGGACACAGCGTGGACGCCCTGTCCGCGGAGATTTCCGGCGCGATTGGTGCCGGCGCCGAGCTGGTGCTCGTGGTCGGCGCATCGGCCACGGTGGACCGGCAGGATGTCATCCCGGCGGCCATTGTCGCCGCGGGCGGCGCGATCGACCATTTCGGCATGCCGGTTGATCCGGGCAACCTCACCGTCCTTGCCCATGTGGGCAATGTACCTGTGCTCGCCCTGCCCGGCTCCGCCCGTTCCCCGCGTCCCGGCGGCAATGACATCATCCTGGAGCGCCTGATGGCCGATATCCCGGTCACCGGCGTGGATATCATGGCCATGGGCGTGGGCGGCCTTTTGAAGGAAATTCCTTCGCGGCCCATGCCCCGGCGCGATGCGGCACCGCGTCGTGCGGCCGGCGGAGTACCCGCCGCGCGGTACGCCTGCATCGTCCTGGCCGCCGGCCAATCGCGCCGCATGGGAGACACCAACAAGCTGCTGATACCCGTCGAGGGCAAGCCGATGGCTCAGCATGCGCTGGATACGGCCCGCGCCTCCGGATGCGACCCGATCCTCGTCGTCACCGGCCATGCGGCCGAAGATGTACGCTCCGCGCTGGGCGAGGACGTGACCTACGTCCACAATCCGGATTATGCGGATGGTCTCAGCACGTCCCTTCGCACAGGCGTTGCCGCCCTGCCGGAGGATTGCGACGGGGTGATTGTATTGCTGGGCGACATGCCCCAGGTCTCCCCGGTGCATCTGAAAGCGCTGATGCAGGCACATGACCGCGACGAGGGACACCTGATCTGCGTTCCCACCTGGAACGGCAAGCGCGGCAACCCGGTTCTCTGGGACCGCCGGTTCTTTGCAGACATGGAAACGCTCGGCGGCGATGTCGGGGCCAAGCACCTGATCGGCAGCAATGAAGACCTCGTGGTCGAGGTTCCTCTCGACGACGATGCAATCCTGGTGGATGTGGATTCCCCGCAGGCCCTGCAGGAACTCTCAGACCGCGGCGTCAGGGTGGGTGACTAGCGCTATTCCTCGCGGTCCAGAACGGCTCCGTTCATCTCACGTGCAAATGACAGCACCGTCAGGTTCGCCCGATAGGCATGAACCGCGCGACGCGCCTCCACAAACTCTTCCGCAAGATTGACGTTGGGCATCAGGCCGGGAACGCTTCCCGACGGCGGGATTGCGACCGACGTTGCGCGGGTCCCGCCACCCGGTTCGGCCGACTGGACGACCTTCATGGGCTCATAACCCTCGGTCCGACTGTTCGCGACATTTCCCGCGACGACCTTCAGCCGCTGTGTACTCGCGTGAAGGCCCGAAACCGCCGTCTGGATTGCCTGGATCATTTCCCGTCTCCGTCGTTTCAACAGTGAGACGGACACGGTCGGGTTTCCATTCCGATCGAACGGCATTTTCGGAAGTTTTTAGAGGTTGTCCCGGAGAACAACGGTCGGCGGGATCACTAATTCCACAACACCCACCTTAAGAAAAGCCCGCCGCAGGAGATGCGCGGCGGGCTCCCCATTCAAGATGTCCGGCTGGAACTACCAGGTTGCCTTGCTGGTCTGGCCGCCCGACGCGAAAGCGCGCTTGAGATCGTCCAGTTCCTCGCAACCCGAGGGACACAGCTTTTCGAGCTTCGCCAGCTGCTCCTGGGCGAGTTCCTTGCGGTTGGTTTCCAGGTAGAGCTCGCCGGAATACTCCAGCGCACCCTTATGGTCCGGGTTCAGGCGCAGGGCGCGCTTGTAGTTGCGCTCCGCACGGTCGTAATCCTTGGACTTGCGGTAGCTGAACCCGAGCAGGTTGTAGGCATCCGCCTCACGCGGATTGGTGTCGACGATATCGTTCAGGACATCGATGGCATAGTCATAGTTTTCACTTCGGATCAGCCCTTCCGCTTTCGCGAGCTGGGTCTTCACCTCGGTGGGTGTCAATTCAGTGGTCGTCGAGGTGCCGGCGGCAAAGGCGCTCCCGGAACCAAAGGCGATAAAGGACGCGACGATAACCGTCGCAATGCGTGCACGCATGTGAGTACGTCTCCGGTCGTTGGCCGGGGCCCCCTCGATGCCCCTGTTCACTTTTTCAAAAGGCGCCCCCCGAATCAGATTTCGGCGCCTTTGGGCCATGCTACCCTTCCTACCTAGATAGGGACAAACACAAGCCGTTCAACACCATGGCATCAGCCGAACAGCCCGTTTCGCGCAAAACCGCGCAATCCGGGGGAAAAATCGACATACGCGTCACCAAGCGGGGCCTGCGGCTGGGCACCGGGCTGATCCTGTTTGCCTTTGTCTTCTCGCACCTCCTGAACCACGCTCTCGGCCTGATTTCACTTGAGGCCCTCCAGGCGGGCCATCGTGTCTTTCAGGCCGTCTGGCAGAACCCGGTGGCCAACTGGATCGTCCTGGCCTCGATCCTCACCCACATGTGCCTGGCCCTGCTCGCCGTCTACGAGCGTCGCCGGCTGAAAATGCGTATCGGCGAGGCTGCGCAACTCCTGCTCGGTTTTGCTGCGCCCGCCCTGCTGGTCAGCCACATCCTGGGTACCCGCATCGCGGAGGAACTCTTCGGCACGACAGGCGGCTATCCCTATGTGCTGATGGCGCTCTGGGTCGACGACCCGCTGCACGGCCTGCAGCAATCCGCGGCAACCCTCGTCGTCTAGATCCATGCCTGCATCGGCCTCTACTACTGGCTGCGGCTGAAACCGTGGTTCGAACGGGCCATGCCCTGGCTATACGGCACGGCGTTGCTGATGCCCGTCCTGTCCCTGCTGGGCTTCGTGATCGCCGGCCGCGCCGTCGCACGGCAGGTTAATGCCGACCCCGGGTTCCGGGTCGATGTCGCGATCGATGCCGGCGCCCCGGTGGCACAGGAAATAGCCTTTCTCAACCGGCTCGAGGACTGGACGCTGATCGGGCTCGCTACGGCGATTGTCATCACCCTGATCGCGCGGGGTATCCGCCTCTACCTGGAGCACCGCGCCGGGATGATCCGCATCACCTATCCCGAGGGCCGTTCGGTGACGGTGGTACCCGGCACATCCATCCTTGAGGCCAGCCAGTTCCACGACGTGCCCCATGCCGCCGTCTGCGGCGGCCGGGACCGGTGCTCGACCTGCCGGGTCCGGATCAACGGCCCGCTCGACAACCTCCCGCCACCGGACGAATCCGAAACCAAGGTGCTGCGCCGCGTCGGTGCCGCCCCCGATGTGCGCCTGGCCTGCCAGCTCTGCCCCGTTGAGGATATTTCCGTCACACCCCTGCTCCCGCCGAACGCCAGTCCGCGCGACGGCTTTGCCAAATCAGCCGCGATGCAGGGCCAGGAGCAGGAAATCGCGATCCTGTTTGCCGATATCCGCGGTTTCACGACGTTTTCAGAGCAGAAGCTGCCCTATGACGTCGTGTTCGTGCTCAACCGGTACTTCCGCTCCATGGGCGAAGCCATCGAGCAGGCAGGCGGGCGCGTCGACAAGTTCATCGGCGACGGCATCATGGCGCTATTCGGTATCGACGGGAACGCGCGCGAGGGCGCGCAGGCCGGGCTGGCCGCAGCCGTCAAGATGTCGGAGCGCCTGGATGAGCTGAATGCGCTGCTCAAGGCCGACCTCCCTCAACCGTTGCGGATCGGGATCGGCGTCCACGCCGGGGCGGCCATTGTCGGAGAAATGGGCTACGGACCGGCGATCTCCGTCACGGCGATCGGAGACACGGTCAACACGTCGAGCCGGCTGGAGGCCAAGACCAAGGATTTCGGTGCGCAGCTGATCGTGTCCCAGCACCTGGCAGACCTGGCGGATATCGATACCAGCGGTTTCCGGCATGAGGAAATCGAGGTTCGCGGCCGCCGCGAACCTCTGTCCATCGTGGTCTTCGATGATGCGAAAGCGTTGCGCGACCAGCTGGCAAAGGCCAGCGCCGGCGAAGCGCGTCAGCCGGCTGACTGAACCTCGACCGCTCGGTCGGCGGCGCGCTGCAGGACAGCCGGCCAGTTCGACAGGGAAACCATGTGCGCGTAGGCGACCGGCAGCCAATTCTTTCGGCGCCATTCCAGGAACACGGCGTCGTCCAATGCCTCGAACTTCTCGCGGTCGATGACCTTGTAGCCCTGCATCTGGATCTTGCGGTCATCCGCCAGGCGGATTTCCGTTGAGTTGTCCGTCAGCAGGTCCCGCTCGGCGAGTTCAGCGACAAAACGTTGCGTGGCCTCGTACTGGCCGTGATAGGCCCGGCAGAATTCGAGCTCCTTGTTGGTGACATCCGTCGGCTTGCCGTCCTCGAACAGCGGACGGTCACCGCCCTCCTCGACAAAGCCTGATTCCTCGTCGACGCAAAGAATGAACTGCTCCTGCGCGGAATTTTCCATGAGGATGAACGGATAGCGGCGCACATAGGCGGGCACGTAGCAGGCTTTCGCCCAGCCGGTGCCGGCCGCATCGATAAACGCATTCACGCCGGTGCGCAGGCCCGTGATGCCACCGGCAAAAACGGCGCCGTGTTGGAAAACACGATGGGATAGTGCCGGGCGGCGACCGCAAACTCGACGATGTTCAGCGGAATCGCGTTGGCATTGGCGGCAAAACCGACATTTACATCGGACTTCAGCCCGATTTTGGCGTGCCGACCGGCCTCGATCGGGCGCGGTGACTTGTAGAACAGGGGAAACTTTGCAGCCGGTGCGTCCGGGTTGGCGGTTTCGGTCTCTTCGCTCTTGGGCTTACGCGCCATCACTCACTTCTCCACTGGGTTTCCCGAGAAATACGCGGGCACGTTAAAATGAACCGTTAACACAATGCAATCGCGAGATAATTTTTAATCGGGGATGCGAGACCATCTTGCTAGACACCGCGATGCGCCATGCCGCCGTCAATGCTTGTCGCTGTGCCGGTGATATAGGAGGCGGGTTCGCCCGCCAGGAACACCGCAAGGGCCGCGAACTCGTCCGGACGGCCGACCCGCCCCATGGGAATGGCGGCAGCCGTCTCTGCGGCAATGACCGAAGGATCGACACCGCGCTGCTCCGCCGTCGCCTGGATCAGCGAACGGATGCGGTCGGTCTCGATACGCCCCGGCATCAGCGCATTGATCGTGACGCCGTCAGGCGCAACCTCCAGCGACAGCGTCTTCGCCCAGTTTGTGAGCGCAATGCGAAGGGCATTGGAAATCCCAAGTTGCGGGATCGGCTCGATGACCCCGATGGAGGTGACAAGCAGAACCCGCCCCCAGCCCTGTTCGCGCATGCCCGGCAGCAGATGACCCGTCAGCCGCGTGACCGAGACGAACATGGAATCGAAATACTGCCGCCAGGTATCTGAATCGACCTTGCTGACCGCACCGAAGGGCGGCCCCCCGGTGTTGTTGACGAGGATGTCGATGCCGCCCAGATGTTCGCTGCAAAAATCGGCGAGAGCATCGACCGCGTGCATGTCTCCCATGTCACAGGAGGTGCCAAGAACCTCGGAACCGCTGTTCGCGGCGATCTCCCGGGCGACTGCCTCGCAGGCGCTCCCGTCGCGGCTCGCGATGACCACGCGCGCGCCTTCCGCCGACAGACCCTCGGCGATAGCGCGCCCGATACCCTTGCTCGCGCCTGTGACCAGCGCGCGCTTGCCTGTCAGACCGAGATCCATTCAGGCGGCCTCAGGACGCTTTTTCAGGATCGGCGAGGACGTCTTCAACAGGCCGTGTCATGTTCGAATAGACCGCGCTCGGGATCCAGTAAACCCAGTCCACGACGCGCTCGTTGATCTGCTGCGCGGCCGCACGCGCGGCCTTGGCCGCATCGGATTCATCCGCTGCATCGCCGGCAAACGATGCCTCGAACACGGCCCAGCGCTTCTTGTCGATTTCCGCCATGCGCATACGCACCACAAGGCCGTCAAAGGTCTTTACCTCGGAAACCTCCGCATCGGCGGGAATCTCGAGATCCTCATGCGGCTTCACATCCTCGAGTTCGACATTCGCGAGTGCACGGCTGATCGGGCGGACCTTGTCCGGGTCGGGATTGCGGCCTTCGGGCGCCCCTTCAACCGAGAAGGCGTCTTCGGCCTTTTCCCGGGTCAGGGCGTAGGCTCCCTCGCCTTCACCGATGGCAATACGCGCGATCGAATCTGCCGGCAGGTTGACGACAGTGCGCGCCAGCCAGGGCACGAGGCGTGTCTGGACATTCGTGACCCCGGTCACCAGCCAGACATCGTTCGTTTTCGGGAACCGGATGTAGGTTCCACTGGAACGGCCTTCGAAAAACCGGGCACTGGGACGGCCGACAATGACATCGGCCAGTACGCCGCCATCAGGCCTGGTGACGGTCACATGCGCAGAATCGGCGAACTCTTCGGAGATATCCTGGACCTCGAGGCGATGGAAGCGCTCCGGGTTCGAGGTCTTCCGCTCGACAAATCGCATGTCCGCCAAGCCGGAAATGAGGCGGCGAACATCGCTGCCCTCGACCGGGTAGCCGTCACGCTCCGGAGAGATCCAGTCATCCCCCTCACGCACGAGGTTCACCGCTCCGAAGCGGCTGTTGATCACCACACGGGCGGCAGCATCCGGGTTTGCCCGGAGGTCCGCAAAAACCGCATCGCGCTTTACCAGGTCAAAAGTTGACGTCTCGCGGCCAAGGCCGATCACGACGGCCAGGACGACGGTCACGACCGTGACGACCAGCCAGCCAAGAAATACGCGTGGGCTCATCGTTGCATCCCTCCCCTAGTGCAGCACGGTGCGGTGATAGCGCGCGCGCCGGATACGGCGCACAACCGCCAGTACGATGGCCAGGAACGCCACCAGCACCGGTACCGCCCAGATGTTGACGAGGCGCAGCTCTCGTTCGAGCGTTTCCACATTCTTTCGAAGCGAAAGCTGAACGTCGCGAAGCTCACGGCGCAGGCCAAGCATCTCGACGCGGAAATTGTCGATTTCCTTCTGCTGCTCGGATGTCAGCAGGACGCCGGTGGACTGTTCCTCGCGCTGAAGCTTCTCGATGGTCTGTTCCATCTCAGAAATGCGGCCCAGAAGTTCCTGTTCCTTGTCACGGAACTTGTTGTCGGCCTCGGCCCGCATCGCGTCGATCACGGTGAATGGCCGGATCGTCAGACCGCGACCGCGCAGGGACACGAGTCCCTGGTTGCCGCGCACATTGTCGATCGCGTTGATGAAAAAGTCCGCGTTGTTGGCGGTCGGGACCGCGACGCGCTCCCCGGCCACGTCGCGCACCTGCGCCCAGTTCCGGTCGGCAAGCATGTCCACGTCACCGATCAGGATAATATTGGCGGGAATGCTCGCCTCATTGCGGTGCGCGGCACGCAGCGCATCGCGCGCGGCATCGTCAGCCTGGGCTTCCAGGACCTTCTCGGGCGGACCATCCGGAAACGCCGTGGAGACGGGCCCCGTCAGGCGGGCAGCCAGCGTGTAGACCTTGTCCTGGGATTCGAACTTGTCACGCAAGGTGATCGGGTTCGGCTGCTGGGAGACGTCGAAGGCGCTCATCAGGTCCGAGTTCGCCGTGGTGAACACCAGCGGTTCGAGGGTAGAGGTTGCACCTTCCTTTGCCGTGAACGCACCGGCGGAACTGACAACCAGCCTCTGGAGCTGGGCCGTCAGCGTGTCGTCCTTGGCAAAGCGATCACCCTGCATGTCCAGCCATGCCACGTAATCGACCACCACCTGGCGCCCGGTTTCCGGGTTCGGGAAACCGACACGCACGGCGTCATCAAGATTGGCGACAAACTCGCCGCGCGGCACCTCGACGCCCCACGCATTCAGCAACGGCTCAATCGCGGCCTGCCCGACGCCCGGCGGCGGCAGCTGGCCCGCGGCCGGCCCGGCCAGCGCGTAGGATTCGGCATAGGGGTCGGCGAACGCCACAACGCGCCCACCGTGCATGACGAACTGGTCCATGTCATAGAGCAGTTCGTCCTTGATCAGATGAGCACCGGCGATCACCAGAACGGCCGTGTCTTCCGGCAGTTTCGTAGTGTCCTTGTCCAGCACACGGACGTCGAAGAACTGCTGCAACCCGTCAAGGACCAGCCACGGCGTGTAGTTGTCGAACTGGGTGCCCTGCAGCGGCATGTCGGTCACCAGCGCCACCACCGGCTTTTCCGGATCGGCCAGGTTCGAGATCATCCGCGTGAGGTCGTATTCAAGAAACGGGCTGCGATCGGGGGCAAGATAGCCGATCGAGTCCACATCATCCGTGGAGTTTGTCCCCGCGATACCGAAATAGACGCGGGCGCCGGACTGGTCGAAGGGCAGGCCCTGCAACCCGTCGCTGACCGCCAGGTCTTCTTCCGGTGAGAACGGCTGCGGATCGAAATACTCGATACGGATCTTGCCGCCCGACAGGCGCTGGTACTCGTCCAGCAGCTCACGGACCCGGTCCGCATGACGGGCGATGTCGGGGCCGATCTCGTCGAACTTCTCGGAATAGTACAGGCGGAGATCTATCGGCTCCTCCAGCGACGCCAGCACCTCACGGGTACCGTCCGACAGCGTGAACAGCCGGTCCTCGGTCAGGTCGAGGCGCGTGCCGGTAAACACCGTGTTCACCAGCGCGTTGAAAGCGAGGAAAAAGACGATCGCGAGGGCAATCGAGCCCCAGGCGAGCGCGGCACGATCGGCGTTGCGGATCTTGTCCCACATGGCTCAGACCCCCTTCTTCGCTTCGACGATAGCGGTGTTCACGAACAGCGCGATGCCGATCACCGAGAGGAAGAACACGATGTCGCGGATATCGATCACCCCGCGCGCGATCTCGGTGAAATTGGTCAGGAAACTCATCTCCGCGATGGCCTCGACGAAACTCTGCGGCGTCCAGGCGCGGAAGAAGGACTGGATGATTTCCACACCGCTCATCATGAAAACGAAGCAGACAGCGGATGCCAGCACGAAGGCGATCACCTGGTTCTTTGTCAGCGCAGATACGCACGAACTGAGAGCCAGGAACCCGCCCGCGACCAGCCAGCTGCCGATATAGGCGGCCAGGATGATTCCATTGTCCGGCTTGCCGAGGTAATTGACGGTCAGCCACATCGGGAAGGTCAGGGCCAGCGCGATGCCCGCGAAGACCCATGCCGCGAGGAACTTGCCGATCACGATCTCCCCGGTCGTCACGGGCAGGGTCAGCAGGAACTCGATGGTTCCCGATTTGCGCTCTTCGGCCCACAGGCGCATGCCCACGGCCGGGATCAGGAACAGGTACAGGTAGGGGTGATAGACGAAGAACACCTGCAGGTCGGCTTGTCCCCGGTCGAGCCAGCCGCCGAAGAAGAAGGTCAGCCCGCCGGCAAGTGCGAGGAAGATGACGATGAACACGTAGGCCAGCGGCGAGGTAAAATAGGCCGCAAGCTCGCGCTTGAAGACGATCCAGATGTTATGCATGGGACGCCTCCCCGGTGCCCGTATCGGGCGCCTTGAGGCCCTCGACCGCGTAGGTCAGGTCACGGAAGACATCTTCGAGGCGACCGCGTTCGACGAAGATCTCACTGACCTCGATATTGTTTGCGCTGATGGCGGTGCGCACCTCGACGAGGATTTCCCCGCCGCCCTGCGCCACGGCCAATATCTCGACAGTGTCACCCACCTGGGTGGTGCGCTGGACACCGCTCACTGCCGGCAGGGCGTTCAGCACCCGGGTGCAACTTTCCACCTGTCCGGCCGACAGGCGGATGCCCACGGCGTTGTGGAGGCGTGAGCGGGCCTGGAGGCTCAGCGGATCCTGGTCCGCCACCAGCTTGCCCTTGGCGATGATGATGGCGCGCGAACACACCGCCTCGACCTCCTCGAGGATGTGCGTGGAAATGATCACGGCCTTCTTGCCCGCCATCTCCTTCAGCAGTTCGCGCACCTCGTGCTTCTGGTTCGGGTCGAGCCCGTCTGTCGGCTCGTCGAGGATGAGGACGTCGGGATCATGGACAATCGCCTGCGCCAGCCCGACACGGCGCTTGTATCCCTTCGAGAGGGTCTCGATGGGCTGGTAGAGCACGTTGTCGATGTGGAGCTTGGAAATCGCGTACTCGATCCCGCGCTTCGTGTCCTCGGCGGACATGCGCCGAACTTCGCAGACGAAGTTAAGCAACGACATCGGGGTCATATCGCCATAGAGCGGCGCGCCCTCAGGCAGGTAGCCGATGCGGCGCTTGATGGCCAGGGCTTCGCGGGCGACATCGTGGCCGCAGACCTCCACGGACCCTTCGCTTGGCGCGAGAAACCCGGTCACGATCTTCATGGTCGTCGACTTGCCGGCGCCGTTGGGCCCGAGAAACCCGAGCACTTCGCCCCGGTCGACCGAGAACGACACATTGTCGACGGCGGTTATGGGCCCGAAACGCTTGGTCAGGCCCCTGATATCTAGGAGCTTCGTCACGGCTCGTTCTCCCTCCCCCCGGCCACGCCCAACGGGCGTCACGGGCTCTCCGATCCATGCGGGCACGCAACAGGTTGCGGCACCGCGAGTCTTCTCCGGATGCAGTCACCCGGGAAATTCTTGTTTTCATTCAGCCGTTTGGCATGACCAAACGCTGATTTGCGGACCGATTTAGGCGCTTGGCCCGCGCTATTCAAGTCACACCCATGACAGCGTGGTTTTCGAACCTGACAGTTTCCTGACGCGGCACCCGACCGCGCCGGGGCAACATTCCAAACCAATGGCGAACAATTATGGCAAGATCTTGATTTAGAAGGAGATTCAGGAAATTGGGCAAATCTCCCCACTCACCAGAACAAACGCCCGCGGTCCGGCAACGACACTGAAGCGATACTCGATGTTCCCGACCGCCACCGCGTGGTGGACAGGCAGGACACCCGTCACCTGGGAGACCTCGCCGCCACGATGCGCGAAGTTGACGGTCACAGGCTGGCCGGGATCGAACCATGCAACCGGCTGATTGGCATCATTCCGTGCCGCAGCCCCCGTCCCCGTCACCGTGATTGCGCCATCGGCAAAGCTGATCGATCCATTGGTACCCTGGTTGATCTCGTTGTTGACGATAAACCGTTTCGATGGCCCCAGCGGTTCGCAGGCCACGTCATCACGCGCAATCGAGATCATCTCCTGCAACCGGGCATCGGACACCCCGGCATCCAGCCGCTCTCGAACGGCCCGCAGGAGCGGCCTCTCGCGCTCACTGGGCACATCGGCCTCATAGCGCGCGCTCCAGTCCGCGACCTTGTCACGTTCGGTGCGCAGGGCAGCCTGCAATCCCGCAATCTCCGCGCGCAGTTTCTCACCCGCCTCGGTTTCTTCCTCCAGCCGGACCTTGAGCTCGCTCACCTGCTGTTGCGCGATATCCGTACCGACATCATGTGCATAGAGGCCCACCCCCGCCCCGACGGCGAGGACGATAGCCCAGCGGAAGAGAGTCCCTGCGACCTGCCGCCGTTTGCGCCGGCGGTTTCTATCTTCTGATAATCCGAGAGACATACCTGACTTGCTTATCTGCTAGGCGAACACACCCAGTTCACGCAGGGCGATATACCCCATCGCAAAACCGATAATAGCGAACAGTATGGCAATTGTGCGTTCCATGGTCCGCTGTGCGACCTTGCCCTGCAGCCGGGGACCAATCTGGCCGCCGATGATCACACCCGGGATCGTGTAGCACACGAGATTCCACGGAATCGCGTTAACGCCACCCGCCGCAATAAGCGCAGACACTTGCGTGAATGACGCGGCGGCAATGGTGACAATGACGATGAACACCGATGTTGCCGCTGCAACAGCCACCGGCACATGGTTGCGCTTGACCAGTTGGGGCATGATGACTTCGCCGATCCCCACGCCCAGAAGACCCGTGAGGAACGCCCCGACGCCGGTTGTTGCCGCCCCGTCGACACCCTGCTTCGGTTTTTTGAAGTTCCAGGCCTTGCCCGTGGCGTCCGTCACGCTGACCGGCTCACGGCCGCTCCCCCCGAAGTGCTCATGGGTATCTTCGGCAAGCATCTCCTGTGGCGAGTGATGCCAAAAGATAATCGGGGCCAGTACGAGCATAAGTGCCGCGTAGGCGACCTTCAACAGGGATTCATGCTCCTTGAGAGACGCCAGCATGATCGCGCCGACGATCGCGACCGGGACCGACACCATCAGGAACGGCGTGGCACTACGGAAATGAATGAGCTTCTTGCGGTAGTAGCCGACAAAACCCGACGAAAACCCGAAGACTTCCGTCATCAAGGCCGTGCCGATCGCTGCAGCAGTCCCGGCGAGCAGGTATTCCGGCCCGAAGATCGGAAAGATGATCAGAAAGATAGGCGCGAACAACGCCGCGCCGCCAATGCCGCTCAGCATTGCCGTGGTCGCTACACAAATTGAGACCGGAAACATGAACCAGTAAATGGTCCAATTGAGATCCCCCAGATCCATGCCATTCCCCTGTTATGCTTTTGCGGATTCGTACCTGTTCGCCCTTCTTTAGGGGCGGCGCAAGCTAGCTTGGCGTGTGCCCAAAATCCACGCGCAAATCTGTGATCGTGCGGCCTATTTCCCGCCCGCAAGCCTTGACTCAGCGGTGTGATTCGCAATCAAACTCGGCCCGCGCGCTCGCGCATTCGAAGAACAAGAAGCTCGGGGACAAGAATGGCAATTCGATTCGATGGCCGCGTCGCGATCGTGACGGGCGCAGGACACGGTCTGGGAAAGAGCTATGCACTCGCGCTGGGCGCACGAGGTGCCAAGGTGGTGGTCAACGACCTGGGCGGCGCCATTGACGGCAGCGGTTCATCCGCGACCCCGGCTGACGTGGTTGTCGAGGAAATCAGAGCCGCCGGCGGCGAAGCCGTCGCCAACTACGACAGTGTTGCCGAACGCGATTCCGCTGCGAACATCGTCCAGACCGCCGTCGATCATTTCGGCAAGGTCGATATCGTCATCAACAATGCCGGCATTGTCCGCGACAAGACCTTCCACAAGATGACGCTCGACGACTACGAGTTCGTGGTGAAGGTCCACTTCCTCGGTTCGGTCTATGTGGCGCACGCCGCCTACCCAATCATGCGGGACAACAATTACGGCCGCATCCTGATGGTGTCTTCAAATTCGGGCCTGTACGGCAATTTCGGGCAGACGAACTACTCCGCCGCCAAGATGGCCGTGGTCGGGTTCATGAACACGCTGAAGCTGGAAGGCGCGCGCAACAACATCACCATCAACGCGCTCGCACCGCTGGCGGCCACGCGCATCGCCGAGCCGTCCGGCATTTTCGAGACCTATGACCGTGAATTGGTCACGCCGGAGGCCGTTGCCGCCATGGTGACCTACCTCGTCAGCGAGGACTGCAAGGACAGCGGCAACGTGATTTCCGCGACCGCCGGCTATTACTCCCGCATCCAGGTGATGGAAGGCGAAGGTGTCCGGGTCAATCCGCGCGAGATGATGACGCCGGAGCGCATTTCGGAACTCTGGCCGCAGATCGTTGCCATGGAGAACCCGCGCGGTTTCAACGATGCGGTCGAGAACCTCACGGCGGTGATGGCAAAGGAATAGCGGCTAGGCCGCCCGCAACTCGCGCTTCAGGATTCCGCCCGCCTCCGCAATCGAGGCGCGCGAGCGCTGGTACAGGCGCTGCCACATCCAGATGAAGTGGGTCATCCCCTCCTCGACCTTGAGGTGATGCGGCACGCCTGCAGCGGAGAGCCGGGCAGCCAATGCGTGGCTGTCGTCGATGAGCGGATCGAGGTCCCCGACCATCACCCACGTATAGGGAAGCCCGGAAAGGTCGGCATGGAGCGGCGCGGCGCGCGGGTCGTCGACAGGGGCGTTGGACCCTTTGAGGTAGCCATCCCAGATCCACTGCATCTGGGCGCGGGTCAGTCCGTAGGTGCCATCGCCGATCTCGTGCCATGACGGCGTGTCCACGTCGATCTGGTACACGCCATAGACCAGCGCCAGCGCCCGCACCGCGCCAGTGTCCTTCAATTGAGCGCCGGCATAGAGAGCCAGCGTCGCACCAGCGGAATCGCCACAAAACGCAATGCGGTCGGGATCGAGGCCATTTGCGGCACCTTCGCCGCGCACCCAGTTCGCCGCAGCCATGGTCTCGTCGACTGGTACCGGAAACCGGTACTCCGGCCAGAGCCGGTAATCGACGCTTGCCACGGCACAGCCGCTCTCTATCGCGAGCCGGCGGCAAATCTGGTCATAGGCCGTAACGTCACCCGTCCACCAGCCACCGCCATGGATGAACACCGTCACTGGGGCCGGGCGTTCATCCGTGGGGAAATAGATCCGCAGCAGGAACGGACCGTGTGGCCCCTCGACCGTCACATCGCGGACCTCGTGCACGTCGAGAATGCCGTCAGGCTGGTTCAGGTAGGCGTAGTATCGCTCACGTGCCGCCCGCGCGACATCGACGCCCACCTCGGCCGGATCCGGCAACGCCGCACCCGTCGCCTTCAGTTCATCGAATACGGCCTGCAGGCCGGGGTCCACAGGTGACGGCATGGTGCTTCCTCTCCCCGCTCAGTCCCGGCCCTCGGCCTCGAGCTGGTTGCGCAGTTCGCGTTTGACGATCTTGCCGTAGTTGTTCTTCGGTAGCGCCGCGGCGATCCGGTAGTCCTTCGGGCGCTTGAAGCGGGCGATATTCTCCAGGCAGAGCTTGTCCAGTTCCGCGATATCGACCTGAGCGCCCTCGCGCGGGGCCACAAAGGCGATGACCTCCTCACCCCATTCCTCATGCGGCCGCCCCACCACGGCACATTCCAGCACGACGGGATGGCGCAGAAGGACTTCCTCGATCTCGCGCGGATAGATGTTGCTGCCGCCCGAGATGATCATGTCCTTGGAACGGTCCTTCAGGGTCAGGTAGCCGTCCGCATCGAACGCGCCCATGTCGCCCGTATGCAGCCAGCCCCCGCGCAGGGATTCGGCGCTCGCATCAGGCCGGTTCCAGTATCCCTTCATCACGACCGCACCTCGCACGAGGATTTCGCCCACCTCGCCCGTCGGCATCTCGTTGTCATCGCTGTCCGCAACCTTCACCTCGACGACGGACTGGGCATAGCCGACCGACGCCAGCCGGTCCTCATAGCGGGGATTTTCTGTGTCCATGTGATCCTCGCGCGGCAGCACGGTGATGCACATGGGGCTCTCGCCCTGGCCGTAGATCTGGACGAACTTCTGGCCGAACCGCGCCAGCGCCGCCTTGAGGTCCGCGACATACATCGGCCCGCCACCATAGGTGACGGTACGCAGGTTCGGCGCGTCACCGCCGCCTGTATGGTTGACCAGCCGCTTGACCATGGTCGGCGCGGCAAACAGGGAGACTTCCTCCAGTTCCCGGCACAGGTGGAGTATCTCGTCCGGCTCGAACCCGCCGGACTCGGGCACGACCTGGCGCGCGCCGACGGCCAGGTGCGGGATGCCGTAAAAGCCGGAGCCATGGGACATCGGCGCGGGATGCAGTGCCGCGCCATTCACGGGCACACGGTCGACATCCACAAAGTAGGTCAGCATCATCTCCCACAGGTTGCGGTGGGAGAGCATCGCGCCCTTGGGATTGCCCGTGGTGCCAGAGGTGTAGAACAGCCAGGCGAGGTCATCGTCGCCGCGCACGGCCATATGCACGCCCTCCCCGTCACGGAAGCCCTGATAGTCGGCCTCCCCAACCACCACGATGGGAATTTTCCTGCCCGCGATCTCGGCGCCCTTTGCGGCCTTCTCGGCGAGGTCCGGCGTCACGAAGAGAGCGCCCGCGCCCGCATCGTCGAGGATGTAGGCGAGTTCCTTCTCATGCAGCTTGTTGTTGATCGGCAGTGCCGTCATCCCGGCGTGCAGCGTTGCGTGGAAGGCCTCGAGATATTCCGGCGTGTTCGTCATGAACAGGCCGACGCGGTCGTCGGTCGACAGTCCCAACGGCCCGCGCATGGCTCCCGCGAGTCCGGCGGCCCGGCGCGCAAGCGTCCCGTAGTCGCAGTAGTCTGCGGTCCCGTGGGAAATCGCCACGCGGTCCGGGAAAGAATGCGCCGCGCGCATCAGCAACTGGTTCAGATTCATGGATAGCCTCGCCTCCCGCGGATACAATGGCGCACAGGTTTCATCACGACAAGATTACGCCATGTACGAACTCTACTACTGGCCCACGATCCAGGGACGCGGCGAATTCATCCGCCTGCTGCTGGAGGATGTCGGCGCCGACTATGTAGACATCATCCGCAAGCCGGAGGACCAGGGCGGCGGGCGCGAAGCCATGCTCGGCCTGCTGTCCGAGACCGGCCAGTTCGCACCGCCCATCCTGAAAGACCGCGAAACCTGGGTGTCGCAGACCCCGCTGATCATGGATTATCTGGGTGCACGTCACGGACTTGCGCCGACAGAGGAGAGTGCCCGGCGAGATGCGCTGCGCCTGTCGATGGTGCTGGCGGATTTCCTCGTCGAGGCCCATGACGTGCATCACCCGCTCGCGAAGGAGTTTTACTACGAGGAACAGAAGGACGAGGCGCTGCGCCGCGCACCGAGCTTCCGGGACCTGCGCATTCCCAAGTTCTGCGGATACTTCGAGCGCCTGATTACCGATGGCGGGTATCTCGTGGGTAACGCCCTCACCCACCCGGACATCTCCCTGTTCCAGGTCGTGGAGGGCCTGCGCTACGCCTTCCCGAAGACCATGGCTCGGCTGGAGCCGGACTATCCGGGCGTGGTGCGCCTGCGTGACGAGATCGCCGCACGGCCAGGAATTACCGCCTACCTGCAATCGGACCGGCGCATCCCGTTCAACGAGCACGGAATCTTCCGCCATTACCCCGAACTTGACGCCTGAGCGTCCGGACCGGCTAGAGCGCGCCTTCGGGACCGGGCAAAATCTTCTGGACCACGTCGTTGGAGCGGAAGCTCAGCACCGCCGGCCGGCACGCGCCGGGGATCAGCGCAACGTCATAGAGTTCGTCGATCCCCGTATCGAGGCGGAGCCAGTGCAGGACATCGCCTGTCGCAAGGTCGATGACCAGAATACCGCAACGCGGGCTCGCACCTTTCTCCGCCAGCACGCCGTCGAGCGGCAATCCGTGGAACGTCGATTCTCGCGGCCGGGACAGCCCCTCAATCGCGCAGCCTCCCGCAAAAGTGAGCCCGCGCAGGTAGCCCGGGCAGAAGACGATCGGCTCGAACTTGCCGGTCTGCGGATCGACGACGCCGAACTCCCCAGCTCCTGAATTCAGCACATACAGCTTTCCGCCGTGCCAGCGCGGCAAATGGGGCATCGAAAGGCCCTCGCACACGATCTCGCCGCTCTCGATGTCGATCAGCACCCCGCCGTCGCGCCGGTGATCGCGCCAACCGTCGGCAATATCCGAGCGTGAGACGGCACTGACGGTTCGCGGCACGCCGCCATCCATGGCCAGGCCATTCAGGTGGCAACGGTCTTCCGCGGCGAGCCGGGAAATGAAAGGCGGGCGCCACAACGGTTCGAAGGAATGTTCCGCGCTGGTCGTGGCGATGCACGAGTACAACGTACTGATAAACAGGACGCGCCCGTTCCGGTCGACCGCAAGGTCGTGGCTGTCGATATCACCCGTCGTCCAGCTCACCCGAGGCACATAAAGGCGGTCGGCCTTCATCTCGCCCCAGGTCTCGCCTCCAGACAATCCATCCGCAAACCGCAGGATCTGGAACAGTGAGCCCAGGTAGAGCGCTTCACCATCCACCGCGAGCCCCATCGCACGGTCGAACAGCCGCTCAAACAGCACGATACGGGTGCCGTCATCGCAGCCCGCGAAGAACACGCGGCCTTCCTGGTAGGTCGAAAACGCCAGGCTCGCGCCGACGGACGCCAGCCAGGGTGACAGGCCGCGCGATGTGGAGATGCGGAACCCGTCCTGCCTGTCCGTTCCCTGCTCAGACATCGCCGATCAGCGACCTTCAGTGAGGGTGCGGATGCTTATGGGGATGCTCGGAAATGCCCTTCGCCTTCCGCCAGTCATAGAACTCGGCCATGCCGGCGAACACTTCCATGGGCGGCAGGCCCTCCTCCATGCTCAGGCCGCGAAATTCGCGATACATTGCGGCCACATTGGCGAAGACCCGCTGGCCGTCGTCCCAGTCATCGAAATTCGCCAGCGCGATATCCTTGGTCGCATCCATCTCGCTCATGCCGGCATCGAAGCGCTTCTTCACCTCGTATTCCAGTTCGTCGAGATAGGCGCGGAAGCGGCGCACCTCTTCCTGCCCGGCGATCGGGCCGTGGCCCGGAACAACGACATCCGGGTTGAGCTCGATGATCTTGTCACAGGCCTTGCGCCAGTTATCGACCGGGCCGTCCCAGATGACCGGGTGGCCGCCGACGAACAGGATATCGCCCGCATACATCAGGTTGTCGTCGGGGACATGCACGAGCACATCGCCGCGGGTGTGCGCGGGACCTACATTGTAGAGATCGACCTTCTTATCGCCGACGGTCACGGAGTGGTGGTCCTCGAACACCGTGGTCGGGTGGGTCAGCTCGATGCCGTTGAAGTCGAAGGCATCGAAGCAGTATTCGAGGAATTCCCCCAGCACGCCCATTTCCTTTGTCTGGCCCATAAGTTCCAGCAGGGTTTCCGGCAGGAAGTGGTCGAACTCCTCTGCACAGCCCTTGGACGCGATGATCTCAGCCTCCTTCACAAGCTGGTTGCCCCAGGTGTGGTCAGCGTTCGCGTGGGTGTTCACCAGCTTCTCGATCCGCTTCGCCGCCGGGATGGCATCGCGCATGGTGTCCAGCATCTCGCTGGTCATCGGCAGGTCGATCAGCGTGTCGACGAGCAGCGTCTGTTCGCCGTCGACGATCAGCCCGGCATTCGCCAGACACCAGCCGCCGTCGGGCACCAGATAGGTCCACAATCCGTTACCGACCTCATGCAGGCCCTTGGTGTATTGCCACTTCGACATCGTCGCCTCTCTCCCGGCACGTGAAACTCACGCGCAAACATAGCGCGCGGCCCGCGCGCCGCGAAAGAAGCAGGACAAACGGTCGGCGGCAGCTACCAGCCCATGAAGTTCGCCGAACGCAGCAGGAGCGTGCGGTTGACGCCGTCTGAGTGCAGGAAGGCCGCGGCATCGCGGACGAGCTTCTCCACCCCGGCTTCCTTCATGTAGCCGTGGCCCCCATGGATCTCGAGGGTCCAGGTGGCGATCTGCCTGGCCGCCTGTGAGGCCATCACTTTCGGCAAAGCTCCCAGGGTCGGATCCCAGCCGTTTTCCTGGTCGTCGGCCCGGTCGGTGGCGAGGTGAATATAGCTGCGCGAGGCATCGATCAGCATCTTCATCTCGGCCAACTGAGCCCGGATCCCGTCATGCTCGATCAGCAGCTTGCCGCCCTGCACGCGGGTCTGCGCCCAGGCGAGCGATTTCTCGTAGCAGGCGACTGCGACCCCCAGGATGCTTGCCGCCGCATAGGCATTGCTCGACGGCATGAATGCCCCGAGCGTTTTCAGGCCCTTGTCCACATCACCCACAAGGTTTTCGTCGGGGATGAAACAGTCGGTGAAGATCAGTTCGGAGTTGTTGGCCAGACGCTCACCCATCTTGTCGTGGACACGGCCCACCGTGAACCCGGGATGCCCGCGCTCCAGCAGGAAGCAGGAGACGCCTTCGGTCATCGACTTCGAGGAGTCGGTCTGCATGAAGACGAGGAAGAACCGTGACCGGTTCGAGTTCGAGATGAAATGCTTCATGCCGTTTGCGATCCAGCCGCCCTCGACCTTCTCCGCGCGTGTCTTGAGCGGCGTCGAATGCTGCAGGACACCGTTGGAGCCGCTGTCCGGCTCGGTGATGCAGATGGACAGCACCGCACGCGGGTCGTCCACGAACGGCACAAGCGACCGGCTGATCTGGTCGGCATTGAGCGCCTTTACCATGATGGCCGCGATCTTGAGTGTCTGGGCGAACACCACGGATATGCCGAGATCGCCGCGCGCGAGTTCCTCGACCACCATGGCCGTGGTCGTTGAATCCACGCCCATACCGCCGAGTTCCTCGGACAGCGTCATCGTGCGCAGACCGAATGCGTCGGCCGCCTCCACGATGTCCCAGGAAAATGCTGCTTCCGGGTCGGCCTGGGCGTCGAGTTCCGCCGCCCGGGGCATCACTTCCGCCTCTACGAATTTCCGGACCGAATCCAGAATGGCCCGCTGGTCGTCGTTACGGATGAAGATTTCATCCATGGTTCCCCCCAATGTCTTGTTTGTTGTTCGGGTCTGCAGGCACAAAGTGCCCAGCAAGCCGCACGATCAACGCACATGCGTGGGAAAACCATGATCCAGATCAACGACCAGCCAGGTCGTTGTAACGGCGGTCGTCACCTAGTGCTTGACGACCCGGTTCCGCAGGATGCCGATGCCGACGACCTCGAGTTCAATCAGGTCGCCATCCTCCAGATAGCGGTCATGCTCAAGACCGCAGCCCCAGCCGACGGTGCCGGAACAGAAAAATTCGCCCGGAAAGACCGTTTCAGCGCGTGACGTATGAGCGATGCAGTCCTCGAACTTCCAGTGCATCTCGCCCGAGTTGCCGCGCGATCGCTCCTCGCCGTTGATCCGGACAATCATTTCCGCATCGGCAGGATCGAAGGAATCCGCCGTCACGATGCATGGCCCGATGATATTGCCTGTGTCGAAGTCCTTGCCCTTGCCCGGACCGAAACCGCCCGGCATCTCGTGGGCCTGGGTGTCGCGGGCGGAAATGTCATTGAAGATCGAGTACCCGAAAATCATGTCCTTCGCCTGTTCGGGCGTCACGTCCTTTCCACCCTTCCCGAGCCAGCACCCGAACTCCATCTCGTAATCGAGAAGTTCCGAGAAGTGCGGCCAGATCACGTCAACATCCGTCCCGATCACGCCCAGGCGGCTGGGTTTGTAGAACAGCGGCTGTTCGTACCAGAGCTTCGGGATCGCGAGCGTTCCCTCTTCCTCGAAACGCTTCAACGCCGCTTCAGGATCGGGCTCGGCCTGGGCCTTCTTCATGCGGAGCATGTTGAACGCGTTGATCAGGTGCTTCTCAAAGCACAGGAAATCGCGGATCTGGGGCGGCTGGGGAACCGGTGTGAGTAGCGTCACATCACCCAGCGGGATCGCACCGGATCCAGCGGCGACAATCTCTCCAGCGTGAGCGACGGCGCGGTCGCCTTCCTCGATCATCGCCAGAACGGACGCGAAGTAAGGCTGTGCATCGGACTTTGCCAGATCGAAGACAGCATCCTCGGCTCCGTTCAGTGCGCCGGCGCACGGCTGTCCGTCACCCGAATGGAATGTGACCAGTTTCATGATTTCCCCCGATTGCGTGCCGCTATTCCGCGGCAGCCTGCGCTGACGCGCGATTGTGAGACGGCAATTTATGGAATTCGCCGTTCTTCATGATGGCGAGAAAGCGGTCCCGGTCCTGCAGGATCGATATGTCGGTGACCGGATCGCCGTCGACCAGCAGCAGGTCCGCAAAGGCTCCCTCCCCGACAACACCGAGCGCACCGGGCTGTCCCATCAGCGCGCCGCCGTGTTGGGTCGCGGACTGGATCGCATCCAGTGACGAGAAGCCGAACAGCTCCACAAACATCGCCAGGTCGCGCGCGTTCATGCCATGGGGGTTCCACTTGAAACCGAAATCCCCGCCCGGCAGGACCCGCACGCCACGAGTGCGCAACTCACCCATGGTGCGGCTGACGCGCTCGATCTCCCTCTCGGCCCGCGCCCGCACATAGTCGCTGGTGGCAACGCCGTAACTTTCCGCATCACGCAGGCGCGCATAGGGGAGCCCCATCGCGGGCGCAACGAAGATCTCATCCCGGCGCTCTTCCATCATGTCCAGCGCTTCCTCGTCGGCAAGCGTGGCGTGATAGATCACCCGCACGCCGTTGCGCAGGCACATCTTTACGGCTTCCGCCGAACGGGCATGGGCCGAGACGATTTTCCCGCGCTGGCGCGCCACGTTGCAGACGGCCGCCACTTCCTCTTCCGACATGGCGGTGTCTTCTGCCAGAGGATCGGAGCCGGACCCGGCAGCCGAGGGAACGATCTTGAAGATATCGACGCCCGCTTTCGCGGCACTGCGGCAGGCCTTGCGGTAGGCCTCCGGACCGTCCAGCACGACGGCATAGCCGTCCTCCAGCCCCGTGTCGCCGAACCCGCCCGTCACTGTCATCTGCCGTGTTGCAGCCTTGAGGCGCGGGCCGGGAATATCGCCGGCGTTGATGGCGTCGCGGATCGCTACATCAATGAGATCGCGCGCGGAAGACCCGCTGAACATGCTGGTGAATCCGTGCTCAAGCATGAGCCTGGCGTTCTTGGCCGTTTCCAGGACGTGCCGTTCCACGCTCAGCGCGGTGAGTTCTTCCAGCGTACCGGCGTTGAGGAAACTCAGATGGGCGTGGGCATCGGTCATGCCCGGCATCAATGTTGCCCCGGCCCCCTCCACGATTGTCGCGCCGGATGCCTCGATCACTTCACCGGTGCGAGCGATCCGGGAAATGCGCTCACCCTTGACCAGCACATCGGCCGGGAACGGCGCGGTGCCCGTCCCGTCGATGACGTTGACGTTCGTGAAAAGCGTTTCGGACATACCTGTGTCTCCCCCTGTCTGCGCCGCATTGAACGTGTGCGGTGGAGAAACTGTCAACCTCGCGCGGCGCATCGGAAACAGGCACACTTCCCTACGCTTTGCACTGGTCGCGGAACGGCACGATGCATCAGAACAGGACCTACAGCGGCATCTGGCCCGTCGCCCCGACACCGTTTCACGACAACGGCACGCTCGATCTGGACGGCATGCGCCGCGTCCTCGACTGCATGATCGACCAGGGCGTCGACGGCATCTGCATTCTCGCCAATTTTTCCGAGCAATTCCTGATCTCCGACGACGAACGGGAAACACTCACACGGTTCTCTCTCGAACATTTGGCCGGCCGGGTGCCGGTGATCGTGACCTGCAGCCATTTCGCGACCGACATCGTGGTGTCGCGAGCACGGCGTGCGAAGGAACTGGGCGCGGCAATGATCATGCTGATGCCGCCATATCACGGTGCACTTCTGCGGGGTACGGCCGATCAGACCTACGAGCAGTTCGCCCGCGCGGGAGACGTGGGCATTCCGATCATGGTGCAGGATGCACCCTTGTCCGGCGTCGAACTGGGCGTGGACCTGCTGGCCCGCATGGCGCGCGAGATCGGGATGCTCAAGTGCTTCAAGATCGAGAGCACGCAGGCGGCCAACAAGTTGCGCGCGCTGATCGCGGCGGGAGGCGACGCCATCGAGGGACCATTCGACGGCGAGGAAGGTATCACGCTGCTGGCCGACCTGGATGCTGGCGCGACCGGATCCATGACCTCGGCCTCCATTCCCGACATCATCCGGCCTGCGATCACGGCATATCTTGGCGGCGACCGGGCTGCGGCTGCCTCTGTCTATGCACGCGTCCTGCCGTTCATCAACCATGAGAACCGCTTGTGCGGGTTCCGCGCCGCCAAGGCCCTCATGAAGGAAGGCGGCGTGATTGCGTCCGACTTCTGCCGCCACCCCATTGCGCCGCTACCCCCGGAGGTGCGGGGCATGCTGATAGGCCTGGCGCGTGATCTCGACCCGATCGTCCTGAGGTGGAGCCAATGAGCCTTCCCGGCGACCTGACCATCGGCCTTGCTTCGCGCGGCGAGATCGACACCATGGCCGAATGGGCCGCCGAGGAAGGCTGGAACCCCGGACTGCGGGACGCGGAATGCTTCCATGCGGCCGATCCTGACGGATTCTGGATCGCGCGTTCCGGCGGCGCGCCCGTGGCGTGCACGTCGCTCGTGTCATACGGCTCGGACTTTGCCTTCCTCGGGTTCTATATCGCTCGGCCTGACATGCGCGGGCGCGGCATCGGCTATGCGCTCTGGAATGAGGCGGTGGCCGCCTGTCCGGCCCGAACCATCGGCCTCGACGGCGTGGTGGACCAGCAGGACAACTACCGCAAGTCTGACTTTGCCCTTGCCCATCGCAATGTCCGCTATGGCGGTGTGCCCCGGAACTTCGATGCCGACAGGCAGGGTCTGTTGAGACTGACCCCCGACCACCTGGACGATATTCGAGACTATGACCGGTCTTGTTTCCCGGCACCGCGCGATGCATTCCTTGAGAAATGGCTGACCTGCGAGGGACACATGGCTCTCGCAGCCCGGGAAAACGGCCGGATCGCCGGCTACGGCGTCATCCGCCCTTGCCGCATGGGCCACAAGGTCGGGCCACTCTTCGCTGACCGTCCGGAAATCGCGGCACGCATCTTTGACACTCTCGCCCTCGAAGCCACGGCCGGCCCGGTATTTCTCGACCCGCCGGAGCCAAACGGGGCCGCCGTTTCCCTGGCACGTTCACGGGGTCTCGAGCCGGTCTTCGAGACCGCCCGCATGTATCGCGGCACGGCCCCTGAACTGCCACTCAGCCGCATATTCGGGATCACCACCTTCGAACTGGGATAACCGGCCAACGCCAGCAGAAATCACGTGCGTTCGTATGGACTTGCCCTGCCCGCACGGCTAATTTCACCACACCTTCGAACGGGGGGCCGGCGAGCCTTGGCCGAAATGTCTTCGCGCATGTGAAAGACTATTCAGAGTCTGGACATCGAACGCCCCCGGGACCCAAAATCGGGTCAACGATAAACAGAACAACCTTCGCTTCCAGGGGGAATCAATGGCCAAGCAATCCAAAGTCATCATTTCGTGCGCCATCACCGGTGCCATCCACACGCCGACCATGTCGGATCACCTGCCGATCACGCCCGACGAGATCGCCCAGTCCTCCATCGAGGCTGCCGAGGCCGGCGCCTCGATCATCCATCTTCACGCACGCGACCCGCAGACCGGCAAGCCGACCCCGGATCCCGACGTGTTCATGGAATTCCTGCCGCGCATCAAGCAGAACACCGATGCGGTCGTGAACATCACCACCGGCGGCGGTCTCGGCATGACGGTCGATGAGCGTATCGCCGCCGCCGTGCGCGCGGAGCCGGAAGTCACCTCGTTCAACATGGGCTCGATGAACTTCGGCATCTTCGGTCTTGCCGGCCGCTACGACGAGTGGAAGTACGACTGGGAGAAGCCGTACCTCGAGATGACCGACGACTTCATCTTCACCAACACCTTCAAGCAGATGGAGTACATCATCACCGAGCTGCACGATAAGCGCGGTGTGAAGTTCGAGCACGAGTGCTACGACGTCAGCCATCTCTACAACACGGCCTACTGGTACAATCAGGGCCGCCTGAAAGGCCCGATCTTCCTGCAGTTCATCTTCGGCATCATGGGCGGCATCGGCGCTGAACTCGACCACCTGATGCACATGAAGCAGACCGCTGACCGCCTGTTCGGTGACGACTACGTCTTCTCCGTTCTCGGCGCCGGCCGTCACCAGATGAACTTCGTCACCCAGTCCGCCCTGCTCGGCGGCAGCGTGCGCGTCGGTCTCGAGGACTCGCTGTACATCGGCAAGGGCAAGCTGGCCGAATCCAACGCCCAGCAGGTCGCCAAGATCCGCCGGATCGTCGAGGACCTCTCGCTGGAAGTCGCGACGCCGGACGAAGCCCGTGAGATCCTCGATCTCAAGGGCGGCGACATGGTGAAGTTCTAGTCCACGGACGGAACGTACCGGATCGACTTACGACAACGCCGCGCGGTTCCGATCGCGCGGCGCTTTCGTTTCAAATACATCGCAGATATCGGGAGGAAAGAATGTCCAACAACCCCATCGACGGGTTCACTCTCACCAAGGCCGACTTCAAGTTCATCGGTGAAGGCCTGCAGCGGCCGGAATGTATTCTGGCGGAAAAGAACGGCGACCTGTGGGCTGCGGACGCGCGTGGCGGCGTCGTGCGCATTCGTCCGGACGGCAGCCAGGAAATCATCACCCAGTCCCACGACGCAGCGGCGTTCGATGCCGGCGGCGACGACGGTCAGAAGTTCGTGGATGGCACCCTGCCGAACGGCCTGGCCTTCGCGGACAACGGCGACATCCTGATCTCCAACTTCGGCACCGACTGCCTGGAGCGTATGACCCGAACGGGTGAGACCGAGGTCATGTTCGACTCGGTGGACGGCGAGGCGATCGGCAAGGTCAACTTCGTCTGCCGCGACAGCAAGAACCGTATCTGGATCACGGTTTCGACCATGCTCCATGACTGGCCCAAGGCCATCAGCCCCAACATCATCGACGGCCGGATTCTGCTGTACGAGGATGGAAAGGGCGTGCGAATCGTCGCCGACGACGTGCACTTCTCCAACGAGTGCAAGCTGGATGCGAACGAGGAGTACCTCTACGTCGTCCAGACCTGCGGACGGAACATCGCGCGCTACAAGATCGGCCCAGACGGCAGCCTGTCCAACAAGGAAATCTATGGCCCGAGCGACCACAGCCGCCTGATCGACGGCATTGCCTTCGATTCCTACGGGAACCTGTGGGGCACGCATGTCATGAACGACGGCATCTTCGCCATCAAACCGGACGGCGACCTGCATATCATCTTCGACGATTCCAGCCCGGAAGAAGTGAAGCGGATGAACGACGCCTTCCAGAAGGAAGAGGTCACCGCCGACCTGCTGATGGAGATGGGCGGCGAGATCGCGACCTGGTGCGCCTCGGTCACCTTCGGCGGCCCGGACCTGAAGACGGTGTATGTCGGCTCGCTGCGCGCGACCAACCTTCCCTACTTCACCTCACCGGTAGCCGGCCTGCCGATGGTCCACTGGAACGAGACGTTCTAGGGCTTCAGAACTTTGATGCAAAATGGCCGGGCTCGTTCCCGGCCATTTTTCGTTCTGGAGGGCAGGTTCCCTACCCGTTCCATTCGCTGGTGAAATCCGCTGCATCGGGGCGTGGCTTCACCGGCGTCGGCTCATTGGACTTGCCGATATAGACGAAGCCCAGAAGCTCATCCTCGGAGTCCAGACCGAAAGCCGCGCGGACCTTGCCGGAATGTGCATTGCGGCCGGTCAGCACGATCGCGCCGTACCCCATGGCCTGGGCCGCGAGCACGAGATGTTCCATGGCGCCCGCTGCCGCCACGATCTGTTCGACGACCGGCACCTTGGGTGCTCGCGACGGATCGACCTTGGCGCACACAGCGATGATGAGCGGCGCGCGCAGGGGCCGGTTCCTTTCCTTGTCGATGGCTGCCGTCGGCGCGAACGGCTCCCGGTCCAGCAGGGACGCGGCGAACAATTCACCCAGCTTGACCCGGGAATCGCCCTCGATGATGTGGAACCGCCACGGCCGCACCGCACCATGGTCCGGTGCCGTGACTGCGGCCGTCAGCATCTGGTCGATCTCCGCACGCGACGGTGCCACGTCGCCCATCAGCCGCGGCGGCGTGGAGGAACGATGGATCAGCGCATCGAGGACGGGAGTTCGGGACATCGGATTGTCAGCTTCGGCCATAAGTCAGTCTTTTCCAGTTTCTCGCATACCGACAGGTATGGTGCTCGGGGCCCGAAGACAAGCCCGGGCGCTAGCGCACACTGTCGGAGACGGAATCGATCGGTATCGCAATACCGATGCTTTGCCCGCTTTTTGGGCGCCCTGTCGCCACGTGGACACCCAGGATAACAAGGGCATCATCGGTTATCCCGAGGATGGGCGAGCCGGAATCACCGCTGACGGCATCGCAATGGTGAAGCAGCAGCCGCGCCTTGTTGGGAGTGTCCTCGACACGGCACCCTTCGTCCACTGTCAGGATGTGCGGCTTGTCCTTGCTGTAGCCGGCCTGGATGTATTCGCGCACCGGCGTGCCGGACAGGCCCAGCGGAAGGCTTCCGGTAATGCCGTCGATCGGCTCGGCAAGGCGTAGGATGGCCCAGTCATTGGGCCTGAAGCGTGAGCCGTCGAGTGGCGTGATGAGCGGGTCCGCCAGCGTGTAGTCCACGACCGTCCCGAGGGCGATGTACTCACCACGCCGGTATCCCGCGAGGAAATGAACCGCATCGGGCACCAGCCAGTTCCGCGTGCGCTTGTTCCAGAGACAGTGCGCGGCCGTCAGCACATCGCGCGGCCCGATCACCGAGCCCGTACAGTATCCGCCGATCCGCGTGTTCACACGGCCGATCGCGCTCCACGGATAGTCCGATGAATCGATGATCCTGCGGTTGTCCTCCCCCTTGATCCCGGGCAGGAACTGCTTCTTCAGCGCCTTGAGGTCCGCATCCTCCGCCGACGCACTGCCGATCAGGCAGAGCGCCAGGAACGCCGTGAGGATGCTGCGCGCGATCAATCCGCGACCGTGAAAGAAACGTCGCCGATCCCTGTGTAGAGAGCCGAGACCCGGCTGGCGTTGCCCAGAACCGTTGGTGCCGCCGCAGCGCCAGTCGTGATGAAATCACCCGCCTCGATGCCGGTGCCCCGGGCCCGGAAATGATTCACCGTCCATGTCAGCGCCCAGGCTTCGTCGCAGCGCGCTTCCAGCGGCAGGCCCTGCGCTACTGCCTTGCCATCGAAGGACAACTCGATATCGAGCGTCTTGAGGTCGCGGTTCCGCCAGTCGGGAATGTCCGGGCCCCAGACGAATCCGAGCGCCGCGCCGTTCTCCGCAAACAGGAACGGGACCGGCTGTCCGAGCGGATTGGCAAAGCGCGGGACCGCCACCTCGATGGCGATGATCGCGCTGTCCACGGCATCCAGCACCTCGGCTTGCGAATACTCCGCATCGCGCACCGGCAACGGCAGGCCCATACGGAACGCGACTTCCGCCTCGATCAGCGTGCCCGGCCAGACATCCGCACGCTTCAGGCTGCCGCCGCTGCCGATCGTGAAGTCACGGAACATGACGCCCGACATGGGACCGTCGGGTCCCGCCTTGGCCAGCGCGGGGGGATTTGTGAACCCGGCCTTGTAGCCGGCTGCCGCCTTGCCGAACTTCGCAAGCAGGGCTTCCTGTACCTTCACGGCATCGGCCGCATTGGCAGGTACGCAATCGTCCGGCAGGCCGTCGATCGGCGTCCCGGCCAGATACGCGTCGTGGATGATCCCCGCGGCCTTGCCGGCCTGTTCTGCACTGAGTGCCATGTTCCTCTCCCCGTATTCCGCCGGTTGTCTCCGGCTGATCAATATCCGGCCGTGCGGTCCACGGCCCAGAGCTGTGGTTCTCCGGCCTGGTCCCGCCGCACGATTTCGGCCACCTGCGGCGCCACCGTGTTCGCCCGCACGCGGCGTGCCGTGTGCGGCATTATCGTGACACGCGGATGCGCCCAGAGCGGGCTGTCCTGTGGCAACGGCTCGGGCTTGGTGGCGTCGAGCGTCGCACCGGACAGGTGCCCGGAATCCAGCGCCGCAACCAGATCGGCATCCACGACGTGACCGCCTCGTCCCAGATTGACGATACAGGCGCCTTCCGGCATCTGCGCGAAAGCTTTCGTGCCCAGGATGCCTACTGTCTCTTCCGTCAGCGGCAGCAGGCACACCGCGATATCGGTCCGCGCAAGGAAGTCTGCGAGGCCGCTGGCGCCGTGGAACATCGTGATCTCGTCATCCTGCCGCTCGGTCCGTGTCCAGGCAGCGACGTCAAAGCCCATCCGGGAAAGGATTCGCGCGGGCGGCTGGGCCAGGATCCCAAACCCCATGAAGCCCACACGCTGCTCGTGCGGCTGCTTCTGCGGGCGAACCTTCCATTCCTTGCGCGACTGCTGCTCCAGGTAATCCGGCATCTGACGGTGGTGGCGCAGGACGTGCAGGACCGCATATTCCGTCATGGCCGGGTCGCCGTCCGGCGGTCCCGTGCGCACAATGGGCACATCCGGCATATGCGGGCTGGCCATCAGGTGGTCAAAGCCAGCGAACATCGGCATCACGAGACGCAGGTTCGGCAGCTCCGGCAACTCCGCCAGGTCGAGAAACCCCGTCAGGAGGTACAGGATGTCGGCGGTATCTCCGACATCCGGCCACAAGCGGATTTCAAGATCGGGGGCTTCCGCCTGGATCATGTCGCGCCAGTACTCCGCGGACCCCATAACGGGCGGCGTGATCAGCAATGTCATGGCGAAGGCCTGCGCTAGCTGTTGCCGCCATGTGCGGCGCGATACCAGTCCATGATCTGCTCGCCCGGCACCACCGCCACGTCCGAATGGCCGAGGATGTAGTCGAGGATATCCTCGAAATACTTGATCCGGTGCGGTGCACCCGTCAGGTACATGTGCAGGCTGATCGACATGATCCGCGCGGACTCAGCGCTTTCCAGGTAGAGCCGGTCGAACTGGTCCTTCGAGCGCTTGAACATCTCGTCCGACGAATGCTGTTGCAACGCCATCATCGTGATGTCGTTGGTCTCGACCGTGTAAGGGACCGACAGCATCGGGCCTTCGGTTGTCTCGATCTCCACCGGCTGGTCGTCCAGCACCCAGTCGGCGACATACTCGACCCCGGCCCGGGCCAGGCAGTCGATCGTCTGGAAGGTCTCGGTCAGGCCCGGGCTTTCCCACCCGCGCACCTTCTTGCCGGAGAACTTCTGGATGGCCGCGACCGCGCGGTCGATCTGCTCCTGCTGGTCGTCGTGCTTGTGCATCGGGCCCTGAAGATACCCGTGCCCCATGAACTCCCAGTCCAGCTCGAGCGCCGCTTCGGCGATACGGGGGTAGTTCTCGCAAACGCGCCCGTTGACCGCCATCGTCGGCTTGATCCCACGGTCGCGCAGCGCATCGCGGATACGCCAGAAACCGACACGCATCCCGTATTCGTGCCAGGACCAGTTGGGTAGGTCCGGAAGCAGGGGAACGCCCATCGGCGGCGGCAGGACCGTGCGCGGCATCGGGCGCGCGATATCCCAGTCCTCGACATTGGCGATGATCCACACGGCCATGCGCTTGCCGTCGGGCAGCTTCCACGCCGGGCGATCGACAATGGCCGAATAGGGTACGCGTTCCTTGAAAATCTTCATCTCATTCCCCTGGGTAACAGAAGGCCGCGATTATGCGGTTTCGACCCGGGGAACGCCAGCCGGTCCGCCTACAGATAGCCCAGCTGGATGAGGATCAGGCTGAGGTCCGGATAGGCAATCAGGATCAGCAGGACGAAGAACATCATCACGGCGAACGGGAACGCGCCGGCGAAGATATCCGCCAGCGAAATCGTCGGATCGTTGATCGCGCTCTTGATGACGAAACAGGAAATCCCGAGTGGCGGCGTCAGCAGGCCGATTTCCGCACCCACCACCGTCACGATGCCGAACCACACGAGGTCCACGTTGAAACTCTCGAGGACAACGAGGAACAGCGGCACGACGATCAGGATGATCGACGCCGTCTCGATGATCGTGCCAAGCAGCACCATCAGGACGACATAGACGATCATAAGTTCGTTAAGCGTCAGGTTGAAGGACCCGAGCCACTCTCCGAACACGGTCGGAAGCGCCGCGACGCCCAGCATCCGGCTGTACATGGATGCCGAGATAATCAGGAACAGGATCGTGGCAGTAATATAGCCTGTCTCGACCAGCACTTCCCAGAGATCGCGCCAACCGAAACTGCGTTTGAGGACCGCGATCACAAGAGCAGCCAGCGCGCCCGCCGCGCCCGCTTCCACCGGGGTCACGACACCGCCGTAGATCCCGCCCAGGACAACCAGCACAAGGACCACAACCGGGATGATCTTCTTGACCAGGTCCAGCCAGGTGAGCTTTGCCCAGTCCTCGGCCGCAATCTCGCCCGCCTGTTGTCCCCCGACATAGCGCGGGGCGACATAGGCCAGGACGAGGATCAGGATTCCGAAACAAATCGCCAGCAGGATTCCGGGGATGATGCCGGCGATGAACATGTGCCCGACCGACTGCTCGGTCACGATGGAATAGATGATGAGCATCGCGCTGGGCGGGATCAGCATGCCAAGTACGGACGAACCTGCGACCACACCGACCGTGAACCTCGGCTGATAGCCGAACCGGCGCATCTCAGGGATTGCAACCCGGGTGAACACGGAGGCAGAGGCAATCGAGGAGCCAGTGATCGACGCAAAAATCGCGTTCGCCGCGACCGTGGCGATGCCGAGTCCCCCGCGGATCCGGTAGAAGACAAAGTTCGCGAACTCGTAAACGTCCTTGCCCAGACCGGCCTTGCTGACAATCAGCCCCATAAGGGCAAACAGGGGGACAGACGCAAAGACGAGTTCGGAGACCGTATCGGCAATCGACTCCGACAGCAGCGCAACCGCAATGTCGAAGTTGCCGCGGATCAACCACACGCCAAGGAACGACACGAGACCCAGGGCCACGGGGATATAAAGGCCGGTGTAGATCAGGAAGACGATCACCACGACCGAGGCAATACCTACCTCAATGCCACCCATTTCGGCTCAACCTCTCCGGACCGCGCCTAGCGCGATCCACGCACCAGCGGCACGATATGCCGCACTGCGAATTTCAGGAACTGGAGCATTGTCACCGTGCACCCCAGAACGATAACGGACTTGATCGGCCATTCGGGGACCGTGAAGAGGCCCTCTTCACCCACGAAATAATTCAGCCGCCAGGCGTCATGAAGTTCCGGTACCGCGCCGTAAAGCACGATCAGCAGGAACACCACGCCGAGGAGATCAAAAACCGCACCCATGGCATTTCCGGCCTGCGGCCTACGACGCTGCACAAGATTGTAGAAGCCATCGGAACGCGTCAAACGCCCGCGCCTTGTGGCGTCGCCGATCTGCATGAAGACGATCGCGACGATCGACATCTCAACCATCTCATTCACGCCATGTATCGGATGGGTGAACAGCGTTCGGCTGAACGCGTCGGTGTCAATCATCACCATCAGGACAAAGATCCAGGCCGACCCGATGGTGTTCATCACCGTCAGGATGTGGTCGAGGATATCCTGAGGGGCGCCGCTTGCCGGCGGCGCCCCTTCAGTTGCTTCTGTCATACCGAAACCCCTGGTTGGCCGGGATCAGGAACCGATTTCGCGGTCCCAGTGACGCAGGATCGGCTGATTCTTGGCGCGCATCACGCCCATGTAGGACTTCATGATGGTCGCACCCGGCAGGCCTTCCTTCTGGCGCGCGGCAACCCAATCGGACGCCACGTTCGGCATCTTGTTTGCCCATTCCTGGCGCTCGGCCTGGCTCAGTACGGCGACGTTGCCGCCATTGGCCACAAAGGCCTTCTGGCTGGAATCGGCCAGCTTGAGTGCTTCATCAGCCATGTGATCGCGGTAATCAAGCGCGGCTTCCTGCAGGACCGTACGAACCTCATCAGGCAGGTCCTTCCAGCGGTCCATATTTACAGTGATCGCCTTGGAATTCGCCGTGCCGAGATCCGCCTTCAGCATGTAGGGCGCAACTTCGTACATCTTGCCGCCCACAACGGCTTCCGGCCACAGCATGATCGCGTCGAGGACGCCGGTGCTGAGCTGGTTGTAGTAGTGAACTAGGCTGCCCGCGACGCCGGCGGCGCCGAAGCCTTCGAGCCAGCGCAGGTTCAGGCCCGCACTGCCGATCTTGAGCCCGTTCATATCGACCAGGTGTGCGACCGGCTTCTTGGCAAAGATCTGGTAGGTATCAAGCACCGCCATGTTCGTCAGGTAGACCTGATTGAACTTGGTAAAGGCCTGCTTGAACTCGGCATGCTGGTTCGCGAGATCATCAATGGTCTGGGCAACGAGCTTCGGATCGTTGGTGACAAAGGGCGTCGCATAGGCCACCAGCTGCAGCGGCACCTTGTCTGCATGGAACACGGTGGTCACAACACCGATGTCACCGAGGCCCTTCTGCAGGCCACCGAGAACACCGCGAACCTTCACGATCTGGCCCCAGGCCTGGTTCCACTCGATCTCGTAGTTGCCGGTCTTGGCCAGCCGCTTATCGATCTCAGGAATATAGAAGTCAATGAATTCCTTCACCCACAGCGACTTCGGCGAATAACCGTCGATGGCCGCGAGCTTGATTTTCTCGGCAGCTGAGGACGGGGCCGCGAACATGGCCGACGCCAGGACGGCACCGGCCCCGACGGCGGCAAGTTTACGTGCAAAGGATTTCTTCTGGCTCATCGTTTTCTCCCTCGGGAAATACCCGGTCTTTGATGATCTGCATTCTTGCTGACGCTTGTTCTTGGATGGGATTGAAGCGGGTCCCATGGCATCGAGTCAACGATATTCCAAATTTTTTCAACTGTTCGCAAAATTTGGAATGTATGATTGAGCCGACGTTCTATTCAGGCACATTTTCATGGCGACGAAAACGACTTCCGTGGCCCCGAGCCGCACCGGCGGAACGACAATCGCGACATCGGTCTATGACCGGTTGCGCCGCGACATCATCGGCGGTGCGTTGGCCCCGGGCCATAAGCTCGGCTCCAATATGCTGCGCGAGCGCTACAAGGTCGGGATCAGCCCCGTGCGCGAGGCTCTCAATCGCCTGGTGGCCGAAAAGCTCGTCTGTTTCCAGGACCAGAAAGGCTTTCACGTTGCCGGCATAGGTCTGGACGACCTGGAGGACCTTGTCCGCACCCGATGCTGGATCGAGGAAATCGCACTGCGCCAGTCCATCGCAAACTCGGATGACAAATGGGAGGACGACATCGTGGTGGCCTTCCACCACCTGTCCCGCGAGCCACGTTCGGCAACACGTGAAGGCTATGCCTTTAACGCCGAATGGGAGGAGCGTCATCGAGCGTTCCATATGGCGATCTTCGCCAATTGCGGCTCCCCTCGCCTGCTCGCCTATTGCGACCTGCTGGCCGACCAAGCCAGCCGCTACCGACAGCTCGCCGCGGCCATCAGCTACCCCGACCGGCACGAAAGCACCGAACATAAGGCAATCATGGACGCCGCCATCAACCGCGACGCCGATGGCGCGGTGAAACTGCACCTCGCCCATCTGCGCGACACGATCGCGATCGTGAAGCAATCCGGCATGCCCATCCCGGCCCACCAGGTGGCCCCGTAATTAGGGTCGGGCTTGACCTTCCAGCAGGTGGAAGCTCTAAGTCTGGAGCATGCAAAATTTGAGCTCAATACCGCCCTATATGCGGATCGCGACAATGGCATGCGCGTGCGCCGCCATCGGCCTTTCAGCGTATCTTCTGCTCTCAGGTTCGACGGATGAGTCGACAGATGGAGCAGGCAACAAGGACATGATCGCTCTCGGCGCAGAGGTCTATGCCGCACAGTGCGCGGCGTGCCACGGTGTCAATCTTGAGGGCCAGCCTAACTGGCGCGAGCGCAAGCCTGACGGCAAGCTGCCCGCTCCGCCCCATGACGAGACGGGACACACCTGGCATCACGACGACGCAACCCTCTTCGCGTTAACAAAGTACGGTTTGTCCAAGCTGGTGGGGCAGCATGTGCCAACGGACATGCCTGTTTACGAGGGCGTGCTGTCAGACCGCGAAATCCATGCGGTGCTGGCTTATATCAAGTCACGCTGGCCGGCGCATGTGCGCCAGCGGCAGGCGGAAATCACGAGCCGCGCCGCTACTCCAGCGGGATCATGATGTATTCGGCATAGCCGGGCCGCTCGCCGAGGCGTTCGTACCATGCGCGGATGTTCGGACGGTCTGGCCGCTCGATATCCATCACGTACCAGCGATAGACCGCCTGGCCGATGGGAATGTCACCCATGGTGAATTCATTGCCAGCGACGAAGTCCCGGCCTTCGAGATAGCGTTCCAGGATGGTGCTCGCCTGCGCGGCCCCTTCCACACCTTGCGCGACCAGATCCATGTTCCGGTTTTCCGGCGCGGTCCGGATCAACTGGTGGAACACCGGCCTCAACGCGTTCCAGAAGGTGGTTGTGGCCCAGTCCATCCATCGGTCCGCATCGGCGCGCACATGCCGGTCTTCGGGCCACAGCGTGCCACGGCCGTACTTCTCCGCCAGATAACGCAGGCAGGCGTTGGATTCCCACAGGATGAACCCGTCGTCGTCGATGGTCGGCACGACGCGGTTCGGGTTCATCGCGAGGTATTCGTCGGTGAAACCGAACTTGCCGGCCATGTCCGGACGTTCGAAGGTCACGCCCATTTCGGCACACCCCCAGAGCAGCTTCTGCACGTTGGACGACGTGAGCCGTCCCCAGATCGTCAATGCCATGACCGGCCTCCCGTGAAAGCGGGAAGTCTATCCGACCACGTTCCATTTCTCGACAACGTTGCTGCCCGCCTCGCGGAATACCTTGGAAACCGGGCAGTAGATCGGCAGCAGGTCCTGCACTTCAGCAAGCTGCTCCGGCGTCGCATCGGTCTTCACATTGATCGTCAGTGTGATGTTCGGGAACGGCACGGAAATTTCCTCGGCCAGAATGACGCCACGACGGTCGAACTCGACATCACATTCGATCGTCTGGATCTCGAAGTTGAGTTCCTTGTGATGGACGATGCGCGTGGCGACATTGTTGGTGCAGCCAATCAGCGCGGCCATAATGGTCTCGGTCGGCGACGCCGCGACATTTGTGCCGCCGCGCTCGAGCGGTTCGTCCGTGGTTACCTTGACGTCGCGGACGCTGATGTCGGTGCGCGCATGCGACACCGATTCTCCGACCAGTTTTTATACGGCCTTCTTCACATGGACCTGTGCCTTCGACATTTCTCACTCCTTCAGGTGCTTGAATTCCGGTCCGCGAGGATAGGTTTGCTCCGCGGCTTCGCATAGACTTGGGCCTGTCTAATGGGTAGAAACATATGTTCCGGAACGACAAGAAGTCCGGGCTGACACAAGTGGTGTTTCGAAGGGGAGAGACAGGTTGAAACCCGCACCTTTTTCCTATGTGCGCGCCGATAGCCTCGAGCAGGTATTCGACCTACTCGATGAGCACGGCGACGACGCACGTATTCTTGCCGGCGGCCAGAGCCTCATGGCGACCCTCAACATGCGCCTGTCCGCGCCCGAGGTCCTGATCGACATCAACCACCTTGATGGCTTGTCCGGTATCTCGGTGAACGGCGACACCCTCACGATCGGCGCACTTACACGGCATTCGGAAGTCCTCGACTCTCCCGAGGTTGCAAAGCACGCACCGCTGATCGCCAAGGCGATGCCGCATGTGGCGCACCACGCCATCCGGAACCGCGGCACCTTCGGCGGCTCCATCGCCTTCGCGGATCCGGCTGCTGAAATGCCAGCCGTGACACGTGCTCTCGGTGCGACCTTCGTCCTGCAGGGCCGCGGCGGCCAGCGCAAGGTCGCGGCCGACGACTTCTTCAAGGGCCTTTTCGAGACGGCACGTGAAGAAAGCGAGCTTCTCGTTGCGGCTGAGATCCCCGTCATCAAGGACGGCGAGCGCACCTCCTTCATGGAACTGGCGCGGCGTCACGGCGATTACGCCATCGTCGGCATCGCCGTTCAGGGCCGGGTGGAAGGCGGCACATTCTCTGATGTTCGCATCGGCTTCCTGGGTGCCGGCGACCAGCCGATCCTCGCCCGGAGCGCCATGTCCGCGCTGGAAGGACAGTCCCACAACGAGGACAGCGTGAAGAAGGCGCAGGACGCGCTCGGCGCCGACCTCGACCCGATGGCCGACCTGAACGGTCCGGCAGAAATGAAAATGCATCTGGCCCGCGTGCTGACCAAGCGCGCGCTCGCCGAACTCGCGGCCTGAGAGCGGCGCGGAGGACAGGATGGACAAGAACGTCGACATCACTCTGACCATCAACGGCCAGCAGGTCACCCGCAGGGTCCCTGCGCGCACCAACCTGGTGGATTTCGTGCGCTACGAGATGGAACTGACAGGCAGCCATGTCGGCTGCGAGCATGGCGTGTGCGGCGCCTGCACGATCCGCGTGGACGGGAATATCGTTCGCGGGTGCCTGATGCTGGCAGCACAGGCCGACGGCGCAGTCGTCGAGACAATCGAAGGTCTCTCGGATTCCGGTGAGATTGCGGACCTGCAGAAGGCGTTCCACGAACGCAACGCCGTCCAGTGCGGCTTCTGTACCCCCGGCATGCTGCTGACGGCACAGGAACTCCTGTCGAAGTCCGCCTCCCCGTCCCGCGAGGAAATCCGTGAGTTCATCTCCGGCAACTACTGCCGTTGCACGGGCTACCAGGCAATCGTCGATGCCATCGAGCGCGTCGCTGAGGAACGCCGCGGCTGATAGCTGCTTCCATATGTGCATTTACGATTGAAAACGGGCACTTCTGGGTGCCCGTTTTTGATTCCGCCACAACCGGACAATCAAAAAAAGCGGCGCAGTTGCCTGCGCCGCTTCTTGTATATGGTGATTTGTTCCTATTGGGATGGGAACAAACCTATCCGATGGAATGTTGTATTCCCGGAACTCCAGTCAATCGGAATGGTTGCCAACTGCGGCACCACCCAGACCAGTGCCATGACCAGAAGGATCAGCAACCAGTACGGCACCGACCCTGCGAAAATCTCACCGAGCTGAACCGTGCGGTCAGGTACAGAGCCTTTAACCGCATAAACAAGAAGCCCGACCGGCGGCGTCAACAACCCTGCCTCGATGGCCAGGATTCCGATGATCGCAAATGCATAGGGGTTATACCCAAAGCCTTCTGCAATCGGCCAGAAGATCGGGACGGTCAGCAGGATGATCGAGCCTGAGTCCAGCAGCGTGCCAAGCACCAGCCAGATGATGATCATGAGCAGTACGGCAACATTAGGATCAATGCCCGCACCGCCAACGGTTTCGGTAATCAGGTTGACCACACCACCTGTCGTCAGCAGCCGCGAATACATCTGAGCTGTCAACAGCAGGAACAGGATAGGTGCGATAACTTTGCCCGAATCCACGATCGCGTCGCGGACACCTTCCCATCTAACACCCTTAATCAGAGCCAGAATAAGGCCGAACAACGCTCCGAGTGCCGCCGCCTCGGACGGTGTCGCAAGTCCCAGCCAGATGCTGCCCAGCACGGCAAAGATAAGGAAAATCACGCCACAGCCGCTGATGATTTCCTGACTGGTCAGTTTCTCGTTACTCAAATCCACCGCCGGAGCGGTTTTCGGCTTGAGAATGGCTACGCCGGAGCAATAGAAGGCCATAACAAGCGCGAGCAAGATGCCGGGGAAAATCCCTGCAAGGAACAGAAACCCGATCGAGATTTCTGTCACGATGCCCCAGATGATGAGCAATACGCTCGGCGGGATCAGCATGCCCAGGCAGGCGCTGCCCGCGACCGAGCCCAACGCATATTTACGGCTGTAACCGGCCGCGATCATTTCCGGATAGGCGAGACGCGAGAACGCTGCTGCCGACGCCAGGCTGGTTCCTGTCACGGCTGCGAAAACCGCGTTGCCTGCGACCGTCGCCACGGCCAGGCGTCCCGGAATGCGCTTCAGGCCAAAGTTCATCACCCTGTAGAGGTCACCGGCGGAACCGGATCTGCTCACGAATTCACCCATAAGGACGAACAGCGGGATGACCGCAAAAACGAAGTCGCGCAATGCGAAGAACGATGTACTGCCGACCTGGCCGGCCGCCAGCTCGTACGAGCCGAACATCAGCCACGTGCCGACGAGCGCCGTAACGCCAAGCGATAGTCCGATATGGATGCCGCCGATCACGCCAATAATCAGCGCAACCAGCATCAGCAGTACTGCTGTAGTCGGATCCATTATTTACGCCCCCTTATTATCCCTGTTTTCCGGATCGCCAGCTCGGGGCGCTCCGTGCGGGTTATGCCAGTTCGTTAGATCTGTGAGCCTTCGATGGGCTCATGCCGGCCCTCTTCCTCTTCCGTGATGGCCTTGCCGCCAAACAGGAAGTGGCAGAACAACACGAGATAGGTCGCGGCCGAGACAATCGCGAACGCAAAGATCACCGAGCGGACCGGATACACCGGCACACGGATCGATCCCTCGCCTTCACGCTCATCGACGTTCCAGCCGATGACCATGTCCTCGTAACCGCCTAGCGCGATCGAAATGAAGAACCACACGCCCAGCCCGGAGGCCAGGATGTCGATCAGCCGCCGGACGATCGGCGCGACATTCTGATAGATCACGGTCGTGCGCAGATGGGCACCGCGATAGATCGTGTACGGCATCTGCAGGAACAGGATCGAGACCATCGAATTGGCCACAATCTCGATCGTTCCGTCGAACGGTACATTGAAGAATGTGCGCCCCGTGATGTCGTAGAGGATCAGAAACGCAAGTGCCATCGCCCAGAAAGCGGCAATGGTGCTGCACACGCGCGTTACCGTGTACACAACGCGATCGATCATCGATTTCCTCCCAATAAACCCGGGTGCCCGTCCTGAGAACGGGCACCGCTCCGCGCACCCCCACGCGGAATACATTCACGGCAAGTTAGCAGACTGCGCGCCGGTGTAAATGCGAGATTCCGGAAGTTTGAGCATTTTTGACACTTTAGCGCCCAAATTCGATCAATCGACCGTGATGATCTCGCCACATTGGCATCCGATGATGCCAACTGCCGAACTGGAACCAACGAATCAAAGAGCCAATTCCAGAGTGCAATCGGCAGTTGATCCAAGTACGGAGTCCGAGTAATGACCACCGAACCTGACAATACCTTGATCGGCTCTGGTAATTATCGCCGATTCCTGCTTTTCTCCATACCGACATGTACAGGCGTACCGTGCTGTCTGCCCGGTTCGGCTCTGTGTCATTTCGTAACAACGAAATCAAAATTAATGGGAGACGATCTGTGAAAGCACGTAAACACCTTGCGGGATTCGCAGCAGCGGGCGTTCTGGCCGTTGCCGCCGCCGCAACAGCAACCTCGGCCTATGCCGACAGCTTCACGTTCCGCATTGCCGCCGGCCATCCGGCCGCACCGCTGGCGACCGTGAACCAGCTTCAGAAGACGTTCGTCCCGAACGTAACGAAGCGCGTCGCCGCGGAGACGCAGCACACGGTCCGGTTCATCGAGGGTTACGGCGGCACCATCGCCAACCTGTTCGAGGTTCTGGAATCGACCCAGAAGGGTCTGGTTGACTTCGGCGCGATGTGCTCGTGCTTCGAGCCGACGAAGCTGTTCGTCCACAACCTGAACTACTTCACCCCGTTCATCTCGGGGGATCCGCACATCATGGGTCCGACGACCCGGAAGGTGCATGAGGAGTTCGACTACTTCTCCACCGTGTTCTCGGACAACTACAATCAGACCTATCTGGGCGGCGGTGCGTTCGACGACTACGGTCTCGGCACCGACTTCCCTTGGACGAAGATGGAAGAGCTCAAGGGTGTAAAGATCGGCGCGGCCGGTCCGAACCTGCCCTGGCTCGACTATGCCGGCGCGGCGAAGGTCCAGACCAACCTGAACGAAGTCTATAACGCGCTGCAGTCCGGCGTGTTCGATGGCGTCGTGATCTTCCCGGCCCCGTACTACGGCTTCAAGTTCGGCGAGGTCGCGAAGTACTACACGACCATGGGCTGGGGTTCGGTCCTCGCGTACCCGCTGACGGTCAACAAGGACACCTGGGCCAAGATTCCGGATGACGTGAAGAAGATCATCATGGAAGAGGTCGTCGTGTACCAGCAGGCGGTCGAGGACGAGTCCGAGACGAAGTTCGTGACGGCTCTCGACAACCTGCGCAAGCAGGGCGTGACCGTTCGCAACATCGACCCGGACACCCAGCTTGAGATGGCGCGCGCCATCGAGCCCTGGGTCAACCAGAAGGCTCAGGAATACGAAGACCAAGGCTTCCCGGGCAAGGCGACCTTCAAGCGCCTGATCGACCTGGCGCAGGAAAACGGCGCCAAGCCGGTCCACGTCTACACAATCAAGTAGTTCCGACGGAGCTCACACGAAAAAGGGCGGCCCCCGGGCCGCCCTTTTTTTATCGCCGTTCTGTGAGACCGATTACTCGGCCGCGTTGGTCGCACCGATACCGATGTTGCGGCCCGCATAGCGACGCAGGCGCAGATCGGCCTGTTCCTTGTGGCCCCAGAAGCGCTCGACTTCGCAAAGCCGCGAGCAATAGTCGCCCACCAGCGCGCTCGCCTCCTCGGTGATCTGCTGGTAGGTGCAGGTCTTCATGAACTTGCCCACCCACAGGCCGCCCGTGTAGCGGGCAGCACCCTTGGTCGGAAGTGTGTGGTTGGTGCCGATCACCTTGTCGCCGTATGAGACGTTCGTCTCCGGACCGATGAACAGCGCACCGAAGTTGGTCATGTTGTCCAGGAACCACCGCGGATCCTCGCTCAGGATCTCGACATGCTCGTAGGCCAGTCGGTCGGCTTCGGACCGCATCTCCTCGCGGGTGTCGCACAGAATGATCTGGCCGTAGTCCTTCCACGCGATGGATGCCACATCCGCTGTCGGCAGCAGCTTGAGCTGGCGTTCGATCTCACCGGGAATGGCTTCTGCCAGTTCGCGCGATGTGGTGATCACCGCCGCCGGCGAGTTCGGCCCATGCTCGGCCTGCCCCAGCAAATCGACGACAACCATTTCCACGTCGGCCGTGTGATCGGCGACCACGAGGACCTCGGTCGGGCCGGCGAAGAGGTCGATGCCCACGCGGCCATAAAGCTGGCGCTTGGCCTCGGCGACATAGGCGTTGCCCGGTCCCACCAGCATGTCACAGCCCTGGATGGTTTCCGTACCGATACCCATGGCGGCCACCGCCTGGACACCGCCCAGACAATAGATTTCGTCCGCGCCCGCAAGGTGCATCGCCGCGATGGTGGCCGCATGCGGACCGCCCTCGTTCGGCGGGGTGCACGCGATCACGCGCGGCACGCCGGCCACCTTGGCCGTGACCACCGACATATGCGCCGAGGCGACCATCGGATAGCGGCCGCCGGGGACGTAGCAGCCCACGCTGTTCACAGGAATATTCTTGTGGCCGAGCTTCACACCGGGAAGCGTCTCGACCTCGACATCCTTCAGCGCGTCACGCTGGATCTGCGCAAAGTTGCGAACCTGCGCCTGCGCGAACTTGATGTCTTCGATGGTCTGCTCCGGCAGAGAATCCATCAGTTCCTTGATCTGCGCATCGGACAGGCGGAAGCTCTCCGGCGTCCACTTGTCGAACTTCTCCGACAGCTCGCGCACCGCTGCATCGCCGCGCGCCTTAACATCGCTGAGGATCCCTTCGACGATCCCGCGAACCTTGGTGTCCGCCTCGTCCGTCGCCTCGGAATCCATGCCCTGCTTCAGGAATTCGATCGCCATAGTTCACCGTCCTCGTTTGGCTGAATTTGCCGCTGAATCTGCCTGTGTCTTAAACGCGCGAGGCGGCACCGGCAAGGCCGGCGCCGCCCCTCGTCAAAGAATTCGCGCCCGAAGTTACTTGATCGCCTGCGGATTGATCGGGGAACCGACGCCCTTGGTAATCGGGAGCGGCGGTGCGACGAACATGAACTCGTACACCTTGTCCTCCGCACAATCGTTGGCGAGATCCTTCAGGTAGAAGATCTCGCCCATGGTGATGCCGATCTGTGGGATCACGATCCAGTGCCAGGGCTGGAACACATCATCCGTCTCGTTCGGGATGACCTCACAGCCCCACGTATCGGCGCAGATCGCGGCAATCTCCATGTCGCGCATCCAGTCACAGGTATGGAACGACACGCCCGGCGCATCGCCGCCGGCATACCCGCCCCACTCGCCCGCCGCGAGGCAGCGCTCCATGTGGCCCGTGCGGTAGATCACGAAGTCGCCACGGCGAATCTCGACACCCTGGTCCTTCGCGCACTGGTTCAGGTCGTCGGCATCGATGGCCGTGCCGTCATCCAGGGAGTCGACGCCGGCCCAGCGCGCAATGTCGAGCAGGATGCCGCGGCCGACCATCTTGTCGCGCATCTTGTGGATGGCGTTTTTCTCCGCACCATTCGCGCCCACCAAAGTCGCGTCATAGCCGTTCCACATCTTGTCACTGTTAAAGACATGGCCCAGAGCGTCCCACTGGGTGCCGCACTGCAGCGGCAAAGAGACCGCATCGTCGGCGTACTGGCTCGCGTACTTCTTCCCCGGAACCGTCTGTTTTCCGGCAACCGCATCCGTACCCGTCGCGAGCATGGTGTGGATCGGATTCCAGCGTCCACCGAACAGGCCGCGCTGCGGTCCGTTGCTGTCGAAGTTCAGGCCGAGCGAGAAGACCTGGCCCTTCTTGACGAGCCCAGCTGCCGCCTTGCGCTCTTCATCGCCCACATAATTGATGGTGCCCCACTCGTCGTCAGGTCCCCATTTCCCCCAGTTCTTGTTGCGCTCGGACTTTTCCTTGATCAGGTCCATGTCAAACCGGTAGGCCGGGTCGTCGTAGCGATGCATCTGTCTTTTCCTCTCTTATGATCCGGCGTTCGTCGCCAGTTGTTTGCTTGTCTAAGGCTATTTCAGCGCGATGGGGTTGATCGGCGAACCGACGGCACCCGTGATCGGCAGCGGCGGCGCGCAGAACAGGAACTCGTACACGCCGTCATCCGCGCAATCGGCACCGATGTCCTTGAGATAAAAAATCTCGCCCAGTGTGAGCCCCATCTTCGGGATGACCACCCAGTGCCAGGGCTGGAATGCCTCGGCGATCTCGTTCGGCCGCACCTCGCAACCCCAGGTGTCGGTGCAGACTGCGGCAATCTCCTTCTCGAACGCCCACTCCGCCGTCTCGAAGGCCATGCCCGGCGAATCGCCACCGGAGTATCCCGTCCAGTCACCCTTTGCCAGGCAACGTTCCATGTGGCCGGTGCGCACCACGACGATGTCACCGCGGCGCACTTCGACACCCTGGTCGGCGGCGCATTTCTCAAGATCGTCGCAGGTAATCGCCGTGCCGTCGTCGAGTGAGTCCTTTCCGGCCCAGCGCGCGATATCCAGCAGGATGCCGCGCCCGACCGTCTTGGCCTTCACCTTCTCGATGCCGTTCTTCTTCGCGCCGTTCGCATCGACCAGCGAGGCGTCGTAGCCGTTCCACATTTTGCCGTCGTTGAAGATGTGGCTCAGCGCGTCCCACTGGGTGCCGCACTGCAGCGGCATCGTCACCATGTCGTCGGCGTACTGGATGTTGGGCTGGGTGTGCTTGCCCGCGCACGCATCGGTGCCGGTCGCCAGCATGGAGTGGACCGGGTTGAAACGGCGGAACCGGCCGGTCTGCGGGCCTTCCTGGTTGAAGTCGAGCCCAAGCGAGATCGACTTGCCCTGCTTCACCATGTTCGCGGCATGCTTCAGCTCCTCGGACCCGATGAAATTCAGGGTCCCGATCTCGTCGTCGGGGCCCCAGCGGCCCCAGTTCGAGCATTTCTCGGCCATGACCTCGAGATCGGCCATGGTCAGCGACACCTCATCGTATCTGCGTGGCATTTTCTTGCGTTCTCCCCAGAACGGTGCCTTTCCGGCACACTTGAATCGAAACGGCGCCATCCCATCGGGACGGCGCCGTCGATACTAACGTCGAATGACGCAGAAGCGCTACTTGATCGCCTGCGGATTGATCGGCGAACCCGTGCCGCGGGTGATGACCAGCGGCGGGGCGCAGAGGAAGAACTCGTAACGGCCGTCTTCCTTGCAGTCCTCGACCAGCTCGCGCAGGTACCAGATCTCGCCGTGGACGATGCCAATATGCGGGATCGTCACCCAGTGCCAGGGCTGGTTGATGCCCGGGACGCTGCGGTTCGGGCGAACCTCGATGCCCCAGGTGTCTGAGCAGATGCCTGCGATTTCCTTCTTGTGAATCCAGTCCACGGTCTCGAAGGCCAGGCCCGGCGCATCGCCACCGGCGTATCCACCCCAGTCGCCCTTGTCGAGGCAGTCAGCCATCTGGCCGGTGTTGACCAGCACGAAGTCGCCACGGCGCACTTCGACGCCCTGCTTCTTGGCGGTCGCCTCGAGATCCTCGATCGTGATCTCCTCGCCATCGGCAAGGCGCTTCTTGCGCTTGTAGCGGGCGACGTCCAACAGCACGCCGCGGCCGACCATCTTGTCGGCGAAGTGCTCGATGCCGTTCTTGTGGGCGCCGCGCACGTCGACCAGCGTCGCGTCATAGCCGTTCCACATCTTGTCGCCTTCAAAGACATGGGCCAGCGCGTCCCACTGGGTCGCACACTGGGTCGGCAGGTTGATGGCGTCGTCGGCGTAGCGCATGCCGACCAGCGGCTCCTGGATACCCTGGACGGCATCGGTGCCGGTCGCCAGCATCTGGTGCATCGGGTTCCAGCGGCCGCCGAACAGTCCGTTCTGCGGGCCCTTCTCGTCGAGGTTCAGACCCAGGCGGAAAACCTTGCCCTTCTGGATCAGCTTTGAGGCCTCAACAACATCTTCCGGGGTTATGTAGTTCAACACGCCAAGCTGGTCGTCCTTGCCCCACTTGCCCCAGTTGTTGAGCTGCTTGCACTTGCGCAGCACATCGGCCTTGGTCAGGAGCTTCTTCTTGCCGGCGGTTTTCTTCTTCGCCGTCGCCTTTTTCGCCATGTGGTAATCCTCGCCTTTGGCATGTCGTGAAGGTTGATCTTGCCGGTCTTACAACCCGCGTTGGCCTCGGTTATGGTCGCACGCATTCCGGATTGCAAGATTGCAATCGTTTACGAATGACCTGAATGCGTCGATTGGAGTCGAAAACAGATGAGCGTGGCCGAAGTACAAGATCTCGTGACCCCTTCCCTTCGTCTTGACGGGCTGACGGCCGTCGTCAGTGGCGCCGGACGCGGGCTCGGACGCGGCGCGGCATTGTCGCTGGCCGATGCCGGTGCCGAGGTCGTGCTGGTCAGCCGCACCGAGTCCGAGCTGGACGCCGTGGCCGAAGAGATCGTGAAGGCGGGCGGCAAGGCCACCCCCCTCGTCTGCGACGTGACCGATGCTGCCCAGGTCCAAGAGAAGATCGAGGGGCTGGAGCGCATCGACATCCTGATGAACAACGCCGGCTCGAACCGGCCGGAACCCTTCGTCAATGTCTCGGAAGAAAATCTCGACTTCCTGCTCGACCTGAACGTGAAATCCATGTTCACGGTTGCCCAGGCCGCCGCCCGGCGCATGCTGGCGGGCGGCCGTGGCGGATCGATGATCCATATGTCATCGCAGATGGGCCATGTGGGCTCGCCCAACCGCACCGTCTATTGCATGACGAAGCATGCCGTCGAGGGAATGAGCAAGGCGATCGCTGCGGAACTGGCACCGCAGAACATCCGCTCCAACTGCATCGGCCCGACTTTCATCGAGACCCCGATGACGGCTCCGATGTTCGAGAACCCGGAGTTCCGGCAGTTCGTGATGGACCGCATCCTGATGGGCCGCCTGGGCAAGATTTCGGACGTGACGGGTGCCATCGTCTTCCTCGCCTCGCCGGCATCCGGACTGATCACCGGTGCCAGCCTTACCATCGACGGCGGCTGGACCGTGGTCTGACACCCAGACACGTCTCTTCACGCAATTGTGCCCGAGATTTGTGCAAGCTTTGTGTTCTGATAATCTCGGGAACACAGGAACAGGCAACAAGGTTCGTAAAGGGAAAATAACATGGGCGCACCGGCACGCGGGGAGACTTACAACTACCCCCGTTTCAAGATGAGCAATTACGAGCTTGGCTACTTTCCCGGCCCAAAGGCGGGTGAAACGGTCAACTACGACTACACCTTCACCGATCTCGACGGGAACGAGGTGAAGCTCTCCGACTACAAGGGCAAATGGCTGGTGATCGAATCCGGCAGCCTGACCTGCCCGATGTACGTCAAGAACGTGAAGCCATATGCGGAGCTGCAGGCGAAGTATCCCGACGTCGAATGGCTGGTCGTCTATGTGCGCGAGGCGCACCCGGGCGAAAAGGCCAAGCCCGCGACGACCATCGACGAGAAGATCGCCTACGCAAAACGCAATCGCGACGACTACGGCGAGAAGCGCAAGATCGTCGTCGACAGCGTCGACGGCAAGTGGCACCACGACTGGGGACTGCTGCCGAACACGGCGTATGTCATCAACCCGGAAGGCCAGGTGATCTACCGGGCCGACTGGTCATTCGCACACAATGTCGAGAACGCACTTCAGAACCGGGACAAGATCAATCCGGACGAGCACATCGTCATTATCGGCGCCTCACCGTTCATCACGATCCCGGTGACGCTGAAAGGCGGCTGGATCGCGCTCTACGACATCCTGATCATCTTCCCGAAGGTCTATTACGAGCACTTCAAGCTCGACATCAAAACCTGGTGGGCGAAGCGCAAGGCCGCCAAGGCCGCGGCGACCGCCGCCGAGTAACCTGCCAACAGGCACAACGGAAAAGGCCGGGCTTTTGCCCGGCCTTTTTTGTCCATGTGGCCTGCGCCTAGCCCAACTCGCGCCGGGTGACCTCAATGGCGCCCAGCAGGGTGCGATCCACCGCGTCGGCAATGAAGGCATCGAGATCGGGTTCGGTCTTCGCGCGATAGATGTGCTTGCGCACGAAGTAATAGAAAACGGCTGCATGGATGTGCCACGCCGCCTCGATCTCCAGTCCGGTGATCGGCGTGGCATCAGGTCCGGCGACGCCGGCGGCATCGCGAACCTCGGTCACAATGGGGCGTAGCAGGCGCTCTTCAAGCAACGCAATGTAACGCCGGTTGATGTCCTCACCCGCGAGGCCGGCGAACATGTAAATCCGGATCCACTCGTAGTTGAGAACGTCCCGCGCATAGGTGCCGTAGAATTCGATCAATCGCTCACGCAGCGGGCGCGAGCGGTCGGCGATCAGGTCTGCCCAGGACGACTGCCAGCGACCGACGAAGACTTCCTCATAGACACGGTCGATCAGGTCCTGCTTTTTCGGGAAATAGCGGTAGATCAGCGGCTGGGTCACACCAAGCCGCTGGGCCAGTTCACGCGTCTGCCCCGACAGGCCCACTTCGGCAAAGTACGCGATCGCCCCGTCGACGATCTGGCGTTCACGTTCCTCGGGCGAGAGGCGCTGGCGCACCCTGCCCGGTTCCGGTGCCGAAGTTGTTTCGACAACGGCCGACATCACAGCACGTGATTGTCGGTGCCGAGACCCAGCGCGATCCGCCCGAAGGTGGTGCCCGCCACATCCATGTTGAATGCGATGTGTGCGCGCGCGGCGTGCACGTCACGGAAAGCGCGTGCGATGGAGTTCTTGGAATAGATCCCACCACCGCCGCTGGCCTGGTGGAGCGTGTTCACGGCCTCAACGCACAGGTTCGCGCTATAGGCGCCGTTGCGCCGATACTTGGCCTTGGTCTCCAGGTCCGGCACCTCGCCGCGTGCGGCGATATCCATGGATTCATCGCAATCACCCAGCATCATCAGGCGGGCTGCCTGGATCGCGGCACCGGCTTCGGCCACCTTGATCTGGATATTCTGGAGTCCGGCGATCTTCGCGCCGGTGTAGTTGGTGGTCCGCGCCTTCATGCCGTCGACAAAGTTCCGATAGACGCCTTCCGCGATGCCAAGCGGCGTGCCCGACAGCACATATGCAAAGGGCGCAATCACGGGCACCTTGTAGAGCGCGCCGGGGTTCACCGCGCTGCCCGGCGTCGGCCCGCCCTTCACATCATCCGCCGCAACGGTCATGTGCTCCGGCACGAACAGGTCCTCGGCCGCGGCGTCCTTCGAACCGGTGCCCTGCAGGCCTGAGGTGAACCAGGTGTCGATCACCTCATGATCCGACTTGCGGACCAGGAACAACCGCGCCTCCTTTTCCGGATGGTCGGTGTCTTCCTCGACCATGCCGCCCAGCATGTTCCAGTCACTGGGGTCGATGCCCGAGCAGAACGGCCAGCGCCCGCTCAACAAGTAGCCGCCGTCGACGCGTTTGGCGCGGCCCGCCGGGAAGATCACCGAGGCGCAGATCAGGTTGTCGGCCGTCTCACCGTTCCCGCCCCAGACCTCGTCCTGCGCTTCCTTCGGCCACATACCCAGCATCCAGTGATGGCTTGCAAGGTTGGAGACGTTCCAGCCGCTCGATGCGCAGACACGGGAAATCACGGCACCTGTGTCCACCAGCATCCCCAGGTCGAGCTCATACCCGCCCACGCGCTTCGGCTGGAGAATGCGAAACAGCCCGGCATCCTGAAACAGGCGAACGTTTTCTTCCGGCAGACGCCGCTGCTGGTCCGCGAGGTCTGCCCGCTCCGCGATGATCGGGAGCACACCTTCCGCGCGTTCGAGCACCTCTTCACGAGTGACGTCAGGACTGTCGTGGATTTCCGCCGCGTGGCTCATTTAACCGCTCCCGGATTGGCGCGCAGAAATCTGCGCCGCATTGATTTATCGCGTGATAAATAACAAGGACGGCCAGACCGGGCAAGTTTATTTTCCAATCGATAAATTAATTGTCATCGGTGACCAAAATTGCCCGGAAATCATTGACGTTGGTGCGCGTCGGCCCGGTCATGACAAGATCGCCGATGGCGGCAAAGAACCCGTAAGCGTCGTTACGTTCAAGGTGATCAACCGTCGTGAGTCCCTGTACCGTGGCCCGGTCCAGCGTATCCGGCATGACAACCACACCCGCGTTGTCTTCCACTCCGTCGATACCGTCGGTGTCACAGGCAATGGCGTAAATCCCCGGCCCCCCGCCCAGTTCGGCCGCAAGACCAAGCGCATATTCTGCGTTGCGCCCGCCCCGTCCATCGCCGCGCACCGTCACGGTCGTCTCCCCGCCGGACAGGATCAGCAACGGAAGATCCCCTGCCCGTTCGGCCTTGAGCCGTTTTGCGAGCCGCGCGTGTTCCGAGCCGAGGTCTCGCGCCTCTCCCTCAAGGTCGGCGCCCAGGGACACAACAGAAAGGCCCATCTCCGTCGCGGCCGCCTTGACCGCCGAAATCATGTCGGCTGGGCGTGAGATGATCGTGTTGCGGACCCGCTGGAACACAGGATCGTCGGGCTTCGGGGTCTCCCCACGTGCGCTGTTGAGCAGTTCACGGATACTGTCGGGCGCGTCGATCCCATAGCGGTCGAGTATCTCAAGAGCCTGGGCGCAGGTCGTGGGATCTGGCACCGTTGGGCCCGAGGCGATCACCGACGGGTCGTCATGGGGCACGTCCGAAATCATCAGCGTGACAACCTGCGCCGGCTGGGCGTGGGCGGCCAGCCGTCCGCCCTTGATCGCGGAGATATGCTTGCGCACGCAATTCATCTGGTCGATGGGTGCGCCGCTGCGCAGCAACGCCCGGTTCATCGCGGCTTTCTCCTCGACCGCCACCCCCTCGGCCGGCAGCGAAAGCAACGCCGAACCGCCACCTGAAATCAGGCAGATCAGGGTATCCTCTGCGTCCAGGTTCCCCACCATCTCCATCACGCGGCGTGCCGCGCGCGCACCCGATTCATCGGAGACCGGATGCGCCGCCTCGATGATCTCGATTCGCGCGCAATCGGCCCCGTGGCCGTACCGCGTCACCACCAGCCCCTCGATACGGTCCAGCCACCCGGCCGCCCGCGCCGCGTCTTCGACAGCCTTCGCCATGGCAGCGGACGCCTTGCCGGCTCCAATCACGACCACGCGCCCGTCCCCGGAAATCCGGGGTAAATGGCCGGGCACACTGGCCATGGGATCGGCCGCATCGAGGGCCGCCGCAAACAAATCGCGCAGGACCGCGCGTGGCGAACCTGCCGAAACATTACTCAACCCGATCTGAACCACACCGTCCTCTTGCGCACACTTTTTCGGCAGATATTATCGAACCCGTAGCCTACCGGCGGCCAAACAAGAAATTTGAACGACCAATGCCGTACAAGGGAGGCCGGTAAGAGGGGAAACGCACCAGACCTGCGCATCATCGCAGGCCGGATCGATTCCGTTCGCTCCGACTTCCCGATCCAAAAAGCAAAAAAACACAACCAAACCTGTATCTGGAGGTTAATCATGAACGGAGCCGATACGGCCTGGATTCTAACCTCGACGGCGCTAGTTCTCTTCATGACCCTGCCCGGCCTCGCATTGTTTTATGCGGGCCTGGTGCGGGCACAGAATGTGCTGTCGGTCCTTATGAACTGCTTCGCGATCGCCGCGACAGTCTCACTTATCTGGTTTTTCGCCGCCTATTCCATCGCCTTCGGCGACGGCAACGCATGGTGGGGCGGATTTGGAAAACTGTTCCTGTCGGGCGTAGGCTTTGATTCTGAAGCCGGCACCATCCCCGAGAGCCTGTTTTTCATGTTCCAGATGACCTTCGCGATCATCACGCCCGCACTGATCGTGGGCGCGTTCGTGGAGCGCATCCATTTCGGGTTCGTCGTCGCGTTCTCGCTCATCTGGGTGCTCATCGTCTATTCCCCCGTCGTGCACTGGGTCTGGGGTGGAGGCTTCCTCGCTGAGATGGGCCTGCTGGACTTCGCGGGCGGTGTCGTCGTCCATGTGACGGCAGGTGTGTCCGCGCTGGTGCTGGCCATCATGCTCGGCCGCCGTCGCGGCTTCCCGCACGACATACAGCCGCCGCATGCGCCCGGACTGACCATGATCGGCGCATCGATGCTATGGGTCGGCTGGTTCGGCTTCAACGCCGGCTCGGCACTGGCTGCCGACGGTGCGGCCGGTATGGCCATGACCGTCACCCACATCTCCGCAGCCGCGGGCACAGTGGCGTGGTCGGTGATGGAGCTTATCCGCTACCGCAAGGCCAGCCTTGTCGGTGCGGTGACCGGCATGGTCGCGGGCCTCGCAACGATCACGCCTGCATCGGGTTCGGTCGGCCCCATCGGCGGTCTGGTTCTGGGTCTTGCCGGCGGCGTCGTCTGCTACACGGTCACGCAGTTCGTGAAGCAGCGCCTGAAGATCGACGACTCCCTCGACGTGTTCGCGGTCCATGGTATCGGCGGCGCGCTGGGCACCATCCTGGTCTCGTTCTTCGTGGCGACCTCGCTAGGCGGCAACGGTTTCGCGGACGGCATGGATACGGGAAGCCAGCTCGGTGTCCAGTTGACGGGCATTGCGATTGTCGCGGTGTGGTCGGCGGTCCTGACCTTCGTCATCGCAACGGTCCTGAAGATGTTCTTCAAGTTCCGGGTCGACGAAGACACGGAAGCCCAGGGTCTCGATCTCGCCATGCATGGCGAACGCGGCTACCACAATATGTAAATCTGGAATACGCTTCCGGACATGTGCGGGGTGACGCCGGATGACCCGGGGTCACCCCCAACCCGATTGGACAGAGACATGAAATTTATTATCGCCATCATCAAGCCGCACAAGCTGGACGACGTGCGCGAAGCCCTTGCCGGTGTCGGCATCGAGGGCATGACGGCCAGCGAGGTCAAGGGATATGGCCGCCAGAAGGGCCAGACCGAGATCTACCGCGGCGCGGAGTACCAGGTGAGCTTCATCCCCAAGGTGAAGGTCGAGATTGCCGTCGACGATTCTGCCGTCGACGCCGCCGTCGAAGCGATCCGCACGTCGGCCAACACCGAGAAGATCGGTGACGGCAAGATCTTCGTGCTCAACCTTGAATCCGCGGTGCGCGTGCGCACCGGCGAGACCGGATCCGCCGCGCTCTAGTTGCGCGCCATCGTGGCACGCTAGCTGCAGGGTCAGGTGCAAGCCAGGACGCCGGACCCGCGTTTCCGCGGGTTTCGGCGGGCCTGTTCCGGCCAGGCAGCCCAAAGGAGCGCCGCGATGCTTATATATTCGCCACCCGTTACGCTGGATTCCGTTCCGGTCATCGACCTGAAGGGCGGCCCCGGTTCCGATCCGGCGGCATATCCGAACATCGCCGGACAGATTCGCGAAGCCTGCCGGAACATCGGTTTCTTCTACGTCTCCAACCATGGCGTGTCCCACGACCTGGTCTCGAACCAGTTCGAGTGGGCCAGGCGCTTCTTCGCCTTGCCCATGGACGAGAAGATGGCGATCCACATGCGCAAGTCGCCCACAACAGCGGGTTACGAGCCCATCGCCGAGCAGCAGCTCGACAGCCAGGATCTCGATGCAGAGAAGTCCCCGCCGGACCTGAAGGAAAGCTATTACTGCGGGCTGGAAGTCCCCGACGACCACGCTTTCGCGAAGCGGCATGTCAGGGGCATCGGCCATAACCAGTGGCCAGCGTCGATCCCCGGCTTCCGGGACCAGATGATCGCCTACCAGACTGAGATGCGGAAGCTGAGCGACCATTTGCTGACGCTGATCGCGCTGTCCCTCGATCTCGAGAGCAACTGGTTCGCCGGATACCATGACTGGCCGGGCGCCGTGCTGCGCATCCTGCGCTATCCGCCACAACCGGAGACGTCCGAATTCAACTAGCTTGGCGCGGGCGCGCACACAGACTGGGGCGGCATCACGCTACTCGCACAGGACGACATCGGTGGACTGGAAGTCCGTAACGCGGCCGACGAATGGGTTGCGGCCACGCCCATCCCGGACACATTCGTGGTCAACCTGGGCGACCTGATGACCCGGTGGACCAACGGCGTCTACCGCTCGACCATGCACCGGGTGCTGAATGGTACCGACAATGCGGAGCGCTACTCGATCCCCTATTTCTACGCACCGCGCTTCGACGCGCTGATCGAACCCGTCCCGACCTGTGTGGGCGACGACCAGCCCGCGAAGTTCGAACCGTGCACGACCGCGGAGCACATGAACGAGATGTTCCGGCTGTCCTACGGCTACGCCGGTACCAGCTAGGCAGCGGACTAAAGGTCGTCGAGGCCGGCCTTGCCCTCGATCAGCTTGATCGCGGCAGTCAGGTTCTCCTGCCCGTAGCCGGCTGCGACCGTATCCTCGAAGGTCTGGAGCATCGCGTTGCCGATGGGCATCGGCACGTCCACCCCCGCCCCGGCTCCGCAGATCAGCCGCGAATCCTTGACCATCTGCTCGGTCGTGAACAGCGGCGTGAAATCGCGCGCCTTCAACGGCTCCAGGTTGTACTTGATATAGGGTGACGCGGCGGCGCTGGAGCCGATCACGTCCAGCATCTGCTGCCAGTCGAGGCCGCCTTTGCGGCCCAGCGTCAGCGCCTCGGCAAGAACGGCGCCGGTCGTGCCAACCAGCAGGTTCACGACCAGCTTCAGGTAGCGCGCCTGTTCGTCCTCTCCCAGATAGAACGTCGTCGCGCCCATGGCATCGAACAGGAGGGCACATGTGTCGGCGGCCTGCCGCGGGCCGGACACCATCACCGTGAGCGTCCCGGCCTCGGCAAGCGCCGTGCTTCCCGAGACGGGCGCACGCAGATAGGCGATGCCCGCCGTCGCCGCCGCCTCAGCCACCTCGATCGAGGTCTCGGGAGACACCGTGCTCATATCCACGAAAATGCTTCCCGGCTTCATCACCGGGATCACACCGTCATCGCCGATAGTGATCGCCCGCAGGACGGCATCATTGGGGATCATCGAGAACACGATATCGGCCCCGGACACCAGTTCGGCATTCGAACTTGCTGCGCGCGCACCCGCATCCACGACGGACTCCATGTTCACCGCCACCGGGTCAAAGACAGACAGGCTGACGCCCGTCGCCAGCACGTTTCGGCTCATCGGAGCGCCCATCTTGCCCGCGCCGATCCATCCGACCTTCATGTTCTCGAGACTCATTCCGTTTTCTTCCCCTTGAAAGCATTCCGGCGCCACCCGAGGGTGACGCCGGAGAATTCACACGTGTTGGCGAACGTCAGTCCGCGCTCATGCTCGCGCGCTGGCTGTAGGCCGCTTCTGCGTCTTTCACGCTCGCGTCGTCCTTCATGACGAAATCATACGCGCCTTCATAGAAGGTCGAACCCTCGAAGCCGTATTCCTTGGCCCGGGCGGCGTCATCAACCTTGTTGTACGGGATCACCAGCGTTTCCTTCACGCCGAAGACGGCGTCAGAATCCAAGTACTTGCTGTCGTTGTTGAACAGCTCGGTCTGGATCGTCTGGTAGCCGTCCTTGTAGACGAGGTAGTGCAGGTGCGCGGGCCGCCAGGAGTGGCGTCCGGTGCCGTTGAGGATCAGCCCCACCGGGCCGTCCGTCGGAACGGGGTAGTCGACCGGCTTGCGAGAACGGAACCAGTACTTGCCGTCGGCGCCGGTGCGGAACTTCCCGCGATAGGCATAGTCATCGTATTCCTTCGGCTGGCCGACCTGCGCCTCGTAGAACATGTTCGGCGCCGTCTGCCACAGGTCCAACACCACACCCTCGATCGGGTTGCCCGACGCATCCACGACAGTGCCGTGGACGAAAGCCGGCTCGCCCTCATCATCGTTCAGGGAAATGTCGAAACCCATTTCGCGAGCCGGTGCACCTTCACGATAGAACGGGCCGAGCAGGCTCGATTCCGTCGCACCGACACGCACCCGGTCGCCAAGAATCTCGACCAGGGCCGTCATGCCCAGCACGTCCCCGAGCAGCACGCCCTCTTCGCGCTTGTCGTCGGAAATCTGGCCGACCTTCTGGATAAAGCGTGCGCCGTAGAGCAGTTCATCGGGCGTGAGGTTCACTTCCCTAATGAAATCATGCGCATGACGGATCAACGCTTCCATGATCACACGTAGACGCGGATCCGTGTCGTCCGCGATCTTCTCCAGCACCGCATCGGTGACGTTGGCTTCGGTCAAATCTCTCATCGGGTCTCTCTCCTCAGGGCCGCCGCGCGACCGTATTCGTTGGTGCCAGAATGCGCCGGAAAACGCGCCTTTCGCAACCGCACCCCGATCGCTTTGCGCACACAAAGTTCCGTATCGACAGAACACTCGAAAATGATTAAGTCCGAACTACGAACATCAGTTCGTATCACGCCCACTTAAAGTCAAGGAATGCGGCCAATGGCCAAGCGCGACGGGAACCCCGAGTTTGTCCAATCGCTGGAACGCGGACTGGCTGTTATCGGCGCCTTCGGACCTGATGCACCGGAGATGACCATCAGCGAGGTCGCGGAAGCAACCGGTACCACGCGAGCGACCGCGCGCAGGTTCCTGCTCACTCTCGAACAACTGGGTCATGTGCGCAGCAACGGGCGGAAGTTCTCTCTTACGCCCGATGTCCTGGGTCTGGGCTATGCCTACCTGTCGTCGCTCGAATGGTGGCAGATCGCCCAGCCACCCATGGAAGACGTGGTGCGGGAACTGCAGGAATCATGCTCCGCTGCAGTGCTTAGCGGCCAGGAAGTTATCTACGTCCAGCGCGTGACAGCCGCGACACGGATCATGTCCATCAACCTCGGCATCGGCACCCGCCTGCCGGCAGAAGCAACCTCGCTCGGCAGGGTCCTGCTCTCCCACAAATCACCGGAAATTCTCGACCGATTCCTCGCCGAAATCACACCGAAGGCCTACACGGAGCGGACCAAGCTGGATCCGAAAGAAGTCCGCGAGGCCATCGAGACAGCGCGGCTCAAGGGATACGCGCTGGTGGACCAGGAACTGGAGACCGGGCTGCGCTCACTGGCCGTCCCGATCTATGACCGGAGCGGACGCATTCTCGCCGCGCTGAATGTCGGCACCCACGCCGCGCGTACGCGCCTCGACGAGATGACTTCACGATTCCTGCCTGTGCTGCTGGATGCGTCCCGAAAGATCACGGCACAGTTGCCTCGCCAATAAAAAAGCGGCGGCACCCTGGGCACCGCCGCCTTCACGTTCCGCTTGAGCGGGAACTAGAGGATCGAGCAGACTTCGTCGAAATCGTATCGGTGCAGGCGCGGCCCCTTGATGCCGTCCATGTGGCCGTAGCCGATGTTGCAGACGAAGTTCGCCTTCACGGGCGTCCCCTTGAAGAACTCTTCGGTCGCCATGGCCGCGTCGAAACCGCCCATCGCACCCGCATCGAGGCCGACCGCGCGTACAGCGAGGATGAAATACGCGCCCTGCAGCGTCGCCTGCTGGAAACTGAAACGCTCCGAGAGGGCCTCGTTGTCCTTGAAGCGGTCCGCCATCTCCGGCCGGATCGGATAGTTGACCGGGAAATCCTTCCAGAACGTATTGTCGTAACCGAGGACCGCCACCACCGGCGCCTTCATCGTCTTCTCCCTGTTCGGCTCGTTCAGGGACGGCATCAACCGCTCCTTGGCCTCGGTCGAACGCAGGAAGACGATACGCTGCGGCTGTGTGTTCGCACTCGTTGGCCCGAATTTCACCAGTTCATAGATCTCACGAAGCTGGTCGTCCGAGACGTCCTTGTCCTGCCACCAGTTGTGATTGCGTGCTTCGCGGAACAAAAGGTCCCGAGAATCATCGTCGAGACTGGAAATCCGCTTGCGATAATCCTCGATCCGCTGACGTGCCGCGGCGAGTGCTGCTTCTTCTGACATGTTACCTCCGGGTGTTCCGGCCCAGCGTCCCGGATCGGGGCGCGGACGTTGAATTTCGAATGCGCCCTAAATGTGCACCTGTCGGGAAAAAGTCAATTGACGCTCGCGTAGACGTTCGCACGCCGAACCCCCATACGCGACATTGAGCAGGCGCGACGAATGCACTATTCAGGCCGTTCACAACACGTCCCGCCGGCTGTTCAATGCCGGCCCATGGAGAAACGTCATGGCCGAATCCAAAGGCGCACTATCCGGAGTTACCGTCCTTGATCTGACGCGGGTCCTTGCCGGCCCCTATTGCACACAGATGCTCGGCGACCTGGGTGCCGACGTCATAAAGATCGAGCGTCCGGGCGCGGGTGACGACACCCGCCGGTTCGCGCCGCCGTTCATGTCCGGTCCCGACGGCGAGGATACGAGTGAGAGCGCCTACTTCATGAGCGCCAACCGCAACAAGCGCTCGGTCGAGGTGGATCTGAGCAGCGAGATTGGTCAGGGCATCGTGCGCGAGATCGCGAAGAAGGCCGACGTGCTGGTTGAAAACTTCAAGACCGGTAACCTCGCCAAATACGGCTTGGGCTACGACGACCTGAAGGACATCAACCCGAAGCTGGTCTATTGCTCGGTCACCGGTTTCGGCCAGACAGGCCCATACGCCTCACGTCCCGGCTACGACTTCCTTATCCAGGGCATGGGCGGGATCATGTCGCTGACCGGTGAGCCCGACGGCGAGCCGCAGAAGGTTGGCGTACCGATCGCGGACATCATGTCGGGCATGTTCGCCGCTGTCGCCGTCAACGGCGCGCTTCGTTACGCGACGGTCACCGGCCAGGGCCAGTACATCGACATTGGCATGCTGGACACCCAGGTCGCATGGCTGGTGAATCAGGGCATGAACTACCTGCATTCCGGCCAGGCTGAACGGCTGGGCAACGCCCATCCCAACATCGTCCCCTATCAGGTGTTCGAGACCGCCGACGGCCACATCGTCGTCGCGGTCGGCAACGACAACCAGTTCAAGGTCTTCGCGAAGATCCTCGGCGAGCCCGACCTCCCCGAGAACCCGACCTTTGCCACCAACGCCGCGCGCGTCGGTAACCGTGCCGAGGTGGTCGCGCACATCCAGGCCATCATGAAGACAAAGCCCTCCGCCGAATGGCTGGCCGAGCTGGAAGCCAACAAGATCGGCTGCGGGCCGATCAACACCCTCGACCAGGTCTTCGAGGACCCGCACGTCAAGGCGCGCGAGATGGTCGTCAACGTCCCCCACCCGCTGGCCGGCCCGGACGGCGCGGCACTGATCGCGAGCCCGCTGAAACTGTCGGGAACGCCGGTCGAGTATCGCTATCACCCGCCACTGCTGGGCCAGCACACGGACGAAGTGCTGAAAGAGGTGCTTGGCTACGACGACGCGAAGATCGCGGAGCTACGCAGCGCCGGCGCGATCGGCTGATGCGACGACACCGCCCTGCGCGGTCAGGTGCTCGACGAGTTCGCTCGCAATCTCCTGCAGCCGGGCACCAAGCCGCGGGATCCGCGCATCGTCGAGGCGCGCGCGCGGGCCGGTGATCGAGATCGCACAGGCCGCCCGGCCATGCGGGTTGATCAGCGGCGCCGCCACCGAGCGAATGCCGGGTGAACGTTCCTCGTAGTTGACCGCATAGCCCCGCTTGCGGACCTCCGCCAGTTCGCGCATCAGCGTTTTCTGGTCCGTGATCGTCGATCCCGTATAGGACGCAAGACGCGTAGCCTTGTAGCTGGCATTGACCTCTTCGGGCGTGCGTGACGACAGGAGCGCCTTGCCCAGGCTGGTCGCGTGGGCATCGAAATAGCCGCCGATCTGCACATCGGAACGATGTGCCTGAGCGGTCACCACGCGATCCGCCACGAAGGCCTGGATGCCTTCGAGGAATCCCAGATTGACCGTCTCATCCACCTCATGGGCCAGCTTCACCAGGAACGGATGGGCGTGATGGGTGATCCGCGCGACCATGCTCGTCCGGTGCCCGAAGACATGCATCGAATAGCCGATCCAGTACCGCCGGTCGGAGGCCTTGTAGGCGTAGCCGAGCTGGCACAGCACCTCCAGCAGACGGTGCGCAGTCGCACGGTGCAGCCTGGTCGCGCGCGCCACATCGGACACGGAACGTCCCGTGGTGCTTTTGCCGAGATACTCGAGAATCGCGAAACCGCGCTCGAGGGACTGGTTCTTGTATGCGGTCATTCCGGGGCAGCCTGTTGGTCTCTCTAGATGAGACGCTGCAGCGTAAGGGGAAATTCAGCGTGAAGGCAACACCACCGCTTCGCCCGTTTCCGCGGACAGATCGGCAGCCATGGTCACATCCATCACCAGCCTCGCTTCGCGCGCATTGGCCAGCACCGGCCGGTCGAACGCAATCGCCTCGATGAAGTGAATGGTCTCATCGACCATCGCTCCGGCGAAGACGTGATCCACCTGCTCACCCGGCATGGAAGACAGCGGATAGCGGACGCCGTGCTCGGACGTGTTCGTGGAAATATCGCGGTGGGTGTCGTCCACGGTCAAGACACCTTCAGTCCCGATAACCTCGATCCAGCTCTGGGCGTATTGCGGATAACCCAGCGGCAGCAGCCAGCCCGATCCGGCGGCGATGGTCGTACCGTCATCCATGGTGACCATGATCCACTGGTGGTCCGGCGTCTCGCTGACCTGCGTGAACAGCTTGCCGGCCTGTTGCGAGTAGACCATTACCGGCAGTCGCGGCTGCAGGCACCACAGCAGGAAGTCGATGGAATGGGTCCCGCCCATCGCCGCGGGCGACAGCTTCGAGCGGCCGCGGATCTTCGCGCCGATCTCGCGGGTGATGTTGCGGCTGACAAGACAGGTGACAGGCTCGCCGATGCGGCCCGTCTTGATGGCCTCGTTGACGTAGGCATATTTGGGGTCGAACCGGCGGGTATAGCCGACCGCGATCTGCAATCCCCTCTCCTCAGACAGCGCAATAGCCTCGTCGGTTTCCTCCGGGCCAGGCGCGATGGGCTTCTCGACCAGCACGTGCTTGCCCCCCTCCAGCGCCGCGCGGACAATCGGGTAGCGCTCGGATTCAGGCGTCGATGCGATGATGACGGCATCCACGCCCGGGCTCGCAACGATCTCGCGCCAGTCGGGAGTGACATGCTGGGCGCCGGTCTCGCTGGCGATCTCGGCGGCACGGTCGGGATTGATCTCGGCGATCTGCAACTCACCCACCAGCGCGTGGCGGGCACAAGCATTCGCGCGAATGCCGCCGACCCAGCCGGCGCCTATTACGCCGATTCCAATCTGCCGCATGGGGAACTAGCGCGCCGACTTCAGCACTTCGGCTGCCAGCGCGCGCACTTCATCGGCCGAAGGGCTGGACGCGCGCAATTCCACAGGTGCGCCTCCGACCTTGAAGCCCTCGGAATAGGCCACGCGGTTACCCAAACGTGTCGCCGCAAGAGGTGCCGCGAACTCGCGCAATGCGGCGGCCATTTCCTCGGTCAGCCGCGCGCGCGGCGGAACCCGGTTGAGTACCATCAGGGCGCTCACCCGTTCCTTCGCCGCAGCCTCGAGCGTGGCCTCCGTCGCCCAGAGATCCGCAGGGCTGGGCTGCACCGGCACGACGACCAGTGCGGCGTTCTCGATGGCGCTGCGCAATTCCAGGTCGGCATGGGGCGGCGTGTCGATCACCACAAGGTCGTGGTCGCGGGCCAGCGAGCGGGCCTCGCGTTTCGCGCCCCAGCCGCTGGCCGTTCGGAAGGTCAGGCCGGTGCGATCCTCCCCCATGCGTTCCTCACGGCGCTCAAACCATTCGCCGAGGCTTCCCTGGGGATCCACATCAAGAACCGCCACACTGAGCTTGCCGCCAAGCGACCAGGCCACGGCGAGGTTCGCCGCCAGGGTCGTCTTGCCCGAACCACCCTTCTGCTGGGCCACCGTCATGATCCGTCCGCTCATCGATCCATCCTCCGTGATGCCGGACTGCCAACTGTCCCCTCACGATACACGACCGGTGCGCCGCCGCGAGGCCCGCAATCACTCAGTGGGCGGACATATCCACAAAAAAGAACCGCCCCGGACAAACCGGGGCGGTTCAAATTCAACTGATGTGATCCGGCGGTTATTCAGCCGCCATCGGAACCTTCTGGCCGACCGGCTCGAATTCCGGGGTCTCCAGTTCGGGCAGGACCTTGTCCATGAACAGCTGGAGTTCCTCCATCATGTCGTCCTTCGGCTGCTGGGCCCAATGCCAGATCAGCGTGATGTACTCACACGGCACCTGGTCATAGATGTGCTTCCAGGCCTTGATGGACTCATCGACGGTTCCGCCGATAAAGATGTCGGAGTCTTTCATGCCCTGGATCAGTTCATTGTCGTTGCCCTGCGGGAACTGCGGGAAGAACGGACCATAGAAGTTCTTGTAGATGTCGAGATCGTAGTCACGCAGCTTGCGGTCGAAGTCCTCGGACGTCTTAGTGATGTGAGGCCAGCGCACGATGTTCTGGTTCTGGCCGAGCTGCACCGGGAACCCGGATTCATTGGCGACCTTGGTGTAGTAGTGCGAAAGCTCGACAACACCCTTGGTCGGCATGAAGTAGGTCGGGATGAACGCGTTGCGGGCACAGAAGTCGATCGACGCCTGGCTCTTGGACGCGGCCACGAACACCGGCGGATACGGCTTCTGGTATGGCTTCGGCACGACGCAGACGCGCTGCACGCTGCCGTCCTCACCAATCTCGCCCTCGGCGCCGGCTTCCTTCGCAATTTTCCAGGCCGGATAGCCCTCGACGCCCGTCTCGTATGGATACGGTGCCTCGTAGAACTCGCCCTTCACGCGCACGCTTTCCTGCGTCCACGCATCGATGACCATCTGCACGCGCTCTTCGAAAATCTGGCGATTGCGGTCATCGGCGGCGCTGCCGTCGGACACGGTCGCCGGGGATTCGGTGAACTGACCCATGACGTTGGCCCAGCGCGACTGGTAGCCGCGCGCGAAGCCCACGAAGAACTTGCCCTTGGTCAGGTGGTCGATGATCGCGGTCTCTTCGGCGACACGCAGCGGATCGTGCGTGGCGGCGACATAGCCGAGCGCACCCACATGGGCATTCTTCACATGGCTGGCCCAGTAGGCGTTCAGAACGCCCGGGTTCGGGCCAACTTCATATCCTTCGGAATGGAAGTGATGCTCGATGGTGCCGAGACCCCATACGCCCATCGCGTCCGCTTCCTTCACCACTTCCGTCCATTCATGGACGATGCGGTGATACATGTCGTTGTCGTTGCCAAGCGGACGCTTGGCGATCCGGTCCTCTTCGCTGTCCGCGGGGAACATCGGGTAAAGCTGGACGATGACTTTCGGTTTGGCCATTGCTGGCTCCTTTCGGTCTAGGCGTAATTCATTGGCGGCAAACCTAAAGAGCGGTAGCCATACCGACAAATAGCAAGTTACAATGCTTTCTATCAGAAATTGTTATATCTTGGTTTTGGCTAATGGATCTCAAGCAAATCCGTACCTTTGTGGCCGTCTATGAGGAGGGCAGCATCAACGCCGCTGCCGATCGTCTGAACGCAGCCCAACCCAGCCTGAGCCTGCAAATCAAGAACCTCGAGCAGTCGCTTGGGGTCGCCCTGTTCGAGCGTCACGCCCGCGGCGTACGCCCCACCCCCGCTGGCGACCGTTTCTACGAAGATTCGCGACGCATCCTCGGGGACGTACAGCACGCGGCCCAGAACATGCACGAATTTGTGCGCGGCATATCCGGCGCGCTCGAGGTAGGGCTGATCCCCACCATCACCAAGGGCGTGCTGGCGGACCTGCTGCCGGGTTTCACCGAAGCCATGCCCAATGTCGATATCCGGGTCGTCGAGGCCTTTAGCGGCACGCTCACTGACTGGGTGGTATCGGGGGAACTGGACTTCGCTGTGGTGACGGAACCGCCGCAACATGACGGGCTGGAAATGCGTGTCCTGTCGTCAGAGCCACTCGCCATGATTTCCGGCAAGAAGACCGGCCTCACCCATCTCGAGCCTGTGCGCTTGCAGAGCCTGCCGCCGATCAAGCTTGTGATGCCGTCGTCGCATCACAGCCTTCGCACCCTGCTTGAGCGCTACATCAGCATGGGCAACATCCAGGTTGCCCGGGTGATCGAGATCGACGGCCTGTTCGGGACCCTCGAGTTCATCCGTAACTCAGACTTTTCCGGCATTTTCCCGGTCACGACCATCGTCAGCGACCTCGATAGCGGGAAACTTGTCGTCAATCCCCTGCTCGGCCGGCAGACGCCCTTCGACTACTACCTCATCCACCAGACCCAACGCCCGCTGTCACGTGCCGCCCGCGAACTTGTCGTCCGACTGGAGGAAGCGCTCCGTCATACGGCGGCCGCATGGGCCGCGGTGATCGCCGGCGCGCCGGATGTGGCCGCCTGATTATCACGACTGCGCAAAGCGATAACTTCGCCTTATAGTCCGGTCATGGACCTTCGTCAGCTCGAACAATTCGTCGCCGTGTACGAGGAAGGCAGCTTCTCCCGCGCCGCAAGGCGGGAAAACTGCACCCAGCCCGGCCTATCCGTGCAGATCCGCAACCTTGAGGACGAGTTCGGGGTTCCCCTGTTCACCCGAAGCCGGCGCGGCGTGGAGCCCACGGTGGCTGGCAAGCGCCTGTACGCGCGCAGCCTGACGATCCTGAATGCCGTGGCCGAGACCGGGCACGCCTTGCGCGGCCTGTCGAGCGACGTGACGGGCGCACTCACCATCGGCACGGTGCCCTCGGTCTCCCGCAGTGCACTGCCCGCCGCGCTGTCCCGGTTTGTGGAAGCACACCCGAATGTCGACCTGACCCTCGACGAGGCCTATGGCGGCACGCTGACGGAACGCGTCGCAGCCGGTGAGCTGGATTTCGCCGTGGTCACCAGCGCCGTCAGCCACGAGGGCATCGAGGCCACCCTGCTGGCGCAGCACGAAATGGCGCTCGTGTCCGGCCCCGGATCCGGACTGCCCCCGCTGGAACGGCTGCGGCTGAAGGACTTGCCGCCGCTGCGCCTTGTCCTGCCGACACGGCGTCATGCGATCCGCTCGATCATCGACACGCATCTGGCCCGCGCAGAAGTCGAGGTCGCCGCCAGCATCGAATCCGACGGCCTGAACACCACGCTGGAGTATGTCCGCCACTCAGGATGGTCGACCCTGACGGCGGTTGCATCGGTGATCGATGAAGCATCATCAGGTGCGCTGGTCATCAACCCCATAGTCAGCCCGCGCGCCGAGATCGAGTACTATCTGGTCCGCCAGGTCCGCACCCCGTTGACCGGCGCCGCGGAACGGTTCATCCAGCTTCTGCGCGAGGAACTGGCCGCGATCATGAAGCGCTGGAAAACCCTGTCTCAAGGCCCATCAAAGGCCAAATAAAAAATGAAATTCAGATACTTGTGGGGATTTATTAATGTCAAATCTTGCAAGCGGTACGCGCGTGATCGTCACAGCCGGCGGATCCGGGATCGGGCGCGCCATCGTGGAACGCTTCGCGGCAGCCGGCGCATTCGTGCACACCTGCGATGTGCAGCAGGACATGCTCAACGAGGTGATCCACAGCGATGACCGCGTGTCTGGCACGCTGGCCGATGTGGGCAAGCCCTCGGATGTCGAGAAGATGGTCACGGATGCCGTGGAACTCATGGGTGGCGTCGATGTGCTCGTGAACAATGCCGGGATCGGCGGGCCGCGCGGCGCGCTGGAGGATATCTCCTACGAGGACTGGGACCGCACTATCGGTGTGAACCTCAACGGCATGTTCTATTGCATCAAAAACGTTGCCCCGCACATGAAGGCCCAGAAGTCGGGCTGCATCGTCAACATCTCCACAGCCTCGGCCAAGGTGGCGCTGCCCATGCGCTCGCCCTATGTAGCGTCCAAGGTCGGCGTGTTGGGCCTGACCCACACCGTGGCACGCGAATACGGCCCGTTTGGTATCCGCTGCAATGCCATCCTGCCGGGCCTGATCGACAACGAGCGCGGACGCAACATCGTCGCCAACCAGGCGAAAGAGATGGGAATCTCCGTCGAGGAACGCGAGGCCGCGTTCATGGAGTTCATTTCGCTGAAATGCTGGATCGACCCCACGGAAGTCGGCGACCTCGCCGTTTTCCTCGCGTCGCATGCCGGCCGACACATCACCGGCCAGAACATCGGCATGGACGGCAACGTCGAGTGGGAAATCTAGCGCGAACGCAGCGGCCACTCTGATGCTGGACTTGAGTACGTTTCAGATCGTCTTTGCGTTCGCGACGATGGTTCTTGGCGGCCTGGTGAAAGGTACCATCGGGCTGGGCATGAAGATCGTGGCGCTCGGGCTTCTTGCGACGGTCATGCCCCTGCCCTCGGCCATTGCCGTCATTATCGTGCCGGGCCTTGCCTCAAACGCTTGGCAGACCTTCAGCGGCCCGCCCCAGCGCGACACACTCGGCCGGTTGTGGCCGTTCTTCGTGATGTTCTGCATCGGTATCTGGTTCGGCACCGAAATCCTCGTCGCGGGGAACCCGCGCCTGATCACTGCCATTCTGGGCGCGGTGCTGGTCATCTATGCGCTATATGCGCTGGCGGCCCCGCGCCTGCCCCATCCCGGCCGCCACGAAGTCTGGCTTTCGCCCGTGGTCGGCAGCATCAACGGCGTGCTTGCCGGCATGACAGGCTCCGATGCCGTGCCGGGCGTGCCCTACATGCAGTGCCTCCGGCTCAATCGCGACCAGCTGGTGCAGGCCATGGGCCTGCTGTTCCTGCTCGGCTCGGGCGTGATCGCCATCGCCTTTATCGTACAGGGACTTCTGACCCGGGAACTCGCGATTGCCTCGACCGCGGCCACCATCCCGACACTTCTGGGCTACTGGCTCGGCGAAAAGCTTCGCCACCGGATTTCCGAGGACCGCTTCCGACAGCTCATGCTGGTCGCGCTCCTCGTTCTCGGCCTTTATATCGTGATTTCGAAGCTGGTCTGACCCGGCTCAGGCGCGGCCCTGCGTAGGCGGGAACAGCAGTGCCGGGTCGATACCATCGACATCGGGACAGCCGAGCATGGCCATGGTGTAGGACACCTCGTCGCGCAGGATCTCCACGGCCCGCCGCACGCCTTCCCGGCCGCCCGCCGAGACCCCGTAGAGGAAGGCCCGGCCGAGGAAGCAGAAATCAGCCCCCAGCGCGACAGCCTTCACCACGTCCGAACCCCGGCGCATGCCGCCGTCGAGGAACAGGTTGTTTTCAGGCGAAATGGCCGCGCGTGCGGGCGCCAGGCAGTCCACGGTGGCCGGAACGATGTTCAGCTTGTTACCGCCATGGTTCGACAGCGACACGCCATCCGCGCCGACGGCATAGGCCTTCGCGATATCCGCGGGCTCCATCAGTCCCTTGAGGACCAGCTTGCCCTTCCAGACCTCGCGGATGCGCTCCATGTCGTCCCAGACCAGGTTGGGCGGCCAGACGCTGGCGAAATACTTCGCTATGTCCTTGGGCGAGCTGCCCTGCGGCGCATAGGGCATCCAGCTTTCCATCTTCGGCATGCCGCCACTGGCCAGGAACGTCGCCAGCCAGGCCGGATGCATTGCGAGGTCGCCGAAGATCGACGGAAGCTTCTGCCAGTTGATCCCGCCGATCGGCGTCACGCCCGAGCGCTGGGGCACTTCGCTCTTGTTCTGGATTGGGTAGTCGACAGACACGACCAGCACGTCACAGCCGGCATCCGCCGCCTGACTGATCATGCGCTTCGTCAGTTCAAAATCACGCGACGCATAGAGCTGGAACCAGACATGCTCGGGCGCGATCCGGGCGACGGTGTCGATGGATTCGTTGGATACGCCCGACAGCATGAAAGGGATGTTGGCTTCCCGCGCGACCTCGGCGAGAAAGCGGTCGGCGCCGGGCCGGAAAATGCCCAGCCCGCCCACGGCGGAAATCCCGAACGGCAGGGCATAGCGCCTGCCGAAGACCATACGTTCGGTGTTCGGCGGCACCACCTGAACCAGCGCGCGCGAGAGCATCGTGTACTTATCGAAGGCCGCGACGTTGCGGTTCACGCTGCCCCCATCAGCATGGCCCCGCTCGACATAGTCGAACAGGAAAGACGGCAGGCGCCGGCCCGCCATCTTCCGCAGATCCTCGATGTTCAGCGCCTGTGAGACCTTCGCCATGGCCTCTCTCTAACACACTGCTTCAGGGAGCCGAAAAGGCTCGTATTCTTCTCAACTCGCGACGAACAGCCCGGCCGCAAAGCCCTCATCGATGACGAAGTTGGCGCCATAGATCGCCTTGCCGGTCTTCGGCGAAGCCAGGAACAGCGCTGTGTTTGCGATATCCGCAGCCTCCGAATAGGTCCGGCCCGAAGGGGTCAGCATTTCCATGAAATCCAGCACCGGCTTCAGGGCGGGATCGGTCCGGATGTCCTCGTTCATCGGCGTCGCCGTGTTGCCCGGCGAGATCGAGTTCACATGGATGCCGTCGCGCGAGAGTTCAACGGCCAATGCCCGGGTCATCATGATGATTCCCGCCTTGGTTGCGCAGTAGATCGGGTAAGCCGGGATGGCCGTCACGCCGGCAACCGACGCCAGGTTGATAATGTTGCCCTGCTTGCGCGCCTTCATGTGCGGCACCACGGCATTGGTGACGTTCCAGTTGCCCTTCAGGTTGATGTCGACCATGCGGTTCATGTCCGTGGTTTTCGTCTCGCCCGCAGGTGTCGGGTAGAACACGCCGGCCGCATTCACGAGGATGTCGATCTTCTTGAAGTCCTTCATCACCTTCTCGACGAGCTTATTCACCTCGGCGGGCTTGGTGACGTCGGCGGCGTAGCCCTTCGACTTGCGCTTGATCTCCTTGGCGACCTTGTTGGCCTTGCGGACGTTCGCACTCGCCACGACGGCGCAGGTCGCGCCTTCGGATGCGAACAGCCGGGCGATTTCCTCGCCGATGCCCTGCGAACCGCCGGTGATCAGCGCCACCTTGTTCCTGAGTTGCATGATGTCTCTCCGTGTTTTCCCGTTCGGGTGTTGGGTCAGTATCCGGCTGACAGGCCCTCATCCATGAGCAGCAGCGCGCCGTGCGCGGCGCTGGCGTCCTGCGAACACAGGAACAGCACCCCACCCGCCATCTCGTAGGCGTCCGCAAACGGCCGTGGGCTGAGGGTCTTCTGCTTGATGGTCTCGTAGATCTCCGCGTATTCGGGCTCCGTGCGGACGTTCTCGTTCATCGGGGTCGCCGTGTTGCCGGGTGCAAGGCAGTTCACGTTAATGTTGTGGGGCGCCAGCGCGGCGGCAAACGAACGGGTCATGTTGATGACCCCGGCTTTCACCGCTGAATAGACGATGTAGTTGCTGCGTCCGGCGACGCCTGCGCCCGAGCCGAGGTTCACGATCTTGCCGCTGCCCGCCGCGATCATGTGCGGCGCGACGGCGTTGCACATGAAGAAGCAACCCTTGAGGTTAATGTCGGCCATGCGGTCATACATCGCCTCGTCGGTCTCGCCGATGCGGGTCGGGTAAAAGACGCCCGCCGCATTCACCAGGATATCGATCTGCCCGAAAGCCCCAATCACATTCCCGACCAGCGTGTCGATCTGGGTAACGTCAGAAACATCACAAGCAAAACCGCGCGCGCCATTGCCACAACGTTCCACGACCGCCGCCGCGCGTTCTGTCGACGAGCCGGACACAACGGCGACCTTCGCGCCCTCCTCTGCGAAGCGCGCGCAAACTTCCGCACCGATCCCCGATGAGCCTCCCGTGACCAGCGCCACTTTGTCCTTGAACCGCATAACTCTCCCCTAGACTGATGCGTACATGGCTTCGATCAGCGACCCGGCGAACGGGCCCGTATCCGCGATCGGGGCCATCCGGTTGCCGCAGTAGCTGAAGCCGATCCGGCGTTCCGGATCGCCGAAGCCGATGGCGCCGCCGATGCCTGTGTGGCCGAAATTGTCCCGATATCCGCCGAACGGAAACGGTGGACAGGACAGCATGAATCCGCAGCCAAACCGGAAAGGTCGGTTGGTCATGCGATCGAGATCGTCCCAGTGCTCACTGGTTGCATCGGCGATCAGGCCTTCCGACAGCAGCCGCCAGCCATCAATCAGCCCCTCGTTTGCCATTCCGCCGTAGAGGCGCGCGATGGCCCGTGCGTTGCCATGACCGTTGGCCGAGGCAAATAGGCCGTGGACCCAGTTGTCCGAGTTGAAGTCTTCGCTCCTCGGCAGCGGGTTCCAGGCGCGGGTCAGCGGTGAGTCCGCCTCGCCCTTGATGCCGTCGCGTGAGGGTGTGCCCGGGGTCTCCACAAATTCCGCGCGCCGGGTGGCTTCCTCATCGTTGAGGCCGATCTGGAAGTCGATCCCGAAGGGGTCCGCCACGTCCTCGCGCCACACCGTGCCTACGTCACGCCCGTCTGCGTGACGGATCAGGGCATTGATGAGCGGCCCATAGGTGAAGGAATGATAGGCGCCGCCGGTGCCGGGCACCCATTCAGGGGTGGCGGCCTCGAGCGCCTCCTCGACCGCCAGCCCATCCCAGAGGGACGCGGCCGGAGCAGCATCCGCGTAGATGACACCGGACTGGTGGGATATCAACGTGCGCACGCTCATGTCTTCCTTGCCATCGCCCGAAAAACCCGGCCAGTAGCGCGAGACCTTGGCTTCCATGCTCACGATCCCCCTGTCGATCAGGGTGAGCAGTGCGATAGCCGCACAGGACTTTGAGACCGACATCATGCAGGTGATGGTGTCGCGCTCCCACGGCCGAGTCCGCGCCGCGTCCCGGTATCCGCCCCATAGGTCCACGACGGTCTCGCCATCGATCACAACGGATACACAGGCGCCCAGTTCGTCCCCGCAGACCGGATCGCCTTCGTTCATGTTGCGGCGGAACGCATCCTCCACCGCCGCGAACTTCAGATCGCATGTGCCGCTGACAGGAATGTCCGCCATCGCCCTACTCCGCCGCTTGCCTGAGCCGCGCGGTCTCGTCCGCAATCACTTGCCCGTCGGGATCGACCGCGACCGCGTACAGCTTGCGCGCGCGCTCCACGGACAGGAACCCCTCAGCCACCTGCCGGGCCACCCTTGCAGGGTCGCGTTCCACCGGGAGGCCGAACCCGCCTCCTCCGCAGGAGCGCGAGACCATCAGTTCGCCCGGCTCCAGGAAGACCTGGCCGACGCGGGGAACTTCTTCTTCCTCGCCACTTGCCGTCAGTTTGTGCTGGGCGGCGTTCGCGGCACCGAGGCCTCCGCGCACGCCCTTCGGACCGTTGATTGAGCCGTCTGAATTGTAGATCAGGGACATGGTCCCCGCCCGCGGCCCAAACACCGCAAAGCCCTGCGGCGCGCCGCAATTACGACCCGCACCCTCGCTGTCGGGCACGAAGCCGCGCGCATGGACGTAGATCGGCAGGCGCAACTCGTCGAGTTCCACGGAATCGAGGAAGCACATCCCGGCATTGCCCACATGCCCTACCGTCCACCAGGCATCGGTGTGCGCACTGGCCGCGCCGTTCGTCCGGCCGAGGAAAATCTGGTTCACATAGGGTTTGCCGGTCTCGGGATTGGTACCCGAGATCACGGCCGCTGCGGGCGGGCTGGACGCCCCGCACTCGGCGAGACCCACCTGCTCTGAAATCTTCGCCATCGAGGCCTGAACCGAGTTGGACACACGGTCGGCGACATTGGTGGTCGCGGCGGAACAGCTCGTCGGATGTTTCGGGATACCGACGACGCAATTCTCGCGCAACTTCACATCGATGCGGCGGAATGAGCCCGCATTCTTCGGCACCGTGTGGTCAATGGAGTTGAAGACGCCGACCATCGCCGCCGTGCGCGAGCAGGCCTCCGACAGGTTAAGCCCGCAGGGCAGCGCATCCGGATTGTCGCGCAAATCCACCGACACCCGCGCGGCGACCGGATCGACGGTCACGCTGACGTTGATTTTCACCCCTTCTTCGGGCGTGCCGGGGATCGGGTCATGGGTGCTCGAGTGTCCCGCCGAACCCGCCGGCAACGACCGGAGCGCCGCTTCCATGCGTGCTTCGGAATAATCGAAGAAGCGGTCCGCGAAGGCGTCCAGTGCGTCCCAGCCCACATCCTCGCCAAGCGCCGTCAGTTCCCGCTCGCCGATGCGCGCCGCGCCTATCATGGCGAGGTAGTCGCCCCACCACTGGTCCGGCACGCGGATACGCAGGCGGCACATCCGAACGATGTCCTCGATATTCGCGTAGTCGCGCTGTACCCGCACCGCAGGGAAGATCAGCGCCCCCTCCTCATACACATCGCGGGCACGCGCGTGATAGGTCGTCGGGATCGAGTTGCCGATATCGGCCTGGTGTGCCTTGGCCTCGACCGTGAAGCGATGGCGCCCCTCGCGGTCCATGACCGGTACTAGGATCGTGTGATCCGCCGGATGCGAACAGCCGTGATAGGGCGAGTTGTGCAGGAAGGCATCGCCCCGCTTCAGTTCGGGGTGAAACTCCGCCATCGACGCGGCCATCATGTCCGGGCCGGAGAGCACATGGATCGGCAGGCTTTCCGTCGCCGTCAGGAGCCGGTGGTCGCCGGTGACGATGCAGCAGGAAAAGTCCCGCGCGGTGTTGAGAACGCCCGAACGACCGGTGCGCAGCAGGGTGTTGGCCATCTTACGGACGATGCCGTCCAGCCGGTTGGCGAGCAACGCGAGCTGGACACCATCGGTGCCTGTCTCGACCGGTCCTGTCCCGTTCGCCGCCATCAGGCGATCATGTCCGCCCGGAGTTTGTCGGTCGCCGCGCGGTCGAGCCGCCCTTCGCCATCAACCACCACCCCGTAGACGGAGGCGGCGCGCGCGGCGCTGACATATTCCTCGCGCACGTCGTGAGCGACCTTCTCGGGGTCACGGTCGAGCGGGCTGCCGTACCCGCCACCGCCGCACGATTTCGAGCCTATCATTTCTCCCGCCAAAAGATTTACCACCGCGCAGTTGGGCAGATCCTCGTGCTCGCCGTTGCGGGTAATCTTGAACTGGCCAGCATTGGCCCCACCGAGCCCGCCGCGCACCCCCTTGGGACCGTTGATGCCTCCGTCGCTTACATAGGCGACGTCGAGGTTGCCCACGCGCGGTCCGAATTCGGTATAGGCCGAGCGCGCGCCGCAGAACTTTCCGGCACCCTCGGTGTCGGGCGCAAAGGCGCGGGTCTTGATGTAGAGCGGCTGGCGAAGCTCATCGAGTTCGATGGAATCCTGGTAGCAGAGCCCGCCATTGCCGACATGGCAGATCGACTGCCAGCAATCCGCATAGGGTGCACCCGCGCCGCCCGTCAGGCCCAGGAAGACCTGGTTGACGAAGGGCTCGCCGCTGTCCGGGTTCGTGCCCGAGACCACGCCGACGGCGGGCGGGATGATTGCCCCGCACTCGGCAAGGCCGTAACCGTCGGCGATCTCCGCCATGGCCGCCTGGGTCGGGTTGGACACACGGTCGGCAATGTTTGTCGTCGCCACCGAGCAGCTCGTCGGGTGCTTCGGGATGCCGCAGACCGAGTTCTCGCGCAAAAGCACGTCGATACGCCGGAAGGAGCCGGCGTTCTTTGGCACTGTATGGTCGATGGAATTGAACACGCCCACCATGGCTGCCGTACGCGCGCACGCTTCGGACAGGTTCAGCCCGCAGGGCTGCGCGTCCATATTGTCGCGCAGGTCGACGGTCACCTTCGCGCCTTCCGGGTCGATGGTGACGGTGCTGGTGATGGGAATGCCGTCTTCCGGCGTGCCGGGAATGGCGTCATGGGTCGAGGTGCGCGTCGCCGTGCCCGCGGGAAGCTGCCTGATCGCGCCGATCATCCGCTCCTCGGAATAGGCGAACCAGTCCTCGTTGAAGGCCTCCAGCGTGTCCCAGCCGACCTCCTTGCCCAGCGCCAGAAGCTCGCGCTCGCCGATGCGGGCCGCGCCCATCATGGCCAGGAAGTCACCCCACCACTGGTCCGGGACACGGATGCGCAGGCGGCACATCCGCACGATGTCCATGTTGTATTCGTAGTCTTCCTGCACCTTCACGGCCGGGAAGATCAGTGCGCCTTCCTCGTACACATCGCGCGCGGTGCCGTGATAGGTCGTCGGGATCGAGTTGCCGATGTCCGCCTGGTGCGCCTTCGCCGCCACCGTGTAGCGGTGGATGCCGTCATCATCGATCACCGGGACGAGGATCGTATGATCCGCCGCATGGGAGCACCCGTGATAGGGCGAGTTGTGCAGGAACGCGTCACCGCGCTTCAGGTCCGGATGATACGACTTCATGGTCGCGGCCATAATATCCGGACCGGACAGCACATGGATCGGCAGGCTCTCGGCCACCGCCGCGAGCTGGTTGTCCGCTGTCAGGATGCAGCAGGAAAAGTCCCGCGCGATGTTGAGAACGCCCGAGCGCCCTGTGCGCATAAGGGTGTTGCCCATCTTGGACGAGATCCCCTCCAGCCGGTTGGACAGGAGGGCAAGCTGTACGCCGTCGATCTTTTGCCTTGCCATCTCCGCTCTCCTTTCCGCTAAGCCGTCGCCGTGCCCGGTACGATGGACACGCTGCCGGAGGGGCGCCGCTCCGCCGTCGCGCCCGGATCGATCACCACCGTTGTGAACGGGGATTCGATGATTGCCGGTCCCTCCAGCACCTCACCCGCCTTCATCGCCTCGAACCGGCGCACCGTCGCGTCGACATAGCCGTGGCCCGAGAAGTAGACCTTGCGGATCCCATCGACCGCAGTCTGCAGCTCGCGTTCGGCCAGCGAGCCCGCCTCGCTTTCACGCAAGCGGCACTTCACGGACGCGGTCCAGCCGACCACCTCGATCTCGGATTCCGGATCAGAGATGGCGAAGATGTCCTCGTGGGTCTTGTGAAATTCGGCGACCAGTGCGCGCACATCCGCATCGCTGTTGAACCGCCGCGACGCCAGGGGCACCTCGATCTCCCAGACCTGTTCGGGATAACGCGCCTCTGCGAAGAACTCTATGGTCTGGTCGATGGAGCCCTGCCCCGGCCCGTCGATGAATGCATTGCAGCTCGCCTCCAGCGCATCGAGGATTGCATTCACGCCTTCCACGTCGAAGTTTTCAGACATGGCGAAAAAGGTCCGTGTGTACTGGGAATGCAGGTCGGACATCATTGCGCCCGCCGCGCTCAGCGCCGCTCCGACCTCGGGGATGAGCACGCGCTCACTGCCGAGACGCCGCCCGATGGCGGTCGAGTTCAGGCCCGCCGCACCGCCGCCGCCGATGAGCACCGCCTCGCGCGGGTCGATGCCCTGGTTGACCGTAATGTCGATGATCGCCTGCACCATGTTCTCGGTGGCGATGGAAATCACGGCCGCCGCCGCGTCTTCCAGGCTCAGGCCCATCGGGCCGGCCACGTCACGCTCGATGGCCGCGCGCGATGCCGCGACATCCAGCGACATGCTGCCGCCGAGGAAGAACTCGGGATCGAGATAACCGAGCACCAGCGACGCATCTGTTACGGTCGGCTTCTCGCCGCCCTGCCCGTAGCACGCCGGACCGGGCACCGCACCCGCGCTCTGCGGACCGACATGCAACATGCCGCCGTCGTCGACCCAGGCGATCGAGCCGCCACCAGCGCCGATAGATTTTACATCTACCGACGGGAATCCCGTCATGTGGCCGCGATAGGGCTGGCCGATCCAGGTCTCTCGCGTCCACGGGATACGCCCGCGCCGGACAAGGCTGACGTCATAGGTCGTGCCGCCGGTGTCCGCGATCACCACGTTGTCCGAGTTCTCGTCCTCACGGGCAAAATAGCGGCCCGAGACCGGCGCCATGGACGGGCCGGAATTGATCAGGTGGATCGGCTGCTCGGCGATATCCGCCGCGTCCATCATCCCGCCCTGGGAAGTCACGATCAGCACACGCCCGTCAAACCCGGCATCCGACAGGCGCCCGGTAAGGTTGCGCATATACGCACTCATTTGCGGCTTCAGGGAGGCGTCGATCGCCGCCGAAGACGCACGACGGTATTCGCGTAGCGATGGATTGAGCACGTGCGACAGCGTGTAGGGTACACCCGGCAGGTGCTGTTCGATCAACGCGCCCACCCGGTCTTCATGCGACGGGTTGATGATCGACCAGAGCAGGCAGACCGCGATCGCCTCGACGCCCTTCTCCTTCAGATCCTCAAGAATCTCGGTGACCCGCCCCTCGTTGAGCGGGTGCAGTTCCGACGCGTCGGCCAGGATGCGTCCCGGGACTTCATAGGACAGGGCGCGCGGAATATACGGTTCTGGATACGGGACCGTGAAGTTGAAGGGCTCCATCCGACCGCCCTCGCGCCAGACGAGGATATCGCGGTGGCCCTCAGTCGTCAGGAAGGCCGTCTTCGCCGTATTACCGGTGACGATGGCATTGATGGCGTGGGTCGTGCCGTGGATGAAGAGTTCACCCTTGGCGAGGAGGTCCCCGAGTTCCATGCCGAACCCCTCGGCGGCCACCTGCAGGCTGTCGAGCACGCCACGGATCGGGTCGTCCGGCGTGGTCGAGGCCTTGAACATATGAAGGCCGTTGTCATCGTCCTCGACGATCAGGTCGGTGAACGTCCCTCCGGTGTCGACAGCAAATCGCATGATTCTCCCCATCCCCGATGCGCAACCAACCAGCGCGGTGCGCACACAAAATCACGATGGCAGATTATCAGAGCCAATGCAGTCGAACATCATTTAATTAATGTTCATTAAGTATTACGCTCGCGTTCCTGACAAGGATCGGTCATGGCCCAGGCAAGCACGAGCAGACGTACCCGCAGCGCAGACGAGACGCGCGCACTGATCGTCAATGAGGCAGCGGGACTGTTCGCGCAGCGCGGCTACGAGCGCACCAGCCTGAACGCCATTGCAAAGACCATCGGGATCAGCGCGCCGGCGCTCTACTATCATTTCGCATCCAAGGACGAGATCCTGTTCGCAACGCTCGAGAACACGATGCTCGTCCTCAACGATTTGTCCGACGACGCCGTATCGGCTGCCGGACCCACCCCGAAAGAACGGCTGCGGGCCTTCGTGGCAGCTCATGTGCGCCACGACGTGGGCAAGGCCGACATCATGCCGATGCTCAATGCCGGGCTCTACAATGTCGACAAGTTGATCGACGGCCTGCCGGCCGCGCGCCGCAAGCGGCTGACCACGTTGCAACGCGACTTCGTGGACCGGCTTCGTGGAATCCTGACCGACGGAACGAAATCCGGCGACTTCTCGATAGAGAACATCACCTCAACGGCATTCGCCATCGTGGGTATCGTCGATTTCGCGGTTTACTGGTTCCGCAGCGAGGGCAAGCTGACCGTCGAGGACCTCGCGGTTCAGTACGGCGACCTTGCCCTGCGCATGGCAGGCGCGACGAAACGGGGAAAAGACTAGCCCTCGAGGAAGCCAAGAACTTCCTTCACGAACACGTCCCGCTGCTGGATTTGCGGGCAGTGGCCGCAATCCTCGATTTCAACGAGTTTCGCGCCCGGGATACCCTCATGCAGGGCATAGGACAACGCAGGCGGCGTGGTCGCATCGTCGAGACCGACCATCACCATCGTCTCGTTGGTGATGCCGCCGATCTGGTCCGCCATCTCGACGCTTGCAAGTGCCCGCGCTGTCGCCGCAAAGGCCTGCGGGTTGCACGTGGCAAGCGCGGCCTTCCGTTCCGCGATGACTTCCGGGTTCGCGGCGATATAGGGCTCCGGGAACATGCGAAGCATCGCGGCATCGAGAACGGACTGCATGCCTTCCGCCTCGACCTTGTCGGCGAGAATGTGCAGTGGCTTCTTGGCGGCTTCCGGGAATCCCGGGCCGGTATCGGCAAGGATCAGCTTTCCGATACGCCCGCCATGACGGATCGCTAGCACCACCGACATAAAGCCGCCCGCGCCATTGCCCAGAACATCGGTGTCGTTCGGCAGGCCCGCGGCATCCATGATCCCGGCAATGCGGTCCGCATAGTCCTCCACCGCCGGTGATCGATTTTCCAGCGGCGGCGTCTTGCCATAGCCCGGCAGGTTCGGGATGGTCAGACGGTGTTTGGCCGCCAGTTCCGGCAGAACCCTGTCGAAGACAGTACGTTCAGCCAGCAGTGTGTGCAGCAAGAGAAGGTCGGGCCCTTCCCCGAGCTGGATCACATCGGTGTTGGCGATGTCGAGTTGACGTACTTCCATTTCAGCTCTCCCTGGAAAACGTTTCTTTTGTTTGATGAGCCGCCGTCAGGCCCGAGAGGTCTGGCTCAGAATGGCTTCCGCAGCAGTGGCTCCGTCACCGTCACCGGTGTTGGGCCCCAGCCAGACCATCAGGATGTCCGCCTCGTCACCATCGACCGCCACAAGGGTATGCGCCATCGAGCTATCGAGATAGGCGCTGTCACCCTGCTCGAGACGCACCGGGCTGTAGTGTTCCGTGTGGACCTCGATCGCCCCGCGCAGGACATAGAAGAACTCCTCACCGGAATGCGAAATCATGCCTTCGAGTCGCTTCGGATCTTCCGCACGCACCTTCTCGATGAGGGGCGTCATGCGCTTGTGCCGAAGATCGGCGCAAAGCGCATACATGTCGTACTTGGGCGTGGAGCGGAACACTATATCACGCTTGCGGCTGATGCTCATACGCGCCGACACCCCATTCGCGCTTCCGTCGAGCGTGACCAGTTCGCTCAGCGGAATCCGCAAACCTTCTGCCAGCCGCATGAGGTTGGCAAATGTCGGGGAAACCTGATCGTTTTCAATCTTGGACAAGGCTGAAATCGACAGCCCCGTCACCTTGGAGACTGCTGCCAGGGTCTGTCCCTGGGACTTGCGCAAGCCGCGCACCTTCGCCCCAAGCGTCAGTCCCTGACCCTGCCGTGATTGTGTCCGTACGTCGTCCATTGCGTCCTCATCGCTCAAACAACGAGCGCGATACCCCTTCCCCCCGCGATTCCACTCTAAGAAAACTTTTCCCGTCCAGGGAAAGTGTTGTAACGTTTCGTCACCGCGTCGTCACATGCCTGAGACGACGAAAAAACCTTGCCTGGGTCTACCCTCTAACTAAAGGCAGGAATTAGGGAGGAACGAAATGTTTAAGACAATCAAGTTGTCGGAAATCACGCGCCGCGAGGCCTTGAAATCTGGCGCCGCTGCGGCTGCCATGGGCGTCGCAACGCCTATGATGGCGGGCCAAGCTTTCGCCGGTGCGGAAGAGGATCGAATCGTTGCCGCTGCCAAAAAGGCGGTTCCGAACGGTCAGGACCTGACCGGCATCATGTGGGGCCTGTACTCGAGCGGCGCCAAGCCCGTCATGGACGAGTTCGGCGACCTGACCGGGATCAGCATCACGAAGCTTCAGGACATCAGCGCGTTCGACATTCCGCAGCGCGCCATGGCCGAAGCGCTTTCGAAGTCGCCGGAGTTCGACTTCTTCCACGTCGATACCAACATGATCCCATCGCTGGCCTCTGCCGGCCTTCTGGAGCCGCTGGACGACTACATGGCAGCGGCCGACTTCAAGATCAATGCCGTTGGCGATTTCGGTAAGTTCCTGACCTACAAGGGCAAGACCTACGGCATCACGACCGATGGCAACGTCCACGTCCAGTTCGTCCGGAAAGACCTGTTCGAGAACCCGGATGAGCGAAAGGCCTTTGCCGACAAGCACGGGCGCGAGCTGACCTGGCCGGAGACCTGGGAAGAAGACCTTGAGATCATGAAGTTCTTCCACCGCCCGGACCAGGACCTCTGGGGCAGCGCCAACCTGCGTGACCGTGGTTCGTCCGTCGCCTGGTGGTACATGTACCTCCACAGCGCAGGCGGGTTCCCGTTCACCGACGACATGGATCCGAACATTGACAACGAGATCGGCGAATACGCATTCCAGACTTATCTGGACGTGAAGCAGGTCTCGCATCCGGAAGCCGCCGGTTGGGGCACGCCGCAGATGATTCCGCGGATCATCAATGGCCAGGCCTATTCCTGCCAGTACTGGGACGGTGTCGCGGCTCTCGCCGAGAACCCGAAGAAGTCCAAGACGGCCGGCAAGTGGTTGTTCGGTCCGGTTCCGGGCTCCAAGAAGAGCGGTAAGCTGCTCAAGCGTTCGGTCTCGACGCCCAATGTGGGCATCCTCGTAAACCGCCACAGCCCGCGCAAGGAAGCCATGGCATATATGGCCATGTATCTGGGCACGGGTGCCAATAGTGCGCGCATCGTGGGTGACCCGGTGAACACGTTCCACGACCCGTGGCACGTGGATCACTTCAAGCCGGGTTCGCTCGCTGAAAAGGTGTACACGCCGGGCGGCATGGATGCGATCAAGAAGAACCTGCAGATCGTGACCCCGCCGATCTTCCTGACCGGCCTGCTGGAGTTCGAGACCGAACTCAAGCGGAACCTGTCGGAGATGTATGCCGGCGACAAGACCGCCAAGCAGGCCGCATCCGACACATCGGAGGCCTGGGGCCGCGCCATTCGCCGCATTGGCAAGCGACGTCTCAAGGAAGAGCTCGCGACCTACAAGTCACTCTTCCCGTCCGTGGACGTTCCGTCCTAAGCGACAGGTTCGACCTGCTAACCTCATGAGATGCTCTGGGGCGCTTCACGCGCCCCAGAGTCCTCGAGGCTTTTTTACGTCATGACCGCTGATACGACCATGAATGCCGAGCCGGCTCCCCGGCGTGGCAACTCTCGCGAAGCGACACGCGCGCAGGGGGTGAAACGGTTTAAATGGACCGTTTTGACCCCGCTGATGGCGCTGATGATCTTCATCCTGCTGCCTGCATTCCTGCTGCAGGGCTATTTCTCGTTCTTCTCATTCTCGATATTCGACGCCGGCGACGACCCGTCGTTTCTGTCCTATTTCCGCGCCTCCACCTGGGTCGGCCTCGATCTGTGGGCGGATGCGTTCAGCGACGACAAGTTCGGCTACGCAATCATTCGTTCACTGCTGTTCTCGACCGGTGTGACGACAGGATGCTTCCTGCTGGGATTTGGACTGGCGCTACTGATGTATCGCCCCTTCCGCGGTCAGGGCGTCTACTACATCTTCTTCATCCTGCCGATGCTCACGGTGCCGATCGTCATTGCCTATACCGGCGAAATGATCCTCTATCAGAACGGCCCGTTGAACGACATCATTGGCATGGTTACGGGCACACGCTCCGAGGTGCAATTCCTTTACAACCAGCAAGCCGCCCTGACGACGATCGGTCTGCTGGAAATCTGGAACTGGACCCCCTTCAGCTTCATCATCATGATGGCCGGCCTTGCCGCGCTTCCCAAGGAACCGCAGGAAGCTGCGCAAATCCTCGGAGCCAGCAGGTGGCGCATCTTCTGGGAGGTCCAACTTCCCCTGCTCCGCCCGGTTATCCTGCTCGCGCTCATCCTGCGCTTCCTTGAATCGATGGCCGAGTTCCCGAAAACCTGGGGCCTGCTTCAAGGCGGTCCCGGCTCCGCGACCGAGACCATCCCGGTCTACATCTTCATCAACGCCTGGCAGTTCTTTGATCTCTCCTATGGTGCCGTCCTATCCTATCTCGTGCTGTTCATGATGGTGGCCATTGTCATGAGCGCGATCTGGCTGCTGCGGCGCGAGAAGAAGAGCTTGGACGAGATGTACCAGGCCAGTCCGGAGGAGAGCTGAGCCATGGCGATGACCAAGTCCCAGCGGCGCACCGCCTATGCGGCCATGCGTTACTTCCTTTTGACGATCTGGCTCCTGATTGTCGCGTTTCCGATTTTCTGGATGGTCTCGACCTCGTTCAAGCCGGACCGCGAATGGTTCGCCTGGCCGCCGGTCTATATCTCCGAGAATGCGACCCTCCAGAACTATCTTGCCGTCTGGGCAGACGTTGAGGGCCATTCGGTCGATGAGCAGACCGGTGAGATCAAGACCTACGCCCAGTCCCTGCAGCGCCCATGGGTCGCGCTTGGCAACAGTGCGCTGATCTCGTTCATCGCAACGACTCTGTCGGTCCTGTTCGGGTCCGTGCTCGCCTACGGTGTGTCGCGGTACCAGATCCTGTCCGAAGGGCGAATGTTCCAGTTGCTGATGTTACGAATGGTGCCGCCTATCGTCCTGGTGGCACCGATATCCATCTGGTACAGCGCGCTCGGCCTGCTCGACACCGTCACTGGGCTGGTGATCCTTTATTTCCTGACGACACTGCCCTACGCGGTCTGGATGTCGAAGAGCTTCATCGATGAAGTTCCACGGGAAATGGAACAGGCCGCCGAAATTCTGGGCGCGAGCCGCTGGCGCACGATCTGGGAGGTCGTACTGCCCCTGGTCAGATCAGGCCTCGTGGCGACCTTCCTGTTCATTCTGATCCTGACATGGAGCGAGTACCTTTTGGCACTGCTGCTGTCGAAGGCCCAGGTCGTCACACTGCCGGTCGAACTCTCCAAGTACCAGGGATCGACAGAAGGACGTGTCTACGGACGCCAAGCTGCGCTGTCCGTTGGAATTACCCTCCCGCTGATTGTGGTGGGATTAATTATCCGCAAGCACCTGGCGCGCGGATTCAGTTTTGGGATGGTGAGGAGGTAGCGCGCCATGTCTCGTATAGAACTCGAGAACCTGCGCAAGGAATACGGCAATGTCGTCGCCGTGAAGCAGATGAACCTGACGATCGACGACGGCGAGTTCATCGTTTTCGTGGGACCGTCCGGCTGCGGCAAGACAACCACGCTGCGCATGATTGCCGGCTTCGAGGACCCCACCGACGGGGAAATCCGGATCGACGGCACAGTGGTCAACGAGAAGGAACCCGGCGACCGCGACCTGGGCATGGTGTTCCAGAGCCATGCCCTGTTCCCGCACAAGACGGTGGCCGACAACATCGCCTTCGGCCTGCGCATGAAGAAGGTCCCGCAGGACGAGCAGGCCAAGCGGGTGAAGGAAGTCTCTGAACTCGTCCGGATCACTCACCTGCTCGGCAAGATGCCGGGCCAGTGTTCGGGCGGTGAATCCCAGCGTATCGCGCTGGCCCGCACGCTCGTGACGGAACCGTCGAACTTCCTCCTCGACGAGCCGCTGTCCTCGCTCGATGCCAAGTTGCGGCGCGAACTGCGTGCCGAGTGCGACCGGTTGCATGACGAGTTGCAGAAGACGTTCATCTACGTCACGCATGACCAGGAAGAGGCCATGACACTGGCTGACCGGATCATCGTGATGAATCAGGGTGAGATCGTGCAACAGGGCTCACCGCTGGAAATCTACGGCGACCCGGTCTCGTATTTTGTCGCCGACTTCTTCGGGAATCCGGCGATGAATCTGATCGACGGCGAATTCGTTAAGAACGGCGATACGCTGGAATTCCACAGCGCCCATTTCGATATTCCACTGCCCGTGAAATACGCCTCCACGGCTCCCGGCAAGGGGACGCTGGGCATTCGGCCGGAGAATGTCGGGATCGGGGATAGCGCCGGCGCCGGTGCCAGCATCGAACGCAAGGTCGGCCTCGTCGAACCGCTCGGCAAGGATACCCTTCTCTACTTCGAGACCGGGGAAGATCGCCCGTTTGTGGCTGTTGTCGAGGGCACGGAGCACTTCCAGCGCCACCAGTCGGTGACGATCACCTTTCCGGACGCCGGCATCTTCCTGTTCGACGCGAACGGGGACCGTATCCGCTAGTTTTCCGGATAAACCTGCTTGTCAAAGCACCGCGTACCGATGGATCGGGGCGCGGTGTTTTGCATTAAGGAGAGCCTAGATGACAGTTGTGAACACCGGGCGTTTTGACATCAACTACGTCGAAGAGGGCGAAGGATTTCCCATTCTCCTGATACACGGCCTAGCGGGCGACCACACTGCGTGGCTCCCCCAATTGGCCGCATGGAAGGAACGGTATCGGGTTATCGCTTTCGACAACCCCGGATCTGGCGACAGCTCGCCTGTTAGCCAACCGGCTGGCACTGCCGATCTAGCCGATGCAACATTGGGCCTGATGGACAAGCTTGGCATCGAGAAGGCCCATGTGGTCGGTCGTTCCATGGGAGGTGCTGTGGCGCAGCACATGGCGCTGAAAGCGCCTGAACGCCTCCAATCCCTCGCGATGGCAGCCTCCTTTGCTCGTCTTGATGCTGTCGGAGCGCAGGTGATCACCAACCTTCAACAGCTGCTCAAATGGCGCGGCAACTGGGCGGAATGGGCCCCTCACGCGGTCTATCTGTTTGTTGCACCTGCCTTCTACAACGAGAACCCCGAACTGATGTCGCGCATAACGGCACTGGTCAGTGACGAGGGGCGCGACATGACCTCATACAACAATCTTGCAACGGCATGTCTTGAGCATGACGTTCTCGACCGCCTGTCAGATATTCGGACACCGACGCTCGTTATGGGTGGGCGCTTTGACCCGATCTGCTCAATGACAGCGCAGAACTGGATGATGGAACGACTGCCGAACGCAGAGCTGGAGATCTTCGAGAAGTCGAGCCACTTCTTCCTCATGGAGGAAGCGGCGAAAGCCATGTCCACGCTTGAAAGCTGGTTTGAAAAGCACGCAGCCTGAATCACAAACAGAGAGACAAAGCATGCCGAAAGTGAATTGCGGCCGTTTCGACGTGAACTATATCGAGGCCGGTGACGGATTCCCGGTTATCCTGATTCATGGCCTTGCCGGCGATCACACCGCCTGGCTGCCCCAGATCGAGACGTTCAAGAACCGCTATCGGGTGGTCGCAATGGACAACCCGGGTTCCGGCGAGAGTTCCCCGGTCGATGCCCCCTGCACGACTGAAGAACTTGCCGACACCATGCTCGCCCTTATGGACAATCTGGAGATCGATAAAGCACACGTGGTCGGCCGCTCACTGGGTGGCTTGATCGGACAACACATGGCCTTGCGCGCCCCTGACCGTATCCAGTCACTTGTCCTGGCAGCTTCCACAGCCAAGGTGGACCCGATAGGTAAGCGCGTCCTTGAGAACATGCGCGAAGTCCTGGAGTGGCGGGACAACTGGGCTGACTGGGCACGCCACTCGGCACATATGTTTGTCGCACCCGCTTTTTACAACGACAACCCCGAGGCAATGGCCCGCATCGAGGCACTGGTGGGCAACGAGGCGCGCAGCAAGGTCTCCTATGTGAACCTCAACCACACGGCGCTCAGCCACGATACCTCAGGGCGTTTGGGTGAAATCGCCTGCCCTACTCTGATCATGGCCGGACGCGTTGACCCGATCTGTTCCATGCAGGGAACGGATGAACTGTCCAACGGCATTGCCAACAGCGAAACGGTGGTGTTCGAGAAGTCGAGCCACTTCTTCCTGATGGAAGAGGCGGAGAAATCGATGCAGACGCTCAACGACTGGTTTGCGAAACAAACGCCTTAATTCACTACACCCGTTTGGCGTCCACGGCCGGGTAACGCATGTACTGTTCGACCCAGTCAAAGCCCACCAGGTCCACATAGGCGTCCATCAAACGTTTCGTGACCGGTCCGGGGATTGCGCCGGCGGCGAAGACGCGTCCGTTGATGCTGCGCGCCGGGCAGATGCAGAAACTCGTGGATGAAATGAACACCTCATCAGCATTATAGGCGTCGAACAGGTCGTAGTCCTTCTCCGCACAGGGAACCCCGATCTTCTCCGCCAGTTCCATCACCGTCTGGCGGCTGATTCCCGGCAGGACATAGCGTTCCTGCGGTGTCACGAGCCGGCCTTCCGACACGAAGAAGATGTTGCTGCCCCTGCCCTCGGCAATGTTGCCGTTGTGATCGAGCATGACGGCATAGGCTTCCGGATTCTGTGCGGAGACTTCCTCGTCGGCCATGATCAGGTTGAGGTAGTTGTGGGTTTTGGCTCGCGGACTCAGCATGTCCGGCGCGGTCCGTCGGACCGACGACACGATCATGTCGATCCCGTCGCGGTAGAGCTTTGCGCGTGTCGAGAGAGGCAACGGCAGGCATTCGACGATGACTGTCGGCCCCACATAGTCCGGCCAGGCCGACCGCTCGTTCCGATCGACGATGCCCCGCGTGATGCGCTGCGAGACCCAAAGGTCTTCATCTGCGGCTATTGTCGGCAGGTTCCGCCGCACAACCTCTCGGGTAATTTCGGCCATGTCCGCCAGCGGCATGCCCGGGTCGATACCTATATAGCGAAGCGACCGGTAGAGCCGCTCCAGATGCTCATCGAGCTTGAAAATCTCGTGACCGAAGGTTCGCGTCGTATCGAAGACGGCGTCGCCGTACTTCACGCCCCTGTCCCGGAACGGCAGTTTCGCCTCGTTCTCAGGAATGTAATCGCCGTTCAGATAGACAATGCGCTGATTGGGAATGGACACGGATCCTGCATCTCCTCAAATGCCGCCTGTTCGCGTTGCACCGGGCGGTCTCTCGTTCCAAGATACGATCCATAACACAACGAATAAAGGGGGGGATGTCATGACGAAGTATGGTGTCGGCCAGCCTGTGCGGCGAACCGAAGATCCGCGCCTACTGACGGGCAGAGGCAAGTTCAACGACGACCTGCCCCGCGACGGCGAAGCGTTCGGATACGTCCTCCGTTCTCCGTACGCCCACGCAGATATTCTTTCCATCGATACGTCCACCGCACGCAGCATGCCCGGTGTCGTGGCGGTTCTGACGGGCCAGGACCTTACTGAGGAGGGCATTGGCGCATTTCCGGGACCCCCGCCGTTCTTCGCGGCGCTCACCAAGCCCGACGGGACGCCCCTGATCTATCCGCCGCAGTACGCGCTCACATCAGACAGGGCGCGGTATGTGGGCGACCCGGTCGCGTTTGTCGTCGCCGGAACGCTCGAACAGGCACGCGATGCATCCGAAGCGATCATCGTGGACTATGCCCCGCTTCCGGTTGTCACCGAGACAGACCGGGCGATGGACGAGGGCGTGGTGCAGCTCTGGGACGAGGTGCCGCAGAACTTCCTGTTCCGCTCGCAGATCGGGGACCGGGAGCAGACCGATGCCGCGTTCGCAAATGCGGCGCACGTCTCAAAGGTAAGGCTGGTAAACCAGCGTATCGTCCAGAACTCCATGGAAGTGCGTGGCGCCATCGGAAGCTACGACACGGCCTCGGGGCGCTACACCATCTACACCTCGAACCAGAACCGGCACCTGCTGCGCCAATGGCTGGCTGGGGCATTCTTCAAGTGCGAGCCCGAGCAGATCCGCGTGCTGGTCGACGACGTCGGGGGCGGCTTCGGGATGAAAACCCATCCCTACCCCGAACAGGTCCTGGTGATGGTCGCGGCGAAGCGCACGGGGCGCACCGTGCGCTGGATCAGCGACCGGTCCGAGGCGTTCCTGAGCGACCTGCACGGGCGCGACCATGTCTCGGACTGCGAGCTTGCGCTGGATGCCGACGGCAGGTTCCTGGCGGTTCGTGTGAACACGGTTGCCAATATCGGCGCCTATTCCTGCTCCGCCGGGGTCTCCATCCCCACGCAGATCGGTCCCAAGATCCTGACGAGTGTCTACGATATCCCTGTTGCCGATGTGGAAGTGAAATGCGTGGTCACCAACACTGCGCCTGTCGGCCCCTATCGCGGCGCGGGCCGGCCCGAAGCCATCTACGTGATGGAACGCCTTGTGGACGTCGCGGCGCATGACCTGAAGATGGACCCGCTGGAGATCCGGCGGCGAAACCTCATCCGGACCGACGCATTCCCTTACAACAACGCCATGGGCACGACCTATGACAGTGGGGCCTTCGAGGAAAACATGGACCTCGTTGCGAAGATGGCCGACTGGACCGGCCACGAAGCGCGCCGCGCCGAGGCCCTGAAACGCGGCCGCCTGTCCGGTATCGCCGTCAGCCAGTATCTGGAGACAACCGCGGGCAACCCGACCGAGACAGCCGAGGTAGAGGTGACGGACGACGACCGGGTCATCGTACGTGTCGGCACCCAGCCGATGGGCCAGGGACATGACACGTCATTCATGCAACTCGTCTCTGACAAGCTGGGTATCGATTTCGAGAGTGTCGTCATCGATACCTCAGACAGCGATAACCTGCCCAATGGCGGCGGCAGCCATGGCTCCCGCACCAGTCATATAGGCAGTGTTGCGGCACTCAACTCATCGGATGAGGTCATCGCAAAGGGGACCCTGATCGCGTCGGAGATGCTGGAAACAGCCGCCCAGGACGTGGAGTACGCGGATGGCGCCTATCGGGTGAAGGGAACGGACAAGGCTGTGACACTGTTTGATGTGGCCCGGCATGCCCGCACCTCCACGGACCTTCCCGAAGACCTTCGCGGTCCGCTAAGCGGTACCGACACGCACACCATCGAGCACTGGAGCTACCCTAACGGCTGCCATGTCTGCGAGGTCGAAATCGAGCAGGACACCGGTGTCGTCCATGTCGTGCGCTATTGCGCGGTCGATGATGTCGGAAAGGTCATCAATCCCATGCTCGTCGCAGGACAGGTGCATGGCGGTGTCGCGCAGGGCATCGGCCAGGCCATGCTGGAAAATACCGTTTACGACCCGGAAACCGGACAAATGGTGACCTCATCCTTCATGGACTACACCATGCCCCGTGCGGACAATGTCCCCATGATCGAGCTCGACACCAACGAGGTGCCGTGCGTGACAAACCCCCTGGGCGTGAAGGGTGCCGGCGAGGCCGGTGCGCTCGTGGCCCCGCCGGTCGTGATTGCGGCCATCACCAACGCTTTGCGCGACTTCGGCGTGGCCCATATCGACATGCCGGCAACGCCGGAGCGTATCTGGCGAATCCTGAATGAGCGAAAGGCCGCCTGATTTCATGACGTTCGATTACTCATCCTTTTACCGGCACGACCTGCCCGCACCCGCGGTACGCTGGAACGGCTTTCCGAAGTTCAACTTCGTCGGAGGGCACAATGACGCCGCCTGCGTACCTGTCGATGCCTTCATCGCCGCCTCCGAAAGCATTCTGCGGCGCGAAGGCACGACGCTCGCAACCTATGGCCTGAACAGCGGCCCGCAGGGCTACCGCCCGCTCCGCGATTTCATCTCCGGCACCCTCAACAAGCGTGCGGGAATGGATACGAGCGCTGATGACATCCTGGTCGTGTCCGGTTCGCTGCAGGCTCTCGACCTCGTCAATGCCGTGTTCCTGGAGCCAGGCGACACAGTCATCGCGGAAGAAGGCAGCTACCAGGGCACACTGCAGCGCTACATCCGGGCCGGCGTGAACTACATCGGCGCTCCGCTCGACGATGATGGCATCCGGATGGATGCGCTGTCGGACATTCTCGACAAACTCGCGGCGGACGGTATCAAGCCGAAATACATCTACACGATCCCGACGGTGCAAAACCCGACGGGCTCCGTCATGCCCGAGGATCGCCGCCTGCAGATGCTCGAACTGGCGCGCAAGCATGATGTTCCGATCTTCGAGGACGACTGCTACGCCGACCTGACCTTCGACGGAACACGCCCACGCGCGATCCATGCGCTTGATACGGACGGTCGGGTGATCTACTGCGGCTCGTTCTCCAAGACGATCGCACCGGCCCTGCGCGTCGGCTTCATCGCGGCCGGCTGGGAGGTGATGTCACGCCTTCTGGCGGTCAAGCACGATGCCGGATCGGGCGCGCTGGAGCAGATGGTCCTGGCGGAGTACTGCACTGCAAATTTCGATGAGCATGTCGCAAGCCTCCAGGGGGTCCTGAAGGAGAAATGCGACACGATCATGGAAGCCCTCAACGCTGAATTCGGCACCGCGGCGGAGTTCCGCGTGCCGAAGGGCGGCATCTTCATCTGGGTCACGCTGCCAGACAGTGTCGATACCTCGAAGCTGGCCGTCGCCGCGGCAGCGGAGGGGGTCGCCCTGAACCCGGGCGCCGAATGGACTGCAGATCCCGAGACCGGCCGTCACAGCATGCGTCTGTGTTTTGGGAATCCCACGCTCGACGAGCTGCGTGATGGCGTCGCCAAGCTGGCGGAGATCTGTCACCGCGAATTCGGGGTTCCGGTCCGCAGCGCCAACGTCGAGCGCTAGGACGCATAACGGCATAATGAAAACGGGGGCCGTGAGGCCCCCGTTTCGAATTCAGACGACTGCCGGGCTCAACCGCCGAGGTAGTAGCTCTTCACCATGTCGTTCTCGCGCAGGTCCGCCGCGTCCTTGCTTGCGAACGCGATCTCGCCATGGACGATGATGTAGCCCTTGTCGGCGATCTTGATGGCCTGGTTGAAGTTCTGCTCCGCCATCAGGATCGTCAGGCCCCGGCTCTTGTTGAGCTCACCGATCTTCTCGATCATCTGCGCAACAAGGATCGGAGCCAGACCGACCGACGGCTCGTCGATCAGCAGCAGGCGCGGACCGCTCATGAGCGCACGGCCGACGGCCAGCATCTGCTGTTCACCGCCCGACATGCTGCCCGCAAGCTGCGTACGCCGCTCCGCGAGACGCGGGAACAGAGTGAACGCATAGTCCAGGTTCTCGTTCAGGCTTGCGCGTGCAACCTGCCGGTAGGCGCCCAGCGTCAGGTTCTCCTGGACCGTCAGGTCGGGGAACAAACGTCGGCCCTCCGGAACCTGGGCAACACCGGCCTCAACGATTTCCTGAGGCGAGGCATCCGTCAGGTCCACGACCGATCCGTCGTTGTCGCGCAGCTCGATCTTGCCCGCAGAAGGCTTGATAAGCCCCGACACGCAACGCATCAGCGTCGACTTGCCGTTCCCGTTGGTACCCAGCAGCGCCACCGTCTGCCCGTCGGGCACTTCGATGGACACATTGTTGAGCACGGTGACGGCACCGTACCCGGCATACAAATCCTTGATGACCAGTTCAACCATCGTCGCTTCCCAGATACGCCCGTTCAACGTCCTTGTTTTTCACGATTTCTTCCGGTGTCCCCTCGGCGATCAGCTGCCCCGCATCGAGACAGATGATACGCTGGGAAAACCGCATCACGGCACGCATGATGTGTTCGATCATGATGATCGTGATACCGCGCTCGTTCATGGCGAACAGGATGTCGATCACTTCATCAACCTCCTGCCCCGTCAGACCGGCCATTGCTTCATCCGAAATCAGAAGCTTTGGCTTTGCGGCCATCGCACGCGCCAGTTCCAGCTTGCGCAGCTCGATCTGGGTTAGATCCGTAGTCGGATCGTCAGCCTTGTCGGCCATGCCCATGGTCTCGAGGATTTCCATGCCGTCAGCACGGTCATTGAATTTCTCACCCCGATGGTGCCCCACGAATTCCGACGGGATCATCAGGTTCTCGATCACCGACATGGTGTGGAACGGCCGGGGAATCTGGAAACTCCGCGCGATTCCAGCAGCCGTACGCTGGTGCGGCTTCTCTCCGGTCACGTCCTTACCATCGAAGATGATCTTGCCTTCCTCGTTGCGCAACAGCCCCGAGACGCAGTTGATCATGGTCGTCTTGCCCGAGCCATTGGGCCCGATCAGGCCGAAACGCTCGCCGGGTTTGACGAAGGTCGTGACGTTGTTAAGGGCTGTGAAGCCGCCGAAGTGCTTCGAGACACCTTCGATTTTCAGAAGTGGTTCGCTCATCGGCCCTCTCCTAACGCGATTTCTTGAACCAGCCGACGATACCGCCCGGCGCGATGATCACGAAAACCACCAGCAGGACGCCGACAATCAGAAGGTTCAGTTCCGACGAGATAAACAGGGATGCCCATTGCTGCGCACCGCCCAGCAGGATCGCCCCTATCACCGGACCGATCCAGGAGACCGTTCCGCCGATCATCGGCATCGCGATCGCGTTCACCGCGTATTCAAGGTTAAACGCCGACAGCGGATCGATGAAGGTCAGGTAACTGGCCAGAGGTGCACCGGCCACGCCCATCATCGCACCACTGATCGTGGTGGCATAGAGCTTCAGGCGCAGGGTCGGGACACCCATGCACTCAGCCGCCTCTTCGCTGTCCTTGATGGCATTCAGGCCGCGGCCGAGTTTGCTTCGTTCGATCCACCGTGCGACCCAGACGCTGCCAATGGCGACACCGGCCATCAGGAAGAACAGGAACTCCTTGTAGTTCCCGAACACGCCAGCCTTGCGGTCAACGATCAGGATTCCGAGGAGTTCGGGCTTACGCGCCGGCAGGATGGACGTTCCCGCTGCGCCTCCGACATAACCCCAATGCGCCACGATCGTCTCAAGGATGATCGCGAGCGCCAGTGTGGCAATGGCGAAGTACACACCGCGCAGGCGAAGCGTCAGGTAACCCGTTCCGAGCCCAAGGAGACCGGCGATCACGCCGCCAAAAATGAACTGCTCGATCAGGCCGACACCCAGAAAATTAATTAGCGCCACCGAGGTGTATGCGCCCACAGCCAGGAAACCCGCACTTCCGAAATTCACGTAGCCGGCATAACCGCCAAGGATGTTCCAGGCCGTTGCCATGACGACATACTGCAGGATGACGAAGCCGACAAAGAACACGAACTGGTTGCCGATAACCTGCGTCGAGGCGAATGCCAGGACGAGGAGAAGCAGGCAAACAATTTCAAACAAATACTTCATCAGTGGCCTCCCGCCGTCTTGCCAAACAAGCCTTCAGGTCGAACCGCCAGCACCAGAAGAAGGATTCCGAACGACACGGCCGGCGCCCAGGACGGGCCAAAAAATGTGGCCACGATACTTTCCGCGACACCGATGATGATCGCGGCCAGCAGCGTGCCGCTGATGGACCCAAGGCCACCAAGCACGACGATGGCGAAAACGTTACCAATGTAGAGGCGCCCGACCGACGGCTCGATCGGGAGCACAATAATCATCAGCGCACCGCCGATACCCGCCGTCGCAACTCCAAGCGCAAACGCGATACGCTTCACCTTGATCGGGTCAACACCCATCAGGCGCAGCGCCATCATGTCCTGAGCAACAGCTCGGACGGCGCGGCCGAAGAAGGTCCTGGTCAGGTAGGCCCGGATCGCGAGCGTCGCGATGGTCGCAACAACGAAGGCGACCAGCAGGCGGTACGGAATCGCCACATCGATGTCTTCACCGATCACGATGTTTGCGGATTCACCGATATACGGCGCCTCGACCAGGCGGTGGTCCACACCGAACTGGATGATCAGGCCGACCTCAATGATGAACAGCAGGCCGAAGAAGAAGGCCAGTCCACGCAGGGAATCCGTTTCCCCCGATTTCTCGAAGGAGTTGTAGTAGAGCTGGTAGATGATCCACCCAAACCCGTAGAAGAACGGGGTCGCTATCAATCCTGCGAGGATGGGATCTATCCCGACCTGCGAATTGAGAATGAACGCGACGAACGCGCCAAGAATGAGGATCGTCGGATGCGCGATGTTCACGACATCGAGCAGGCCGAACGTGATCGCCAGCCCGATTGAAAGAGCTGCGTAGAACCCTCCCAAGAGGATGCCGACGACAAGCGCGTTCAGCAGAAGATCTATGAAAGTGGCCATGTGCCGGACTCCGCACCCCCCAACGGGCGCCGGTTTTGGTCAAAGAATGACAGGGCAGCAGCGCCGTTATTCGGCGCTGCTGCCCTGCCCTTGTGCGATTACTTCCGCAGGTCGTTGAACGGCACAACCTCGCCGGTCTTGATATCGGCTGGCAACATGATCTTGCGCGTGCCCGCCTTGGCGAACTGGTCGAGATCATTGTTGGTGATGCCCTGATACTGGACAACCAGCGTGCGGGACTGCTCCCACTCACCGTTCGAGCCGAACTTCACATCGCCGACAACCGTCTTGAAGGCCGTCTTGTGGATGTATTCAGCGATCGCGTCCTGATCGAGCGAGCCTACCGCGTTCACGGCCTGGCCGAGAACGTCCACATTGGCATAGGAGAACGGCACCAGGTAGTAGCCCAGCGCGTCAACCTTCAGGTTCTCCGACTTCACCTTCGCCTGATAGCGTGCGATCAGATCGGATGCCCCCGGATACAGGTCCATGGTCGGCTCCGGAACAAAGAAGTCGTAGTTCAGGATACCGTTCAGCATCGGGCCGAGACCTGCCATGATGCCGGCAAACTGAATTCCGACCATGCCGCCACCGACTGCCTTGGCTTCGGTGCCGACCTCAGCCAGCGCGCGCACCAGACCGGTCGAACCGTTCGGGTACGACGCGATGTAGATCAGGTCCGGGTTCTTGGCATTGGCCGCACGGATGATGGGCGTGAAGTCCGGGGTCTTCGGGTTGTAGTTCTCTTCGTAGACGATCTCGTAACCGGCCGCCTTCGCATTCTTCACAGCACCCTTCTTCAGGTTCTGCGCGAATTCCGCATCAGCCGCGATCACCGCGATGGTCTTCGGGTTGAACTTCTTGACCGCGTCGAACCAGAACTGGGAGAAGCCGACAGCTGGGTCAGGACCGGCGGGCAGAATGGAGAAGTACTTCTCGTACTTCCACTGCGTGTTGATATCCATGGCGAACAGGCCCATGAACGTCATCTCACGCTCGATCGCAATCGGCATGGCCGGTGCGGCAAGGTTCGTGCCGTAACCGCTGACGATCAGGTCAACCTTGTCGACGTCAAGCAGCTTCGAATAGATGCCCGGGACGTTCTTCGGGTTGGTCTGGTCATCGTAGTAGACGAGTTCGACCGGACGGCCGAGCAGGCCACCCTTCTTGTTGACGTCTTCCGCCCACAGCTCGATGCCGAGCAGGGCCTGCTGGCCACCGCCGGCAAGCGCGCCGGTCAGAGCCATGGAGAAACCGATCTTGATCGGATCCTTGTTCTGCGCCTCTGCGGTCGTCGCCAGCGGCGCCGAGAATGCAAAAGCAGCCGCGAAGAGACCGGCCAGCAGCCAGACGCGAACGCGGTTACCGAGAATACGGGTCATTGATACCCCTCCCTGATGTCGTTAATCACGACATCCCACCGTCAGGCAAGGTGCCGCGAAAACAATTTGAAACATCGAAACCGTCATGCCAGGCGCTTGCTTGCCCGCAGTTATTTTTCTTCAGACGTCGCTGCGTCCGCTGACGGTGCGTTGTCTCCCTCCATCTCACGCTGCCGTGAGATTGCGAGAGTCATACCAGCCCAACGAACAAGGGCACAAGCATCATTTGATGCCGCGTAAACGGTCCTATGAGCCGCCAGAACAAAAGGGGTTCGGCTCGTCCTGCTTGCGTCCGGCCAGTCACGTCCATAGCTTGCACGCGAAACATCTGAACCCAATCGAACGGAATAATAGATCATGGGCGAATACGATCTGACGGGACGGAACGTGATTGTCACCGGTGCGGGACGCGGTCTCGGGCGCGCCATGGCGGAAGCGCTGACCGAGGCAGGTGCGAACGTGCTCGCCGCCGCGCACATCCCCGATGATTTCCCGGAACTGGAAGCGGCCTGCGCGGGCCATGCCGGGAAACTCCATTGCGTGACCGCCGACATTCGCAAACCGGAAGACTGCGACCGGATTGTCGCCGAGACCCTTGATACGTTCGGCGCGGTCCACGGCCTGATCAACAATGCGGGCCTCACCTTCACCTATATCATGCCAGACGGCCACAAGACGCCGGAGTGGCGGGCGACCGGAGAACTGCCGAAGTTCTATGAGGCCAGCGACGAGATCATCCAGAACGTGATGAACACCAACGTGGTCGGGTCCGACCAGCTGGCCCGGCGTGTCGCGCCGCTGATGGTCAATCAAGGCTGGGGCCGGATCATCAACGTGACCACCATGTACCGCACCATGACCAAACAGGGTGCCTCGCCCTACGGCCCGTCCAAGGCGGCGCTGGAATGCGCGACGGAGATCTGGGCCAAGGACCTCGAAGGCACCGGCGTGACCGTCAACATTCTCAACCCCGGCGCGGGCGCGGCCACGCCCGGCATGTCGGAGGAAATGAAAGAGCGGGACAAGACACTCGACAACCCTGTCCTAATCGAGGCCGACCTGATGAAGGCCCCCGCGGTGTGGCTGATGTCCGACGCCACCAACGACATCACCTGCATGCGTTACGATGCCAAGCCTTGGAATCCGTCGAAGCCCGCCGCCGAAGAAGCCGCGCGGATCGGCGCGAAGGCCGGTGTGCTGCTCTACTCGATGCCCGACTACTAGGCCGCGCACCACGACCATGAGCGAACGCGCGGGCTATATCGGCCCGACCATTCTGTTGACCCTGATCCAGGCGATGATCTCCTGGGCGGTATTTGCACCGCCCGTACTCGCCAAGCAGGCGCTACCTGAGATGGGTCTTGATCCGGAATGGATCGGGATGCAGCCGACAATCCTGTTCACTGCGGCCGCATTCAGCACGATGATGTCGGCCGGGCTGGTCGCGCGCTTCAACCCGATGCGGGCGTCACAGGTGCTCGTGCTGCTGTGCGCGATCGGCAGTGCCCTGATCGCAACCGGACACCTCGCCTTGGTGGCGCTGGGTAGCGCCTTCATCGGCGCAGGCCTGGGCCCCGGCACGCCGGCGAGCTCCCATATCCTGTCGCGTGTCACACCGCGCCACCTGCAACCGCTTGTGTTCTCTATCAAACAAACGGGTGTGCCAATTGGCGGCGCGCTTGCCGGTTTTATCGGCCCTCCCCTGATGCTTCTGTGGGACTGGCAGAGCGCGATCCTGGTGGTCTCTGCCGCATGCCTCGCGGCGGCCCTGCTCACGGAAATATGGGTGCGCGGCTATGCGCGCTATGCCGACCCATCGATCCAGGTTCGGGTCGAACTGGTCGGCCCACTCCGCCTGCTGCTGCGCAGCCCGATCCTGCGCTGGATGCTGGCAGGCTGCGTCCCTCTGGTGATCGCGCAGTACGTCCTGACGACGTTTATCGTACTCTACCTGCAGGAAGATATCGGACTGTCGGTCGTGACCGCTGGTGCATTGCTGGCCGTCGCACAGGCCAGCGGCGGTGCCGGACGCATAATTTTCGGCGCGGTCGCCTCCCGGTGGATGACACCGCTGTCCACGCTCATGCTGCTGGCGGTCATGGCGGCCAGCGCTGCGTTCCTCACCACGACCTTCACGCAATCCTGGCCCCTGGCTTTGATATATGCCGTCGGCGTGCTGTTCGGCGGGACGGCCATCGGATGGAACGGTGTCTATCTGGCCGAGGCCGCGCGCCGCGCGCCCGGCGGTGAAGTGAGCCGCACAACGGGCGCCGTCGGCTTCGTGATCTTCGGCGCTGTGGTGATCGGCCCCGCCTTCTTCGGCGCGATTATCGCCACCATGTCCTACCAGATGGCCTATGCCGGTGTCGGCTTCCTTTTGCTGACGAGCGTGTTTTCGTTCCTGCGTACCCGCAAGCACGTAAAGGCCGCCGATCAGGCCTGATCGTTCCCCGATTGCAGGGCTTCGAAAATGACCGAGAGTTCGTCGTCGAGCCGTCCCATGTCGGCGACCTTTTCGTATAAGTCCCGGGTCAGGTTCGAGACGGGCGCCGCAACCCCGAGTGCGGCCGCATGCTCGACGATGTAGCGCATGTCCTTGTGGACCAGGCGTGCAGGTGCAGGTGCCGGCTGGTAGTTCTGTTCGGCCATGCGCGGACCGCGCAGTTCGAACTGCTTTGACGTCGCGACGCTCGCCCCGACAACGTCCAGAACCTGTTGTGCGTCGAGGCCGGACGCGATTCCCATGTTCAACGCTTCCGCCGCGACGAGGACATGGTTTGTCACCATCGCGTTGAGCACGAACTTCAGCTTCATGCCGTGGCCGAAGGGGCCGACATGGGGGGTTTTTCCGGCCAGCACCTCCATCAAGGGCCGCACCTTCTCGCTGGCGGCTTCGTCCCCGCTGCGCATGATGACCGCGGCACCGCTCTGCATGGCCTGGGGCGTGCCACTGATGGGCGTGTCAAGCGCGATCGCCCCCTTCCCGGCCAGCGCGTCTCGGATCCGCTCCTTCAGGGCGACCGCGAAAGTTCCCATATCTGCATAGACCAGACCGGGACGGGCCCCGGCAACAAGGCCGGCATCACCGAATATCGCGTCCTCGACGTCTTCCTCGCGCGACAGTGCGCCGATCACGATCGTACAGGCTGCGGCAAGCGTCGCTGCGTCCGGTACCAAACGACCGCCGGCCTCCGTCAACCATGCGGCACTGGGCCGGTCCATGGCAGCAACGGGATATCCCGCGGCCAGCAGCATCTGCGCGGCCGTTCCGCCGATCTGCCCAAGGCCAAGCATCCCGATGGTGTCGTGCATCACCCGACCGTCAGACAGCGCGGTCGCGGCCGGCCCAGAACTTCTCACGCATGTCCTTCTTACGGACCTTGCCGACGGCGGAACGCGGGAGCTCGTCCCAGAATTCCACCGATTTCGGCGCCTTCACGCTGCCCAGCTCTTGCTTGCACAGCGCGATGATCTCGTCCTCGCTCGCCGTCATGCCCGGCTTGAGTTCGACAATAGCCTTCACCGCCTCGCCCCACTTGTCGTCTGGCACCCCGATCACCGCGCAGTCCTGCACGGCCTCGTGGCCCCAGACCACCTGCTCGATCTCGGACGGATAGACGTTGAACCCGCCGGATATGATCATGTCCTTCTTGCGGTCGACGATATAGATGAAGCCGTCCTCGTCCTTCAGCCCGACATCGCCCGTGCGGTGCCAGCCGTTGGACGTGGAGACCTCGTCCGTCGCTTCCCTGTTCTTGAAGTACCCGGCCATCACCAGGCGGCCGCGCACCACGATTTCCCCGCGCTCACCGGGCGGCATGATGTTTTCGTCGTCGTCCATGATCTCGACCGGCGTCAGCAGGCAGGGCTGACCGCAGCTCGCCAGCCGGTGGACTTTGTTGGTCTCGATCGCTTCCGTGTGCTGCTCCGGCGTGAGATAGGTGCAGATCATCGGCGCTTCGGCCTGGCCGTAGCACTGTGCCATGACCGGGCCGAACACGTCGATTGCCTCACGCAGCTTGTCCACCGACATGGGCGCGGCCGCATAGACGAAGTAGTCCAGCGAGGAATAGTCGTATTTCCGCACATCCGGGTGCGCGAGCATGACGTAGATGGCCGTCGGCGGCAGGAACAGGTTGGTGACGCCGTATTCCTGGATGTTCTCCATCAGCTTCGGCAGCTGTACACCGTTCATCACGATATTGGTCGCGCCTTCCGCCATCAGCGAGAGGGCCACCACCCCCGCCGCATGGGTCATCGGCGCGGCACATAGATGGACCGGGGGCTTCTTCGGCGGCATATGCGCCAGCATGGCAGCGACCATCGTCTCGAAGACCTGGTTGGTCCAGAGAATCCCCTTCGGGCGTCCGGTCGTGCCGCCGGAGGAGAAGATTCCGCAGATGTCGTCGGGGTTGTCCGGGAAATCCGGCGCCGTTCCCTCGTGACCGGCCACGAAGTCCGCGAAGCTGGGCGCATTCTCACCCTCACGGTCCAGGCAGACGTAGTTCTTGATGCCCGGACATTCTTTCCGAATAACTTTAATATTTTCCTCGAAATCACTGTGATAAAACAGAAATTCTGCTTCATTGTGATCGAGGATATAAGCGTTTTCTGCCACGGCGTTGCGCGCGTTGATCGGCACCCAGGCCCCGCCCGCCCGGTAGATGCCGAGCAGCGCATCGAAAGCCCCGGTGTGGTTGGGGCTGTAGATCGCGGCGTGCTTGCGGTAGCCGAACCCGGCGTCGATCATCGCCAACGCCGTGCGGTGGGACAGGTCACGCGCTTCGGCGTGGGTCGTGACCGTCCCGTCTTCCGCGATCATGAACGCCCGGTCGGGGTGCAGCAGCACCCCGCGGTCGAAAAAGTCGATCACCCGCATCGTAGAACTCCTGCCCGGCCTAGGGCACCAGCATGCTGATCCCGGTGAGCTTCCGGGATTCGATGTCCTTGTGCAGCTTCGCTGCGTCCTTCAGGGCATAGCGCTGGTTGATTTTCACCTTCACCTTGCCCGTGCGGATCATCGAGAAGACACGCCGGGAGCTGTAGAGCAGGTCCTCGCGGCTTGCCGTGTAGTTGAACAGCGAGGCGCGGGTCAGATACCAGGCGCGCGCCATGTAGCGGAACTCGTTGAGATCAACCATCGGCACCGGTCCGGACGCACCGCCGAAGCTGGCCAGCAGCCCGCGATCCTTCAGGCAGGCCAGTGAAATCTCATACGTGTCCTTGCCAACCGGGTCGAACACCACATCTACGCCCCGACCCCTGGTGATCTTCTGCACTTCCTTGACGACATCCTGCTTGGACGTGTCGATGGCGTGCTTGCCGCCTGCTTTCAGGATTTCCTTGCACTTCGACGCCGAAGACGCGGTGCCGATAATACTTGCGCCGCGCGCCTTCGCCCACTGGCAAAGCAGCAGGCCCACACCGCCCGACGCGGAATGCATCAGGGCGATATCGCCCTTCTTCAGCTTGCCGACACGCTCGACCAGCATCTCGACGGTCATGCCTTTCAGATGGGTTGCCGCCGCCAGTTCGTCGGTAATACCTCGCGGGATCGGCACACAGATTCCGGCCGGGACGTTCTGCGCCTCCGAATAGGTGCCAACCTTGCCGATATAGACCACGCGCTGGCCGACCTTCAGGTCCTTCACGCCCGCGCCGACAGCCTCGACGACACCGGCGGCTTCGGAGCCGATGCCCGTCGGCATTTCCAGCGGGTAGCGCCCGGAACGGTGGTTGCAGTCGATGAAATTGAAGCCGACAGAAGTGTGACGGACCGTGACTTCGCCCTTGGCCGGCTTCGGAACATCCACCGTCGTCCACTTCATGACCGACGGACCGCCGGCCTCGGCAATCTGGATCGCTTTGACTTCCATGTTCTCTTCCTCCTGGTATCCGCGTCAGGCCGATGTGCGGCCCGCGTCGATTTTCAGCAAAGTTCCCGTCATGTGCGGCGCTTCGTCGGACAAGGCAAACGAGACCAGCGCCGCGATTTCCTCCGGCTCCACGATCTCCCCCATGGGGACCATCTTGAGACCGGCATCGATATAGCCGTCCACTTTCTCCACCGGAGGGGTGCGAGCCATACCCGGCACGATGGTATTCACGCGGATCTTGTGGGGCGCCAGCTCGACGGCCAGCGCGCGCATCATCTGGTGCACGCCGCCCTTGCTCGAAACATAGGGCAACAGGTTCGGTGCCGGGCGCACGGCTGTTGATGAGCCCGTGGCGAGCAGCGAGCCGCCCTCGCCCTGCCCGATCAGGATGCGCGCCGCGGACTGCAGTGTCAGAAAGGTGCCGGTCAGGTTGACACCGATCACGCGGTTCCAGTTCTCCAGGTCCCAATCGACGAAATCGGTCCACTGGCTGAACGCACCGGCATTGGCGATCGCGCCGTCGAGCCGTCCGAACTCCGAGACAGCGCGGTCCATCAGCGCGGTGATCTGGTCAGGCTGGGTGACGTCCGTAGGGACAGCGATGCCGCCGCCCTCGAAATTCGACATGGACGCCACGGTCTCATCGAGCCCCGCCGCGTCGAGCCCGGCGGCTGCCACCCGCGCACCGTCGCGTGCGGCGCGGAGCGCCATGGCCCTGCCGAGACCGGATTCCGCACCGGTGATCGCAAATACCTTGCCTGCAAGGCGGCCTGTCATGGCGTTCTCTCCCCCCTCAACTCAAAAGAAACACACAGATAAAGCGGTAGAAACTCTAATGCATCGCGCTGGCGCGCGCGAGAGCACGAAACGCATGCCGGGTGCGAAGCCCAGGCCTTCGACACATCGCGGCGCAGGCCTTAAAGTTCGCCGCCGAAATCCGCAGAAGAACAAGCTGGAAACGCCGCCATGTCCGACGCCCTCAACCCCGACCTTCTCGTCTCAACCGAATGGCTTGCCGCGCACCTCGACGACCCGGACCTCAAGGTCTTCGACGCGACGACCGTTCTGGTCCCCGACCCCGAACTGGAATACCGGGTCGAGGGTGACCGGGCCGGCTGGGAGGCGGGCCACATCCCCGGCGCCGGTTACGTCAACTGCCAGGACGACCTGTCGGTCACGCCGCACGAGTTGCGCTTCATGCTGCTCGACCCCGAGGAGTTCAGCAAACGCGCCGGCGGGCTTGGCATCGGCGACGGCGACCGGGTGGTCTTCTACAGCCGCACCCAGCCGTTCTGGTCGACGCGGGCCTGGTGGTCCTTCTATGCCATGGGCTTCGACGGCGGCATGGTCCTCGACGGCGGCTTCAAGGCGTGGGAGGCCGACGGCCGCCCCGTCTCGACCGAACCCTGCACACTGGAGCCCGCGACATTCACCGCGAAGCCTCGCAACGAGGTGATCTTCGACAAGGACGACGTGCTGGCCGTGCTCGGCAACCCGGACGTGGCCGTGGTCAACGCACTGTCCAACGAGCAGTTCACCGGCGCGGGCGGCATGGCCTTCGGGCGCGCCGGACGCATCGCCAAGACCGTCAACGTGCCCTATGCGCAGGTCTGCGACATGCAGACCGGCGTCTTTTCGGATGCTGAGACGCTGCGCGGAATGTTCGAGACCGCCGGCGCCACACCCGACAAGAAGGTGGTGAACTATTGTGGCGGCGGGATATCCGCGACCCTCGGGTTCTTTGCCCAGAAGGCTCTGGGCTACCCGGATGTCGCGCTCTACGACGCCTCGATGCAGGAATGGGGCAAGGACGAGAGCCTGCCCATGGAACAGGGATAGAAAACAACCATGCCGCTCCCCCCGAGTTTTGAAGGCCGCCTGTCTCTTCCGGCCGTCAGCGCGCCGATGTTCCTGGTCTCCGGACCGGAACTGGTGAAGGCCACCTGCAAGGCGGGCGTGCCGGGCACCTTTCCGGCGCTGAACCAGCGCTCGACGGAAGAGTTCGAGGACTGGGTCGTCAAGACCAGGGAAGGCCTGGACGACAGCGACGCGCCTTATGGTGTCAATCTGATCGTCCACAAGACCAACCCGCGCGTCGAAGCCGACCTCGCCATCTGCGAAAAGCACAAGGTCCCGCTGATCATCACTTCACTGGGCGCCGTGCCCGATCTGGTGGACGCGGTGCACGGCTATGGCGGCGTGGTCTTCCACGACATCGTCAATATTCGCCACGCCCAGAAGGCGGTGGAAGCGGGTGTCGACGGGCTGATCCTGGTCTGCGCGGGCGCGGGTGGGCATGCCGGCTCCATGAGCCCCTTCGCGCTGCTGCCGGAAGTCCGCAAGTTCTTCGACGGCACGATCCTGCTGGCCGGCTGCATCAGCGACGGCCGTTCCATCGCCGCCGCGCGGATGCTGGGCGCCGACCTCGCCTATCTCGGCACGCGCTTCATCGCGACGGCGGAAAGCCGCGCGCCGGACAGGTTCAAGGGAATGATCCGTGAGAGCGCCGCGAAGGACATCGTCTATACCCCGTCGATATCGGGTATTCCAGGCAGCTTCCTGCGCCCCAGCATCGAGGCCGCCGGGATGGATCCGGACAACCTGCCTGAGCCGGGCAAGCCGCTGGGCGAAGGGCTTGAGGCCGAGGTACGCGCATGGCGCGACATCTGGTCAGCAGGCCAGGGGGTCGGGCAGATCGACGACGCGCCGCCCGCTGCCGAGCTGATCGCACGGCTGAAAGCCGAATACGACGATGCGGTGAAAAGCTTCACCGCCTGACCTCAACCTCCCCGCGAGCTGCGGGCTACCGGACGGACCTGCCTGATGTTCTTCAATCCGCTCGAAGTCGGCATGAAACCCGACCCGTTCAAGTACACCGTCTACAACGCACTGGTGGTGCCACGGCCCATCGGATGGATATCCACACTGAGCGCCGACGGCGTGGTGAACCTCGCGCCCTTCAGCTTCTTCAACGCCCTGTCGGGTGACCCGCCGTGTGTGATGTACTGCCCGAACGCGGTAAAGCCGGGCACCACGGAGAAGAAGGACAGCTACACCAACGTGCAGGAGACCGGAGAGTTCGTCTTCAACATGTGCACCTGGGATCTGCGGCACGAGATGATCGCGACGGCCGAACATGCACCGGCAAGCGTCGACGAGATGGCGGCAGCCGGGCTCGAGGCGGCACCGTGCCACAATGTCAAACCACCGCGCGTGAAGGCCTCACCCGTTGCACTTGAATGCAAGCACCTGCAGACCATCGACCTGCCGCCGGGGAAGACCAGCCAGTCCCACATGATTATCGGTCAAGTCGTGGGCATCCACATCGATGACGACGTCATCACCGACGGTATCGTCGATGTGCACAAGATGACCCTGATCGCGCGCCTCGGGTACCTGGACTATGCAAAGATAGAGGACAGCAACATCGTCTCGCTGAAGCGGCCAGACCGTGGCACCCACGCCCAGCCAGGCGACACGACGGGTGCCGGCTGAACGGCGCCCAAGGAGGAGAGAAGAACATGATGATTGCCGATTCCCAGGTCCACCTGTGGAGCTTCCGCGGCGACGGAAACCCGTGGCACCGCATGGTCCCGACCTTCACCGATGACGAACTGGTCGCCGAGATGGACGCGGCCGGCGTCGACCGCGCCGTGGTCGTGCCGCCCATGTGGATGGGCAACGACAATTCGCAGGCCTGCGCCGCCGCCGCGAAATACCCTGACCGGCTGCGCGTGCTGGGCCGCCTCGACCTGTTCGACCCGTCCGGCGCGGAAAAGCTGGCCGACTGGAACAGCCAGCCGGGCATGCTCGGCCTGCGCTTCACCATGGGCAAGCCGGAAGAGCAGGAACTGCTGAAATCCGGCGGGCTGGAATGGCTGTGGTCGGCCGCCGAGAAGGCGAACCTGCCGGTGATGTTCATGCTGGCGGGCGCCGCGCCCGAGGCCGGCAAGATCGCCGCCGCCCACCCGGGCCTGCGGATCACGGTCGATCATCTCGACCTGCCGGGCCGCACCGTCGATGACGAGGCCTTCGCCACCCTGCACCGGCTGCTGGACCTGGCGAAATATCCCAATCTCTCGGTCAAGGCGTGCACCATCGGCGCCTACTCGTCGCAGGCGTATCCCTGGCCGAACACCCATGAGCACCTTAAGCGCGTTGTCGACGCCTTCGGCCCGTCGCGCGTCTTCTGGGGCTCGGACCTGACCCGCCTGCCCTGCACCTACCGCGAATGCGTGACCCAGTTCACCGAGGAACTCGACTGGCTCAATGGTGATGATCTGGAACTGGTCATGGGCCGCGGATTGTGCGACTGGATTGGCTGGGATTACTGAGAGGATTTGAGACATGACCACGGAACCGCAACTCGTCCGCTTTTCGGACCTCGTGCCCTACAAGGACACCATGAACAGCGCCCACGGCATCCCGCCCGAGGCGATGCAGATGATGTCGTCGGACAAGGTCTTCCCCGTGATGAGCCCCAAGGACTGGCAGGGCCGCAGCAAGATCGCGCCGGTCAAGGGCGCGCCGGGCCTGACCGTGACCATCGCCGAGTGCCCGCCGGGCGATTCCTCCGGCCTGCACAAGCACACCTCCACGGTTGAGAACTTCTTCTGCATCCAGGGGACGTTCGAGATCACATGGGGCGACAACGGCGAGAACTCCGTCACGCTGGAACCGATGGACTTCATCTCCGTGCCCGCGGGCATCTATCGCGAGTTCCGCAATGTCGGCGAGGACCTGGGCCGCCTGTTCGTGGCCATCCAGTCCCCCGAGGGCGAGGCCCACGACACGGTGATCCACGCGGCAGCCGCCGGTGAAGAGATCGAGCGCCGCTGGGGCAAGGACACCCGCGAGGCGATGGCCGGCATCGGCATCCGCTTCGGGGAATAGCGGACCAATAGAATCTTCCCTCTCCTCCCCGGAGGAGAGGGTGGCGAGCGCATGCGAGCCGGGTGAGGTGGAATACCCTCATCCGGCTTTTCCCCACCTCACCCCCGGCCCTCTCCTCCCATTGGAAGAGAGGGAGCAGGCATAGAAATGCCCGAACTCCCGTTCATCCCTGCCGAGCTGATCGACGCGCGCCTGCTGGCCGCCGCGCTGACGGTGCTCGCGTCCGGGCTGATCCGGGGGTTCTCGGGCTTCGGCTCGGCACTGATCAACGCGCCGGTCCTCTCGCTGATCTACGGGCCGACGGTGGGCGTGCCCGTGGCCGCCATCGTCGAGATCGCGCCCGCCATCCAGCTCACCCTGCCAGCGGCGCGCGTCGCCGAATGGAAGCAGGTCTGGGCCTTCTCGATCCCCGCGGTCATCCTGCTGCCGGCGGGCACCTTCGTGCTGACCTCCGTGCCCGCCGACGAGATGCGCCGGGCGATCGGCGCCATCGTGCTGATCCTTGCGCTGATCCTGTGGTCGGGCTGGCGCTACCGGGGCCCGCGCGGTACCGGCCCGGCGATCTGCGTGGGCCTGATCGGCGGCACGCTGGCGGGCGCAACCGGCGTCGCCGGGCCGCCCGTCATCCTCTACCTGATGTCCAGCGATGCACGGCCCGCACTGATCCGCGCCAACCTCATCAGCTATTTCACGATCATCCTGTTCGGGCTGGCCGCGACCTTCGCCATCAAAGGACTGATCACCGTCGATGTGTTGTGGATCACCGCGGCGCTGGTCATCCCCTTCATGGCCGGAACGGCCATCGGCACGCGCATGTTCAACCTCGCCAGCGAGACCACCTTCCGCCGCATCGCGCTGGCGGCGCTGACGCTGTCGTCGATCTACGTCCTGGCGGCGTAGACAGTAACTCCCACCTCACCCCGACCCTCTCCTCCCCGGAGGAGAGGGAGAACCGACCTGACCCTCTCCTCCCGGGAGGAGAGGGTGGCGAGCGTTCGCGAGCCGGGTGAGGTGGGATTGCGCCCTACCGCCCGTGGGCGGCCATGACGTCGGTCATGGACTGGCCGGCGGCGGCGCAGGCGGCCTGGTGGGCGGTCGAGATTTCCACCACCGGCGGCGGCAGGGCCACCTCCTTCGCGAAGTGCTCACGCGCCAGCAGCTTGTCGTGCCACGCCTGCAGCTTCGGGAAGCGGTCGAGCGGGAAGCCCATCTTCGCGATCCGGTAGACCGTGATCCACCACGCGATGTCGGCCGCCGTGAAGCCCGAGGCCATCAGCCACTCGTGCTTCTCCAGCCGTTCCTCCAGCTTGCCGAAGGCGGTCATGAACTCGTCAATGGCCTCGATCACCTGTGCGTCGGTGATGCCGCCATTGGCGTTCATGTCGCGCCAGAACTTGACCTCGATGGCCTTGCGCCCGTCGGTCTGCCCGCCGACGGTGTCCGCGCCCTCGGCCTCATAGACGTCGACGGCTTCGTCGGGCTTGCGCATCTTCTCCACCGGCATGAAGTAACGGAAGGTCAGCGCGCGCACGCACAGGTGCAGGTCGTCCTCGTATTTCATCAGCGCGTCCATCTCCGCCCGCTCGGCGGGGTCGGACGGGAACAACGTGCCGTCGCCCAGCGTCGAATCCACATACTCGATGATGTCGTTGCTCTCGATATACACGTCGCCGTCATGCACCAGGATCGGCACCAGCCCGCGCGGGTTGATGCCCATGAACCAGGGCGTGAAATTCTCGTTGGCGCCGATGTCGCAATGGTGGCCTTCCCAGTCCACGCCCATCTCGGTCAGGGAGATTCGCGTCTTCTGGGAACAGGACGAGCCCATGAAATGGATGAGGTGGACCCCCTTCCAGTCCAGCACCTCGGTGGTGCGGATGTCCTCGCGCGCGAGCTTGACCATGATTGCGTTCTCCCCTGCCCGGTGTGTTGTTGGCGCGGAGTTTAGGCGGAGGGCGAGACCAAATGAACCCCCTCCCTTAGGGAGAGGGTGGCGAACAACGTGAGCCGGGTGAGGGTTTACGGTCAATCGGCGTGAACCTGGATACATCTTACCCCCTCACCCCAAACCCCTCTCCCCATGGGAGAGGGGCTCGTGCCATCATCGCTCCAACCAAAACACACCGGAGGAACCGCCATGCCGATGAAACTCGACACGCTGATCTACAACCTCGACAACATCTCCGTGCATGAATCGCGCGTCGGCCAGATCAAGGTGCTGGGCGGCGAGCAGGTGATGGGCTTCTGGGTCAAGACCTTCGCCGGCGCCCATGTACCCGCCCATTCGCATCCGAACGAGCAGATCACCTGGCTGGTGAAGGGCCGCTTCGACTACGAGTTCTCGACCGGCGAGAAGGCCACCTGCACCGACGGCAATATCGTGCTCATTCCCGGCGGCGTGGAGCACGAGGTCTGGTACCGCGAGGAATGCGAGATCGTGGAGTTCTTCTCCCCGCCCCGCCTCGACATGTTCCCCGGCCTCGCGAACAACCCGTTCGGGCTGGAAGACGCGTAACGCGCCCTACCGCTTTCGCGCCTGCACCTTGATGCCGATGATTGTCTCCTCGCCGAGGGACTTCGCGGCCTCGATGCGCTGCAGGCCCTCCACGAGGATCAGGCGCTTGCCGTCGTCGCGCACCATGATGGGCGTCTCCTGGCCGTTTTCGAGCATGCTTTCAGCGATGGCAGCGACCCGTTCGGGATCGACGGTCTTGCGCCGCGCCGTCGGCACGTAAATCTCGTCGATCCGGTATTCGAGGTCTTTCATTGCCCGAGCCTTTTCACAAAGAGTCCCCTTCCGCCTGTCGCAGGAACGCGAGCTTACGCCCGCGCGTGGGGGCTGTCGTGGGCAGAGTGTAGAGAACAACGAGGCATAACCCTATCCTCCTCTGGAGGAGAGGGTGGTGAGCGCTAGCGAACCGGGTGAGGTGGTATCCCCGGATGGTAAGGGTGTCCCTACCTCACCCCGACCCTCTCCTCCGCGGAGGAGAGGGAGTAACAATCACATCCCGTCATGCCCTCACCTGTTGCGGGCATCCACGTCCATCGGCACACTCACCTGCTGAAGATGCCGCAACCACGTGGATGGCCGGAACACGCCCGGCCATGACGACAAAGGCACAAGAGGAACCCACCCATGCAGCTGCCCACCAAGATTATCGATATCTCCATGCCGCTGGATGACGAGATCATCGTCGATCCCGAGACCATGCGCCCCAGCATTTCCATGATGGGCCATGGCGACAAGCTGGAGCGGCTGCAGAAGCTGTACCCGGGCCTCGACCCGGCGGAGCTGCCGAGCGGGCTGTCCTCTGCGTGGGAGACCATCACGCTGTCCACCCACAACGGCACCCATGTGGACGCGCCGAAGCACTATCACCCGGTGGACAAAAACGGCGACCCGATGCCGGGCATCGACGAGATGCCGCTGGACTGGTTCTTCCGCCCGGGCGTGAAGTTCGACTTCCGCCATTTCGCCGACGGCTACCTCGTCACCCCCGCCGACATCGACGCGGAACTGGCGCGCATCGGCCACGAACTGCAGCCGCTGGATATCGTGCTGATGAACACCTCGGCCGCCGCCGCATACGGCCGCGACGACTACATCGACCACGGCTGCGGCATGGGCCGCGAGGCGACGCTCTACCTCACCTCGAAGGGGGTGCGGGTGTGCGGCACCGACGCCTGGACCTGGGACGCGCCCTTCAAATACACGTCCGAGCGGTGGAAGGAGACCAAGGACTCCTCGATCATCTGGGAGGGCCACTACGCCGGCATCGACACGCCCTATTGCCAGATCGAGAAGCTGCAGAACCTGGAGGCCCTGCCCGACAAGGGCTTCATGGTGGCGTGCTTCCCGACAAAGATCCGCGGCGGCACGGCCGGATGGACCCGGGCCGTGGCGCTGGTGGGGTGACGACTACCCCCGCTTCCAGCCCCGCATCTGCACCAACGTCGTACTCCCGTCCTGCAGCTTGTCCATTGCCGCGGCCTCGTTGGCTTCGCGGGCGATCGAGGCCTCGATGGCGGCGGGGACCATCGCCTTGGGGATCACCACCACCCCGTCCGTGTCGCCGAGGACCAGGTCGCCCGGCTCGATGATGGCTTCGCCGATGGCGATGCGTTCGTTGATATAGAGGTCGCCGTTCAGGTCCTTCAGCGTGCCGCGCATGGCCAGCCCCCGCGCGAAGACGGGCCAGCCCATCTGGGCCAGCTCGTTGCCGTCGCGAACGCAGCCGTCGATCACCAGCCCGCCCAGCTTGCGCCCGCGCGCGGATGTGCACATCACCTCGCCGAAATAGCCGCCCTCGTAATGGCCGCCCACATCGGCGACGATCACGTCACCGGGTTTTGCCTCGTCGATGGCGAAGTGGATCGCCAGGTTGTCCAGCGGCGGGCCCTTCACCGGGAAGGCCGGGCCGCAGATGGTCATGCCCCCTGCCACCGGCTTGATGGCGGCCGGCAGCGCGCCAATGCGCCCGGCGGCCTCGTGCAGGGTGGATGAGGCGATCTTCGACGCCGCCGCGATCAGCTCGGGCGTGAGTTCTGTAGTGTCGGCCATGTTGCGTGTTCCCCCCGCGCGAATGGTACGTTAGGCGGCAATTCTAGACGCCGGTCTGGCGTTTGTCTTTGGGGGGAAATATGTCTCAAGTGGCACATCAAACCCTCTCCCTGAGGGAGAGGGTGGCGAGCAATGCGAGCCGGGTGAGGGTTTACGGTCCATCTCGGTTCGCTCACCGGCATCTTACCCCCTCACCCCAAACCCCTCTCCCCATGGGAGAGGGGCTCAGCGACGAGGTCCGCCCATGAACGGCGTGCTCACCGGCCTGTCCATCGTGGAGGGGTCGGCCTTCGTGGCTGCGCCGACCTGCGGGATGACGCTTGCCCAGATGGGCGCGGACGTGATCCGCTTCGACCTGCCCGGCGGCGGCATCGACTACCGGCGCTGGCCCGTCACCGAGAACGGCAACTCGATCTACTGGGCGGGGCTGAACAAGGGCAAGCGCTCGCTGGCCGTGGATTTCCGCAAGCCCGAGGGGCAGGAAATCCTGACCGCGCTGATCACACGGCCGGGCGACGACAAGGGCATATTGCTCACCAACTTCCCCATGCGCGGCTGGCTGTCCTACGAGAAGCTGGCCGAGAGGCGCGCCGACCTGATCGCGCTCAACATCATCGGCAACCCGGACGGCTCGGTCGCCGTGGACTACACGGTCAACGCGGCGGTGGGCTTCCCCACGGTCACCGGTGACGGCTCGGCCGAGCATCCCGTGAACCATGTCTTCCCCGGCTGGGACGTCTCGACCGGCTATGCCGCGGCGACGGGCATCCTGGGCGCCGAGCGGCACCGCCGCCTGACGGGCGAAGGCCAGTATGTCTCGCTCTCGCTGGCCGACATGGCCTTCGCCACGGTCGGCAACCTGGGTTACATCGGCGAGGTGCAGGTGAACGGCGAATCCCGCCCCGCCATCGGCAACGACGTCTATGGCAGCTACGGGCGCGACTTCGCGACCCGCGACGGGCGGCGCGTGATGGTGATCGCCGTGTCGGTCGCCCAGTGGAAGAAGCTGGTGGAGGCGACGGAGACCGGCGCGGCCATGGACGCGCTGGAGGCCGAGACCGGGCTGGACTTCACCCGAGAGGAGGACCGCTACGCCGCGCGCGAGGCGATTTCCGCCCATATCGCGCGCTGGTGCTCCCACCACAATCTGGCGGATATCCGCCGCACCTTCGACCACCACAATGTCTGCTGGGGGCCGTACCAGACCTTCGAGCAGATGGTGCGACAGGACCCGCGCGCATCGACCAAGAACCCGCTGTTCGCGGAGGTCGAGCAGCCCGGCATCGGCGAATACATCGTGCCCGGTACGCCGCATAAATTCGGCGATTTCGACCGCGGCCATGTCCGCGCGCCCGTGCTGGGCGAGCACACCGACGAAATCCTGTCGGGCGAACTGGGCATGAGCGACGGCGAGATCGCAAAGCTACACGACGCGAAGATCGTGGCGGGGGCTGCATAGTCTCCCTCTCCTCCCGGGAGGAGAGGGTCGGGTTGAGGTGGGAACCGACGGAACCAATCCGGGACATGTCAGAAGTGCTGCAACCACCCACCTCACCCGGTTCGCTTTCGCTCACCACCCTCTCCCCCCTGAAGGGCGGAGAGGGTATTAAGACGGCATGATGACCAATTCCGACACCCTCTCCCTCGCCCATCAGGCGCTTGCCGAAGCCCGCACCTACCGGGATGCCGCCATGCAGGCTGCCGCGGGGCTGGCCGCGCCGGGCGGGCCCGTCGAGCCGGCGAAGCTGGACGAGCACCAGTTCGCGCTGCACGGCTTTGCGTGGATGACGACCTATGTGACGGCGCTGGAGCAGTTTCTGGGCTGGGCGGAGCGGCTGGACGGTGAAGGCCGGCTGTCGGAGCTGGAGCGCCTCATGCTCGGCTGCGGGTTCGGCAGCTACCTGAAGCAGCTCAAATACGGCATCGCCATGAGCCAGGACGAGGTCGCCCGGCCCGGCGACCTGGGCCTGGACGAGGCGGATTTCTTCAACAGCCCGGCCGTGCGCCAGCTCATGGCCGAGGGCGACGGCATCGCCGCGCGGCAGGTCATCGCCGAGGAACTGCGCAACCGGGGCGCTGAATCCGGGGGTGACTATGGCGACCGGGGCCTCGACGAGACCCACGCGATGATCGCCGACCAGTTCCGGCGCTTCGCCGACGAGAAGGTCGCGCCTTTCGCCCATGAATGGCACCTGAAGGACGAGCTGATCCCGCTGGAGGTGATCGCCGAACTGGGCGAGCTGGGCGTGTTCGGCCTGACCCTGCCGGAGGAAGACGGCGGGCTGGGCATGGACAAGGGTGCCATGTGCATCGTCACGGAAGAGCTGTCGCGCGGCTATATCGGTGTCGGCTCGCTGGGCACGCGATCCGAGATCGCGGCGGAGCTGATCCGCGTCCACGGCACGCCGGAGCAGAAGGAGAAGTACCTCGCCAAAATTGCGTCCGGCGAGATCCTGCCGACGGCCGTCTTCACCGAGCCCAATCACGGCTCCGACCTGGCGCATATCCGCACCCGCGCGACCCGCGACGGCGATGTCTATCGGGTGAAGGGCGCAAAGATCTGGATCACCCATGCCGCGCGCGCCGACCTGATGACGCTGATGGTGCGCACCGTCGCCGACGAGGACGGCTATCGCGGCCTGTCCATGTTCCTGGCAGAGAAGCCGCGCGGCACCGATGACGACCCCTTCCCCGTCACCGGGCTGGAGGGCACCGAGATCCGTGTGCTGGGCTATCGCGGCATGAAGGAATACGAGCTGGGCTTCGACGGCTTCGAGGTGCCCGCCGATGCCCTGCTGGGCGGCCGGGAGGGCGAAGGCTTCAAGCAGCTCATGGCCACCTTCGAGACGGCGCGCATCCAGACCGCCGCGCGGGCCGTTGGTGTCGCCCAGAACGCGCTGGAGCTGGGCTTCGGCTATGCAAACGACCGCGAGCAGTTCCGCCGCCCGATCGTAGAGTTCGCGCGGGTCGGCGGCAAGCTGGGCTGGATGGCGACGGAGACGATGATCGCCCGCCAGCTCGCCCTCTACGCGGCCCGGCAGAAGGATTCCGGACAGCGCTGCGACATCGAGGCGGGCATGGCCAAGCTGCTCGGCGCGCGGGTCGCCTGGTCCAACGCGGACAACGCGCTGCAGATCCACGGCGGCAACGGCTATGCCGAGGAGTATGTGATTTCGCGTGTCCTGCTGGATGCGCGCATTTTGAATATTTTCGAAGGCGCGGCCGAGATTCAGGCAGGTATTATCGCACGCGGACTGCTGGGCCGCCCGAACCGCCCCGCCTGACCAAACCGATTCCGTCAACGGAATCAATTCGCTGGGCGCGCAGACTCGTTGAACGTTCAACGGAAGAACTATTTTAAGTAGTATTTTCTCTTTGACCCGCCCCCACTGACTGGTCCGATATAAATGTTAGTGCATCATTCTTTTGACCTCCATAGGGATGATGCTTTCCGGTGCTGGTGGCCTGTATCCGAGGGCTGAGTGTGGACGTTTCGTGTTGTATTGCCGTCGCCACTGCTCAATGACGATCCGGGCTTCATTGAGGCTGTAGAAGATCTCTGCGTTCAGGAGCTCATCGCGGAACCGGGCATTGAAGCTCTCACAGTATCCGTTCTCCCAGGGTGACCTCGGTTCGATGTAGGCGGTTTGGGCACCGACAGCCTTGATCCATTGCCTGACCGCATCCGCGATGAACTCCGGCCAGTTGTCCGAGCGGATGTAGGCCGGAACACCCCGGATGATGAACAGGTCGGTCAGGGCATCAATCACATCCGTCGAGTTGAGCTTCCGCTTCACCCTGATCGCCAGGCATTCGCGGCTGAACTCATCGATGATGTTCAGCGTTCTGTAGGCTCGCCCGTCTTCTGTTCGGTGATGCACGAAGTCGTACGACCAGACATGGTCAACATGCCGGGGCCTGAGACGGATGCACGATCCGTCATTGAGCCAGAGCCGGCCTTTCCTCGGCTGCTTCATGGGAACCTTCAGCCCCTCACGACGCCACAGGCGCTCGACCCGCTTGTCGTTCAGTTGCCAGCCTGCCTCTCTCAGCATCGCCGCGATCCGTCGATACCCGTAACGGCCGTACTGCCGGGCTAATTCGATCATGTCCCGGACCAGAAGGTCCTCGTCATCCCGGATCTTTGGAACATAACGGTGTGTCGAACGATGCTGTCTCAGGACACGACAGGCACGGCGTTCCGATACGGCGAACTTGCCCCGCACCAGATCAATGCAGTTGCGCCGCCGTGCGGGGCTTAGAAGTTTCCCCTGGCAGCCTCGGACAGTATGAGCTTGTCCAGGGTGAGATCGGAAACAGCCCTGCGAAGACGCTCGTTCTCCTTCTGCAGCCGCTTCAACTCTTTGAGTTGATCCGTCCCCATACCGCCATACTGCTTGCGCCAGCGGTAATACGTTTGCTCCGTAATCTGCACCTGGCGGATCGCGTCAATACGAGCCTGGCCTTGACCGACAAGCACATCAACTTACCGTAGCTTGGAGACTATCTCTTCGGGTTTGTGTCGCTTCGTTGCCATCCTTGATCCTCCGTTCACTAAAATACACGGTGGACCAATTCATAAGGGGGCGGATCATTTCACGTTGGCGGCCGCGCTCTTGAGGCTCTGAACCAGTTCCATAAGTTCGCCGCCCGCGCGCCAGGGCAGCGCGACGATGATCTCGTCGACGCGGTTGGTGCGCACGAACTGGAGCACCTCCGTGATCCCGCCGGCAACCGGAATTCCCCCGATTTCATTCGGGACACGCGTGGTGCGGCGGTCGAAGATTCCCAGGACCTTGATCGAACGGCTGGCGTCTGACAGCAGTTCACGGATCAGCCGCTGTCCGTATTCACCTGCGCCCACGACCACGACGTTCTGCCGCAGATCGCCGCGTTCGCGCCAGCGGGCGATCTGTACCATCAGGATGACACGGACAACGATCAGGCCGCCGAGAACCGAGAAGAACCAGATAATCGCCCATGCGCGAGAGAAGCTGTCGGTAACCTTTGTCAACGCCGCAAGGGACAGCAGGACCATCATGACGATGGCCCAGCCGGCACTCATCCGGCCGACCTGGAAGAAGAACCTGTCGAGGTTGGATTCCTCGTACAGCCGCGCGACATGGAAGATGATCACCAGGATCAGGACGGCGGCGATAATGCCCTGAGTATAGATGGCCGGCAGGCCAAGGCTGCTGTGCCACGCCCAGTAGACGAGGACCGCGAAGACGGCCACGATCGTGGCATCGCCGACGCGCAGGAGAACCGACGCGCCGGTCTGGAGGTCTCCTGCAAAACGGTTCGCATCGGCCATGCGATTGCCTTCTTGTCCACGACGCTGCCGAAGGTAAACGAAAGGCTGTGATTACCGTAAACGGCTTAAATTGCGGAAACGCTTTGATTTTTTCTGTTTCGGACCTGTGGTTCGGACTCGGCCGTGAAAATGATCAAACTCCCCTTGTCGGGCGCCGCGTAGACCTGTGCGGCGACAGCGCCCGTGCTAGGATCGGGACATGTTCAGGAAGTTGTTCTCCCGCCCATCCGGTCCGCCTGCCGCGAACTACGCTGCCCCTGACGGAACCCTGATTTACGCCATCGGCGACGTCCACGGGCGGCTCGATCTGCTGACGGATCTGGAGCGCATGATCGTGCGCGACGCGGACGGTCGGGATGCGCATCGGCGGCTCATCGTCTACCTCGGCGATTATGTCGACCGCGGCTATGAAACGCGCGGTGTCCTGGATCACCTGCTGGACGAGGGACCCGCCGGTTTTGAACGGGTCTTCATCAAGGGAAACCATGAGGCCTTCCTGCTGCGGTTCTTGGAGGATTCCAGCGTTGCGCGGCAATGGTTCTCGAACGGGGGTATCGAGACGCTCATGAGCTATGGTGTGGAATCGTCGATGGATGCGAACCAGGCATCGCGGATGCAGAGCGAGTTCCGCCATGCCTTTCCCGATGCCCATCGCGACTTTCTGGCCGCCATGCCGGTCCTCCACCGTGAAGGCGGCTACGCCTTCGTGCATGCCGGTGTGCGCCCGGGTGTTGCGCTCGACGAGCAGGATCCCGACGACCTGTTGTGGATACGCGGCGAGTTCCTGGACGATCCCTCCGATCACGGTGTGGTGGTCGTCCATGGCCACACGGTCGTCGACCACCCGGTCGACCGGCCCAACCGGATCGGGGTCGACACCGGGGCCTATGCGACCGGCCACCTGACCTGTGTCGTGTTGCAGGGGCACGAGCGGACGTTCCTCGAGACCTGACGGTGGCGGGAGGCGAGGTCACGCGTGAAGCCGGCGCCACGTTGTGGCGGACTGTCGCGCGCGGGCGCGTGGACGACGTCTCGCCGCAGGCCGTGGCGCGATTTTCCGAGATGGCCTCCCCGGTCCTGACCGATTTCCTGATGGGCGGCGGACGTCGCCGCGTTCCTCGAGGCCCACGGCTTTGTCGAAGCCGGCCGGTACAACGTCGCCCACACGCGCGACGGCAAGCCCATCCAGGCGGATTTCCTGTTCCGGCGGACCGACAAGGCGTGATGACCGCACCGTGACCAATCTGCTATCCAGTCGGGCCATGAACAATGCACCCCGTCTCATCGAATGGCTGGCGCGCCTCAACACCGCCCGCGTGCTCTGTGTGGGCGACGTGATGCTCGACCGGTTCGTCTATGGTGATGTCGAACGCATCTCGCCGGAAGCGCCGATCCCCGTGCTGCGGGTGCAGCGCGAGGCCGTAGCCGTGGGCGGGGCGGGCAATGTGGCGCGCAACCTGTCGGCGCTGGGCGCGGCCGTGCAGCTGGTCGGTGTTGTCGGTGACGATGAGCCTGGCCGCGAGACATCCGGGGTGCTGGATGGCGACGCAAACGTGGAACTCGGCCTTCTCACCGACCCGTCGCGTCCGACCACAGTAAAGACACGGTTTATTGCCGGCGCACAGCAGATGCTGCGTACCGACGAGGAAGACACCAGCGCCATCGGTGCCGCGACACTGGACAAGGTGCGCGATAACGCCATCTCCGCCCTCGCCGGTGGAGGGTACGGCGCGCTCGTCCTGTCGGACTACGGCAAGGGTGTCCTGACCGGCGAAGTGATCGCGGCGGTGATCGAGGCTGCTGCTGAAGCAGGAGTGCCGGTCGTGGTCGACCCCAAGGGGACCGACTTCACCCGATATCGCGGGGCGGACGTGCTGACACCGAACAGGCGTGAGTTGGCCGATGCCTCACGCCTGCCGACCGGCAGCGACAGCGAGGTGGAGGCGGCAGCACGAAGCCTTGTTTCTGCATGCGGCGTCGCGGCCATTATCGCGACGCGCGGGCCGCAGGGCATGACCGTGATCGGCGAAGGCGCGCCCGCCCATCTGCCGGCGCTGGCGCGTGAGGTGTTCGATGTCTCCGGCGCGGGCGACACCGTGGTGGCCGCGCTTGCGGCGGGGCTGGCTGCCGGGATGGCACTGGCCGATGCGGCGCAGCTCGCCAACGTCGCCGCCGGCATCGTGGTCGGCAAGGTCGGCACGGCGGTGGTGCGGCGCGATGAACTTTCCGACGCACTCGGCGGCGGCGCAGGCCTCGGCGCCAAGTATCTCGATCGCGCACAGCTTCTCGACCGTGTGGCCCAGTGGCGCGCGCGCGGCCTGACCATCGGTTTCACGAACGGGTGCTTCGACCTGGTCCATCCCGGGCATATCTCGCTGATCGAGCAATCCAGCGCGGCCTGTGATCGGCTTGTGGTTGCGCTCAATGACGATGCCTCGGTACAACGGCTCAAGGGTCCGGCGCGTCCGGTGCAGCCTCAGGATGCGCGCGCGCGGGTGATCGCCTCGCTGGCCGGGGTCGATGCCGTGACGATCTTCTCGGAAGACACACCGCGCGAACTGATCGAGGCGCTGCGCCCTGACGTGCTGGTGAAGGGTGCGGACTACAAGCCCGAGGATGTGGTCGGCGGCGAGTTCGTACAGTCCTATGGCGGAAGGGTCGTGCTGGCCGAACTGGTTGACGGGTTCTCGACCACTGGCACGATTGCCCGCCTGACCGGCTAGGCAGTTTCTAGATCCGGGGATCCACGAGCCGCTGGTGCCGCTCGGCGGCCGCGCGGGCAAACCGCAGGGTCAGCGCCTTGCGGCGGCTGGCGTGCAGGCCGGTGTCCGGGGCGGGCCGGATTTCCTCAGCCCCCCAGGAATCCGCGAGGATGAGCCCCGTCGAATCCGGCAGGATGTCCGCCGGGAAGTGGGGCGGCACAGCGAAGTACAGCCGGTCACAGAACTCTTCATACTCCGGCCACTTGGCGTCACCCCGGAAATCGGCGACGGACACCTTTACCTCGACGATGATGAATTCGCCGCTTTCCGACAGCCCCACCACATCCGCCCGGCGGTTGTTCGCGAGCGAGAATTCCGTCAGCACCGCATAGCCGCGCGCCACGAGATGCCGGCACACACCGCGCGTGGTTGCCACGGTCTGCTCTGGCGCGGCGAGCAGGATTTCCGAAGGATCCGGTGATTCAGACATCGGGATAACCGTCTGTTTAATAAAGACAAATACAATAAGTGTGGTTGCATCCGGCTGAAGCACCACTATATTATGCCAGAGCCGATTGGGGGAGTTTCTCTTCGATCGGGCGGCACGGGCCGCAAGCCGACAGGTGGATGATGGAAGACCAGATTAACGAAGAAAACCGCGAAACGCCTGAGATCAGCCGCCGAAAGGCGCTGGCGCGTCTGGGCCTTGCCGCGGGCATTGCCTACACCGCGCCGACCATCGTGCATCTGGATCGCAGCGCCAACGCAAAAAGCCTTCCCACGCCGTGCCCGCCCCCGGACGGTGGCGGCAAGGTCTCCAAGAAGTGTAAGTAGGCCGACGGCCTCCGGACGAAACTCCTGTTGTATCCGGCCTGACGCCGTCAGTAATTGGAACGGCGACAGGAAAACAGTCCGTGCATGATTGCACGATGACGGCAGAAGATTTTTTCAAGGCAACCGAGATGATGCGCGCCGGCGATTCTGCCGGTGCAGCCCCTTTGCTGCGCAAGGTCGTAGCGGACAGTCCTGACCATGTCGCCGCGTGGCACAAACTGGCCGAGGCACTTGCGATCCTCGGTGATGAGGCGGCGTCGGCCGAAGCGCGACATGCGGGAGATTCCGCCGAAGCCAGGCATCTGGCGGATGTCGGCGCGTCACTGCTGTTCCACAGCCATATTGACCGTGCGAGAACCTGCTTCGAACGAGCGCTGGCAATTGATCCGGACTGTATCCAGGCGCACTGGCTGCTGGGCGACTACCACGGCCAGAACGGCCGGCGGGAAGAAGCGCTTGCACATTACCGGCGCTGCATGGAGATCGAGCCTGACAGGCCGGCCCCCGCATTCATGGCGGCAGCGTTCGGTGAGGGTGAGAAACCCGCACGCGCACCCGACGACTATATCGTCGAATATTTTGACTGGTACGCCCACCACTTCGACGAGCACCTGACCGAGCGGCTCAAGTATATCGGGCCGGAGGTGACAGACGATACGCTGACTGCCGCACGGCCGGGCGGACTCGGACGGGTTCTGGACCTTGGATGCGGCACTGGTCTGGTGGGGGCCCGGCTGCGCGACCGTGCGGAGCGCCTGGTCGGCCTTGACCTGTCTCCCGATATGCTGGCCCGGGCCCGTGAAAGGGACTTGTACGATGAACTTATCGAGGGTGAGATCGAGGCAGAACTCCGGAAGATGCCGGATGCCTGCTTCGAGGTCGTAACCGCTGCGGATGTCCTGATCTACGTGGGTGCGCTGGACGCCACCTTCGAGCAGGTGAGCCGTGTTCTGACGGATGACGGCATCTTTGTCTCCACGTTCGAGGCGGCGGAGGGCGATGCAACCTGGGTGCTTTCCGAGACCGGGCGCTACCTTCATGGTGCGGACTACATCGTAACGGCCGGGCTCAAAGCAGGGTTTGGACAGGTGAACGCGGAGACGGCATTCCTGCGTGAGGAGTACGACGTGCCGGTACCGAGCCTCGTGGTGACCTTTCAGGTCCGCACATAGCAAAACGCCCGGCCGGGGCCGGGCGTTTCACGATATTCCGATATTTTGACCGGCAGGTCAGGCGGCTTCGGACACGCTCTTGCCGTCGATCATCTCGAGGAAGGCTTCCAGCCGACCGGCATTCGAAGCATCGCTGCGCGACGTGATGAGGTTGCCGTCAATAACGACGTTCTCATTCGGCTCCCAGTTGGCGCCCGCGCGGGCGAGGTCTTCGCCCACATCCGGCGCACCGGCGATACGGCGCGCGGCCGCAACATTGGCGGGAACCAGAAGGCGGATCGCCTCGCCGACGACCAGCACCGGCTGCTCGGCGTCCATGAAGGCCGCGATCAGGCGCTTGGTATGCGGGTTTTCCGACAGGGTGTCGGCGCTGTTCTTGCCATCGGGCAGGATCAGGCCGTCGAAATCCGCGGCCAGCGCGTTGGCGATGTCCTCATCAGCCATGAAGTGATGGCCCCAGGCCCCGTCATGCCAGCCCTGTACGAGCCCGCCATCGGGCGAGACGACCTTGACCTTGCGGCCACGCGCAAGGAGCGTTTTCTGGGTGTCGGTGAAGGTGGTTTCGGCAAATCCGGCGGCGGCGAGTATTGCAATTGGAAGTTTTTCTTCGGCCATTAAAGCACTCCATAGTTGTGGGCCGCGTCCCGGCCCGGAGAGGGCGGTGCGGTGCGGTAGGCGAAAGGCAAACCTGTTCCCGATGCGCTGGGTTCGCGCAATCCGGCTGGTTTGCTCGTTCGGGAAAGGCCGCGCAAAACAGGCGCTGACCGATGCCGCGATTTAGATGATGGCGGGAATGTAGGAACGCACCGGGGACAAGTCAATTGCGCGGGGCGGCCAGTGTGCGTATTCGCCGCATGGCTGCCTCCCGCAATTGCCAGAGCCGGTCGTTCAGGCCGTCCGGCTGACGCCCGTGGGACTCTGGTTCGCGGGCTTTACGGCTGCTGCGGCGTCTTCCTCGCGGGTAATCGTTCCGGCGATCTCGCCACCTGATTCGACCTCGATGCGCCCGTATTTCACCGTGCCCTCCACATGGCCACTGGAGCGGATGTGCAGGACACCCTTGACCGTCAGTTCGCCTTCGAACCGGCCATGGATCTCAGCATTGGTCACGTTTGCCGTGCCGGTGAAGATACCGCCTTCAGAAATCTCCAGGACCTCACAGGCCAATGTGCCGTCCACCGTGCCTTCCACCACAAGGGTGTCGCAATCCGAGATTTCGCCCTTCAGCTTGATACCTGGACCGACCGTCATGCGCGCGCCGACACTGCGCGTCTGGCGCGGCGGTTCTGGATTGCGCCGGGCGGTGGAGCCGCCAAAAGGGACCGGGGGGATTTCATCCAGGTTGCGGGCCGGCGCCGCCTGGGTCTGTTCGACATCGCTCATGTTTGTTTTCCCGTGGGGGACGGTCTCACCTTTTTCAGGTGTCTCCGTCGCGCCCGTCGTCTTTCGTTTCAAGAACACTGTATCGCAACTTGCAGTTCTGGGGTCACGCGAAATTCCGGATGGTTAACGTCCCGGGCATCGCGATATTCCCGATGGTGGACGCAACATGGCGCAATGCCATGTCGCCGGCGTGACGATTTCGGGATCGGCAAGGCATGTTTGTGACATGGGATCCGAAACGGCCCCTGTCAAACGAAACACCCGGCTCCGCGGGGAGCCGGGCGTGCTGATTAACTATTCGAGCGGGGAGAGGCTCAGATCACTGTTCCGTCGCAACGACACGGACATGCCAGGGCCCGGCTGCTTCAACCACGAGCTTGAACACGCCCGGGCCTGCGAACGGCAGCTTCCCCGTCATCGGTCCCTGATCGTCTTCGCGGCTCTGGGGCGCGCTGGAAATCAGTTCGATGTCGTTCTTGTCGACAACCTTCACAAGGAATTTTCCGCCTGTCGCGCTCCAGCGAATTTCGAAAGGCCCTTTCGCCTCGAACTCTGTGCCGGTCTTGACGTTGGACGCGCGATCCTCAAACAGCAGCGTTGTCTGCGCAAATACCGATGTCGTCGCAACCTAGACCAGGGCAACGGCCAGGGCAGCAGTCAGTACAAGTGCGTGAAGTTTACGGTGAAAAAGGCTCATGATCATTCTCGTCTGTTTGTTGGTTTGAGCGTTTTGGAACCAAAACGCTGTGTTGTTTCCCAACAGCACCCTCCGAAGATGCATATCATACTACCAAAAGCTGTCCTGCTAAGCTTGTTAAGTGCAATTTGAAACAGGTTCAGCGAACTTTGCCCCATCTACGCAACTTGCGTGCCAAAGTGGCGCGCCCGACAGGATTCGAACCTGTGACCTTCGGCTTCGGAGGCCGACACTCTATCCAGCTGAGCTACGGGCGCTTCACGCGCGGGACCATACGCCAAACCCGCTCCGCGTCAAGCATGCGTTGCCCGAAAGGGCCGGAAAGCCCATATATTCCTTAAGATTGCGGCGTATGTATGACAGGAGACAACCATGGCCGACGGCACTGAAAACAAGGTCCGGAAGAGCGAAGAGGAGTGGCGTGCGGAATTGACGCCGGAGCAATTCCGGATCACGCGCCAGGCCGGAACCGAACCCGCTTTTACAGGCAAATATTACGATTCCAAGGCGTCCGGGACGTTTCATTGTGTGTGTTGCGGGGCCGCATTGTTCGAATCCGATACAAAATACGATTCCGGCACGGGATGGCCCAGCTTCTGGCAGCCGGTGTCGGAAGATGCGGTCGAAACCCACACGGACCGGTCCTACGGCATGGTCCGTCATGAGGTCGTCTGCGCGAAATGCGACGCGCATCTGGGGCACGTCTTCCCCGACGGTCCGCAGCCGACGGGTCTGCGTTACTGCATGAACTCGGCCTCGCTGGACCTGAAGCCCAAGTCTTAGGCCGCGTCAGGCGCCAGGCCGGGTCAGGAGGCCGCAGCGGTTTCCGCGCGGTCAGCTGAGGTGGCCATCCGCAGCAGGATGTAGCCGAGGATTGCGGAGAAGGTCGAACCCGTCAGCACGCCGATACGCACGGCCTTTGCATGCTCGGGATCCTCGAACGCCAGTGTCCCGATAAACAGGCTCATGTTGAAGCCGATCCCGGCCAGCGCGGCGACGCCGTAGACATGCGCCCAGTTGATCCCTTCCGGGAGCCGGCACAGGCCCGACTTCGTCGCGGCCCATGTGAAGCCGAAGACGCCGATCTGCTTGCCCACGAAGAGCCCCAGCGCGATGCCGAGCGGAAGGGGCGCCAGGAAGTCCGACAGGGTGATGCCGCCCAGATGGACACCTGCATTCGCAAACGCGAACACGGGCATGATGAAGAACGCGACCCATGGCGCGAGCTTGTGCTCCAGATGCAGCAGCGGCGCCTGACCGTCTTCATCTTCGGCCTTCAGCGGAATAAAGAAGGCCACGATGACGCCCGCGAGCGTGGCGTGCACGCCGGACTTCAGCACCGCGACCCACATGATCACGCCGATCAGCAGGTAGGGTGCGATCCGTGTAACCCCTGACAAATTGACCACCGACAGAGCGATCAGTGCGATCGCGGCCACAGCCAATGCGGCCCAAGAGAGGTCTGCCGTAAAGAAGACGGCAATGATTGCGATGGCGCCCAGATCGTCGATGATGGCCACGGCGAGCAGTAACACCTTCAATGCGACCGGCGCGCGGCTGCCGAGAAGCGCCAGGATACCGAGCGCGAAGGCGATATCCGTTGCGGCCGGGATGGCCCAGCCCCGCATCTCTTCGGCACTGCCGGCGTTGAAGGCCGTGAAGATTAGTGCCGGGACCAGCATGCCGCCGAACGCCGCGATCGCGGGCAGTGCGGCGGTCCGCATGTCCGAAAGGTGGCCGGTCATCAGCTCGCGCTTGATCTCCAGGCCCACGAGGAAAAAGAACACAGCCATCAGGACGTCGTTGATCCAGAGCAGCAGCGGCTTGTCGATGATCAGTGACCCGGCCTGGATGGCCACGGGGACCGTCAGGAGCGCGTCGTAGATCCAGTCGAGGGGGGAGTTGTCCAGCAGCAGTGCGAACACGGCCTTGGCAATGAGCAGCACGCCGGGCGTCGCTTCATGGTTGGCGAGCGTGCGGAATTTCTCGTTTGCTGTCTGGATCACGGTGGCTCCCCATCAAAAAGCAGCGCGAACGTCCTCCCAACCTTCGCAACATCTCCCTAGATGGGGTGGCAATCACAAACTTTAGCAAACACTTACAAACATCGACAAAAATAGATCAGCTGCTAGGATGCCCGCATGCTGACCCGCCCCATGCTGACCGTTCACGAGGTGGCGGATCTCCTGAAGGTTCGCGAAAGCACCGTGCGGGCATGGATTCACGACAACACCCTGCGTGCGGTGAAACTCGGCTGTGAATGGCGCGTGGGCCAGCGGACCTGGAGGCATTCCTGAACAGCCACGCCAACCGGCCGCCCAATGAAGTTGAGGCGCCGGACCCGGCCGGAGAAGAAAGCGAAAGCTAGCCGCGCGGCAGCTTCGCCAGTGCCATGTCCGTGTCCGCGCCCGAGGGCAGGGGGGCCGACGGTTCGCTGATCCATTGCAGGATATCGCGCCAGACGGTCTCACCCTGCAGGTCGCGCAGCAGCATGTGATAGCCATCCTCATAGACCGCCACCTTGCGGCGCGGATCGGTCTCGTCCGGCAGTCTGGCGATTGTCCGTCGGGAGGCGGCGGGCGGCACGATGTCATCATGTGCGCCGAACAGCATCAATGCCGGCGCGTCAAAACGTCCGGCAGATGCGAGCGCGTCGTCCATCAGGTTGACGATACCCCACATGGAATCCACGCGGGTGCTCTTGAGGACGTGCGGGTCGCGCCCCAGCGCGCGGAGCATCTCGATATTGTCCGACGGGTGCCGCTTGATGCCCTCACCGGTCAGCGACAGCCAGGGCATGGTGTGCGCGAACAGCCAAAGGCTGGCGCTCTGGTAGCCGGGCATCGTCTCGCGGCCCCAGACGGCCGGCGCGACCAGGACCAGGCCATCCACATTCAGGGGTTCACGGTCCCAGGCCGTCATCAGCACGGCGCCGCCCATGCTCTCGCCCAGCGCATAGACCGGCAGGCCGGGATAGGCGTCATGGATGGCCTCGACTGCGCCGCGCGCATCGGCGATCAAAACCTCATGGCCGGGCCATAAGCCGGTCTGGCCGGATTTCCCGAAGCCGCGCTGGTCATAGGCCAGCACCGCCACGCCGTTCTCGGCCATCCAGGGCGCAAAGGTTGCGAAGGCCTCGCTGTAGTCGTTGAACCCGTGCAGGGCCACCACGACCGCCCGCGGCGTGGTCGCCGGCGACCAGCGCCGCAGCGGAAGTTCGGTGCCGTCACCGGTAACGTAATGGGTTTCGGTCAGTTTCGGCAGCATGGGCTGGTCGGCGAGAGGACCGGGGTCCTGGAGGCGGGGGGAACAGGCGGCCAGAATGGCCAGGAGAAGCAACGGCAGTATACGCCGCGCCGTCATGCTTCGTCTCCGCTGTCGCGGGTCAGGGCGAGGAACACATCCTCAAGGTCCGGTTCTTCGGTGGACAGGTCGGTAACGGTCAGGCCGGCATCCGAAACGGCGGACAGGATCGCCTGCACGGCGGTTTCGCGGGTCCGGTAGCGAAAGACGAGGGTGTTGGGTGTGCGCAGCTCGGCGGCAAAGGCGGACAGTGCGGCCGGGACATCGTCCAGATCCTCTGCCACCGTGATGCGCAGTTCCTTGTTGTCGAGCCGGCTGACCAGCGCACGGGTCTCGTCGCAGGCGATGACCCGGCCCTGGTTGATGATGGCGATCCGGTCGCACAGCTCCTCGGCTTCCTCGAGGTAGTGCGTGGTCAGGACGATGGTCGTGCCATTCCGGTTCAGCTCGGCCACGAACTCCCACAACGAGCGGCGCAGCTCGATATCGACGCCCGCTGTCGGCTCGTCCAGCACCAGCACGGGCGGATTGTGGACGAGTGCCTTGGCGACCAGCAGGCGCCGGCGCATGCCGCCGGAGAGCGAGCGGGAATAGGCGTCCGCCTTGTCGGCGAGCCCGACGCGTTCGAGGATTTCTTCCGTGCGCCGTTCGCGCGGCGGCACGCTGTAGAACCCGGCCTGCACCTCCAGCATCTCGCGCGGGCTGAAGAAGGCATCGAGGTTCAGTTCCTGCGGCACCACGCCGATGGCCGCACGGGCCTGGCGTGGCTCGCGGTCGATGTCGATCCCCCACACCTGTGCCTGTCCGCCGGATTTCACCACCAGCCCGGCAAGAATGTTGATGAAGGTCGACTTGCCCGCGCCGTTCGGGCCGAGCAGGCCGAAAATGCCCCCGCGTGGAATGTCGAGATCGATGCTTTGCAGCGCGTGGACCACGCCTCCACCCTGCGACTTGTAGACCTTGTCGAGGCCGCGCGCGGATATCGCATGCTCCGGAAGATCGGAGTATGCGGGTTGCGGTGCCTCGTGATTGATCGCGTTGGCCATGTCGCGCCGTGACGGGGTTTCAGGAAGGTGCGAACCGTGTTGTCGCGCGGATGCGCTTCGCCTATGTATGGCGTTCGCGTGGCCGGTACAACCGCCTCGCCCCGGATACCGTTGGCCAGTCAATCGTTTGCAGGAGCACTTGCGATGCAGCCGCCCGAAACCGTCGAAGTCGAAAGCCGAGAGATTGCCTGCGACGGCGGTGGGGGTGCGCTCGGCCATCCGCGGGTGTTCCTGAACATGGGTGAGAAGGCAGCAATCGACTGTCCCTATTGCGGGCGCCATTTTGTGCTCTCCGCCGACGCCCCGGCCACGGCGGGCCATTGACCCGAGGCGTGCAGGCGCTTCCCGCGCCGATCCAGACAAGACGCATGGCGCTGGTCCCGGTTGGTCGTGAACTGGCGCGCGCGCTGCTGTCCGACCGCAAACTGGCGGCGGATCTGGCAGGCGGGCTCATCCACCGTGACTTTCCGGACGCGGACCTCGCCTCGAAACTTCCCGCGTTCGCCCAGCGCCTCGACGATGCGGCCAACTCGGCGCTTGGCCACACGGCACCGCGCGACCCTGCCGGCTGGGGCCTCTGGCTGTTCCGGTACAATGTGGAGCGCATGGTCGTGGGTGCGGCATCGTTCCATGGTCCGCCCAACGCTGCGGGCGAGGTCGCCTTTGGCTACCAGATTGTCGCGCCGCATCGCCGCCGGGGCCTGACAGTCGAGGCCTGCCGCGCACTGATCGACTGGGCGTTCTGTGACACCGCCGTCAGCGCGGTCACCGCGGACTGTACGGTGGAAAACGCCGCCTCGATCCGTACGCTGGAAAAGCTCGGGTTCGATCAGGAACGCGTTGCGCGCGAACGCCTGTACTGGCGGCTTCCGCGCCCTTAGCATCGGACCTCGTCTTGCTGGGGAATTTACCAATGGCTGAATACACACTTTACGGGCACCCGCGTTCGGGCAACGCCTACAAGACCGCGCTGATGCTGTCGATGACCGGCACGGCCTATGACTTCAAGCTGATCGACCTGATGGACGGCTCCAATCTGCTGCCGGAATACCTGGCTGTGAATCCCATGGGCAAGGTACCGACCCTGGTGCATGGCGACCTGATTATCCGCCAGAGCTTCGACACGCTGCGCTACCTCTTCGAGCAGACCGGCCAGTTCGGCTATGCAAACTGGGAGGAGCAGGCGCGGATCGGCGACTGGATCGGCTTCTCGGTCGATTACTTCTCCTTTGGCCTTGCGCGGCTGCGCTTCGAGCGGCTTTTCGGTGCGGGTGACAAGACCGACACTTTCGCGCATTTCAAGAAATCTGCCGACCGTGGGCTGGGGATCATCGAGCCCCATCTGGGCGCAAACGAATGGCTCGCCTGCGGCCGGCCGACCATCGCCGACATGTCCTGCTATCCCGTCGCGACCTTTATGGAGGATGCGGGATACGACCCGGCGGACTATCCGAACTTCGCAGCGTGGCGGAAGCGCTTCGAGGCCATTCCCGGATGGGGCACCCAGCTCGACCTGATGCCCAGACCCAACTGGCCGCCGAAGAAATAAGCCGAAAAGCAGGCCCGCGACATGTCCAACGCCCCGATCCGCCTGATTGGCCAGAAGCAGTCGATCAACACCCACAAGGCCGCGCTGATGATGGCGATGACGGACACGCCGTTCGTGTTCGAGGTCATCGACCTGATGAACGGCGCGCACAAGTCGCCCGAGTATGAGGCGCTGAACCCCTGGGGCCGGGTGCCGACCATGATCGACGGCGACCGGGTGCTGTTCCAGACCGGGCCGATGCTGCGCCATCTCGCGCGCAAGACCGGCCAGTACGGATCCGACGACGAGTTCGAGAACTACGAGATCGACAACTGGTTCGGCTTCGCGACCGACTATTTTTCCGCCGGGTTGGCGCGGCTTCGATACATCAACCGGTTCATGGGTGGAGAGCCCGTGGTCATCAAGGACCATTACCGTCCCAACATGCTGCGCGGGATGGACCTTCTGGACCGGCACCTGCAGGCGAATGACTGGCTTGTCGGCGGGCGGCCGACCATCGCCGAGTTCTGCGTCCACCCGTTTGTTCTTGTCTGGCGCGACGCGGAAATCGACATCGCGGACTGGCCGGCGGCCGGAGCCTGGCTGGAGCGCTTTCAGGCCCTGCCGGGCTGGCAGGAGCCGGAGGCGATGCTCTTGGAAATGTCCGGAGAAAGCGGTCTTTCGTAGGCAATTCGTTAACCGCCCGCGCGTAGCCTCGCCGGGTTATGGGTATCGACCACAGACATCGCGGGAACCCCGCCGGCGAGGATCCGTTCCTGGAAGATTTCTTCCGGGATATGTCGCCTGCGCTCGCGCGCAGCTTCACCGACGAGCAGCTTCTTGAGATCAAGAAGAACTTCGCCGGGCGTTCGCGCGGCGCGCATTCCGTCGACCTGCGCTTCTCGATCCCGTTCGCGCGGACCTACATCGTGTTCCTGCTGGGGCGCGAACGGCGCTCGCGCAAGCGCCGCGCCCACGACCGCAAGTTCCATCCCGTGGCTACCATGGGCAATGTGTTTGTGATCGCCGTGATCGCGCTTGTGCTCTCGGTGCCGGTCTTCGTCACCGGCTACGGCATCAAGTCGTGGCTGGGGATCGATGTGGCCTCGACGGGCGGCGTGCATTCCACCATCGAGGAACTGCGCCAGAACCTGGTGACGGCCGTCAAAGGCATGTAACGCCGCGTCCCGGGGTGGCACCCTGTGGACATCCGCGCCTGTTTGGCCAAGCGCAATTGCGCTAAACCTAGCGCCATGGCTGCCTCGATATCCTCCGCCGGTGACGCACCGGCCCGCCTCTACCTGATCGACGGTTCCGGGTTCATCTTCCGGGCCTTCCACTCCAGCCCGCTGGAGGCGTTCCGTCGCTCCGACGGCGTCTACACGAATGCGGTCAACGGCTACTGCTCGATGCTGCTGAAGATGATCGACCGGGCGCGCGACGACGGTGCCTATGACTACATGGCGGTGATCTTCGACGCCGCGCGGAAGAACTTCCGCAACGACATCTATCCCGAATACAAGGCCAACCGCGACGAGCCGCCCGAGGAGCTGCGCCCCCAGTTCCAACTGATCCGCGAGGCCACCGTCGCCTTCGGCCTGCCGTCCATCGCCGTCGAGGGCTACGAGGCCGACGACCTGATCGCGACCTATGCCCGCGAGGCCGAGGCACGCGGGATCGAGACCATCGTCGTGTCGTCCGACAAGGACCTGATGCAGCTCGTGCGCGAACACGTGCGCATGTTCGATCCCATGAAGGACCTCGTGATCGGCGAGGACGAGGTGATGGACAAGTTCGGCGTGACGCCGGACAAGGTGGTCGATGTGCAGTCGCTCGCCGGCGATTCCACTGACAATGTGCCCGGCGTGCCTGGCATCGGCGTGAAGACAGCCGCCCAGTTGCTGGAGGAGTATGGTGATCTCGACACGCTTCTCGCGCGCGCCGAGGAGATCAAGCAGCCCAAGCGCCGCCAGAACCTGATCGAGTTCGCCGAGCAGGCGCGCATCTCGCGGGAGCTTGTGCGCCTGAAAGACGATGTGGAGACCGACCACAGCATCGACGACTTCGCGCTGAAGGAGCCGGACCCGGCGACGGTCGTGGAGTTCCTCAAGGCGATGGAGTTCCGCACGCTGACCCAGCGTGTGGAAAGCCGCTTCGTGGACGAAGGCCTGATGGACCACGCCGAGACCGGCGCGGCCATCGCCGCCGAGGCCCCAGCGGATGCCGAATACGAGCTGGTACAGGACGAGGCCGCGATGAACCGCTGGTTCGACGATGCCCGCGCCGCCGGCTTCGTCGCCTTCGACACCGAGACGACCTCGCTCAACGCCATGCGGGCCGAACTGGCCGGGTTCTCCCTGTCGATCCGGCCGGGCCGGGCCTGCTATGTGCCGGTCGGCCATGTGGAGCCCACATCCGACGAACTCGATCTCGGGCTGGATGGCGGCTCAAGTGGCGGCAACGGCGCACTCAAGCAGGTGGGTCTTGTCCCGGCATTGACGGCGCTGAAGGACCTGCTGGAAGACCCGTCGGTCCTGAAGGTGGCGCACAACGCCAAATACGACCTGCTGGTGCTGCGCCGGGCGATGGAGAAGCACCTGCCGGATGCGGGCGTGCTGGCGCCGGTCGCGCTCGACGACACCATGCTGCTGTCCTATGTGCTCGATGCGGGCCGCAACAAGCACGGGCTCGACGACCTGTCCTTCCTCCACCTGGAACACGAGAACATCAAATTCGAGGAGGTGGCGGGCAAGGGCAAGAACCAGGTCCCATTCACCGAAGTCGCGCTGGACAAGGCGCTGGACTACGCCGCCGAGGACGCGGACATGACGGGCCGCCTGCACGCGCGGCTCAAGGGCCGCCTCGTCGGCGAGCGCATGGCGACGGTCTATGAGACCATCGAGCGCCCGCTGATCCAGGTGATCGTCGAGATGGAGCGTGCGGGCATCAAGGCCGACGCCGAGACCCTGAAAGACCTCTCGAAGGATTTCGCCAAACGCATGGCGGAGCTGGAAACGAAGGCCCACGAACTGGCGGGCGAGGAGTTCAATGTCGGCTCGCCCAAGCAGCTGGGCGAGATCCTGTTCGACAAGCTGGGCCTCGAGGGCGGCAAGAAAGGCAAGACCGGAGCCTACACCACCTCGGCCGATGTGCTGGAAGGCCTTGCGGCGGAAGGCCACGAACTGCCGCAGGCCGTGCTGGACTGGCGGCAGGTGCAGAAGCTCAAATCCACCTATGCAGATACGCTGGTGGAGCAGATCAACCCGGATACGGGCCGCGTCCACACCGCCTACGGCATGGCGATTGCCCAGACGGGGCGGCTGTCGTCCAACGACCCGAACCTGCAGAACATTCCCGTGCGCACGGAAGAAGGGCGGAAGATCCGTGCCGCCTTCGTGGCCGAGGACGGCAACCGACTGGTCAGCCTCGACTATTCCCAGGTGGAGCTGCGCGTGGTCGCCCATGTGGCCGGGGAGGAGGCGCTGATCGAGGCCTTCCGCGACGGGCAGGACATTCACGCGATGACCGCCAGCCAGGTCTTCGGCGTGCCCATGGAGGGCATGGACCCGATGCTTCGCCGCAACGCCAAGGCGATCAACTTCGGGATCATCTACGGCATCTCCGCCTTCGGGCTGGCCAACAACCTCGGCATCGGCCGCGACGAGGCGCGCGACTACATCGCCGCCTATTTCGACCGCTACCCGGCCATCCGCCAGTACATGGAGGAGGCCAAGGAGCAGGCGCGCGAGCAGGGCTATGTGGAGACGATCTTCGGGCGGCGTATCCACCTGACCGGCATCAGGGACAAGAACCAGGCCGTGCGCGGCTTCGCCGAACGGCAGGCGATCAACGCGCCGATCCAGGGCGCGGCGGCGGACATCATCAAGCGCGCGATGATCCGCGTGCCCGATGCGCTGGCGAAGGCCGGGCTGAAGTCACAAATGCTGCTGCAGGTGCATGACGAACTGCTGTTCGAGGCGCCCGAGGGCGAGGTGGACAACCTGATCGAGGTCGCCACGGATGTGATGGAGGGCGCGGCCGCGCCCGCCGTCAACATGTCCGTCCCGCTGGTCGCCGACGCCGGTGTCGGCGAGACCTGGAACGAGGCGCATTAGAAATACCCTCCCCAAAACGTGATGTGCCGGCCTGCACCGGCCGCTGGCGAAGCGCTACGCCCCTTGCGTAGTCTGGAGTCCGCCTGCTTGCCGCACACGTCATGTTTCTATGGGGAGGAAACCACCATGGCACGCACGACCTGGGTTGCGGCGGCGGCCGCGTTCCTGTCTCTCGCGCTTCTGGCCGTCTTTGCGCTGCCCGCTTCGGCGCAGCAGGAGGCCAAGCGGGTGATTACCGAGCTCGGCCCGAACCTCTACCGGTTCCAGAACAACTTCCACTTCTCGGTCTTCCTGGCGACGGACGAGGGCGTGATCGCCACCGATCCGATCAACGCCGAGGCCGCGGCCTGGCTGGAAGAGGAAATCCGCACGCGCTTCGGCAAGGAGATCGTCTACGCGGTCTATTCCCACGACCACGCCGACCATATTTCCGGCGGCGAGGTGTGGGACGACACGGCCGTGATCGTGGCGCATGAGAACGCCCGCCAGACCATCATCGATGCCAAACGTCCGACGGCGGTGCCCGAACTGACCTTCTCCGACAGCCTGACGCTCCATCTCGGCGGGCAGGTGGTGGAGCTGCACTATGTCGGCCGGAACCACTCCGACAACATGATCGTGATGAATTTCCCGGCCCAGCGGGTGCTGTTCGCGGTCGATTTCATTCCGGTCAAGGGCGTGGCCTTCCGCGACTTCCCGGATGCCTGGCTCCCGGACTGGATCGATTCCATCCGCGCGGTCGAGGCGATGGACTTTGACACGCTGGCCCCGGGCCATGGCGGGCTCGGCACGCCGGCGGACGCGACTGCATTCCGCGAATACATGGTCGATCTGTGGACGGCCGTGGGCGATGCGGTGAAGGCGGGCAAGACCGTCGAGCAGGCCAAGGCGGAGATCAGGCTCCCGAAATACAAGGACTGGGCCCGCTACGAGGAGTTCCTGCCGCTGAACATCGAAGGCGCCTACCGGCACTTCGAACTGCACTGGCGGCACTAGAAACGCGGGAACGGGCGGGCCGCCGGCCCGCCCGCATCCCGACGTATTAAGACTCGGTCAGATCCGGTCCACCGGCAGCTTCAGGTAGGCGACACCGTTGTCCTCGGCGGGCGGCAGTGCGCCGGCGCGGATGTTTACCTGGATCGACGGCAGCAGCAGCTTCGGCACGGCCAGCGTCGCATCGCGGGCCTCGCGCATCGCGATGAAATCCTCGCGGGAGGTGCCGTCGGCGACATGGATGTTGCGCGTGCGCTCCGCGCCGACCGTGGTCTCGAATTGCGGGCCACGACCCTCGGGCGGGTAGTCGTGGCACATGAACAGCCGCGTCTCGTCGGGCAGATCATAGATGCGCTGGATGGAATCGTAGAGCGAGCCCGCATCGCCACCGGGGAAGTCGCAGCGCGCCGTGCCGTAGTCGGGCGGGAACAGGGTATCTCCCACGAAGGCGCAATCGCCGATCACATAGGTCAGGCAGGCTGGCGTGTGACCGGGCGTGTGCATCACCCGCGCCTCCAGCGCGCCGATGATGAACGTGTCGCCGTCGGAGAAGAGCTGGTCGAATTGCGAGCCATCGGTGGCGAACCCGGCCTCTAGGTTGAACACGTTCCTGAAGATCGCCTGCACATCGACGATGTGCGCGCCGATGGCCGTGGTGCCGCCCAGCTTCTCCTTGATGTAGGGCGCCGAAGACAGATGGTCGGCGTGGGCATGGGTTTCCAGGATCCATTCCACGGTCAGGCCGTTGCCCAGCACATAGGCGATGAGTTCGTCGGCAGCACCGGTGCCGGTGCGCCCGGACGGCGCGTCGAAGTCGTGTACGGGATCGATGATGGCAGCGGCCTCGCCGCCGGCCTCATGCACGACATAGGAAAAGGTGCTCGTTGCCTCGTCGAAGAAGGCCTTCACCGAGGGCTTCACGATCATGGGGGCGGAACTTTTCATGTCTGGCTCCGAGATGCGGGTTCGCTTCGTTGATACCCATTTTTGGACTGGCCGCTGCCCGCAGCATTGATCCAGCGCAGTTCAGGAAACCGGTAGCGCCATCCCGGCGGCATAGCCGGAATCGGCTCTATCCGCACAGGCAGGCAACGTGAAGGGTCTTCCGGGGCGAGATATCCACACCGCCTGCTGGTCCGGGGCCATCGGCTGGTTTAGATTTTCCTCTCGGGGGCGATCGCACATTCCTTCCGGGACAGTCTGTCCGGAATTCGCCTCCGTTTGGACATGTTCTGGCTTTCTGCGGGTGGCAATCTCCGGGTTATGGCTGTTACGACGAAGGAGGATATCGCCGATTTCCCCGCGCAGGAGCGCAGGCGGAATGCGGATACACCGCAGCAGGCAAGCGATTCCGGCCGCCAGAGCCTCGCGGTGTCAGCCAATGCGATTCCCGGGCATCAGCTCGCCGGCATCTGGGTGCTTTGCCGCCGGGGTGACAGCGGCGATGTCGAGACGGTTCGTGCCTTCGACGACGAGGCACGTGCGCGCGCCGATCTCGAACTGGCTGAATGCGTCAGCAATGATGAATTCTGGCTGGCGGCGGTCCCGATGGTGGAGACGGGCAGCAACGTGTCGGAACCGGATGCATTGAGCCCCGTCCAGGTGCTGGCATTGTCGTGGCTGGTACAGGGTGCGGAAGCCGAGGCCATCGCGCCGGTCGAGGAACCTGTGGTGGTCAGCCCGCGTCACGTGCGCGGCTTTGTCTCGGTGCCACCCCATGAATGGCGGGACCTTGAAGAGCGGGGCCTTGTGTCCGACGGGCTGATCACGCCTGAAGGCGCGGCGCGTGTCGGCCGCCGCTAGTCGGCGGCGTTCTCGAGCGGCGGGCTGAGGGCCGGCTCCCACAGGCGCAGGGCCAGCGTGAACCGCGATCCTCGGCCCGGCTCGCTGTCCAGCGTGATATCCCCGCCCATGAGCTGCGCCAGGTTGCGCGCCACGTGCAGGCCGATGCCGACGCCTTCCGTCGTTGTGGTAAAGGCGTCTGACCGCACACGGTGGAAGCGGTCGAACACCGCCTGCTGCTGCTCGACGGGTATGCCGATGCCTGTATCCCAGATCGTGATGTAGAGCAGGTCTTCCTTGCCGCTTTCGACGTCGAGCCCGATGCTGCCGCCTTCGTCGGTGAACTTGATGGCGTTGGTCAGCAGGTTGATGAGGATCTGCCGGGCCGAGGTCCGGTCCGCGATGATCGCCAGGTCCTTTTCCACCTGGGGAACGGCCACCACGATCCCGGCTTTGCGGGCGCGGACCTCGATCATGGACACCGTGTCGCGCACGAGGTCGCCGACATTGGTTTCAACGAGGTTCATGTCGACCGTTTCATTCTCGATCCGCACGGTATCGAGCAGGTTGTCGATGATCTGGACGAGGTGGCCCGAGGCCGAAAGGATATTGTCGAGATAGGACGGCAGCCGCTGCGGGTCTTCGGCATCGAGCTGGCGCCGGCTGAGCTCGGCGAACCCGATGATCGCATTCAGCGGGGTGCGCAGTTCGTGGCTGGTCAGTGCCAGGAAGTCGGATTTGGCGTCCGACGCGGATTGCGCCTTGCCGAGAGCTTCGCGCAGATGGTCGTTGGTGACCTCGAGCGCTTCCATGGCGTCTTCCAGCTTTTCGCGCGCGTGGACTGCCTCGCGCTCGGCCTCGAGCATCCGGGTCACATCCGTGCCGGTCCCGCGATAGCCGAGGAAACGGCCGGTCTGGGAATCGAAAAAGGGTGTTGCGCTCAGATGGATGCGGTGCGGCTGCCCGGTCTCGTCCTCCATCAGGAACAACCGGTTCCGGAACGGTCTGCGCTCGCGCATGAGCTGGTTCAGGTCCGGCACGCCCGGCACCGGGTTCGGAAGCGCTCCGAGGGACAGCATGGGTTTTCCCAGATGCGCCTCCGGCGGCGCGCCGGTGATCGCGGCGATCCGGGCGGAGACCTGGGTGAGCTGCAGTTCGGTATCGGTTTCCCAGACCCAGTCCGAGGTCGAGCGAATAATGTCGGTCAGCTTCTCGTCGAGCGCGGTCAGGCGCCGTTCCGCGGCGACGTGCGTGGTGATGTCCTCGAAATAACCGTAGGCCACCTCACCGCTGCCGATGGTTCCGGCGTAATGCCGGCCGCGGTAGATGCGGTCTCCGCCGGCACCCTTCAGGAGCAGGCGGCTCGGCTCGAAATGGCCTGTCTCCAGGAGGGAATCGATGTCCGTCTGGAGTGATTTCGGGAGCCGGGACACCCTGTCCGTGTCATCTGCGATGCCCCAGGCCCCGCGGGCAAACCGGGCAAATGCTTCGTTGTGCCACAGGATTTCACCATCGGGCCGCGCGGCGTAGGCGGGCCCCAGGTGCTCGATCAGTGCCTGGAAATGTGGTTCCAGCGCAAGTTCGTCTTGTACGTGATCGTTGGGCACAGGCGCGCCTTCGCAACCGGAAACCGGGGCTTCATTATTGATGCGGCGCGGACGACGGGAGTAGAGGCGCCCCCCTCTCGCCTGCGGACTTCTGTTCAAACAAACGGCTCACGAACTCAGCCCCTCCCCCGAAAGACTTTGAGCACGGTTAAAAACGGTTAACCAATCCTGTGGATAAAAACTTTAGAAATCGTTAGCGACGCCGTAAAGGGAAAAATGCTGAAAAATCATACAGTTTTACCATTTGGTTAACACGGGGAATTGCCCGATTCATGCGCGGGATTGCGTGCCGTCTGATTAAACCGTTGTTAAATCCTTTGGGTGAGGATGCAACGAAACTGAAACGGAATTATCGGCGGCCGGGAGAAACTTGGTGGCACAGCAATTGGCAGTTGAAAGCGGTAGCAAGGACGCGCCGTCAATCGACGGCTTGCGCACGCTGACCCAGCGCGATGCTGATGAGATCTGCAAGCTACATGGAAAATTCTACGCCGGTCTGCCCGGCGGCAGGCGCGCAGATTTCAGCTATTGCGAATTGCGCGGGCTGAATCTTTCTGGCCGTGACCTCGGCGATGCCAATTTCACGGGCGGTCTGTTGGCCGGCACCGATCTGTCCGGTGCACGTCTCGAGAACGCCGTCTTCTTCTGTTGCGACATGCGCGGCACAAACCTGGCCCGCGCCAACCTGCGGCGCACCGACCTGCGGGGCGCGAGCTTGCGCGGCGCGAACCTGATCGGTGCGGATCTCTTCGGCTCTGACCTGCGCGAAGGAGTGATTGCCGAAAAGGACATGCACGGCGAGCTGCAGTTCCGCACCCACAAGACAGACATCGAGAACGCCGATACGAGCGAGGCGAACTTCGCCAATTCCAATCTTGAGCGTGCAAACCTGTCGGGGATGCTCTCGATCCGGTCGGATTTCTCGGGCGCGATTATGAAGAACTGCAAGCTCGTGCGCGCCAATCTCAAGCACGCCAATTTCACGGGCGCCAATCTGGAGGGTTCTGATTTTTCGGGCGCCGACCTTTCGGATGCCGATTTCACCGACAGCGTTCTCGCCGGTGCCGACCTGTCCATGGCGACCCTGGACGACACGACGTTGGACAATGCGCTGACGGACGAGCCCATGGGCAAGGCCATGAGCGAGGTGGAGCCGAGTGTCCCCGACCAGCTCGAGGCGCATGTGCGTTTTATCGAAAGTGGTGGTGCGGAAGGCGCGACAGCTGACCTTACCGGCATCGACCTGCAGGGTGCGCAGCTCCAGGGCGCGGACCTGAGCGGATCGGATTTGCGCTCCGCCAACCTCGAAGGCGCGGATTTGCGTGGCGCCAAGCTGGCTGACGCAAAAATATCTGGTGCCATTCTTCGCGACTGCAACATGGGTCCGCTGGTGATCGATGCGAACCGCCGAATGGTCACACGGCTGACCGGGGCGGACCTCACGCATGCCGTGCTGGACGGGGCAAAACTGTCTGGCGCGCGGCTCGAGGGCGCGCTGATGGATTCGGCTTCCACTAAGGGCGCAGAGCTGGATTCCCCACCGCCGAAATGATGCGGCGCAGCATTTCGGCGCGTTTTTCGGACTCGCTTTCTTCCCGGAATCCTGTGTTAAGCTTTTTCCCGTTTAACGTGCTCCGCGGTGTTGAAACCGCCTTCGGGCGGGTTCAATAAAAACGATAAAACATCGCGGTGCCGAGTGCGTCGGGAAACGCCAGCGATGAGTGACTTTGAGGGGCCTGGCAACAGTGGCGGTGAACGTATCTCCGCTACGGTCAAATGGTTCAATCCAATCAAGGGGTATGGTTTCGTCCAGCCGGCCAACGGCTCGGGAGATGCTTTTGTTCATGTATCCGTTTTAGAAGCGGCAGGGCAGAAGGATCTCCAGGACGGTGCACAACTCGTATGTGAAATCGAGCAGGGTCCACGTGGCCCGATGGTTTCTGTCATACACAGCGTGACCGGAGGCAGCCCCGAGGCTGCACCGTCAAGCGGCGGCGATGCGCCGACCGTCGACGGCACGGTCAAGTTCTTCGATCCGAATAAAGGCTATGGCTTCATTGTGCCGGATGGCGAAGGTCAGGATATCTTCGTCTCCGGTCGTGTCGTCGCCCAGTCCGGATTGCGGATGCTGGAAGCGGATGCGCGTGTGCGCGTTGCCACGCGTGGCGGTGACAAGGGGCCGCTCGCCGTTTCCATCGAGTTGATCGGCTGACAGCCGGCAGCTGACGGAACAGTTGCGGCCTCAGGCCGAAACTTCCTTGCCGAAGTTTATCCGCGGACGCAGCGCAGCTGTGGCATCTCCGCGACAGGATCGATTTTGGCGCTGGGTACCCGGACTTCAAGCGCATATCCCGTTTCGAGAAGGGCGCTGGCGACGGTGTCGAGGTCACGCGCAAGCGATTGTGCGTATGGTCCTTCCACCATCCAGCGCAGCAACGCGTTTGCGTGACTGTCCGCGCCGGTCTGCCGGGCGGCGATCAGGTTGAGCAGGCAGATTTCATCGTGGCTGATCCGGCAGCAGACCGGCAGGTGAAGGCGCACATTCCTGCGGGCATGGCGGCCGAGGGTCTCAAACGCGGCGTCAAGCGCGTCGCAGATTCGCGTGGCAGCTTGGGGACCGCAGGCCCGGTTGAACTCCAGCAGCACATTCGACCATCGACGGCGGTCTGCAACCCACTGGCGCAGCGCGTGTACCAGAAGCCGTTCCACATAGGTGAACTGCGAGGTTGAAACCGGTACAGGGGTGGACCAGGACATTTCGATCATCTGGGGCATCCGTTGCTGAACTCTCTTGGCAACCTTATAGTGCGAATGATAATCATTATAAATATGAGTCTGCAGGAAGCCCGTGCCGTGGCAACGCCGGCCGTTCTGGTGCAGGTCAGGTCAGGTGAGGTTTGCGTGCCGCTTCGGCGAGGCGGACGAGTTCGGTCCGTGCGGAGACCGGATCGGTCACGAGGTTCTCGAAGGTAACGCGGGTGAACGCGTCATTGCGTGTGAGATCGCAGCCCTCGGGATCCAGAGCCGTCATGGTCCAGTCGAGGCCCGGGCGGTCTGCAAGATTGTTGGCGTAGTTGCGCACGGCGTCGGCATGGTCCTCATTCATATGGGCCACGATATCCGCCTCAGCCTCCAAAAGGGCGGAGAAATCCGTAACGCCCAGGATGACGTCGTCTGCGCTGACGGTCTCAATCCGTCCGAAGCCTCCGATGAAGTGCACGGAATCCGCGCGGAGCCGGTAGAGATGGAAATCCCCGAATGCCATATGGGCGGCGCCACGTGCATGCTGGCGCAGGAAGCGGTCTTTCAGGCGCGCGTCCTCGCACGGCTCCATATGCCCAATGATTGTGGCGCGCGACAGGTTGATCGCTTCGGTGCCGGGCCGGGCGTAAAGCATGGACGCCCGCGGGTCAGCCATGAAGTTTCGGGTATGCCTGGCGAGGTCCGAAAGCAGGACAAGCGGTGCACCGTCATGATCGCAGGCGCACAGCACGAGGCTTGCATAGGGTGCGCCGCCCGTCTCGCCGTCGAGGGTGGCAAGAGTGGCCGTTCGGTTGGTGCGGATCAGGCGGCGGGCAAGTTCACCGCTTGGTTTGTCGCGATCATCGATGGTCATGTCGGCGCGGAGATTAGCGAACCAGGTACCGCCCGGAAAGAGCGCGGCCTATTTGTTCATCCCATGTGTGCCGGTTTTCATTGAACCCATGCCTTTGCCTGGTCCCTGATAGGACGGGGCCTCCACGATCGCGTCGATCTCGATCTTGCCGGCATGCTCGAATTCGAGCGTCAGTTCGATCTGGGTTTCTTCCAGCAGAAGCGCTTTCAGGCCGATCAGCATGATGTGGTAGCCGCCGGGCGCGAGTGTGGCAGTCCCTTCAGCGGGCACGACTACCCCGTCGACCCGGCGCATGCGCATGACGTCGCCGTCCATGAAGTGTCCATGCACTTCCACGGTCTCGGCATCAGGTGAAGAAGCACCGATCAGCCGGTCCGCGCTGTTCCCATGATTCTCGATCTTCATGAACACGGCGCCGACCTTCTGGGTCGATGCCGTGGCCCGTGTCCACGGATGGGAAATCACGAGGTCGCCGGTCTTCTCCTCGTGCGCCTGGGCAGCCGAGACGGTGAGCAGGACTGTGAGTGCGGCAATAAGGGTGCGGATCATGATCGACGAACTCTCTCGTTTCGTTGCAGCGGCTAGGAGTTGGAGCGCATGTGCTGGCGGATGGCGGCGGCAATGTCTTCCGGCGGAGTCCCGTAGCGGAACATGCCGGCGACCTTGCCGTTGGGTGCCAGGAGGTACACGAAGGATGTGTGATCCATCAGGTAGTCGGTGTAGCTCGGGTCTTCGAATTTCCGGAAAAAGACCCGGTAGGCCTTTGCGACGTCGCGTATCTCTGCCTCGGTTCCGGTCAGGCCGACGAGGCGTTCATGGAACAGGGGAACGTATTCGGCGAGCACCTTCGGGGTGTCGCGTTGTGGGTCGATAGTAATCATGACCGGCCGGACCCTTGCGCCGTCCGCGCCGAGCTCGTCGATCGCCGCAGCCATCTGTCCAAGTTCGGTCGGACACACATCCGGGCAGTAGGTGTACCCGAAATAGATCAGCGCATACTCACCGGCGAGATCGCGGTCGGTGAAGGTTGCGCCGGTCTGGTCGGTCAGCTCGAATGGCCCCCCGATGTCGACGCCGAGGACCATGCCGCCGACGGACGTGCCCTCGGCGGGTTCGCTCTGGCGCAAGTTCAACCAGGCGCCGAACCCGAAGACCGCGACAACCAGCAGCACGACACCGATATGGAGTTTGTAGCGCATCAGGAGTGGTTTAGGCGGTGCTTCCCAACTGTGCAATGCGTCTGCGGGTCGCACGGATTTCACGTTTCCGTTTGTGGCGAGAACATGGCCCGGGATTATCTGGGCCCGGATTTCCCTCGGGTTTACACGCGAAAACGGGCCGTAAATGCGCCATAATGAATTGTGACATTGGGATATGGCGGCCCTCGACACATTGATCGAGCCTCCCGACCGCAACATCAAGGGGATCCGAACATGACCCAGACAATCGCCCTCGTGGATGATGACCGCAACATCCTGACCTCGGTCACGATGGCGCTGGAGGCCGAAGGCTACAGCGTGAGCAGCTATTCCGACGGCGTGGAGGCCCTGACCGGCCTCGCCCAGAAGCCCGTGGATCTGGCGGTCCTCGACATCAAGATGCCGCGCATGGACGGGATGGAACTTCTGGGCAAGCTTCGCAAGACATCGCGCATGCCGGTGATCTTCCTGACCTCCAAGGACGACGAGATCGACGAGGTGCTGGGCCTGCGCATGGGCGCGGACGACTACATCACCAAGCCGTTTTCCCAGCGTCTGCTCATCGAGCGCATCCGCGCAATCCTGCGCCGTTCGGAAGCCGAGCAGGCGAGCCGGGACGCGGACGGCAACAGCGAGGCGATGATCCGCCGCGGTGACCTGATGCTCGACCCTAGCCGCCACCTGTGCACCTGGCGCGACAGGGAGGTCACGCTGACGGTCACCGAGTTCCTGATCCTCGAGGCGCTGGCCCAACGCCCGGGTCATGTGAAAAGCCGCGACCAGTTGATGGATGCGGCGTATGGCGAGAATATCTATGTCGATGACCGCACCATCGACAGCCACATCAAGCGCCTGCGCAAGAAGTTCCGTGACGTGGACGATGAGTTTAGCCAGATCGAGACGCTGTACGGCATCGGCTATCGCTACAAGGACAATTAGCGCACGGGCTGCGCGGACTCGACGCCCGCGCCCGAGGCACCTGCTTTACCCCCGGGGGACGGGATGAGCATCGACGCCCGTTTCACCAACAGGACCGGTTCCGGCCGCGCGCAAGAAAGCCGCGATGGCGCGCGCGCGGAAACGGATCGCCGTCCGGCCCGCCCTGCCGCTGGCAGTGCTTGGTCCTGGCTGCTGCGCCGTCGTCCCTCCACATCACTGACCCGGCGTATTCTCGCGATCAACCTTCTCGTGCTGGCCGTTCCTGTCGGCGGGTTCTTCTTCCTCGACGAATACCAGGACAGCCTGGTCGATGCGGAGATCGAGGCTCTGCGTGTGCAGGGCGAGGTGTTCGCCGGTGCGATCGGCGCGGGCGCGATTGTCGTCGCCCCGGGTATTGGACAGCGGGTTGACCCTGTTCGGGCCAGCCTGATGTTGCGCCGCCTGACCGAGCCGACCCTGACCCGCGCCCGGTTGTTTGCGGAAAACGGGCGGCTCGTCACCGACACCCAGGCGCTGATCTCACCGCGCGGCCAGGTGCGCGTGCGCGAACTGCCGCCACCGGACGGGTTTGCGCCGGTGAACTGGTTCGAGCGGCAGTTCGATGCCCTGCTCGACTGGGTTCCCGGTCAGGGCGAGTTGCCGGTCTACCAGGAACGTATCCCGCAGCGTGCCACCGACTACCGCGAGGTGATCAAGGCGCTCGCGGGCGATGCCTATGCTGTCGTGCGCAGGCATGAATCCGGCGGGATGGTGATTTCCGTCGCCGTGCCGGTGAAACGCTACCGGCAGGTGGTCGGCGCGCTGATGCTCAGCCATGGCAGCGGCGAGGTGGAGCGCGCCATGCGTGCGATCCGCATCGACATCCTGCAGGTCTTCGGCGTTGCGCTGGCCGTCACGATCCTGCTGTCCGTCTACCTGGCCGCGACCATTGCGCGGCCCCTCAAGCGGCTCGCGGCAGCGGCCGAGCGGG
>JAYOFE010000004.1:0-182829 GCA_038117045.1 Alphaproteobacteria bacterium | reverse complement strand
CACAGCTCGGAAGCTCCGCAAAACGCCTAGAAACCCAAGAAAACTGGCGGAGAGGGAGGGATTCGAACCCTCGGTACGCTCGCGCGCACAACGGTTTTCGAGACCGCCCCGTTCAACCACTCCGGCACCTCTCCGCCGGTTGTCCGGGCCCGGTCGTGTCCGGGGCCCGCGGGACAGGCCCGCTTGTCGCGGGCGGGCGGTTCTACCGCACCTTCTCACCGGCCTGCAACCCGCTGTTTGCGCCCCGCCGCGTGGCACTTAAGGGGCGAAAACACCGCCCCGTAAGCGGTTGACATGCCGCGCGGGCGGCGTATATTCCGCCCGCATTCGACGGACCGTCGGCGCAAATCCCGGTCCGCCTTGTTTTTGCTGAACATTCGGCCCCGTCTCACCCGCGCGCAGCGCGCGGCATGTCAATCGGCTACGGGGCCGCGATTATACGGATCCGGACTATGTACGCAGTGATCAAGACCGGCGGGAAACAGTACCGCGTTGCCAATGGCGACGTGATTACCGTCGAAAAGCTCGAGGGCGAGGCCGGCACGCAGCTGGCGATTGAGCCCGTGCTGATGCTGAACGACGGCAAGGCCACCACCATCGGCACGCCGGTCGTCGAGGGCGCATCGGTCACCGCCGAGGTGCTCGAGCAGACCCGCGGCGACAAGATCGTCGTCTTCAAGAAGAAGCGCCGCCAGGGCTACAAGCGCACCCATGGCCACCGCCAGGACCTCACCGTCCTGCGCGTGCTGGACGTGACGGGCGCTGGTGCTGGTTCCGAGGCGAAGAAGTCGGGTGGCAAGAAGGCCGCCGCGAAGGCAGAACCGGAAGCCGCGGCGGATAGCGCCAAGGCTGCTGACGACAGCAAGGAGTAAGGGTCCATGGCACATAAAAAGGCAGGCGGCAGCTCCCGCAACGGCCGCGATTCCGCGGGCCGGCGCCTGGGCGTCAAGAAGTATGGCGGCGAAGTCGTCATCCCCGGCAACATCATCATTCGCCAGCGCGGCACCAAGTTCCATCCCGGTGACAATGTCGGCATCGGCAAGGACCACACCATCTTCGCCATGAGCGAAGGCAAGGTCGAGTTCTCGCGCGGCCGCGGCGGCCGCACCTTCGTGTCGGTGGTGCCGCCGGTCTGAGGGGCTGCCCGCGAAGCCACGGTTTTCGGGGAGATCGGGTTGCCGGTCTCCCCGTTTTTCGTTTCGGGCCCTTCTTCCGCGTCATTCACCGCCATCCACCTGTCTGATCTGCGAAGCTGAACCATGAAGTTCCTCGACCAGGCCAAGATCTACCTGCGCTCCGGCGACGGCGGGAACGGCTGTGTCAGCTTCCGGCGTGAGGCGAACGTGCCCCGCGGCGGGCCGGACGGCGGCGACGGCGGGCGCGGCGGCGATATCATCGTCACCTGCGTCGAGGGGCTGAACACGCTGATCGACTTCCGCTACCGCCAGCACTTCAAGGCCGAGCGCGGCACCGACGGCATGGGCAAGGCGCGCTACGGGCGCGGCGGGCGCGACACGCTCATCGAGCTGCCCGCGGGCACCCAGATCTTCGCCGAGGACAACGAGACCCTCATCGCCGACCTGACCGAGCCGGGCCAGCAGATCGTGCTGCTGGAAGGCGGCCATGGCGGGCGCGGCAACATCCATTTCAAGAGCTCCACCAACCAGGCCCCGCGCCGCGCCGATTCCGGCGGCGAGGGCAAGGAGATATGGGTCTGGCTGCGCCTGAAGCTGATCGCTGACGCCGGGCTGGTCGGCCTGCCCAATGCGGGCAAGTCCACCTTCCTGTCCGCCGTCAGCGCGGCCACGCCGAAGATCGCGGACTATCCCTTCACCACGCTGCACCCGGCGCTGGGCGTCGTCTCGCTGGACGAGCAGAGCTTCGTGCTGGCCGACATCCCCGGCCTGATCGAGGGCGCGCATGAGGGCAAGGGGCTGGGCGACCGCTTCCTCGGCCATGTGGAACGCTGCCGCGTGCTGCTGCACCTAGTCGATCCCACCATGGGTCCAGAGGCGGCGCTGGAGGCCTACCGCACCGTGCGCGGCGAGCTCGACGCCTATGGCGGCGGGCTCACCGGCAAGCCGGAAATCCTCGCCATCTCGAAAGCCGACGCTCTCTCGCCGGAAGAAATCGCCGAATGCCGCGCCGCGCTGGAGGTCGAATCCGGTGTCGAAGTGCTGGAACTCTCCGCCGTCTCCCGCAAGGGCGTGACCGAGGCGCTGCGTGCGCTCCGCCGTATCATCGACGAGGCCCGTGCCGCCGAAGCGGAAGAGGCTGCCAACAACAAGGGCGTCGAGATCGACACCGATGCCTTTGAGGACGACGAGTCCGACGAGGCCGCCCAATGAGCGCCCAGTCCGAAGAGACAGCATCCGCTGATACCGAAACAGCCGCCGGCGAGAACCTGTCGGCCTGCCGCCGTGTCGTCGTGAAGATCGGCTCGGCGCTGCTCGCCCATGACGACGGGCGCCTGCGCGCCGACTGGATCGACGGGCTGGCCCGGGACGTGGCCGAGTTGCGCGCGGCGGGCGTCGACGTGATGATCGTCTCCTCCGGCGCGATTGCTGTCGGCCGCCGCCTGCTCGGCCTTGCGCGCGGCCCGCGCAACCAGGTGCTGCGCCTCGACGAAAGCCAGGCTGCCGCCGCGACGGGGCAGGTGCAGCTTGCCCATGCCTGGCAGGAGGCGCTCGCCCGCCACGGCGTGAAGGTCGCGCAGATCCTGCTCACCACCGACGACACCGAGGACCGGCGGCGCCACCTGAATGCCCGCAACACCATCTCGACCCTGCTCCGGCTGGGTGTGGTGCCGGTGATCAACGAGAACGACACCGTCGCGACCGAGGAAATCCGGTTCGGCGACAATGACCGCCTTGCCGCGCGCGTCGCCCAGATGATGGAAGCCGACACCTGCATCCTGCTGTCCGATATCGACGGGCTCTACACCGCCGATCCCTCGCGCGACCCTTCCGCGGCACATATCGCAAGCGTCGAGGCGATCACCCCCGCGATCGAGGCGATGGCCGGGGAGAGCGCGGGCGAGGACGGCTCGGGCGGCATGATCACCAAGATCGAGGCCGCACGCATCGCCATCCATGCCGGCTGCCGCATGGCCATCATGAACGGCCACGAACCCCGCCCGCTGCAGCGGATGCGCGACGGTGCGCGAGCCACATGGTTCCTGCCCCAGGGCGAACCGCAGACCGCCCGCAAGCGCTGGATCGCCGGCGCGCTCAACCCGGTCGGCAAGCTGCGAGTCGATGCCGGTGCGGCCCGCGCGCTCGCCAACGGCAAGAGTCTGCTCCCCGCGGGTGTCACCGCCGTCGAGGGCAGCTTCCAGCGGGGCGACCCGGTGGTCGTGATCGGCCCGGATGGGTTGGAAATAGCGCGCGGACTTTCGGCCTATGGTTGTGATGATGCGCGGCGCATCGCCGGCCGCCGGTCCGACGAGATCGAGGCCCTGATCGGCTATCGCGGCCGCGAGGAACTGATCCACCGCGACGACCTCGCGATCTCGTAGGTGCATTCATGTGTAACTCCCGATCCCGCAACGGGGCGGTCTACGGGACCGTCCTGCTCGCCGCGCTGTTGTCCGTCGCCCACGCCGCCATCTTCGTGCGCATGGCCGACGCCGCGCCGCTGGCCATCGCCGCCTACCGCATGGTGATCGCCGCGGCCGTTGTCCTGCCCGTCGCGCTCTATCTCGCGCGCACCGAGATCCGTACGCTGACATCGCGCGAATGGGGGCTCATCGCGCTGGGCGCGGTCTTCCTCGCCCTCCATTTCGCCACCTGGATCGAGGGCGTGGCGCGCACCTCCATCGCCAATGCCGTCGTCCTCGTCACCCTGACACCGGTCTGGCTCGCGCTCTGGGCCGTCGTCGCGCTGCGCAGGCCGCCGGGCGCCCGGACCTGGGCCGCCGTCGCGCTGGCCGTGGCGGGCAGCGCGGTAATGGCCTGGGGCAGCTTCCGCATCGGCTTTTCCTCCCTGCTGGGCGATGCCTATGCGCTCGCGGGCGGGCTGTTCTTCGCCGGGTTCTTCCTGGTGGCCGAAGCCGTGCGCCGCACGGTCGGCACGCTCGCCTTCGTGGCGCTGGTCTATGCCGGGGCGGCGCTCATCCTCTGGGTGGCCGTGCTGGCGGCGGGGCTTCCGGTTGGCGGCTACTCGGGCGAGACGTGGTTCGCGCTGGTGGCCCTCGGCCTCATCAGCCAGGTCATCGGCCATTCGGGTTTCAACTGGGCCGTGCGCATGATCGCACCCATGGTGCTGGCGCTGCTGCTCCTGTCGGAGCCCATCCTGAGCGCGGCGCTGGGCTGGTTCTACTTCCGCGAGGGTTTCGGCATCGAGACCGTGCTCGGCGGTGTGCTCGTATTGGCCGCGATCTATCTGGGTGTGCGCGCGGAAGGTGCCCCCAACGAGCCCCCGACGGGGTGAAATCATGCGGCAAAAGGACTATCTTGACCCCATTCTGCACCCCATCCGAACCGGGTGGACCGGAGAGGAACGATGACGGCAGCACATGATCTGACGGCAGACACGGATATCGGCGCGGCGATGGATGCCATCGGTGCGGCGGCGAAGGCTGCGGCGCATGAGCTCGCCAATGCCTCGCCGGAGTCCAAGAACGCCGCCCTGCATGCCGCGGCGGCGGCGATCCGTACGCGTAAGGACGAGATCCTGGCCGCCAACGCCCGCGATGTCGCCCGGGCCGAGGCCAATGGCGTGAAGGGCTCTTTCCTCGACCGCCTGGTGCTCAACGACGAGCGGGTCGAGGCGATGGCGCGCGGGCTGGAAGATGTCGCGGCCCTGCCGGACCCCATCGGCACCGTGCTTGCCGAATGGGAACGCCCGAACGGCCTGAAGATCTCGCGTGTACGCGTACCCCTCGGCGTGATCGGCGTGATCTACGAATCCCGCCCCAACGTCACCGCCGACGCGGGCGGCCTCTGCGTCAAGGCGGGCAACGCCGCCATATTGCGGGGAGGCACTGAAAGTTTTGAATCTTCAACCGCGATCCTGTCCTGCCTGCAGGACGGGCTGACGGCTGCGGGCCTGCCGGCCGCCGCCGTGCAGGCGCCGCCGACCACCGACCGCGAGGCGGTGGGCGCGCTCCTGCGCATGACCGAATATGTCGACGTGATCGTGCCGCGCGGCGGCAAGTCGCTGATCGAGCGGGTCCAGAACGAGAGCCGGATTCCGGTCTTCGCCCACCTGGAAGGCCTGTGCCACACCTATGTGCATTCGGCGGCCGACCCGCAGATGGCGCGCGACATCGTGCTGAACGCCAAGATGCGCCGCACGGGCATCTGCGGTGCGACGGAGACGGTGCTGATCGACCGCGCCGTGGCTTCCGACATGTTGCCGGGCATAGTGGACGACCTGTCCGGGGCGGGCTGCGAGGTGCGCGGCGACGCCGAGGCGCAGGCCATCGATTCCCGTATCGTGCCGGCGACGGACGCGGACTGGGAGACGGAGTATCTCGACGCCATCGTCTCGGTGCGCGTCGTCGACAGCATTGAGCAGGCGGTCGACCACATCAACGTCCACGGCTCGAACCACACCGATGCCATCGTCACCGGTGACGACGCCGTGGCCGAGCGTTTCCTCGCGCGGGTGGACAGCGGCATCGTGCTGCACAACGCCTCGACCCAGTTCGCCGATGGCGGCGAGTTCGGCATGGGCGCGGAGATCGGTATCTCCACCGGCAAGATGCATGCGCGCGGGCCGGTCGGGGCCGAGCAGCTCACCAGCTACAAGTACATCGTGCGGGGAACGGGCCAGACCCGGCCCTGATTGCACGGTTGCACAGCGAAATCCCCTTTTCCGGAAGCGCCGGTTCCTTCACCCACGCCAACCGGCGCATCGGGCTCCTGGGCGGGTCGTTCAACCCCGCCCATGACGGCCACCGCTATATCAGCATCGAGGCGCTGAAGCGGCTGGGGCTGGACGAGGTGTGGTGGCTGGTCTCGCCGCAAAACCCGCTGAAGCCCGAGTCGGGCATGGCGCCCTTCGCGCGGCGGCTCGAACATGCGCGGCAAATCGTCCGTCACCCGCGCATCCGTGTCTCGGCCATCGAGGCCGAAATGGGCACGCGGTACACGGCCGACACGCTGGAATCCCTTGTCCAGCGCTACCCTGCGGCCAAATTCGTGTGGCTGATGGGGGCCGACAACCTGGTCCAGATCTCGGCCTGGCGCGACTGGTCAAAAATATTTCACACAGTTTCGATTGCCGTCTTCGCGCGTGATTCCTATGATTCAAGGGCCTTGTCGGCCCGCGCGGCCTCTCGCTTTCGGTTTGCGCAACTTCCGGCAAGTGCGGCCGGGCGACTTGCCGATGCCGCGCCGCCAGCCTGGGTGTTCCTGAGGATCAGGCCGCACCCGGCCACGGCGACCGATCTACGGCGAGCAGGTGCCTGGCCGGTCGAAACGTAACGTCGGTGGTGACCGGTGTACCCGGGCCGCCGAAGGAGGCGCGATTTGAAAGCGGAGATTTCGTCATAGCACGTCAAGGTAAGGCTACGCCGCAGCCGACAGCGGCGGAAACCCTGGCCCTCATCGAAACATCTCTCGATGATGACAAGGCCGACGATGTCAAAATCATCGACCTGATCGGCAAGTCCGACATTGCCGACTATATGGTCATCGCGAGCGGCACATCATCCCGCCGCCTCGATTCGATGACCGAGCATCTTCTCGAAAAGCTGAAGGAAGCCGGTGTCCGCGATGCACACGCGGAAGGTCGGCGCAGTGGCGACTGGGTGCTCATCGATGCAGGCGACGTCATCGTTCACATCTTCCGGCCCGAAGTGCGTGAGCACTACGCGCTGGAGAAACTCTGGGAAGCCGATTTCGCAGATCAGGCAGCCCGGGACCTGGTGACGGCCTAGGGGCGCGCTTTCGGGCTCCGGCCCGGCAGGGGGACGAGACGAATGCGGATCCTCGTGGCCGCTGTGGGGCGCGCGCGTGCCGGCCCCGAAGCGGCACTTTTTGAACATTTCAGCGACCGGGTGCGGACCTGGCAACTCGACCTCAGGGAGGTCGAGCTGAAACGGAACCTGCCTGCGGGCCAGGTCTCCGACGCCGAGGGTGAGTTGCTGCTCGGTGCTGTGCCCGACGGCGCGGAGGTGATCGCCCTCGACGAGGGGGGCAAACAACTCTCCAGCGAGGAATTCGCCGAATTGCTTGGCACCCTGCAGGATGCCGGCTGCCGGGACCTGGTGTTCCTGATCGGCGGTGCGGACGGGCACGGCGATGCCGTGCGGACGCGGGCGGAACGCACGCTCGCCTTTGGCCGCAACACTTGGCCCCACATGCTGGTGCGTGGCCTGCTGGCAGAACAGGTCTATAGGGCCCAGCAGATCCTGTCCGGACACCCTTACCACCGTGCGTAAAACCGGGCTCTCCGGTCTGGCGGGACGGGCCAGAATCGGGCAAAACGGCCCGGAAATAATGAGACAAACCGCACATCGGAAACCAAGCGGATGAACCACCTGATTATCACGCGCCACGGCCAGAGCCAGTGGAACCTGGAAAACCGGTTTACGGGCTGGGAAGACGTGGACCTGACCGAGGCGGGCGAGGCCGAGGCGCGCCGGGCTGGGATCATGCTGAAGGACTTCGAGATCGACGCCGTGTTCTCGTCGACCCTTAAGCGCGCGCGCCGCACGGTCGAGATCGCCCTGGATTCCGCAGCGGAGGCGGGGGCCGACCTCGACCACCTGCGCGATGGCGACGGCTGGAAGATCACCAGCCATGACGACCTGCGCGAGCGCCATTACGGTGACCTGGTCGGGCTCAACAAGGCCGAGACGGCGGAGAAGTACGGCGACGAGCAGGTCCACCTGTGGCGGCGCGGCTTTACGGTCCAGCCGCCGGGCGGCGAGAGCCTGGCCGATGTGGTCGAGCGTGTGCGCCCGTATTACGAGGCCGAGATCGCGCCGCTGATCGCTGCCGGCAAGACCGTCCTGGTCTCGGCCCATGGCAACAGCCTGCGGGCCCTTCTCCTCATTCTCGGCGAGTACACCGCCGAAGAAATTCCCGGTGTCGAACTGCCGACCGGGCGGCCGCTGGTGTTCGACTTCGAGAATGGCCGGAAACAGAAGAGCTACTATCTCGGCGAATAGACGAGCGCCGATCCCGCACGCCGCGGTCCTGCTGGCTGCGGCGGGGCTCCTGCTGGCCGTGCCAGGACCGCTGGCCGCGCAATCGGAAAAGGGGGACTCTACCCGCGAGCGCCTTGGCGAGGTGCGCCAGTCGCTCAAGCGAGACTCCGAGCAGGCCGAAGCTCTCGCGAAGCAGGCTGAAGAACAGGCGAATGAATTGGCGCGCCTGCGCACCGAAATGCGGCTTGCCGCCGACGCCGTCCAGTCCCATGAAGCCGCACTCGATTCTCTGGAAGCCGAACTGGCGCTCCTGGGCAGCGATGAGACGCGCATGCAGGTCTCCCTGGAACGCCGGCAGGCCGAACTCGGTGATACGCTGGCTGCGCTCCAGAGGCTGGCGCTGCGCCCGACAGCGGCGCTGCTGGTCAGCCCCGGCGACCCCAACGATGTTGTGCGAAGTGGCTTGCTGTTGCGCACCACCGTGCCGGAGATTGAGCGGCAGGCCCGTCTGCTGCGCGCCGATATCGAGGAACTGAACGCGGTCCAGGCGCGCATCGTCACGCGCCGTGAGGAACTGCAGGTGGCGGCGGTCGACCTGAAGCGCCAGCGCGAGCATTTGCGCGAACTCTCGAACGCCAAGAATACGGTGCTCGGCCAGACCCGCACGGCGCGTGATGCAGCGCAGGATCGGGTCGCCCGGCTGCGCGACGAGGCCAAAACGCTCGAGGAACTGCTCTCAACTTTGCGTGACGGCACGGCGTCCGCCATTCCACGCCCGCGCCCGGGTGAGGCCTCCGGGAGGGAGGAAACCCGCCAGGTACTCCTCGCGCCCAGCCCGCGCACGTCCGGGCCGTCGATCACGGAAGCGCGCGGACGGCTTTCCTGGCCCGCCTATGGTACCGTCATCCAGCGTTTCGGTGCCAGAACCGCATCAGGCGGGACATCACGCGGGGTGACCTGGAAGACACGCCCGGATTCCTCCGTGGTGGCGCCATGGGACGGTCGCGTGGTGTTCGCCGGGCCCTTCCGGCGCTTTGGCCAAATCTTGATCATCGATCATGGCGAGGGATATCATTCGCTCATTGCCGGTCTGGGACGGATCGACGCGCAACCGGACCAGTGGGTCCTTGCGGGCGAGCCGGTCGGGACCACGGGGACGGGCGCTGGTGAAGCGCCGGCGCCGCGATCCGGCGCAACAAGCGGGGGACGGGCCGATCCGGCCCAAAACCGATCGGGCGGGCCGACACTCTACGTCGAGCTCCGTCAGGACGGACAACCGATCAACCCGCTGCCCTGGCTGGCAGCGCAAAATGACAGGACACAAGGCTGATGCGTAAATTCATCCCGGCGGTCGCATTCGCGACGATGCTCGCATTCGTTCCGGTCGCTTCGCATTCCGCGGAAACCGATGAAGAAACCTTTCGGCAGCTTGAGCTCTTCGGCGATATTTTCGAGCGCGTGCGGGCCCAGTATGTCGACGAGACCAGCGACAAGGAGCTCATCGAGTCGGCCATCAACGGGATGTTGCAGTCGCTCGACCCGCATTCGAGCTACCTGAACGAGGAAAACTTCCGCGACATGCAGGTTCAGACGCGCGGAGAGTTCGGCGGCCTGGGCATCGAGGTGACGATGGAGCAGGGCTTCGTCCGTGTTGTGTCTCCCATCGATGACACGCCGGCGGCGCGCGCGGGCCTGGAAGCGGGCGACTTCATTACCCATCTCGACGGCGAGACGGTGCAGGGCCTGTCCCTGTCCGATGCGGTGGACAAGATGCGCGGCCGGGTCGGATCGGACATCGTGCTAACCATCCGACGTGAAGGAGTAGAGCCCTTCGATGTGACGGTTACGCGTGACGTGGTCCGTATCCGTTCGGTGCGCTCGCGCGTCGAGGGCAAGGCGGGCTACATCCGCATCACGACCTTTAACGAACAGACAGGCCCAGGCGTCGAGAAGGCCATGGCCGATATCAAGGCCGAGCTGGGCAATGACCTGATCGGGATCGTGCTGGACCTGCGGCGCAATCCGGGCGGCCTGCTCAACCAGGCCGTGGCGGTGTCGGATGCGTTCCTCGACCAGGGTGAAATCGTGTCGCAGCGCGGCCGCAACCCCGACGATTCCCAGCGCTACAACGCGACGAAGGGTGACTTGGCCGAGGGCCTGCCGATTGTCGTGCTGATCAATGGCGGCTCGGCCTCGGCATCCGAAATCGTCGCCGGCGCTCTGCAGGACCACAAGCGAGCCGTCATCATGGGGACGGAAAGTTTCGGCAAGGGCTCGGTGCAGACAATCATGCCGATCGCCGGCCATGGTGCGCTCCGCCTGACGACGGCGGCCTATTTCACGCCGAGCGGGCGATCTGTCCAGAAGACCGGAATCACCCCGGATATCGTGGTGGAACAGGCGCGTCTCGAGACCACGGAGTCGCCCGAACGGCTTCGCGAGCGCGACCTGCGCAATGCGCGTGAGAACGAGGGTATCGAACAGGGAGATGAGGGCGAGGAAGCCGCAAAATCGGACGCCGTACAGGACTACCAGCTTCTGCGGGCGCTGGATCTTCTGAAAGGCATCGCCACCTACAACGTGCGCGCGACAAACTGACCGTTAAGCACTTGCCGATACGTTTCGCAGCATGAGCGATGAAAGCACGGATCGGCCTTCAAGACTGAGCACCGTGGCCGTCCTGCCATGGACGGTCGCAGTCTTGCTGTTTTTCCTCCTCGCCGGTTCCGTGGCGCTGGTGGCGCTCGGCCTGTCCGGGAAAACCCTGCTCGGACCGGAGATGGCCGAGCAGGCGCCGCCGGCCCACGCCGAAAGCCCCCATCCACCGCCTGCGCATGAGCCGGCGGCAGCCGAAGCGAGCCAGCCGGAACCCCACCAGCCGGAATCACCGCATCCGGGGCCCGAGACTGCGCATGCGCCTGAACCACCTGCGCCGCCCCACGACACCCCCGAACCGGCTGCTGAACCTCACGGTGCGACCGAACCCCATGCCGCTGCAGAGACACCGGCGGGTGCGGAACACGGGCCGGACGCGACACCTGCAGGTGCGGACACACCGCATGCGGGCGCCGAGACTCCCCATCAGGAAACACCGGCACCACCCGCGGAGACGCCAGCCTCCGAAGCGGCGGAACCTGCTGCGCCTCAGCCGGATACTCAGGTTACCGCTGCACCGCCGCCGCCCGCGCCGCCGGTGCGCCAGAGCACTGACGCCCTGACGCCGGCCCCGGATCCCGCCCTGATCGAGCCGTCGCCTCTGGGGCCGCTGCCGAAGATCGACGCCGCCGGACGCGAGCCCTGGAAGGTCTATGCGCGCCCGACCAAGCGCGGTGACGACCGCCCGAAGGTGGCCGTGATCCTGAGCGGGCTGGGACTGTCGAGCGCGGCGACCGATGCGGCGATCCAGGGACTTCCCGGCGAGGTAACGCTGGCCTTTCAGCCCTTTGCAGACAACATCCAGCAGTGGATCCGCTTGTCGCGCGCGGCGGGGCACGAGGTCCTGCTGAACCTGCCCATGGAACCTGTCGATTTTCCGGCCAACGACCCGGGTCCGCGCGCGCTCTTCGTCAGCCTGTCACCGGAAGAGAACCAGGACCGTCTGCGCTGGGCCCTCTCACGTGTGTCGGGCTATGTGGGCGTGGTGAACCATATGGGCTCGCGCTTCACGGTCTCGCGCGAGGCGATGCAGCCGATCCTGGCGGAGCTCAAGGCGCGCGGCCTGCTGTTCGTGGATGCGCGCTCCGCGGCCCGCAGTGTCGCGACCGTGCTTGCATCGGAAATGCAGGTTCCCCGGGCCATCAACGACCGTTTCCTCGACAATCGCGAGGTCTCCCGCGTGACCGTCGATGCGCAGCTGGCCGAGGTGGAGGAAATCGCGCGTGAAACGGGTGTGTCGATTGCCATCGGGCAGGCGTTCCCGGTCACCATCGAGCGCATTCGCGAATGGTCGGACACTCTCAGCGCGAAGGGGATCGCGCTGGTCCCGATCTCGGCGGTGGTCGACCGCCAGCCGGACCGCTAGCCTTGGTGATCGCCTCCGACAGTGACGTTGCGCATTACCGCCAGTGCGCGGGTGTGCTGATGGTCAACGCAGCCGGCCTCGTCTGGGTCGGTGAGCGCAATGATACGCCCGGCGCATGGCAGATGCCCCAGGGCGGGATCGACCCGGGCGAGGCGCCGCTGGATGCGGCCCTGCGCGAGCTGGAAGAGGAAACCGGGACGGGCCACGTTTCGCTCCTCGCTGAGGCACCCGAATGGTTCAAGTATGATCTGCCCGGGGATCTGCAGAAACGCGCCTGGAAGGGCAAGTGGCGGGGCCAGATGCAGAAATGGTTCGCATTCCGCTTCCTGGGTGCCGACGGGGATATCGATATCCTGGGCGTCGAGAAGCCTGAATTCGCGCGCTGGCGCTGGGTCGAGGCGGACGAGGTGCCCGGGCTGATCGTCGAATTCAAGCGGCCGGTCTACGAGGCCGTTATCGAGGCCTTCCGGCCGGTCCTGGTCTCCGGCCGTTAGGCCGTCACGGGCTCTTCTTCGCGGGTGTTGCGCAGGTTCAGGAAACAGCAGGCGGCGCGGGCCATCCAGTTCGCCAGCTTGCCGTGCGGTGCGAAGCCGACAGCTTTGAAGATGAGCGTGATCGCCCGTTCCACATGTCGGGTCTCGTAGAAGCCGTAGGCGCGTGACATGTAGGCCCGGATGCACTTCTTGCGGTCGTAGGGCTCACCCTCGTTGTTGGCTGCGTAATAGGCATAGGCGAGCTCGTCGTCCTCGCTCTCGCCGATCCGGCCGAGCCCGACCCAGAGGCGCTTCAGCCGGCCGAGATTCTCGATATCCCGGTAGCGCTCCATGTGGGTGTAGAACAGCTTGTAGTGGCGAATCTCGTCCTGGGCGATTCGCTGGCAGATCTCGCGCAGCACGGGCTCGTCCGTCGCCTCGCGCAGGGCTGTGTAGTAGGACGAGGTGCCGACCTCGACCATGCAGCGCGCGACCAGTTCGCCGCAGCGTGTGCCGCGCACGGATGACTCTGATTCGACGGGAAGCTGGATCTTTTCCGAGAAGTTCGCAAAACGGCCTTCGAAGTCGAAATCCGGGTCGGCCATCCGGGCCCATTTGGACAGGGCCATCCCGTGTTGGACCTCTTCCAGCGCCCAGCGGCGCGCAGCGTCCTGAAACTCCGGGTCATCTCGGAAGACATTGCACAGGTAGTCCGCGTAGATTCCGCCATTGTACTCGACCATGGCGGCCGCTTTGACGATGCGCAGCATGTCAGGATCGACCTTGGCAGGATCGAAGCGATCCCACGGAATGTCGTCCAGTGACCAGTGTTTGCGATAGGTGTCTGTCATGGCGTCTTTATTATCAACGAAGAGCCGTCGGATTCGTTGCATTAACGCCATATATATAATCGCGACCGGGTTTTCGTCAAAACCCGGTGTGGATGAACCAGTCAGAAATTACTGATAGGTCTGGCTGTCGAGCGAAGCCAGCTTGGCTCGCGCCGTATCCACCCGCTGCTGGGCAAGCGCACGCTCCGCGGCGTTGTCGCCTGCATCGGAGACGTCTTCCATGGCGTCCTGAAGGTCCTTTTCGACCTGTGCACGGTCGATATCCTCCAGAGGCATGGCTTCCTCGGCCAGCACCGTGCAGCGCTCCGCAGTGACTTCGGCGAAGCCGCCGGCCACGAAGATGCGGGACTTCACGTTGCCGCCTTCGAAGACGTGGATCACGCCAGGCCGGACGGTCGAGATGACCGGGGTGTGGCCGGGCAGGACGCCGAAGTCGCCTTCGGCACCCGGCACCACCACCATCTCGACCTCTTCGGAGAGCTGCAGCTTCTCCGGCGAGACCAGTTCGAACTGAACCGCGTTGTCTGCCACGCGATATCTCCCGTCAGGCCGCTTCGGCCGCCATGGACTGTGCCTTCTCGACGGCTTCCTCGATGGTGCCGACCATGTAGAAGGCCGCTTCCGGCAGGTCGTCGTGTTCGCCTTCGACGATCTGCTTGAAACCCTTGATCGTGTCTTCGATGTTCACGAACTTGCCGGGCGAGCCGGTGAACACCTCGGCGACGTGGAACGGCTGGGACAGGAAGCGCTGCAGCTTGCGCGCGCGCGCCACCGTCAGCTTGTCTTCTTCCGACAGCTCGTCCATGCCCAGAATGGCAATGATTTCCTGCAGGTTCTTGTAGCCCTGCAGGGTCTCCTGCACGCGCCGTGCGACGTTGTAGTGCTCCTCGCCGATCACGCTGGCGTCGAGAATTCGGCTGGTCGAGTCGAGCGGATCCACGGCCGGGTAGATGCCCAGCTCGGCGATCTGGCGCGACAGAACCGTCGTGGCGTCCAGATGCGAAAACGCGGTCGCCGGGGCCGGGTCGGTCAGGTCGTCCGCGGGGACGTAAATGGCCTGCACCGAGGTGATCGAGCCCTTGTTCGTTGAGGTGATGCGTTCCTGCAGGTTGCCCATATCCGTGCCCAGGGTCGGCTGGTAGCCCACCGCCGAAGGAATACGGCCCAGAAGCGCCGATACCTCGGAGCCCGCCTGGGTGAAGCGGAAGATGTTGTCCACGAAGAACAGCACATCCTGGCCTTCCTCGTCGCGGAAGTACTCGGCCATCGTCAGGCCGGTCAGCGCCACACGGGCACGCGCTCCCGGAGGCTCGTTCATCTGGCCGTACACCAGCGCCGCCTTGGATTCGCCGTCGGGCTGGATAACGCCGGATTCCATCATCTCGTGATAAAGGTCGTTGCCTTCACGGGTGCGCTCGCCGACGCCGGCGAACACGGAGTAGCCGCCATGGCCCTTCGCGATGTTGTTGATCAGCTCCATGATGAGCACGGTCTTGCCCACGCCGGCGCCGCCGAACAGGCCGATCTTGCCGCCCTTGGCGTACGGGGTGAGAAGGTCGACGACCTTAATGCCCGTGACAAGCTGCTCGGTGTCGGTCGCCTGGTCCACGAACGGCGGTGCGTGGCGGTGAATTCCCCACTTCTGCGCAGTTTCCAGCGGGCCGCGCTGGTCAATAGGCTCACCGATCACGTTGATGATGCGGCCGAGGACTTCCGGTCCGACCGGGACGCTGATGGCGTCACCCGTATCGACCACTTCCTGGCCGCGGATCAGGCCTTCGGTGGTGTCCATGGCGATGGTGCGCACGGTGTTTTCACCGAGATGCTGGGCGACCTCGAGGACGAGGCGGTTGCCGTGGTTGTCCGTCTCCAGCGCGTTCATGATGGCCGGAAGGTCGCCGTCGAACTGGACGTCCACGACGGCGCCGAGCACCTGGGAGATTTTGCCGACAATGTTCTTTGACATGGTGTGTTCCTCGCCCTTGGGAAAGTCTGCGGGAGCCGAGCGGTCTAGAGCGCTTCCGCGCCTGAGATGATCTCGATGAGTTCGGTGGTGATGGCGGCCTGGCGCGTACGGTTGTACTCGATCGAGAGGCGCTCGATCATGTCACCCGCGTTGCGCGTGGCGTTGTCCATCGCGGTCATGCGTGCGCCCTGTTCGGACGCGAAGGATTCGTTCATGGCCCGGAAAACCTGGATCGACAGGTTGCGCGGCAGGAGATCCGCAAGGATTTCCTGCTCGTCCGGCTCATAGTCGTACACCGCGCCGGAGGCGAGGGCCGAACCCTCGGCTTCTCCTTCATCGCCTTCGGCTTCGGGAAGCGCGAACGGGATGAGCTGGAGCGGCGTGACCTCCTGGGTCAGCGCGGAGACGAACTTGTTATAGACGACCGTGCAGACATCGCACTCGCCCGCCTCGAACATGGTGCGGGCGCGCTGGGCGATTTCGGCTGCCGTCTCGAATTTCGGCATCGGCTTGGCCGTGTCTTCCATCACATCGACGATCAGGTCGCCGAAGTCGCGGCGCAACAGGCCGCGGCCCTTGCGGCCGACAATCAGGATTTTCACCTGCTTGCCTTCGGCGCGCAGATTGTTGATGTGGCGGCGCGTCCAGCGTGCGATCGACCCGTTGAAACCGCCGCAAAGGCCGCGGTCCGTGGTCATCATGACGATCAGGTGCACGTCGTCCTTGCCGCTGCCGGCAAGCAGCGGCGGGGCCGTGCCGGCGGCGGTTGCGCTTTGTGCCAGCGAGCCCAGCATCCGCTCCATGCGTTCGGCATAGGGGCGGGACGCCTCGGCCTCTTCCTGGGCACGGCGCAGCTTTGCGGCCGCGACCATTTTCATGGCCGAGGTGATCCGCTGGGTCGATTTGACCGAGCTGATGCGGGTGCGGAGGTCCTTGAGACTCATCGTCTGATCGCTGTCCCGCTGCGGTTAGGCGAAGGTCTTCGCGTAGGCGGAGACCACGTCTTCCAGCTTCGCCTTCGTGCCGTCGTCCAGCGCGCCGCTCTCACGGATCGTGAGCAGGATGTCGGCATGGTTGTCGCGGACATGATCGAGAAGCTGCGCCTCGAAGCGGTTCACGTCGCCGACGGGGATACCGTCGAGATGGCCGTTTACACCGGCGTAGATTGACACGACCTGCTCTTCCATCGGAAGCGGCTGGTACTGCGGCTGCTTCAGCAGTTCCGTCAGACGCGCGCCACGGGCCAGCAGGCGCTGGGTCGAAGCGTCGAGGTCCGAGGCGAACTGCGAGAAGGCTTCCATCTCGCGGTACTGGGCCAGTTCCAGCTTGATCGAGCCAGCGACCGACTTCATCGCCTTGGTCTGGGCGGCCGAGCCCACGCGGCTGACCGACAGGCCGACGTTAATCGCCGGACGCACGCCCTTATAGAAGAGGTCGGTTTCCAGGAAGATCTGGCCGTCGGTGATCGAGATCACGTTGGTCGGGATGTAGGCCGACACGTCGTTCGCCTGGGTCTCGATGACCGGCAGGGCCGTCAGCGAGCCGGAGCCCATGTCGGCGTTCATCTTCGCCGCACGCTCCAGAAGGCGCGAATGCAGGTAGAACACGTCGCCCGGATAGGCTTCACGTCCCGGCGGACGGCGCAGCAGCAGGGACATCTGACGATAGGCCGTCGCCTGCTTGGACAGGTCGTCATAGAAGATGACCGCGTGCATGCCGTTGTCGCGGAAGAATTCGCCCATCGCGCAGCCGGCGTAGGGCGCCAGGAACTGCAGCGGGGCCGGGTCGGAGGCCGTGGCGGCCACGACGATGGTGTAGTCCAGCGCGCCGTGGTCGCGCAGGGTCTTGACCACCTGGGCGACCGTGGAACGCTTCTGGCCCACGGCGACGTAGATGCAGTAGAGCTTCTCGGACTCGTCACCGGATTCGTGGGATTTCTTCTGGTTCAGGATCGTGTCGACAATCACCGCGGTCTTGCCGGTCTGGCGGTCGCCGATGATCAGCTCGCGCTGGCCGCGGCCGACGGGAACCAGGGCGTCGAGCGCCTTGAGGCCGGTCTGGACGGGCTCATGCACCGACTGGCGCGGAATGATGCCCGGTGCCTTTACCTCGATCAGGCTGCGCTCCGTGGTATCGAGGTCGCCGTTGCCGTCGATCGGGTTGCCCAGCGCGTCCACGACGCGGCCCAGCAGGCCCTTGCCGACGGGAACGTCGACGATGTCGCCGGTCCGCTTGACGGTATCGCCTTCCTTGATGTCGCGGTCGTCGCCGAAAATCACGACACCGACATTGTCGGTCTCGAGGTTCAGCGCCATACCCATCAGGCCACCGGGGAATTCCACCATTTCACCGGCCTGGACGTTGTCGAGGCCGTACACACGGGCGACGCCGTCGCCCACCGAAAGGACCTGCCCGACTTCCGAGACATCGGCCTCGGCATCGAAATTGGCGATCTGGTCTTTCAGGATCGCCGAAATTTCCGCGGCACGAATTTCCATCCTTTACGCTCCCTTCATGGCGTACTGCAGGCGCTGAAGCTTGGTCTTCAGCGAAGCATCGATCATCCGCGAGCCGACACGGACAACCAGCCCGCCGATCAGCGAGGGGTCCACATGCGGTTCCACGGAAACTTTTCCACCCAGCTTGGCGCGCAGGCTTTCGGAAAGCGCCTGCAACTGCTCGTCGTTGAGCGGACGTGCCGAGGTGACCTCGGCGGTGATTTCGCCGCGCCGGCGCGAAAGCTCGGCCAGGTATGCGGTGATCATTTCAGCAAGCACGAAAAGCCGGTTGTTCTCGGCCACAACGCCCACGAAACGGCGGGTCAGCGAGTTTGCGCCGCCCTGTTCGAGGATCGTTGTCATGGCGCGGGCCTTTTCGTCGCGGTCGATCAGCGGCGAACGCAGGAGCTTGTCCAGGTCCGCGCTTTCCGCGATCAGCGTCTTCAGCGACTCAAGGTCGCTCGCAACTTCGTCGAGACTCTTGGCCTCGTCCGCCAGTTCGTACAACGCCAGGCCGTACCGCTCGGCGATATCGCCGACAACACTTGTTTCTGCCGCCACCCGCGACTGCCCCCCTGGGCCCAAATTCTGCTTGCGCGATTTGTTGTAACCGTTTGATTTTGAATTGAAATCAACGGTTGCCCCGCCGTCCGCGTAGTGCTGACGCCAAAGCAGGCGCTTGGTAGCACAGGGTCCGGGGGCTGGCAAGCACACCTGGGGGCAAAAAAGTCCACAAACCCGCCGTTTCCCGGGCGGTGCGAGAAAGCGTCGAAATGCCGCGCGGGCGGCTACAGGAAGCTGTAGGGGTCCACGTCGATCCGCAGGCGGGCCGAGGACGGCACCTGGACCTGTGCCAGCCACTCGCGAAGTACCGCCTGCACTGCAACATCGCGCGCGGCCTTGAGCAGCAGGCGATAGCGGTAACGTCCGCGCAACAGGGACAGGGGCGCGGGCGCGGGGCCCAGCACCCGAACCTCTGCGCTGTGGGGGGCGCAACGGGCCAGCGCGCGGGCCAGACCGTCCGCTTCGGCGGCATCGCGGCTGGAGACGACCAGCGCGGCGAGCCGGCCGAAGGGCGGCCAGCCGCCGGCCCGTCGTGCCTCGCTCTCGAGTTCCATGAACCCTTCCTCGTCGCCGGAGACCAGCGCCTCCATGACCGGGTGCTCGGGCTGGAAGGTCTGGATCAGCACCCGGCCCGGCCGTTCGGCGCGCCCGGCGCGGCCCGAGACCTGGCGCAGCACCTGGTAGGTCCGTTCGCCCGCACGCAGGTCGCCACCGGCCAGCCCCAGGTCGGCATCGACGATGCCCACGAGAGTCAGGTTCGGGAAATGGTGCCCCTTGGCCACCATCTGGGTCCCGATCAGGATGTCGACCTCGCCGTCTTCCACCGCGCGGACGAAGGCCTGGGCCGTGTCCGGCCCGCGCATGGTGTCGCTGGTCATGATGGCGACCCGGGCATCCGGGAACTCCTGTTCGACCTCCTCGGCGATGCGCTCAACGCCCGGGCCGCACGCGACCAGCGTATCGGGCTTGTCGCAGGACGGGCAGGTCTTGGGCGACGGGGTTTCATAGCCGCAGTGGTGGCACTGCAGACGCTTTCGGAAGCGGTGCTCGGTCAGCCAGGCGCTGCAGTTGGGACACGCGATCCGGTGCCCGCAGGTGCGGCACAGCGTCAGCGGCGCATAGCCGCGCCGGTTGAGGAACAGCATCGACTGCTCGCCCGCTTCCAGGTTGGCTGTCAGGGCCGACAGCAGGTCAGGCGATACGAAGCGGTCCGATGTCAGCCCGGCCTCGCGCATGTCGACGGCGCTCACGTCCGGGAGCCGCGCAGTGCCGAAACGTTCGGGCAGGTCTATGCAGTCATAGCGGCCTCGCTCGACGTTGACGCGGGTCTCCAGCGATGGGGTGGCGGAGGCCAGGATCACCGGCGCGTCGGCGATCCGCCCGCGCACGATGGCCATGTCGCGCCCGTGATAGGCCACGCCGTCGTCCTGCTTGAAGGCCGGCTCGTGTTCCTCGTCCACGATCACCAGCCCCAGTTCGCGGAAGGGCAGAAAGAGTGCTGAACGGGCCCCCACGACCACACGGGCATTGCCGGAGTCCACGGCGCGCCAGGTGATGCGGCGCCGGACCTGGCCGAGCTCTGAATGCCATACCGCCGGATCGGCGCCGAAGCGGTTCCGGAAGCGTTCCAGCCATTGCGGGGTCAGCGCGATTTCCGGCACCAGCACAAGCACCTGCCGTCCCGCGGCAAGGGCGGCGGCGATCGCCTCGAAATAGACCTCGGTCTTGCCCGAGCCGGTCACGCCGTGGATCAGCGTTACGGAGAATGCGTCTTCCGCCAGTTTCTCCCGCAATCTTTCCGCTCCGGCCATCTGGCCGTCGGAGAGTTCGGGGCCCGTGCGATCCGGATCCGGCGCGCGGAAGGGCGGCGGCGGCGGGACCTCTTCGCGTGCCAGCGCGCCCGCGTCGGCCAGACCCTTGATGACGCCAGTCGACACACCTGCCTCACGGGCCAGGTCGGCGGCCGGCAGGGCCGGGCCTTCGCGAAGGACCTCGATGACGCGGTTGCGTGCCGGGGTCATGCGCAGGCCTTCGGGGATTTCGGCGAAGCGGAAGACCGTGACCGGGCGTGGCGGCTCCAGCGTCTCGGTCGAGCGCATTGCCATGCGCAGAACGGATCCGGGGGTGGACAGCGTGTAGGCGGCGACCCAGTCGACAAAGCGGCGAAGTTCCTCCGGCATCGGTTCGGCGTCCAGCCGTTCCGTGACCGGGCGAAGCTTGGCCGGATCGACATCGCCGATCCCCGGTCCCCAGACGACGCCGGTGACCTCGCGCCGGCCCAGCGGGACCTGGACATAGTCGCCCGGCGCGAGTGCCGTGTGGTCGGGCACCGAATAGTCATAGGGGCCCACCACGGGTGTTGGCAGCATCACGCTGACGGTGGCTTTGACCGTGGTCGTGCTGGGGGGCGCGTCGGTTCCGGCCGGGGCTGCTGTGGTGTCGCTAGGGGGCATCGGCTACACTCTATCCAGCGACTCGCGGCCGTCCAACGTATCGTGCAGGCGGTTGCAACAAAGATGACCCTGGCGTTCGGAAACGGCCTCCCGCGGAGGCGCGCAGCAAGGAACAACGCAGATGAAGTTCTTCGTGGACACTGCCGATCTCGACGAGATCCGCGACCTGGCCGCCACCGGCCTGGTGGATGGCGTCACGACCAATCCCTCCCTGATTGCCAAGTCGGGCCGCAACATGCTCGACGCCATTGCCGAGATCTGTGACGTGGTGCCCGGCCCGGTCAGCGCCGAGGTGACGGCCACAGAGGTGGACGGCATGCTCGCCGAGGCCGACGTGTTGGCGTCGGTCGCCAAGAATGTCGCGATCAAGGTGCCGCTGACGCCGGACGGCCTGAAGACCTGCCGTGCGTTGCGTGACCGGGACATCATGGTGAATGTCACGCTGTGCTTCTCGGCAGGCCAGGCGATCCTGGCGGCCAAGGCCGGCGCAAGCTTCATCTCGCCCTTCGTGGGCCGTCTCGACGATCTCGGCCAGCGTGGCCTCGACCTGATCGAGGACATTGTCGAGATCTACGACGCCTACCCGAATTTCGAAACCGAGGTGCTGGTCGCCTCGATCCGCGGCCCGGCCCATGTGATCGAGGCCGCGCGCGTCGGTGCGCATGTCTCGACCCTGCCGCCCGCCGTGCTGCGCCAGCTTTACCAGCACCCGCTCACGGACAAGGGCCTCGCTGCCTTCATGAAGGACTGGGAGGCCACCGGCCAGTCGATCCTCGAGCAGGCCGCACAGCGCAAGAACGCGGCCGAATAGCCGCATGCGGAGGCAGGACCCGTGACCTCAAAGGCACCCCGGACAGAAACTTCCGAGACCAGCGAGCTCACGGATGCGCAGGTCGTCCGTTTCCTGCGTGAGAACCCCGATTTCCTCGAACGTCACCCGCAGTTGCTGTCGGTGATCCGCGCGCCCGAACGCCAGTTCGAGGACGCGGATGAATCCGGCGGTGAGGTGGTGGACCTGCAGGGTGCCATGCTGTCGCGCATGCGCACCGAGCTGGCGCGGCGTGATGAGCAGAGCAGCGAGCTGATCGATGCCTCGCGCGCCAACCTGCAAAGCCAGAACCGGGTCCACGCGGCGGTGATCGCGTTGTTATCGGCGCGCTCGCTCGACCACATGATCGAGATCCTGACCATCGACCTGGCGGGGCTCCTGAATGTCGACGCCGTTGCGCTGTGCCTCGAGGGCGGCATGGTCACGCCGACATCGGCGCAGGGTGTGCGCGTGGTACCTGTGGGCACCATCGACAAGATTCTTGAAGTCACGCGCACCGTATCCCTGCGCGAGAATGTGGAGGGCGACCGGCGCATCTACGGCGAAGCGGCGGGGCTCGTGCGCTCCGAAGCCATGCTGCGCCTGTCCGTGCGCGAGGGTGCCCCCTGTGCGCTTCTGGCAATGGGCAGCCGCGATCCCGACCGCTTCCACGCAGGGCAGGGCTCCGAACTCCTGACCTTCCTCGCGCGCATCCTGGAACACAGCATCCGGACATGGCTCGACCTGCCGCACTGACCGGCGAGGACCTTGCCCCGCGCGCTGTCGATGCGCGGCTGGCGCAGGCACTGTCGGCGTGGCGCCGGCGGCTGGAGAGCGAACGCCGGGCCTCCGAGCACACGGTCGAGGCCTATCTGCGTGACGTTGTCGCCTTTCTGGATTTCATGGCGGAGCACACGGGCGGCGCGCTGTCGGTTTCCGGGCTGTGTGACCTCAAACCGGGTGACTTCCGGGCCTGGCTCGCCAGCCGCGCGAACGGGTATGCGCGCGCGTCTACGGCGCGGGCGCTGTCGGCCGTACGCATGTTCTTCCGCCACCTTGAACGCGAGGGGCTCGGCCACAATGCGGCCATCGGTGCGGTGCGCGGACCCCGCCTCCCGCGTTCGGTGCCCAAGGCGCTGAGCGGGCGCGAGACCGATGAACTGATGCATGCCGTGACAGAGCCGGCCCGGCCCGGGACCCCGGACTGGCAGGGCGCGCGGGACCTCGCGGTGCTGCTGCTGCTCTATGGATGCGGGTTGCGGATATCCGAGGCGCTGCAGATGAACCGGGGCGACCTGCCTGACGGCGATGCGCTGACCGTGACCGGCAAGGGCGGCAAGACCCGCATGCTCCCCGTCCTGCCCGTGGTGCGCGAGGCCATCGACGACTACATCGCGCGCTGCCCGCACAGCCTACCGGCCGATGGGCCGCTCTTCGTGGGGGTGCGCGGAGGTCGACTGGGCGCTCGTGCAGTGCAGCAGCGCATGCAGGACCTTCGGGCGATGCTCGGCCTGCCGCGTGAGGCGACGCCGCATGCGTTACGCCATTCCTTCGCCACGCATTTGCTGGCGTCGGGCGGCGACCTGCGGGCCATCCAGGAGTTGCTGGGGCACGCCTCGCTGTCGACGACCCAGCGCTACACGGACGTCGACAGCGCGCGTCTTCTTGATGTGTACGCGCGCGCCCATCCCCGCGCGCGGAAGGGCTAGGCCCCGGCGCCGTCCCGGAAGAACACCGCGTCGTATTCCAGCATCCGTCCGTAGTGGCGGCTCCAGTAGCCAGGCACGATCAGGTGCGGTCGGAAGCCATGGCCCGCGAGGCGCTCCAGAAGTGCCAGATGGTCGGGCTGGCCCTCGTAGATCGGCTGCAGGGACAGTTCGAGCTGCAGTCCCGTGATGCGTTCCCACCGGTCCCCGATGCCGTCGAGCACCTGCGCTTCGTATCCCTGGGTGTCCGACTTCAGGAAGATCGCCCTGGCATCACCGGCATGTTCGTCCAGGGCTGCATGGACAGTCGTGACAGGCACCGTCTCGCGCCGTTGCATGCGGGTGCTGGCGAGGCGTTCCTGCGCGGTCTTGTCGAGCGGCAGGATCGAGCTCATGTCGGATTCACCCGACACATTGATCTCGATCGTCCCGGCCTCGGCACCGACTGCGGCTTGTGGCGCGACAGTCCACATCGGATCGGCAGCCGCGCGCTTGCGCAGCGCCTCCTGGACATCGGAGAGAGGTTCGAATGAGACGATCAGCCCGGCATAGCCATTGGCCCGCACGGCGCGCGCGTACTGGCCGGTGTTGGCACCGACATCGAACAGGCAGTCGATGCCGTGCTGCTCGAGGAGGCCGGTGATCCTTTCCCAGTGCGGCGCGGTGCCGGGGAAGGGCGCAACATCGAACCCGGCGCGGCGAATCATTCTTCGCAGTGTACCAGCCATGGCCTTATGCTCTATCCAGTTGCTTGCGCACGGTCCTAGCCGGCTGGAAAGTGGATGCTAACACTTTTGCGCTATCCATTCTGATTGCCCGTCGCAGATTACGGGTGGTCCCGAGCGAAGCAAGCTTCGGGCAAGGTAGGATGCAGGTTCGCCAGTATGACGAATCCAGAGACGAATGCCGGCGAAAAGGGCATGTCCCTGATTGGGCACCTGGTTGCGCCCTTCGCAATCGCGATTCTGATTGCGCTGGCCGGCATTGTCGTCCTCCTCTGGGTTGCCGCGCGCGGCCAGGACGAGATCGCGGCGCGATCATCCCGCAACGTCATGCAGGCGCTGACCGAGTTCATTGCCCGGGATATGGAGCAGGTCGTTTACGACAATAGCTGGTGGGATATCGCGATCGAAAACCTCATCGTGAATCCGAACCCGGCCTGGGCTGACCTGAACATCGGCGGCTATGCGGCAGAGACCTTCGACATCATGGAATCCTATGTCCTGTCTGCGGATAACAGGACTCTGTTCGCCTTCCGGGAGGGAGTCGTTAGCGAAGAAGCGATTGAAGATCATTTCGGAAATCAGCTCTCGGACCTGATTGCAGCAGCGCGCGCGACGCCCATGGATGAACCCGAGCCGGTTTCCACATATGTCGCGAGCCAGGGCCAGGTTCACCTCATCGCTGCGTGCGCGCTCACACCCGAAGACCCGTCGTCCGAACAGCTCGAGCCGGCGCCCCGGCCCGTGCTGATCTACTCGCGTCACATATCGCCTGATCGCCTGCTGTCCTTCTCTGAGCGGTTCGAATTCGCGAACCTCTCGATTTCGATGCAGCCGCCTCAGGCAAAGCCCTTCCAGAATGTGCTGGCCTTGCGGGATATCAAGGATCGACCCGTAGGCTGGCTGGCCTGGAACCCGCCGCGCCCCGGATCGGCGCTGTTTTCCACCGTCCTGCCCTGGCTGGTCGCCGGCATATTGGTCCTGCTTGCCCTGGGCGTGCTCTTCGTGCGCCGGGTTGTCGGGACGGCTCGGCGGATGGTGGATGATGCGCGCAACCTTGCGAAGATGGATCGCCAGCTCGCCCAGGCCAGCAAGCTCGCGGTGCTCGGTGAAATGGCCGCAGGCCTGGTGCACGAGCTCAACCAGCCGCTCAATATCATCCGCATGACCGCGGACATGACCAGGGACAAGATGGAACGTTCGCGAGAGGACGTAGCGGACAGCGAGCTTCGCGAGCAACTGGAGGTCATCGGCGGGCAGTCGCGGCGCATGGGCGAGACGATCCAGAACATGCGGATTTTCAGCCGGGATGACTACGGCCGGAAGATTGCTTTCGATCCCGTACGGGCCACCAGCCAGGCACTGACATGGATGCGGAACGATTTCTCGGAACGCAACATCGAGGTCGTATTTCAGGCGCCCGCCAATTGCGGGCGCGTGTACGGCGAGCCGGCCCGCTTTGAGCAGGTGATTGTGAACCTGCTGATGAACGCGCGTGATGCTATCGAGGGCCGCTTCGGGAACGACGGTGAAGAAGGCGGGCAGGTCCGCGTGTCGGTGTCCGAGGATTCGTCCCTGCGTCACGTGATCATCGCGGTGCGTGACAATGGCGGCGGAGTGCCGATTGAGCATCTCGACAGGCTGTTCGACCCGTTCTTTACCACCAAGGCACCGGGGGAGGGGACGGGGCTCGGACTCTCGATATCCTATGGCATCATTTCGGGGATGGGCGGTGAGTTGAGTGCGCACAATGAGGCCGAAGGTGCTGCCTTCCTCGTGACTTTCCCGCGCATTGCACCCGATGTATCGGAAGAGACGTTTTCAAAGGAAGATGCCGCGTGAGTTCCCGGACGAAGCATATACTCGTCGTCGATGACGAACCGCTGGCTGCGCAGCAGGTCGCTCGGTTCCTGGAGCGCGCCGATGTGCGCACCAGCATCGCGAACAGCGGGCGTGCGGCCATCGAGTGTGACCGGGCAGACGCCGCGGACCTGATCGTGACAGACCTGCGGATGCCCGACGGCGACGGGGTCGAACTGATCCGCATGATCCGGGGCCGGGATCCGGATCGTCCCATTATCGTTGTGACGGGCCAGGTGCTGCGTGAGGCCGAAGCGGAGGCGCTGGAAGCCGGTGCCAGCGAATTGCTGCGCAAGCCGCTCGACCTGCACGAACTCTCGGCCGCGGTCGGACGGCTCCTGCAGTCAGGCTAGGCGGCGCGCTTCCGCGCTAGATGTGGATGGTCCGTCCGTCCACGGCCAGCGCGGCCTCCTTGACCGCCTCCGACAGGGTCGGGTGTCCGTGGCAGCTGCGCGCGATGTCCTCGGCGGAAGCACCAAATTCCATCGCGATGACAATCTCGTGGATCAGGGTCCCCGCATCGGGGCCGATGATGTGCGCGCCCAGCACCCGGTCGGTCTTGGCATCCGACAGAATCTTTACGAAGCCTTCGGTGTCGTTGGCGGCGCGGGCGCGACCGTTGGCGGAGAAGGGGAACTTGCCGGTCTTGTACTCGACGCCCGCGTCCTTCAGCGCCTCCTCGGTCTTGCCGACCGAGGCGACCTCCGGCCATGTGTAGACGATGCCGGGAATCACGTCGTAGTTCACGTGCCCGGCTTCACCGGCGATGATCTCGGCTGCGGCGACGCCCTCATCCTCTGCCTTATGGGCGAGCATGGGGCCTGGCACGCAATCGCCGATGGCGAATATGCCCTCGACATTGGTCTGGAAGTTCTCATCGATCTTGATGAAGCCGCGCTCGTCGGTCTCGACGCCTGTCTCTTCAAGGCCGAGGCCCTGGGTGAAGGGGCGCCGCCCGATGGCGACGAGGACCGTGTCGCATTCGATGGAGTCTGCATCGCCGCCCTTGGCGGGCTCGACGGAGAGCTTGATCTTGGACTTCGCCAGTTCCGCGCCGGTCACCTTGGTGCCCAGACGGAAGGTCATGCCCTGCTTCTCCAGCACCTTCTGGAATGCCTTGGCGACCTCGCCGTCCATGCCGGGCGTGATCCGGTCGAGGAACTCCACAACCGTGACCTTCGAGCCCAGCCGGGCCCAGACGGAGCCCATTTCCAGGCCGATATAGCCCGCGCCGACCACGACGAGGTGCTTGGGGATACTCTTCAGGGACAAGGCACCGGTCGAGGTGACGATGCGTTCCTCGTCGATGTCGAGACCCGCCAGCGGTGCCGATTCCGAGCCGGTGGCAATCAGGATCGAACCGGCCTTCAGGGTTTCGGACTTGCCGTATTCGCCGGTGACCTCGACCTCGCCGGCGCTCTTGATGTGCGCGGTGCCGTGGAACGGGGTCACCTTGTTCTTCTTGAACAGGAACTCGATGCCCTTGGTGTTGTCGGAGACGACCTTGTCCTTGTGGGCCATCATCGTATCGAGGTCGATCGACACCTTGCCCACCTTCACACCATGCGCCTCCAGCCCGTGCAGGCTGTGGGCATAGTGCTCGGAGGACTCCAGCAGCGCCTTGGACGGAATACAGCCGATGTTCAGGCAGGTGCCGCCGAGGCTCTTGCGCTTGTCGATGCAGGCCACGTTCATGCCGAGTTGGGCTGCGCGGATGGCCGCGACGTAGCCGCCCGGACCGGCACCGATGACAACGAGGTCGAAGCTGTTCTCGCCGGCCATGTCCCTACACCCCGATCAGAAGGCGCTCGGGATCCTCGATCGCCTGCTTGATGCGGACCAGGAAGGTCACGGCCTCGCGGCCGTCGACGATTCGGTGGTCGTAGCTCAGGGCGACATACATCATCGGGCGAATGACGATCTCGTCGTCGATCACCACCGGGCGCTTGACGATGTTGTGCATGCCCAGGATGCCGGACTGCGGCGGGTTCAGGATCGGCGTCGAGAGCATCGAGCCGAAGATGCCGCCATTGGTGATCGTGAAGGTGCCGCCTGTGAGCTCCTTCATGGTCAGCTTGCCGTCGCGTGCGCGCTTGCCGAAATCGGCGATTGCACCCTCGATCTCTGCGAAATTCTTTGTGTCGGCGTCGCGCAGCACAGGGACCACAAGGCCCTGCTCGCCGCCGACCGCAATACCGATGTCGTAGTAGTTCTTGTAGACGATCTCGTCGCCGAAGATTTCGGCGTTCACTGCCGGAAGCTCCTTCAGCGCGTTGACCGCGGCCTTCACGAAGATGCTCATGAAGCCCAGCTTGATGCCGTGGCGCTTCTCGAAATCGTCGCGATAGCGAGTGCGCAGGTCCATGATGGCCTGCATGTCGATCTCGTTGAAGGTCGTCAGCATGGCCGCCGTGTTCTGCGCTTCCTTCAGCCGCGTCGCGACGGTCTGGCGCAGCTTCGACATGCGTACGCGTTCCTCGCCGCGCGGGTCTTCAGGGCGCTCCGGCAGGTCACCGGCCGACTGGAAGACGGGGGCTGCGGGCGCGGCGGGTGCCTTGGCGCTTGCCGCGACAGAGCGCGGCGCGCTGGAACTCTCGATGTGGCGCAGGACGTCGCCTTTGGTGATGCGGCCGTCGCGGCCCGTCGCTGGGATCGAAGCCGGGTCCAGCCCGTGCTCATCGACCAGCTTGCGCACGGCCGGCGCCAGCGGCAGTTCGGTGTTGGCCGCGCCGCCCTTCGGTGCCTCGGCGGCAGGTGCGCTTTCGGCCGGCTTGGCTTCGGCCTTGGGGGCCTCGGCGGGCTTCGCAGGCGCATCGCCGGTTGTGAAACGCCCGACCACCTCGCCGACCTGCACATCCTGGCCTTCTTCTGCCACGATCTCGGTCAGCGTACCGGCGCTCGGGGCCGGCAGTTCAGCCGTGACCTTGTCTGTCTCGATCTCGACGATGGCTTCGTCTGCGGCGAAGGAATCGCCGACCTTCTTCAGCCAGCGCCCGACCGTGCCCTCGACAACGGATTCACCGAGTTCGGGGACCTTGATGTCGACGGTCTCGCCGCCGGCTGCCGGGGCGGGTGCCTCGGCCTTTGCCGGGGCGTCATTACCCTTGTCGGATTTGGCCGGAGCGGAAGCGGTAGCGGACTCGTCGATGGCGCCGATGATCGCGCCGACCTCGACATCCTGGCCTTCCTCAGCGCCGATCGCCGTCAGCACGCCGGATGCGGGTGCCGGAACCTCGACCGTGACCTTGTCGGTCTCGATCTCGACCAGCGCCTCATCCGCCGTAACGGCGTCGCCGACTGCCTTGTACCAGCGCGCGACCGTTCCTTCGGTCACTGACTCGCCCATCTCGGGCACCTTGATATCCGTCGCCATGAACTGCGATTCCTGCTGCTGTCGCGAAACGCCTAGAGCGTCAGCGCCTCATCTACGAGTTGTTCCTGCTCCCGGCGGTGGCGCTTGCCGCTGCCGGTGGCCGGGGAGGCTGCCTCCGGTCGGCCGACATAGCGCGGCCGGGTGTGCTTGGCACCGATTTCCGTCAGTACCTTCTCCAGCCGGCGATCCACGAAGGACCATGCGCCGCCGTTCTCGGGCTCTTCCTGGCACCATACGATCTCCGCATCCTTGAAGCGCGAAAGCTGCTCGGAAAGCGCCTTCTGCGGGAAGGGATAGAGCTGTTCCATGCGCAGGAAGAAGACGTCCTTGATGTCGCGTTCGGCCCGGGCCTCATACAGGTCGTAGTAGACCTTGCCCGAACATAGCACGACGCGCTTGACGTCCTTGTCCTCGCACAGCATCTCGTTGTCGTAGAGGACCCGGTGAAAGCTCGTACCCGGACCGAAGTCTTCCAGCTTCGACACGCACAGCTTGTGACGCAGAAGCGACTTCGGCGTCATGATGACCAGAGGCTTGCGGAAGTTCCGGCGGACCTGGCGGCGCAGTGCGTGGAAGTAGTTCGCAGGCGTGGTGATGTTGCACACCTGCATATTGTCTTCCGCGCAGAGCTGCAGATAGCGCTCCGGGCGGGCCGAGGAATGCTCCGGACCCTGGCCTTCATAGCCGTGGGGCAGCAGCATCACGAGACCCGACATGCGCAGCCACTTGGACTCACCCGACGCGATGAACTGGTCGATGATGACCTGCGCGCCGTTGGCGAAGTCGCCGAACTGGGCTTCCCAGAGCACCAGCGCATGGGGCTCCGCCTGGCTGTATCCGTATTCGAAGCCCAGTACGCCGAACTCGGAGAGCGGGCTGTCGATCACCTCGATCGGGGCCTGACCGTAGCGGATGTTGGAGAGCGGGATGTACTTGTCCTCGTTCTCCTGGTCCACCAGCACGGCGTGGCGCTGGGAGAAGGTGCCGCGGCCCACATCCTCGCCCGACAGACGGACGGGGGTGGATTCGCAAAGCAGCGTGCCGAAGGCGAGTGCTTCGCCGGTCGCCCAGTCGATGCCCTCTCCGCTTTCGATCATCTTGCGCTTGCCCTTGAGCTGGCGCAGCACCTTCGAGTTGGCGTTGAAACCCTCAGGCGGCCGGGAGATGGCGTGGCCGACCTCCTGCAGCAGGTCCATCTCGACCGCAGTGTCACCGCGGCGTGCCTCGATCTGGTTCTCGGCCATGGCGAGGTTTGCCCAGCGGCCTTCCAGCCAGTCGGCCTTGTTCGGCCGGTAGCTCTTGGCTGCCTCGAACTCCTGTTCCAGGTAGTTCTGGAACTCCTCGACCATGCGGTCGCCGTCACCCGGCTTGATGACGCCTTCGTCCTCAAGCTGCTTGGCATAGAGTGCGCGGGTCGTCGGCATCTCGGAGATGGAATCGTACATCAGCGGCTGGGTGAAAGCCGGCTCGTCGGATTCGTTGTGGCCCGCGCGGCGGTAACCCCACAGGTCGAACACCACATCGGCCTTGAAGCGGTAGCGGTACTCGGTCGCTATGCGTGCCACATGGACCGACGCTTCCGGGTCGTCGCCGTTCACATGGAAGATCGGCGCCTGGATCATCTTCGCCACGTCCGAGGAATACGGCGAGGAACGCGCCGCGGTCGGGTTGGTAGTGAAGCCGATTTGGTTGTTGACGATCACGTGCATCGTGCCGCCTGTGCGGTAGCCGCGAAGCTGCGACAGGTCGAGCGTTTCCGCCACAAGGCCTTGGCCCGCGAAGGCCGCATCGCCGTGCATCAGGATCGCCATCACCTTGTCGCGCTCGGTGTCGCCGCGCAGCTGCTGCTTCGCGCGAACCTTGCCCAGGACCACGGTGTTGACCGCTTCCAGATGGCTCGGGTTCGGGGTCAGCGACAGGTGGACAGTGTTGCCGTCGAAGGTGCGGTCAGAGGAGGTGCCCAGGTGGTACTTCACGTCGCCCGAGCCCATGACGTCGTCCGGGTTCGGGGAATTGCCCTCGAACTCCGAGAACATGGCCCGGAACGGCTTGTCCATGAAGTTGGCCAGCACATTCAGGCGGCCGCGATGCGGCATGCCGATCACAAGCTCGCGCAGGCCGAGCTGTCCGCCGCGCTTGACGATCTGCTCCAGCGCCGGGATCAGGGTCTCGCCGCCTTCCAGGCCGAAGCGCTTGGCGCCGGTGTACTTCTTGTCGAGGAATTGCTCGAAGATTTCCGCGCGGGTCAGCGCGCCGAGAATGGCTTCCTTGCCGCGTTCCGTGAATTCGGTGTGGTTGCGGATGCCCTCGATGCGCTCCTGGATCCAGGCCTTCTCGTCGGGGCCCTGGATATGCATGAACTCGACGCCGATCTTGCCGCAGTAGGTCTCGCGGACCACGTCGATGATCTGGCGCATCGTCGCCGTTTCGAGCCCGAGCACGTAGTTGATGAAGATCGGCCGGTCGAGGTCGGACTCGGTGAAACCATAGGTCTTCGGGTCGAGCTCGGGATGGGCCTCGGGCTTCATCAGGCCCAGCGGGTCGAGGCGTGCTTCCAGGTGGCCGCGCACGCGGTAGGCGCGGATCAGCATCAGCGCGCGGATGGAATCGAGTGTCGCACGGCGGATCTGGTCCGGCGCGACAGTGGCTTCGGCCGGTGCGCCATAGGACAGCGGCGCACCCTTCAGCGGTGCATCGCGCAGCGCGGCGTCGTATCCCATCGATGCGCCGCCATTGCCGTTGCCGTGTCCGTTACCATGCCCGTTGCCGCTGCCGATGACCCGCGAATCCCGGGGCGCCCAGCTGGCGCCCTTCAGGTCCTCGAGAAGCGCGCGCGCGTCGTCGTGCAGCGAGCCGAAAAATTCGGACCACTCCGGATCGACGCTTCCCGGGCGTTCGAGGTAGTTCGCGTAAAGTTCGGCAACGAAGGTCGCATTGGCGCCGTTCAGGAACGACGAATGGCCGATATAGCTACCCATGTGTTCACCGCGCAGTCTTTGTCGCGGTCCCTATGTTGAATGCGGTGGCGTCCCCCCTTCGCACCCACATACAGGTTTCGTTACGAGCCGTTCATGGCCTCCAGCATCGTTGTTCCCAACGCTGCCGGTGAAGCGGCCACCTTGATGCCGGCGGATTTCATTGCCTCGATCTTGGCGTCCGCCGTGCCCTTGCCGCCGGAGATGATGGCGCCTGCATGCCCCATCCGCTTGCCCGGAGGCGCCGTGACGCCGGCGATGAACCCGGCGATCGGCTTTTTGGTTTTCGATGCCTTGATGAAGTCGGCCGCGTCCTCTTCCGCGGAGCCGCCGATCTCACCGATCATGATGATGCCCTGGGTCTCATCGTCGTCCAGGAACAGTTCCAGGCAGTCGATGAAGTTGGTGCCGTTGACCGGGTCGCCGCCGATGCCGATGCAGGTGGTCTGGCCCAGGCCCACCGCGGTGGTCTGGCCGACGGCCTCATAGGTCAGCGTGCCCGAGCGCGACACGATACCGATCTTGCCGCGCTTGTGGATGTGGCCCGGCATGATGCCGATCTTGCACTCGTCCGGCGTGATAATGCCGGGGCAGTTCGGCCCGATCAGGCGGGTGTTGCTGCCGCTCAGCGCGCGCTTGGCGCGCACCATGTCGAGGACGGGGATTCCCTCGGTGATGCAAACGACCAGCGGGATACCGGCGTCCACCGCTTCCACGATGGCGTCGGCTGCGAAGGGCGGCGGAACATAGATGACGGATGCGTCGGCGCCGGTGGCCTTCACGGCATCCGCAACCGTGTCGAAGACCGGCAGGTCGAGATGGGTCGTGCCGCCCTTACCGGGGGTCACGCCGCCGACCATGTTGGTGCCGTAGGCGATGGCCTGCTCGGAGTGGAACGTGCCCTGCGCGCCCGTGAAGCCCTGGCAGATGACCTTGGTGTTCTTGTTGACGAGTACGGACATGGCTCAGGCCGCTTCCTTCACTGCGTTGACGACCTTTTCGGCCGCGTCGCCCAGATCGTCGCCGGCGATGATCGGCAGGCCGGACTCGGCGAGGATCTTCTTGCCCAGCTCCACATTGGTGCCTTCGAGGCGGACAACCAGCGGCACGTGCAGCGAGACCTCGCGCGCCGCGGCAACGATACCCTCGGCGATGACGTCGCAGCGCATGATGCCGCCGAAGATGTTGACGAGGATGCCCTCGACGTTCGGGTCCGACAGGATGATCTTGAACGCAGTGGTGACGCGTTCCTTGGTCGCGCCGCCGCCGACATCCAGGAAGTTGGCGGGCGAGCCGCCGGCCAGCTTCACGATATCCATGGTCGCCATGGCCAGGCCTGCGCCGTTCACCATGCAGCCGATCGCGCCGTCGAGCTTGATGTAGTTGAGCTCGTGCTTGGTCGCCTCGAGCTCCATCGGGTCTTCCTCGTCCTCGTCGCGCAGTTCCTCGATATCGGGATGGCGGTAGAGCGCGTTGTCGTCGAAGTTCATCTTCGCATCCAGCGCGATCACGTCGCCCGCGCCGGTGACGACCAGCGGGTTCACCTCGACCAGTGACGCGTCGAGTTCGACGAAGGCCTTGTACATGGCCGTCAGGAAGGTGCCCGCGCTCTTGATCTGGTTGCCTTCAAGGCCCAGGCCGAAGGCGATCTTGCGGGTGTGGAACGGCATGATGCCGGTCGCCGGGTCGATGGCGACGGTGGCGATTTTTTCTGGGGTCTTTTCGGCCTCGGCCTCGATGTCCATGCCGCCCTCTGTGGACGCCACGATCATGATGCGCGAGGTCTCACGGTCCACCAGCAGGCTGAGATAGAGCTCGCGCGCGATGTCGCAGCCTTCCTCGATATAGATCCGTTTGACTTCCTTGCCTTCCGGACCGGTCTGCTTGGTCACCAGCGTCTTGCCGAGCATCGCTTCGGCGTGCGCGCGCACCTCCGCGTCGGATTTGGCGAGGCGCACGCCGCCGCCGCCGTCAGGATTGTCGGCGAAGTGGCCCGCGCCGCGTCCGCCGGCGTGGATCTGCGACTTCACGACCCAGATCTTGCCGCCCAGATCGGCTGCTGCCTTGCTGGCCTCGTCGGCTGTATAGGCAACCCCGCCGCGCGGGACGGCGACGCCGAATTTCGCGAGCAGGGCCTTGGCCTGATATTCGTGGATATTCATGAACGCGATGATCCGTGGAGATGTTGGCCGTCAGGGACGATGACACCCCGACATTACGGGAGGATTAAGCAATCCTCCGCGTTGCCGGGCCGATTTCGCCTTTTCTGCCCCGTTACTAGGGTTAACGGGGCAGAAAATCCAGTGTTTGCCGCCCCGATCGGCATTTTGGGGGCAGTGGGTGTACGCAGGGCGTACAGTTACTTCTTCTTCGCTTCGCTCTGAAGCTTCTTGGTTGCGGCGACCAGGTCCTCGACCGCCTTGACCGATTTGCGGAAGGCCGCACGCTCGGTGGCGTCCAGCTTGATCTCGACGATGCGCTCGACACCCTTGGCGCCGATCACGACCGGGACACCCACATACATACCCTTCACGCCGTATTCGCCGTTCAGGTAGGCGGCGCAGGGCAGCACACGCTTCTTGTCCTTGAGGTAGGACTCGGCCATCGCGATGGCCGAGGAGGCCGGGGCATAGAATGCCGAGCCGTTGCCGAGAAGCTCCACGATCTCGCCGCCGCCCGAACGGGTGCGCTGCATGATCTCGTCGATGCGCTTCTGGGTAGTCCACTTCATGTCGATCAGGTCGGGAAGCGGGATGCCCGCAACCGTCGAGTAGCGCACCGACGGCACCATCGTGTCGCCGTGGCCGCCCAGCACGAAGGCCGTCACGTCCTCGACCGAGACGTTGAATTCCTCGGCCAGGAAGTAGCGGAAGCGCGCGCTGTCGAGCACGCCGGCCATGCCGACGCACATGTTCTTCTTCAGGCCCGCCGCCTCACGCAGCACGCCGACCATCACGTCGAGCGGGTTGGTGATGCAGATTACGAAGGCATCGGGGCAGTACTTCTTGATGCCCGCGCCGACGGCTTCCATCACGCCGGTGTTGATGCCGATCAGGTCATCGCGGCTCATGCCCGGCTTGCGCGGCACGCCGGCGGTGACGATCACCACATCCGCGCCCTTCAGCGCGGCGTAGCTGGTGGTGCCTTCCATTTTGGAGTCGAAACCCTCGACCGGGGAGGACTCGACCAGGTCGAGCGCCTTGCCCGCGGGCATGCCCTTGACGATGTCGAACAGGACGACATCGCCCAGTTCCTTCAGCCCCACCAGGTGAGCGAGCGTGCCGCCGATGTTGCCTGCGCCGATCAGCGCGATTTTGTTGCGTGCCATGTGAGTGTTCTCTCCAACATGTGAATTGCATGGAAAAATCGCGCCCGGTGCCCCCAGGACGCGTTGAATTTGCGCGACGTGTAACGCGAAAGACCGGGGCGTTCAAGGCGCGTCGCGGCAAGGAAATTGTGCCGTCGTCAGGTGATGTGCCGGCTGTTCAGGTAGTCCTCGGCCTGCATCTCCATCAGGCGGGAGACGGTACGCTCGAATTCGAAGGCCGTGTCGCCTTCGGTGTAGAGGTCGCCGGGTTCCGCATCAGCGGTCGCGAACAGGTTCACCTTGTGTTCGTAGAGCGAATCCACCAGCACCACGAAGCGCTTGGCGGCGTCGCGCTCCTTGGCTTCCAGGCGCGGAATGTCGTCGATCATCACCGTATGGAAGACCGACGCGATGGCCAGGTAGTCGGCCGCGCCGCGCGGCCGGCGGCACAGTTCGTCGAAGGTGAAGCGCGCGATGCCACGCGCCGTGCGTTCGGCCAGCAGCTTGCGCCCCGGCAGTTCGATCTCTTCCGGGTAGGGCGTTGCGTTGTCGGTCAGAGTCGCGAAGGCCTTGTCGAGTTGTGCCGTGGCCTCCGGGCCCAGCGGCGTATGCCAGACCGGCTCGCCCTTCAGGCGGTCGAGGCGGAAGTCCCGGCCTTCGCCGATGTCCAGCACGTCGAGCTTTTCAAGGATCAGCGCGATGAACGGCAGGAAGCGGTCGCGCTGGAGCCCTCCCTTGTAGAGGTCCTCCGGCGCGACATTCGAGGTCGCGACGATCACCACGCCGTTGTCGAAGAACGCCTGGAACAGCCGGCCCAGGATCATCGCGTCGGCGATGTTCACCACATGGAACTCGTCGAAGCACAGCAGCCAGCTTTCGTCCGCGATCTCGGCGGCCACGCGCATCAGCGGGTCCTGCTGCTTGTCGCGCTTGCGCAACTCCGTCAGCCGCTTCTGGATTTCCAGCATGAAGGCATGGAAATGCACGCGCCGCTTGCGTTCCACCGGCGCCGTCTCGAAGAACAGGTCGGTGAGCATCGACTTGCCGCGCCCGACGGGGCCGTGGATGTAGAGTCCTTTCGGTGCCGCGACCGCGCGTCGTCCCAGGCCGAACAGGCCGGCCAGGCCGCCGCCGCGCGCCGGCTTGTAGCCGTCCAGCGTGTGGTGCAGGCGATCAAGCTCGTCGACCGCTTGCCGCTGTGCGGGGTCGACAAAAATCTCCTCGGCGTCACGCAGGGCGCGATATCGCTCGAGCGGGGTCTTGGCGTCCGAATCAGGAAGTCCGTCAGGCATGGCGGCGGTTAGGTAGTCCACCCGCCGGTCCTGCGCAACCTCAGGGCCTGACTGATTATTGGGCAGCCTGCGCCGTCGCGCTCGAGAACATCGCTTCCATCTCCCTCCGGACGCGCACGGCCTGCGACGTCGCGTCGATCTCCACATCGGCCCAGGAGACGGGGCGGTCCTTCGCCACGGCGTTCTTCAACTTCACCCGGTGCGCCAGCCCGATCGGCAGGCCACCTGCTGCCAGGCTGTCCGCCCCCGGCATCAGCCTGCCGTAGACGGTGTAGCCGCCCTCGCCGTCGAGTTCTTCGCCGGGCTTCAGGTCGCGCTTGGCCGTGGCGACTGCGTCGCCGCGGAAGCCGGTCGGTGCGCCGGTCGACTCCCCGCGCAACGCCACGTTGGCGACGGAGATCCCGAGTTCCAGCCCGATCAGGTGATAGGGCTTCCACAGGGCTGAGTAGTTGCCGCTGGAATCGGTCACCAGCCCGTACTCGTCGAAACACGCGCGGACGTAATCGGTCGGGGCCTCGAACACGACATAGACACCCCAGCGCAGGTCGCCGGTGACGTGCCGCCCGTCGCGTTCTTCCGAACTGATGACCTCGACCTGTCCCTTGTGGTGCAGCGAGCCGCCGTCTGCGCGCAGACGCATGACGTGCGGCAGGTCGTGCACGCCGCAGGGCGGGAAGGCGAGACCGTCCGGTGCCGGTGTCAGGCCGCAGGCATTGGCGACGGCAGCCATCTCGATCGCGGACTTGGTGCCGTCGAGGAAGGAATTGAACATCTGCGGGTTCATGCCGCCTGCCGCTGCCTGCTCCGGTGTCAGGCCGTAATGCTCCCACACGTCGTCCGGCGTGACGTAGTGATAGCCGTCGAGATACTTGGTCCCCTTGCCCGCCGCAATGACCTCCAGCCCGCAGGCGCGCGCCCAGTCCACCTGCTCATGGATGAGTGCCGGCTGGTCGCCATAGGCCAGCGAATAGACAACACCCGCCTGGCGTGCGCGTTCCGCCAGCAGCGGGCCCGCCAGCACGTCGGCCTCCACATTCACCATCACGATGTGCTTGCCGTTCTCGCAGCAGGCCAGTGCATGGGCGATACCCGCGGCGGGGCTGCCGGTGGCGTCGATCACCACATCGATCCCGTCGGCACTGACCAGCGCCATCGAATCGTCCGTCAGATGCGTGTTGCCGGATTTGCGCGCGTCCTCGAACGTGGCCGCGCTCGGGTCCAGTCCGCCGACGCGTGCGCAGGCTGTCCGTGCGCGTTCCGGGTCGAGGTCGGCGATGGCCATGATCTGCACACCCGGCGTGCGCGCGGCCTGGGACAGGTACATGGTGCCGAACTTGCCGGCGCCGATCAGGCCGACCCGGACGGGATTGTTGGCGTCGGCGCGGGCGCGAAGCATGGCGTGGAGGTTCATGGACGCGTTTCCTGTTCTCTGGCGTTATTGTGTTCTGAGAATAACCGATACATCCCGCAAAGTCCGGGGAGGGGAACGATCATGGAAGAATATCGCGAAGACGCACGGGTGCCGCATGTGGCGCGAGAGGACATGTCGGACGAGGCCGCGAAGGCCTACGACCACATCATGGAAACCCGAAAGCTGAAATACCTTCCCGAACTGTTCGCACGTATGGCGGGCAGTCCGGGAGCGATGCAGGCCGTCGGTTCAGTGGGTGAGCATGTCCGCTTTCACTCGGTCCTCGACGATGTCCTGCGCGAGATGGTGATCTGCACCGTCTCGCAGGAGGTCGGCAACTGGTATGAGTGGTGCCACCACATCCACCGGATGCCCGATGACATGCGAGAGATATGCGGCACACCGGCTCAGGAAAACCTGCCCGCGCCGACTGGCCCGGCGCTGAAGTTTTGCCGGATCGTCGCAACGGGTGGAAAGGCGGACGACGCGCTGATCGAGGAGATCCGGGGCGCCCTGGGCGACCAAGGGCTCATCGACCTCACGGTGATGGTGGGCTACTACCAGCTTGTCGGCACGTTCTGCTCGACGCTTCACGTGCCGATCGAGGACGACATGGAACGCGTCCCGATGCGGAAGTAGGGCTACTCCGCGGCCGCCGCGCCTTCGCGGGCGAGATCCAGCAGGCAGCTGTCTTCCAGAGGTTCGATCGGCGTGAAGTCGCGATGGGCAATCCATTCCTCGCGCTTGAACTGGCGGATGTGGTTGTCCACGTGGCACAGGCTCAGATAGACGATGACGCGGCCCCAGGGGCTGATGTTGGGTGCCGAGGCGTGCACGATGTTCGAGTGGAACAGCAGCACCGAGCCGGGCTTGCCCTTGGGCGCGATCATGCCGCCTTCCTCGGCCAGCCGGGCGACGGTTTCCTTGTCCAGCGTCCAGAGCGGGTATGAGGTCGTCAGCGTGTCGTGGCCGGCCTCGATCACCCCCGCCTTGTGGCTGCGCGGGATGATGTAGAGCGGGCCGTTGAACTCGGTCACCTCGTCCAGGAAGAGCGCGATGTTCATGGCGCGCGCCTCGGGCATCTGGTCGTCGCGTGCCCAGGTGCCGTAGTCCTGGTGCCACTGCCAGACATCGCCGTCGAAGGCGGCCTTACCGTTGATCTTGTACTGGTGCATGTACACCGGGCCGTCGAGCAGCTGCATGATCGGCTCGATCAGGCGCGGGTGGCGGCCCAGTCTGCGGTAGGCCTCGTTGTAGTAGTGCGCGGCAAAGGCCGTGCGGACGGAAGCGCTGCCGCTCTCGCGCCAGACCTCGGGGCGGTCCATGGAAAAGATTTTCGGCAACTCGCCGGTCAGGACATCGATCTCTTCCTGGCTGAAGACGTCCGGCAGGAAGACCCAGCCTTCTTCGTCGAACTGCTTGAGCTGTTCGTCGTTGAGCTTCATGGCGCACTCCCAGTGCAGCATTGTTTGTTACGACCTAGTATAACCGGGCCTGCGCGGGCGGGCGAGATGGGACCGTACGCGCAATCGCGGGAAGGAACAGCATGGTCGAAATACTGTTGTACACGCTCGACCTGGCGGCGAACCCGTTTGCGGCGGTCGGATATATCGCCCTCGGGGTCTACGCGACGAGCACTTGGCGCGCGTTCAAGTACGCCGTGCTGTGGGGCCTGACGATCCAGATCTTCGTGGTGGCGCTGGGCAAGACCGACATCCTCAACCTGCAGGGCCTCGCGATCCAGACCGTCCTTCGCCTCGTCGGCGCACTGGTCGTGACCATGGGCGTCTATTACTTGTACCGGTTCATGCGCCGTTGCGATGGCGGGTCGGGAAAAAGCGGCACTGGCGGCAACGGGACACGCAAGGCGCCCGAAAGGCCCTCTCACCTGCGCCGGGTCAAATAGGCTATTCCGGAAAAGAAAAATGGGCCGGAGGTTGGAGTACGGCCCATTTTCCCCGATACCGCTGTTGCGGCTCGCACAGGCGGTTGCCAAGTCCCAATGCTTTGTCCGTTTTTCCCGCACAGCGGGTAGAAGGGAGTGGCCATTCTCCTTTTGCGCGGTATGGTCTGCCTGCCGCGAACAGGCAGTTGCATTGGTTTCGGCACTTCGAAAGGTCCGGAACCCGCCTCTCCGGACTGTCGAAAGCTAGGCAGCTTTCAGGTATTCCGAAAGCGAATTTATTTGACGGTTAAAATCGGGAATCCCGATATAAATGCCACATGGACACCATCCTCGCCCGCACGTTTCTGGCGATCGCGGAGACCGGCAGCTTCGTGAGCGCGGCGGCGCGTCTGAACGTGACGCAATCGACGGTCAGCGCGCGTGTCCGGGCACTTGAAACGGAGCTGGGCCAGAAGCTTTTCGAGCGGGGCCGGGCCGGGGCGGCCGTGACAGACGCAGGCCGCAGGTTTGCCCTATATGCTTCCGCTGCCGTACGGCTGGCTGAGCAGATGCTCCATGAATTGTCGCTTCCCGAAGGCATACACGGCGCCGTGACGGTCGGTGGTCAGGTCAGTCTCTGGGACCGTCTCCTGCCCCCCTGGCTGGCTTGGATGCGGGTGAACGCGCCGGAGATTGCGGTCCGTGTCGATGTCGGCTCGTCCGACCAGCTTGCCAGTGCCGTGACCGACGGCTCGCTTTCGCTGGCTGTCAGCTATGTGCCCCTTTCACGCAGCGGATTTGTGTCCGAGGTCCTCTTCATCGATGAACTGGTCATGGTCGCAGCCTTTCCGATGTCGGTCGATTCGGTCGGGCCAGCCTCCAAAGATTATGTCTTCGTGGACTGGGGGCCCGACTTTGCGGCCCTGCATGCGGAGGCATTTGCCGAATGCCCGCCGCCGCGTATCGTGATTCGCATCGGGGCGCTGGGCCTGCAGCACATACTTTCGAACAGCGGGTCGGGGTACTTCCCCATGCGCATCGTCGAGCCGCTGATCCGGCAGGGCCGTGTGGTCCAGGTCGAGGGAGCCCCCGTGTTCGAGCGCCCGGCCTATCTCGTTCGCTCGACAGACCGGGACGACACAGCAGTGGTTCAGGCGATGGCAGGGCTGCGCGAGATTGCACGCTCGCTGTGAGCGGTTTCCGGACTTGTCAGGGCAGGTGCAGTAGCACCGGCACGAGCCCGGATTCCTGGAGCCAGTCGAAACCCTCGACCACCGGATAGAGCAGCACGATCCACCCGACGTCGCGCAGCGTCAGGTACAGAAAGCGCGGCTGTACCTCGATCTTCGTCGGCTCCTGCCAGAGGCGCAGGTTGGGGAGCCATCGCGGCACGCGCAGCATATAGTCGCGGTATGGTTCCCCATATGCCTCCCGGAGTGAGACTTCCTCCCGCAGGATTGTGGCATGGTGATAGGCGAGGAACATGACCTGGAACAGGATGGTTACGGTCAGCATGCCGGTAATCAATCCGATCCCGGTCACCCCGATCAGGCTGAACACATAGAGCGGGTTGCGAACCACGGAGAACGGCCCGACCGTGACGAGTTCGTAATTCTTGCGTCCGCCGATATACGCAGAGCACCACACGCGTCCTGCGATGCAGACAACCAGCAACACGAGTCCGGCTGATTCCAGCCCTTCGTTGAAGGCGCTTCCGACCGGCCAGAACGATTGGACAAAGGGCAGGCCTGCGAAGATCGCCAAAGCGAAGTACCGCATGGCGCGCATCCGGCCGCGCAGCTGGCCGGAGCGGTCCACGAATGTGCGATCTTCACCAGTGCGCGTGCTATCGCCCGGAGTCGGATTTTGCATTGACCGGCCCATGATCGTCATTTGAGGAATTGGGAGCTTGAGAATGTCGCACATAACTGCCCGCACAGGCTTACGGGAACCTGACATAGCCCCACTTCATCGGTTTTCAGGGATTTGGGGCCAGTTTCAGTGCGCATTCGCCGCGCGTAATGCTCTGGAAGGCGAAGGTGCCGCCGGGATCGGGGAAACGCGCCTCGAATATGTCCGATGGGCGGTCCGGCACCTCGATCTTGGGAAGGCCTGAACCGGTGTCCGAAATTTTCGCGTAGCGGCGTTCGTTTGCGACCAGATAGGCCTTCGACTCTCCCGTCGTGCCATAGAAGACAAGGTTGTCGGCCGACATGCCCTCGAAGACAAAATCTGTCTGCGTGATGCGGATCTCGCCATCCGCCAGGGCGCAGTCACCCAGGACCGTCAGGTCGTAGGCCCCTGCCAGGCTTCGCCCCGCGGGACCGGCCCGCATCTTCTCCCCGATCAGGATCATGCTCAGGGAGTGCACGGCCGCCGCCATCAGCACCGGTACCCGGATCGTGGTGTTTCCCGGCAGCTGTACGACGGTGCGCGCGGATTGCATGAGGTTTGTATAGGCGGCGTTTGTCTGCGCCAGCGTGCGAACGAAACTGGCCTGCACGATGACGGCAAAGGTGCCGTCGATGCTGTCCGCGGCGGCGCGCGCGAGCGCATCGGGGTCGCCCGCGGCAACACCATCGATGATCTGCCTGCGTGCGGTCGCGACGGTCAGGGCGTTCTGCTGGCTCTGCGCGGAAACAATGTTCATCGCTGCATGCAGGCCCTCGATCTTCGCGAGGTCCGTGGTGTTGCCGTAGAACGTGAAAACGGATCCCGGGCGGAACATGTTTGCCGGACCGGCGGGAAAACGCTCGGCATCGCCGTCGGGGTTGCCTTGCGCGGTGGCGATCCCCGGAAACGAAACCGCCGCGGCGAAGGCCGCGGCGGTGACGAAACTGGCGATGCGATGACGCATTACAGCCGGCGCTCGATCATCATCTTCTTGATCTCGGCGATGGCCTTCGCCGGGTTCAGATGCTTCGGGCAGGTCCGGGTGCAGTTCATGATGGTGTGGCAGCGGTACAGCCGGAAGGGGTCTTCCAGCTTGTCGAGCCGCTCGCCCGTGGCCTCGTCGCGGCTGTCCGCCAGCCAGCGATAGGCCTGCAGCAGGATGGCCGGGCCGAGATAGCGGTCCTCGTTCCACCAGTAGCTGGGGCAGGAAGTCGAGCAGCAGGCGCACAGGACGCATTCCCACAGGCCGTCGATCTTGGCGCGGTCCTCGGGGGTCTGCAGGCGCTCGCGCTCCGGCGCGGGCGTGTCGGTCTTCAGCCAGGGCTCAATCTCGCGATACTGGGCGAAGAAGTGCGTCTGGTTCGGCACCAGGTCCTTGATGACCTCCTGGTGCGGCAGCGGGTAGATCTTCACGTCACCCTTGGCGTCCGCGATGTACTTCGTGCAAGCCAGCGTGTTCGTTCCGTCGATGTTCATCGCGCAGGAACCGCACACGCCCTCGCGGCATGACCGGCGGAAGGCCAGCGTCGAGTCCACCTCGTTCTTGATCTTGATCAGGGCGTCGAGGACCATCGGCCCGCAATCGGCCAGATCGACATAGTAGGTGTCGATGCGCGGGTTGCTGTCGTCGTCCGGCGTCCAGCGGTAGATCTTGAAAGCCTTCAGGTTCTTTGCGCCTTCGGGCTTCGGCCATTCCTTGCCTTCGACGGGCTTGGAATTCTTCGGCAGTGCAAACTCAGCCATTTCTCAAATTCTCCTTCGCCGCGCCTAGTAGGTCCGCGCCTTCGGCGGGAACGTCTGGACCTCGTCGGTGAGGGTGTTGAGATGGACCGGCCGGTACTCGGTACGGCAGGCACCCTTCTCGTCGACCCAGGCCAGCGAGTGCTTCATCCACTTTTCGTCGTCACGCTCGGTGAAATCCTCGCGCGCATGGGCGCCGCGGCTTTCCTCGCGGCGTGATGCGCAGTTGATCGTGGCGACCGCCTGGACCATCAGGTTGTCGAGCTCCAGCGTCTCGATAAGGTCCGAGTTCCAGACCAGTGAGGTGTCGTTGACGTTGATATCGTCGCGCTGGGCCCAAAGCTCGTTCAGCTTGTCGACGCCTTCCTGCAGGACCTCGCCGGTGCGGAACACCGCGCAGTTGTTCTGCATGACACGCTGCATGTCGAGACGCAGCTTGGCCGTCGGCGTGCCGCCCTTGGCATGGCGGAAGCGGTCGAGGCGGGCGATGGCCTCCTCGCCGGCGTTTTCCGGCAGCGGGTCGTGACCGGCGCCCGGGGTGACAACCTCGGCGGCGTGGTTTGCGGCCGCACGGCCGAACACCACGAGGTCGAGCAGCGAGTTGGAGCCCAGGCGGTTGGCGCCGTGGACCGACACGCTGGCGGCCTCGCCGATGGCCATCAGGCCGGGCACCTTCGCCTCGGGGTCTTCCGCGGTCCAGGTCCGGGCCTCGCCCTTATAGTTCGTCGGGATGCCGCCCATGTTGTAGTGGCAGGTCGGCAGGACGGGGATCGGCTCCTTCGTCACATCGACACCGGCGAAGATGCGCGCCGTTTCGGAAATGCCCGGCAGGCGCGCCGCGATCACGTCGGGGTCGAGGTGTTCGAGGTGCAGGTGGATGTGGTCCTTGTGCTCGCCCACACCGCGGCCTTCACGCATCTCGATGGTCATCGAGCGGCTGACCACGTCGCGCGAGGCGAGGTCCTTCGCCGATGGCGCATAGCGCTCCATGAAGCGCTCGCCCTCGGAGTTGGTCAGGTAGCCGCCTTCGCCGCGTGAACCCTCGGTGATGAGGGCGCCCGCGCCGTAGATGCCGGTCGGGTGGAACTGCACGAACTCCAGGTCCTCCAGCGGCAGGCCGGCACGCGCGACCATGGCATTGCCGTCGCCGGTGCAGGTGTGCGCCGAGGTGGCGGAGAAGTACGCACGGCCGTAGCCGCCCGTCGCCATCACCGTCTGGTGGCCGCGGAAGCGGTGGATCGTACCGTCCGCCATGTTCAGAGCCATGACGCCACGGCAGCGGCCTTCCTCCATGATGAGGTCGAGCGCGAAATACTCGATGAAGAACTCCGCGTCGTTGCGCAGCGACTGCTGGTACAGCGTGTGCAGGATCGCGTGGCCGGTGCGGTCCGCCGCGGCGCAGGTGCGCTGGGCGGTGCCTTCGCCGTAGTTGGTGGTCATGCCGCCGAAGGGGCGCTGGTAGATCTTGCCTTCCTCGGTCCGCGAGAATGGCACACCCTGGTGCTCCAGCTCGATGATCGCGGGAATGGCCTCGCGCACCATGTATTCGATGGCGTCCTGGTCGCCCAGCCAGTCCGACCCCTTCACGGTGTCGTACATGTGCCAGCGCCAGTCGTCCTGGCCCATGTTGCCCAGCGCGGCTGAGATGCCGCCCTGAGCCGCCACCGTATGGGAGCGGGTGGGAAACACCTTGCTGATGCAGGCTGTCTTCAGGCCCTTCATGGCCATGCCGAAGGTGGCGCGCAGACCTGCGCCGCCGGCACCGACGACCACAACGTCATAGTCGTGGTCGATGATCTCGTATCCGCCGATGCTCGCCATCGATTAACCTCCGAGCGCGATTGCGATCACGGCGTAGACCGATGCCACGCCGAGGAAGATGGCCGCGCCCTTGACTGCCAGGAGCAGGGCGACTTCAAGCCACTTCGTGTGAATGTAGTCCTCGATCACGACCGTCAGGCCGAGCTGGCCGTGATGGAACACGGCAACGATCAGGAGCGTCAGAAGCACGGCATTGATCGGGCTGCCGATGAATGCCAGCGCGGTCTCATGATCGGCGCCGACATGGGCGATCATGTTGATCACGAACCAGATAACGAGGGGGACGAGGGCCACGGCCGTCAGCCGCTGGGCCCACCAGTGATCGGTCCCGGACTTTGCCGAACCGAGGCCGCGTGCGCGGCCGAGGGGAGAACGAAGGCTCATGTCTTTTCCTCCCTCAGATCGCGTATCCGGCGATCCAGCTGATCACCGTCAGGACGCTGGCGGAAGCCACGACCAGCCAGCCGGATGCATAGGCGGCCGGAAGCGAGAAACCCCGGCCCGTGTCCCAGACCAGGTGCCGGATGCCGTTGCACAGGTGGTAGAAGAGCGCGAACGTCCAGCCGAAAAGCAGCAGCCGTCCGATGAACGAGCCCAGGAAGGACTGCACGTCGTTGAATGCCGTCGGCCCGGTCGCCGCCGCGATCAGCCAGCACACCAGCATCAGCGTGCCCACGGTCAGTGCAATGCCGGTCCCGCGATGCAGGATCGACAGCACAGAGGTGAGCTGCGGGCGGTAGACCTGGAGATGCGGGGAAAGCGGTCTGTTTTCGGTCGCCATGAGACCCCCAAATTGTCACAAGCGTCTGGGATCGGAACGGGCGTTCCGGTCCGGAAAATCACGAGCCGGTACACAGGTTTGTTTCCTCATACGCACCGGGGAAACGACCGGATGACCGGGGGAGTTGGTTTAGACCCGCTGTCCCGGTTCGTCAATCTCGGGGCCCGGCGCAACACCTTGGATTTCCGGGAATTGCGCAGCCGGCCATGTGCCTGTGAGTGGCGGACAGGCAGGCATTTGTGGAAAACCTGTGGAGCGATTGTGGTCAGTGTCACGAGTTTTGCACAGAAATCTGTCTAGGTAGCCGGTTTGGCGATTGTCCCTCATGCCCTCGCGGCGGAACATGAGGGTGCCAGTAACGGCGTGTCGGCGGGATACCCGCCACGTCCGGAGACCGCTTCGCGGTGTGCCGGGCAGCCCGGAGCGGGTCCCGAGGGGGCCGGGTCGGGTGGCGGTATCGGAAGCCGGGCCGGGGACGGCGCTGCAAGGCGCAGTCATCGGACCGGAAGAGTCGGCGGACGGACAGGGTTCTTCGGAACCGCTTCCCTCGGTGGAGGTCCGTTTCGGGTTCGGTGGCGAGGCGGGAAACCGCGTTCGCGCCGGGCCATGTCGGGGCACAGGATTGACGGCGGCCGCCTTCGGGCGGGGGCCGGCGAAACAGGGTCCCGGTGGGAAAGGTCGCGTCGCCTCTGGCGGCGGCCGTTCCGGGCGACACGGGCCGCTAGCGGCCGGTGGAGCAGGGCAGGGCTGGCTTCGGCGGGCACTGTCCGGGAATGGAGGTCCCAACCCGTACTCCAGGCACTCGCCGGCCAGGAATTCGGGAACGGCCAGCCAGAAGTCCCACGGCAGCCTTCGGGCGCCGGGTTCGGAAGGCAGGCTCTGGTGGCCGGACCGGAACCGCATGTCTTGCGCCCCTTCGGGGGCACGGCAGCCGCGATGTCACCATCGCAGCACGCCGGGGGCGGTGCAGGGTGGACACGTATCGGCCAGGGGTGCGTATCACCGGCAGCGCGCAAAGAGGCAGGCGCCGCATGCAGGCAAGGATCTGATGGGTTCAGGGGGCGACCCCGGGGCCGGATGATCAGGAAGGCGTCAGGCGTCACGGGCCCCGCGTCCATGCACCTGGCGCCTTCTGCTTTTCAGGCTCCCGAATTCCAAAGAAAAGCAGCCCGATGGGCTGGCATCGGCCGGCCTCCCGAATTCCAAAGAAAAACGGTCCGATGGGCTAGCATCGGACCGTTTGTCGTGCGTCAAAACCGGGCCCCGCATCCAGGCAATCTGACGATGAACGGGTATCAAGGCGCTTTCGCGTCGGTCAACGAAAACTTGTCCGCGGCGCGCAAATCACCGCAACGTGCGGGTCATGGCGAAGATAATTTCCATTCAGTCCCACGTCGCGTTCGGCCATGTGGGCAATGCGGCGGTCACGCTTCCCCTGCAGGCACTCGGACACCAGATCTGGCCGGTGCCGACGGCGGTGTTGTCGAACCACGCGGGCTATCCGCACACGGGCGGCGCACGGCTGGACGCGGGTCTCGTCGATGATGTGCTCACCGGCCTGGCCGCACGCGGTGCGTTCGCCGCCTGCGATATGCTGCTGACCGGTTATCTGGGATCGGCCGCGACGGGTACGGTGGTCGAAAGCCATCTGGCGCGGCTACGCGCGGAAAACCGGCACGCGCTCTATTGCTGTGATCCGGTAATGGGCGACCGGGACAGTGGCCTCTATGTGGAGGACGGCCTGCGCCGCTTCTTCGCGGAGCGCGCCCTGCCGCACGCGGACATGCTGACGCCCAACCTGTTCGAACTGGAGGTCCTGTCCGCACGACCCACAGGCGCACTGCATGGCGCGACGGCGGGCGAGATCGCGGCGGCGGCCCGCGAGGTCGCGCAAGGCATGCGCCCGGGCGCGCGGGTGCTGGTCACAAGTGTCGTCGCGTCGGACATCCCGTCCGGCGCAATGGCAATGCTGGCGATCGACCCGGACGGGGCGTGGCTGCTGGAAACGCCGGAGCTCGCGTTCACGACCAACCCGCACGGTGCCGGTGATCTCGCGAGCGCACTCTTCGCCGCAGCGCTGGCCGGCGGCCTCGATGCTCGGGCAGCCCTCGCGGACATGGCGGCACGTCTGTTCGCGGTTCTGGCGGTCACCGCGCGAACGGATTTGCCGGAGCTCGATCTTGTCGGCGCGCGCGCGGCGCTGTGCGACCCGCCGCAGCGTTTTGACGCAAGGCCGGTCGATTAGCGCAGGTTCAATTTTGAAGTTGGAGCTAATCTGCTAAGAACGTGTGACTGGCTTGTTTCGGGGGGAGAGCTGGTGTGTCCAATGACAGGCCAGCGCAGGGTTCGTGACCGACTACATACTTATCCAGGGGCTAATTTTCGGGTTCTTCCTGGCACTGCCGGTCGGGCCCGTCGGCGTGCTGTGCGTCCAGCGCACGCTCGCCGAAGGCCGCATGCACGGATTGCTGTCGGGACTGGGAGCTGCGCTGGGTGACGCGGTCTATGGCGCTGTTGCCGCCTTTGGCCTGAATGTCGTCGAGGAGTGGCTGGAAGCCCACCAGGATGACCTCAGGATCGTCGGCGGGATTGTGCTTCTGGTGCTCGCACTGCGCACCCTCACCAGCAAGGGGGGCTCTTCGAGCAAGGCGAAAGAGCGGGACGACACCAACCGCATCGTCACCCACAGCCTTGTAAAGGATTTTGTCTCCACCTTCATGCTGGCGATCACCAATCCCATCACCCTCATCGCGTTCGCCGGCCTGCTGGCGACGCTCGGCATCACCGAGGCGGGTGCCTCGGTGGGCAACGCATCGATCCTTGTACTGGGCGTGTTTCTGGGATCGGCGGGATGGTGGCTTGCGGTGTCGGCAACCGCCGGCGTGTTCCGCCCATTCGTGGACGGGTCCTACCAGTCCTGGATGAACCGGGTCACCGCGATCGTGCTGCTGGTCTTCGGCGTCTATGCACTGCTGAGCGGCTTCGGCCTTACGCCGCACATCTTCGAACTGATCCGCTAGCCGGGGCCTAGTCGCTCCCCGGCGACCATCCGTCGGGCGCAAGCTCCCAGACATCGAACTGGAAGGCCGGGGCCACGGTGCACCCGACCAGCGTCCATGCGCCGGTCGGTCGTGCAGTCTGCCAGTGCCCCGGCGGCACGACCCCCTGGGGGCGCTCTCCGGCGGCAATGTCGGGTCCCAGCCGGATTGTCTCCGACGGGCCACCTTCATAGGGCGCGATTTCAAGTTCCAGCGCGTCGCCGCCATACCAGTGCCAGACCTCGGATGCGTCCGTGACCCGGTGCCAGGCCGACATCTCGCCCGCTCGCAGCATGTAATAGATGGCCGAGGAGGCGCCCCGCGGGCCGGTCACGTCGCCGCCGTCGCGGAAGGTCTCCACATAGTGGCCGCCTTCCGGGTGGGCCTGCAGGTCCAGCAGCCGGATGACGTCTTCGGCACTCAGGCTCCCGGCGGTCATGCTTCTGGATCGGTTCCGGCAATGGACGGCCGCTTCGAGAAGGTCTCGTACCAGGCCGCCAGCTTCGGGTGGTCCTTGCGCCAGTCGATGCCGGCGAAACGGAAGTCGCGATAGCCGAGGGCGCACGCGACCGCGATCTGCCCGATGGTGACCGGTCCCTCGAGATCGGCGGCTTCGGCTTCAAGCTGGTTGAGCGCCTCGGTAACCGAGAGCTCCTGCCGGTCGATCAGCTTCTGGGAGGCGGCATCGCCCTCGTGGAACATGCCCTCCATGCGCGTCAGGACCGAGGCGTCGAGGATGCCGTCGGCAGCAGCAAGCTGCCGGAGCGCGGTCCAGCGGGCGGGCCCGGGCTGCGGATAGACCTTCGTGCTGCCCATGGCGTCGAGGTACTCGCACACAATGGAGGACTGGTAGAGCGGCGGGCCGTCGTCGCGGATCAGGGCAGGCACCTTGCCGACGGGATTGACGTCCCGATAGCCCTCCGGGTCGGCCCAGGGACTGATCTCCTGCATCTCGATCGTTTCGGCGAGGCCGGTCTCGATGGCCGTGGCGCGGGCCTTGCGCGCGTAGGGCGAAGGGGCGGCGTAGATGAGCTTCATAGCGGTCCTCCCGGCCCGGTGGGCCGTCATTTGTTCGCCGCGAATATAGGTTCTGCCTTGGCCGCGGGCCACCTGTGCTAGCGTGCGGAATATGTCCTATGACGTTGTCGATCTCCGTGATTTCTATGCCACCGGGCTGGGCGCCGCCTCGCGCCGCCAGGTCCGGCGGTGCATCCGGGAACTTTGGCCCGACATCGGCGGCATGAGCCTGCTGGGCTATGGGTATGCGACACCCTACCTGCGCCCGTTCATGGACGAGGCGATGCGGGTCTGTGCGGTCATGCCCGAGCGGATGGGTGTTCTGTCATGGCCGGCACGCGAGACGGATTCCCCGAACATCGTGACCGTTGCGCGGGAGGACGAGATCCCGCTCCCTGACCTGTCGATGAACCGCATCCTGATGGTGCACGGGCTGGAGTACACGGAGAACACGTCGCAGATGCTGCGCGAGATGTGGCGCGTCCTGTCCGACGGCGGCCGGCTGATGGTTGTTGTGCCCAATCGCCGGTCGATCTGGGCACGGGCCGACCACACGCCATTCGGCCACGGGCGTCCGTATTCGCTGGAGCAGCTCAACCGGCAGCTTCGCCAGTCGATGTTCACGCCGGTGCGCGAGGCCCGCGCGCTCTTCTTCCCGCCGTCGCGCCGCCGGTTCTGGCTGGCGGCCGCCCCGGCCTGGGAGCGGGTGGGCGGGCGCTGGTTCAGCCCGCTCGGTGGGGTCGCGATCGTCGAGGCGACCAAGCAGATCTATAGCGGGGAGATGGCGGGCCAGCGCGTCCGGCGGCGCAGCTATATCCCGGTTCCCGCCGGTGCGCCTCAGGCCGCACGAGCAATAGACCAGGCGCCGCACCCTGTACGGGAAACCGGCGGCGCAGACGTTAGCCCCGCGAAATAAGGAAGACGGCCTGTTCGGTCAGCAGGTTTGACCAGGGGCCGATACGTTCGCGCGTCGCCACATTGCCCGGCCCGTCGATGGTGACGATCTTCTCGGTGGCGAGGCCCATCTCGTCCAGCAGGACCGTGAAATCGGACAGTGTGAAGAACCGGATGTTCGGGGATTCGTACCAGGCGTAGGGCAGGCGCCGGGAGACAGGGCTGCGGCCGCCGAAGAACAGGTCTGCGCGCAGGCGCCAGTACGCGAAGTTCGGGAAGCTGACGATGGCGCGGTGGCCGATCCGCAGCATCTCCGCGAGCAGGCCCTTCACGTCGAATATTGCCGGAAGCGTCTGGGACAGGATCACATAGTCGAAGGCGTCGTCGGGGTAATTCACAAGGTCGGTCTGAGCGTCGCCCTGCACCACGGCCAGTCCGCGCGACACGCAGTTGTTCACGCCCTCCTGGCTCAGTTCGATGCCGCGCCCGTCCACGCCACGCTCATGCACCAGCCGGTCGAGCAGGATGCCGTCGCCGCAGCCGACGTCGAGGACGCGGCTACCCGGTGCGATCATGTCGGCAATCAGCCGCTGGTCGATACGCAGGCGCGCGGCGATCCCGGATTCAGGCTTGTTCATGCCCGCGCGCTCCCGAGGCCGAAGAGGTCTGCGGCGCCTTGCAGGAAGCCGGACAGGATGCGGAAGAACTCCGGTTCCTCCAGCAAGAAGGCGTCGTGGCCGGAGGCGGTCTCGATCTCGACGAAACTCACCGGTGCGGCGACGGCGTTGAGCGCGTGTACGATCCGGCGGGATTCGCTGGTCGGGAACAGCCAGTCGGAGGTGAAACTGATCAGGCAGAAGCGCACGGACGAATTCTCGAAGGCAAGCGCCAGGTTGTCCCCGTGCTCCGCGGCCAGGTCGAAATAGTCCATCGCCCGGGTGATGTAGAGGTACGAGTTCGCATCGAACCGGTCGACGAAGGACCGGCCCTGGTGGCGCAGGTAGCTCTCGATCTGGAAATCCGCATCAAAGCCGAAGGTGACGGCCTGACGGTCCTGCAGGTTCCGGCCGAACTTGGTGTGCAGCGCCGAATCCGAAAGATAGGTGATGTGCGCCGCCATGCGCGCCACCGCCAGCCCGCGTTCGGGCCTGTCCTTGCCGTAGTAGTCGCCGCCTGCCCAGTTGGGGTCGGCCATGATCGCCTGGCGTCCCACCTCGTGGAAGGCAATGTTCTGTGCGGAATGGCGCGCAGCACCCGCGATGGGGATTGCGCAGAAGACCATCTCCGGATAGCGCGCGGCCCATTCCAGCGTCTGCATGGCACCCATGGAGCCGCCGATCACGGCGAACAGCTTCTTGATGCCCAGATGCTCGACCACGAGCTTCTGGACGGCGACCATGTCGGTGATGGTGATCAGCGGGAAGTCGAGACCGAACGGGCGGCCCGTGCGCGGGTCGATGTCCTTGGGGCCGGCGGAGCCCATGCAGCCGGCCAGCACGTTCACGCAGATCACGAAGTAACGCTCGGTGTCGACGGTCAGGCCCGGCCCGACCACGCGCTCCCACCAGCCCGGTCGGCCGGTCACGGGGTGTGCTTCTGCCACGTACTGGTCGCCGGTCAGGGCGTGGCAGACGAGGATCGCATTTGACCGGTCGGCATTCAGCGTGCCGTAGGTCTGGTAGGACACGGTGAACGGCCCCAGAAGCTGGCCGGACGCCAGGCGCACGGGCGTGTCCGCGCCCAGCACGAGGTGATGCCCCGGCAGGTCGGTGACCGCGGGTTCCACTGCGATGATCTCGCCGGCGCTCGTCACGCCGTCATTGGGACTCGTCGTCATGTTCATAAGCGTGGGTTCAGGGACAAGCCGTCGCGCCTTGTGCGCGTGCGGCGGCGTCATAGCTAGGTGTGCACCGCGAGAAGTGTCAATGTTTTCTTTGCCAAAGGCGGGGCCGGGCGATACAACCTTGCGCGTTTTTCCCGGACGGGCAGAGCGATGAGCAACGCGCCTGACAATCTGGCGTCGCTGCGCCGCGAAATCGATTCCATCGACGAGAAATTGCACGATCTTTTGATGCGTCGTGCTGAAATCGTGGGTGAGATCGGGCGGCAAAAGGCGAACGCCGGCGGACCGACCTTCCGCCCCGCACGCGAGGCCCAGCTTCTGCGGCGCCTGCTCGCGCGCCACAGCGGAACATTGCCGCCCGCCGTGATCGTTCGCGTCTGGCGTGAGATCGTGGCCGCCTCGACGCGCCTGCAGGGCGATTTCTCGGTCGCCTTCAGCCCCAGCGAAGACAATGGCAGCGCCTTGCGCCTGGCCCAGTCCCAGTTCGGGCTCGATGCGAATGTGAGCCGGCTGGCCTCGCCCGAGCAGGTGGTGCTGGCGGTCGGGCGCGGCGATGCGACCGTGGGGATCGTGCCGCTGGCGCATGGGAGCGAAGGCCCGGACTGGTGGGCAGGCCCCAACCTGCCCGATAGCGTGTTTGTCGTCGCGCGCCTGCCTTGGTTCGCAGACGGCTCACAGGCCGAGAGCGGTGCGTATGTTCTGGGCGCGACGGCGCCGGAGGAATCCGGTGACGACCGCAGCGTCTTCACCTTTGTCAGCGCGCACGATGTGAGCCGCGGCAAGCTGGCAGAAATGGCCGGCACCAACGGGCTTGAGATCGGCGAGCAGGCAGTGTGCGACCGCGACGACGTCGTCGGCCGGGTCCACCTTGTCGATGTCGCCGGCTTCCTGACCGACGCGGACCCGCGCGTGCGCGGTATAGCGAGCCTGCTCGACGGGGCGGAAATGCGCTGGCTCGGCTCCTACGCTGCGCCGTTTGCGGGGCAAGCAATTCTGGATACGGAGTAAGGAACGTGGCGCCTCCGAAGGCAAAGCCCGGCGTCCTCGCCATCACACCCTATGCCGGTAGCGAAGCCGGAAAGGGCGGCGCGGACCGGATCGTCATCAGCTCGAATGAAAGCGCGTTCGGCGCGTCCTGGCGTGCCATGGAGGCATACTCGGCCGCCACCGAGGATATGCGCCGCTACCCGGAAATCGACGCGCGCTCGCTGCGCCACGCGATTGCCGCGCATCACGGCCTGGAGCCGGAGCGCATTATCTGCGGCTGCGGTTCGGACCAGCTGATCGACCTGCTGACGCTGGCTTTCGCCGGACCGGGTGATGAGACGGTCTACTGCGAGCACGGGTTCACCATGTACCCGATCGCCACGCTGGGCGTGGGTGCGACGCCGGTCGCGGTGCCGGAGACGAACCTGACCGCGGATGTCGATGCCATCCTGGCCCATGTGAACGAGAAGACGCGGATCGTCTTCCTGGCGAATCCGAACAACCCGACGGGCACCTACCTGCCGGAGAGCGAGTTGCGCCGCCTGCATGCCGGCCTTCCGGAAGAAGTGCTTCTGGTGCTCGACGCGGCTTATGCCGAATACGTCGTCCAGGAGGACTACAACGCGGGCGAGGCGCTGGTGCGCGAGGCGACGAACGTCGTGATGACGCGCACCTTCTCGAAGATCTATGCGCTGGCGAGCCTGCGCGTGGGCTGGGCCTATGCGCCCGAGGCGATCATCGACGTGCTGGACCGTGTCCGCCCGCCTTTCAACGTGTCGGTGCCCGCCATCGAGGCCGCGAAGGCGGCGATGGAAGACCGCGAGCACACCGCACGCGCGCGAAAGCACAACGCCGAGACGCTGCCGTGGTTTATCCAGCAGGTCGAGGCGCTGGGGCTCCGGGTCAACCCGTCGGTGGCGAACTTTGTCATCGTGCATATCGATCCGGCCACCGGGCGTACGTCCGAGGACGCCTACAGGCACCTGTTCTCTCGTGGGATCGTGACCCGCCGGGTCGCGGGTTACGGCCTGCCCGAGTGGGTGCGCATGTCCATCGGGACGCGCGATGAAATGGAAGAAGTGGTCGCGGCCTTGCGCGATTTCGTTGAAGCGACATGAGCCGTCCGGGACAATTCAAGCGTATCGCCATCATCGGCATCGGCCTGATCGGCTCCTCGCTCGCACGTGCGGCGCGGGTGCACGGACTGGCCGGGCATGTCGCCTGTCACGATGCGGACGCGGACACCCGTGCGCGCGCCGAGGCGCTGGGCATCGTCGACAGCATGCATGATGACATCGCCGGTGCCGTGACCGGCGCCGACCTCGTGATCGTGGCGACGCCGGTAGGTGCTTGCGGTGCCGTGGCAAAGGCCATGGAACATCATCTCTCGCCGGGTGCCATCGTGACCGATGTGTGTTCGGTCAAGGGCTCGGTCATCACGGCCATGTCGCCGTACATTCCCGAAGGTGTGCACCTGGTTCCCGGCCACCCGGTTGCGGGCACCGAGCATTCGGGACCGGAATCCGGTTTCGCCGAAGTTTTCCAGGACCGCTTCTCGATTCTCACCCCTCCGCGCGATGCGGATCCGCAGGCCGTCGAGCGCTTGATCGATTTCTGGCGCGCCATCGGCAGCGATGTCGAGGTGATGGATGCGGAACACCATGACAGGGTTCTCGCGATCACCAGCCACCTGCCGCATCTGATCGCCTACACCATCGTGGCGACCGCTGCCGATCTCGAGACCGAGCTGGAAGCCAAGAAGGCCGCGGACGACGACATCGTGACGACACGCGAGGTCATCAAGTACTCGGCGGGCGGCTTCCGCGATTTCACGCGTATCGCGGCATCGGACCCCGTGATGTGGCGCGACATCTTCCTCCTGAACAAGGATGCCGTGCTGGAAATGCTGGGCCGTTTCACGGAAGACCTGACGGCGCTGCAGCGCGCGATCCGTCACGATGACGGCGAGACCCTTTTCGAGATGTTCACCCGCACCCGCGACATCCGTCGCGGCGTCATCGAGGCCCGCCAGGCCGGCCGTTTCCAGTATACCGAGAACGGCGAGGAGGACTGATCCCCGGTCAGTTCCAGTCAATCGGTTCGAGGTTCAGCAGTGGCACCGGCCCGATCGACAGGACACGGTTCTGCACCGTGACCGGCACCCGGGCCTCGGGCGGTCCCCCGTCCGCGGGGGCGCGGGTCAGCACGGCCAGCGCGATCCGCGCGATGGCGGCCTGCTGGGGACGGACCTGCCCGCGTGCTTCGAGCACATCAATCAGCTTGTCGAGACCTGCGATCCGGGCGGTGAACGAACCCTCGGGCTGAAGGGCCGCGTCAAGCGCCAGCGTGCCTTCGCCCGCGATCCGCAGCGGTCCCCAATGAAGTTGCAATTGCTCGATGTCCAGCGTGCCGCCCGCATCGCGCCACTGCGCCAGCCGGTCGGCTGAGACGAATGCCGGGTCGAGGTCTCCGCGCAGCCGGACATGGGCGGCGGCGCGCTCGATCCGGGTCCCGAGGGTCCCGCCCACGACCGGGTCGAGGGGCAGGGGAGAGAGGTCGGCATCTTCGAGAACGAGAGCGAAGGTGATTTCGTTGCCGGCCGGGTGCAGGGCGTCATTATCGGACTTGCCGAGCTCGCGTGCCCAGTCGAAGGCGACGCGCGAGAGCCGGAACTCCGGCAGGTCCTGGACCGTCGCGAAGAACGGCTCGATCACTCCGCGCGCGCTGCGCGCCCGTCGGTCATCATCGAACACGATATCGCCGTCGAACCGCTCGGAGCGCATGTCGAACTCGAAGGCGGAACCCGGCTCCACGATGCGGAACCGGTGGGTGCCTTTTGCGTCCACGCTCAGGAATCCGGGTCCGTTTGCGAAAGGCCGGACAACGGGATCGTCCTCGGCGGTCCAGTTCACCGTGCGTTCGGGTGAGGTCCAGCTTCCATGGGGTTCCACAAAGCGGGTGGAGAACCGGACGGGGAAGCCCGTGATGTCCACGCGCCGCCAGTCGAGGATCACGCCCTCGGACCGCCGCTGCTCCGCGAAGGCGGCGATTTCCTTCTGGAAGGATGACGCAATCCAGAACCAGCCGGCACACCAGGTGATTGCCAGCGCAGCCAGTGTGCCCAAGAAGATCAGATACTTTCGCTGGAACATCGCGACCGGATTGAATTAGAAGCGCTGCAACCAAGTTAACGCTGTGGCCGGGCGCGGTCGAGTTGCGCGCGCAACTTCAAGCCTTTCGAGACATGCCCGATCCGAACCGCCAGCCCGACCTGAGCCACCTGACTGACCAGTACGAGCTGACCGAGGACGAGCTCGACATCACCCTGCGTGCGGTGATGCGGACTCATCCTTCGGGCGAGGATTTGTGGGTGTTCGGGTATGGCTCGCTCATGTGGCAGCCCGACTTCCCCTTCGAGGAGCGGGCGCTGGCGACCGTCCACGGGTTCCATCGCTGTTTTTGCGTGTATTCCCATGTCTGGCGCGGGACCCGTGACAAGCCGGGCCTCGTGCTCGGCCTGGACAACGGGGGAAGCTGCCGCGGTGTCGCCTACCGGGTTTCGGCGCGCCATGCGGAGCAGACGGTCGAGGCGCTGATCCGCCGCGAGATGGTGACCAGGGTCTACGTGCCGCGCTGGGTGTCCGCGCGGCTGGAGGGCCGCCTGGTGCGCGCCCATACCTACACGGCGGCGCACAACCACATCCAGTATGCAGGCAAGCTCGAGGAGGATGTGACCCTTTCCCTGATCAGGCAGGGCCACGGACGGGGCGGCCCGAATATCGAATATCTGCGCAACACGGTCGCGCACCTCGAGGAAATCGGTATCCACGACAGGCCCCTGGTGCGCCTGCGTGACCGGCTGGCACCCGGAAAGCCCTGAGAAGAGAGAAGTCCGGGCTCGAAAGTTATCCACATCGTGCCTGGACGGCATGAATTGCTGATCTGGATGGGCGATTTCGTTCCCGGCAGGAAGTCATCAGGTAGGGCTTGCTGGGGTGTCCTCTGCCGAAACGCACTCGCTTTGCGCTACTCTAAAGCAAAGCTGAGCGGACGTTTTGGAGTGTTGGACCAAAGCCTCAAATAAAAACGGAAAGTAACTCAAATGCCGGCAAGGCAAGTAACGCGGAACCCCCGCTATATTACGTTCCTATTACGCGGTCTCTGCAGACTCTCTCGCAGGGCTGTTCATTCCACAATGTTATCCACAGCCGGTGCCGGCGGTGGGAGGTCATATTTGAGTACCGCGTCCGCGACCAGCCGGTCGGTGGCACCCTCGATGGCGTTTTCGAGGCTTTCCGTGAAGGCGCGGCGGGGCAGGTCCCGGGGTATCGGCGGCAGGAACTCGACGGTGATCACGCCCGGCCGCAGCTTGAGGGACCGGCGCGGCCAGAACAGCCCCGAATTCAGTGCAACGGGGACGACTGTCACGTCTGACAGCGCCGAATGGAGGGCGGCCACACCTGCGTGATACGGGCGCCGGGAGCCCGGTGCGACCCGTGTTCCCTCGGGGAAGATGACGATGGGGCGACCCTCGGCCAGCCGGGCACGGGCTTCCGCCACCATCGCGCGCAAGGCGGACGTGCCGCCCTGCCGGTCGATGGCGATCTGCCGGGCCCGGAGCAGGCACCACCCGAAGACCGGAATCCAGGTCAGTTCGCGCTTCAGCACGACGGCGCCATTACGAACGATCAGGTTGATGGCAAGCGTATCCCAGGCGGACTGGTGCTTGACGGCAAAAAGCGCCGGCCCTTCGGGGATGTGTTCGCGCCCGTGAACCTCATGGGTAATGCCAACGGTGATGCGCAGGAACCACAGACTGACGCGTATCCAGAACCGGCTATAGGCCAGCAGCAGGCGCGGCGGGCCCGCGAGGAGCGGCAGGACGAGAATCCCCAGCAGGGTAGTCCAGCCGTAGAACAGGACCGAGAAGCAGATGGCGCGGGCGAGGGTCATGCGCCGTCGATCAGTCGGGTCAGCGCCATCTGGGCCCGGGCGGCGAGGTATTTTGTGTATTCGCCGGCCAGAAGCAGGGCGGTTGCGGGCCGGCGCCACCAGTCGTTGAGGCGTATGTTCGGGTTGCCGACGGGTTCGGGCACGATCGTGACACCCGGAAGGCGGCGCTCGAACTCGAGCACGCTGCGCGGCATATGGAAGTCCGCCGTGACCAGCCGGATGCTCGTGATCGGCCTGCTCGCCGTCCATCCCGCGGTCTCGATGGCGTTCTCGTGGGTGTCGCGCGCGGCGCGGCCCAGCGTCACGCAACAGTTCAGCAGGCCATCCGGCAGGCGCTCGGCGGACAGCAACTCGCGTGCGCGCACATCCGCTCCCACGCCGGAGATGAGAAGTTGCGGCGCCTTTCCGGCCGTAAGGAGTTCCGCACCCCGGTCGATGCGGCCCGGCCCGCCCGTCAGCACGACAATGGCGTCAGTCAGGCCGTCATTGGGTGCGATTCTCGGAATCTGCGCGACAAAGGCGACGAGCCCGCCGAGCCATGCGAGGCACAGGACCAGAATGATGGCCAGCTTGCCGCGCCATCGCCGGGAACCCTGGCGGGCCATCAGGGCATCCGCGCCAGGGCGCGCAATACGGTCAGGCGCGCGGTCAGCATGGCGATGGCAACCGCAACGGCGGGCACCAGCACCAGCAATCCCCATTTGACCGGCGAGAGATTCAGTTCGGGCAGGAAGGCCGCATCCATGCCGCGCCCGATCAACGCGAACAGCAAAAGCACCAGCGCCGCCGCGAGCCCGCCCGCAATGCCGCCGCGCAGGGCTAGCAGCATCGCCTGGATCTGGAACTGCCCTGCGATGTAGGCGTCGCGCGCGCCCATCTGGTGCAGAAGCTCGATGATCGCGCCATGTACCGCCAGTCCGCTGCGGGTGGTGAACACCACCGCGATGACCGCCGCGGACGCGATCAGCGCCAGGATGGCGAAGGCCAGCACCTCCGCCGTGCGCGCGACATCGATCAATGCCGATAGCCACGCGCGGTGGTCATCGACACCGACCCCTTTGACCTTTTCTTCCAGCCGGGCCTGCAGCAGGACCGGATCGATCTTCGCGCCGGGCGTGGTCTCCACGTCGATCAGGGCGGGTACGGGCAGGCCGGAATCGACCACACCTTCGCCTAGCCAGGGAATGAGAAGCGCGCGCGCGTCTGTGTCCGACACCGCCTGGACCTTGTTCACGCCCGGTGTCGCGGCAATCGTGGCGACAAGCGTGTCGATATTGTCCCGGCTGGCAGCCTGGACCGGCACCTGCACGGTCATGCGCCCCGTGAGCGTGCTGTCCCAGGCATCCACCGCACTGGCCAACAGCATTGCCAGCGCGAACATCAGCGTGCCGAGGAAGACCATCAGGGCGACGATCCAGGGCAGGAAGCGGGTGGACTGGTCGCGCTCGAAGGGGATGTCGGTGCGGCGCATCATGTGGAGGCGCTATCCCGGGGCGCGCGCCGGCGCTGGATTGTCAGTTCGCCGTCATTCAGGTGCATCACCGGGTGGCCGAACTTTTCCACCAGTACGTTGTTGTGGGTGGCGATGACCACGGTCGTGCCGGTCCGGTTTAGTTCCTCGAACAGGTACATCAGCCGCACCGCGATCCGGTCGTCGACATTTCCCGTTGGCTCGTCCGCCAGCAGGAGGGACGGCCGGTTGATCACGGCGCGGGCGATCGCGACTCGCTGCTGCTGGCCCCCGGAAAGGGTGGAGGGCCGCGAGTCCAGGCGCTCGCCCAGCCCGACCCAGCTCAGCAGTTCGCGTACATGCTCGTCGATTTCGACCCGGTGAGCCCCCGACACCCGCAGCGGCAGCGCCACATTCTCCACGGTCGTGAGGTGGTCGATCAGCCGGAAGTCCTGGAACACGACGCCGATCTTCTGGCGCATCATCGGCAGTTCGGCGCGCGGGGTCACCGAAATGTCCTTGTTGAAGACATGGATCAGTCCGCGCGTCGGGCGTAGCGCCAGGTACATTAGCTTGAGCAAGGTGGTCTTGCCTGCGCCGCTCGATCCGGTGAGAAAATGGAAAGAGCCCGGGGCAAGGGAGAAGTTCACGTCGCGCAACACTTCGGGGCCGACGCCATAGCGCATGCCGACGTTTTCGAAGCGCAGCAAGTGATCGGACTCCGGTCTCGTGCGAATGGACCGCATCCGCCTCCGATTTCTCGGTGGGCGAATCGGCGGCTCGATCCGCATCACGTTGGCACGACACCCCCGCTTCGTAAACCCGTGAGCGAAGGACATGCAGACCCGGAGGTTCCGGCCGTCGTCGCTTCTTGCTTCCCGGCCCGCACGCCACCTATAAAGCGACGTTCGGCGTGTCCGGCCCGATTGGGCTATACTCCGCTTCGACCCCGGTTTCCGTTTCCTGTCCTGGTTCGAACATGATCCTCACCTGCCCCGATTGCAGTACGCGATTTGCGGTCGATGCCAGCAAGCTCGGCCCTGACGGGCGGCGTGTGAAGTGCGGGAAGTGCGCACACATCTGGTACGAATCCCCGCCGGAAACCGAGCCGGAAGCGGACATCGAGGACAGCATTCCCATCCATGTGACGCCGCTGGAGCCCGACGAGTTGTCGCGCGCGCCCGTGCGCAACCTTCCGGCGCTCAACCGGGCGAAGAAGGCGCGCAGCGCGCGTTTCGGCTGGATCGCCGCCGCCGTCTTCCTGGTGGCGATCGTGGGTGTCCTTTGGCTCGGCCGTGCGCAGGTCGCGACTGCGATCCCGCAGGCGGAGCCGATTTACGCAGCAATCGGTATTCCGGCATTTCCGCCGCCGGGTGAGGGGCTGAGCATCGAGTTCGACCCGAAGACCGAAAACGGCGCATTGACCCTCAAGGGCGAGATTCTCAACACGTCCAGTGGCGTGCGCGATGTCCCGAGCCTCGAGGTGCGGATCACGGACGGACAGAACACGACGCTGAAATCCTGGACATTCGCGTCCGACGTCAGCCGGCTCGGGCCCGGTGAGACCGTGGCGTTCAGCACCGGGACGGATTCGGTGCCCGAGGGTGCGGCGAACGTTAGTATTTTATTTACCAATCCTGACCAAAATCATTAACGAAGATCGTCACTCCCTCCGCATGTGCGGAGTCGGCCCTGGTGGGCTGGCGGTCGGAAGGACCGGAGCGCGGCAGTTCGCGCGGCTTTGCTGGGATTGTTAACGCCTGCAATGCCGTTCCGGGTGTCTTTCGGGGGGGAAGGAAGCAGGAATGGCCAGAGTACTCATTGCCGAAGATGACGATGCCGTGCGCGAATTCGTTCGTCGCGCGCTTGTTCATGGCGGCCACGACGTGTCGACGGCGAATGACGGTCTCGATGCGCTCCACTGCCTGAGCGAGGACGTCGCGTTCGATCTCCTCATCACCGACATCGTGATGCCGGGCATGGACGGGATCGCGCTCGCGCTCAAGGTCTCCAAGGACTATCCCGAGACAGCGATCCTGATGATGACCGGCTTCGCCGCCGAGCGGCAGCGCGCGCACAACCTGGATGAACTCATCCATGAGGTGATCGCCAAGCCGTTCAGCCTCAAGCAGATCTGCGACGCGGCGGAAGACGCATTGTCGGTCCGCGGACGCAAACTCCACTAAACGCGGTCAGAAACGGCGCAGCAGCCGGAGCAGGTAGTCGATCTCGGCTTCGGGACGGCCCTGGTCGCGCAGCCGCGTGCGCAGCTCGTCGAGAATTTCCAGCGCCCTTTCGGCCTGGTCGCCTTCCCCGACGCGGCCCTGGCCGGTCGCGGCAAAGCCCTCCGCGTCCTCCCCGGGCTCCTCGACAGGCCGGCCCAACGGGTCGAAGCCTTCTTGCCCGGGCTGGGCAACGCCTTCGGCAGGCCCCTGGCCGGGGCCCTGTTGCCGCATAAACTGGAGCGCCATCTGCTGGCCGCCCTGTCGCAGCTCGTCGAGCGCGCGCATCTGGGAACTCAGCGCGCCCTCAAGGTCGCCGTCTCCCAATGCGCGTTCCGCATCATTCATCGCGTTTTCGGCGTTGCCGAGGTTCTCCGGAATCTCGTTGGTCATCTCGCCAAGCTGGCGCATGAGCTCGCCGAGCTGGCGGCGGATCTCGTTCTGGGCGTCACGCGCGGCCTGCGATTCCGACGGAGACATGGGCTCGCCGCGTTGCTGGCGCTGGAAGGTGTCGTCGTGGAGCCCCTGCTGGCGGCGGAGCACGTCCTGGAGCTGGCGCATGAACTGCTGCGCCGGCGAGGTGGACTGCTGCTGGCGCATCATGTTGGGCGCGTTCTGCAGGGCCTGCATCATCTCCTGCAGGCGTTCCATCATCTGCTGGACGCTCTCCATGTCGCCCAGCCGGGCGGCCTGCTCCAGTTCGCGCAGCAGGTCCTGGATGGCGTCACGGTCGAGCAGGTTGGCTTCCGCTCCGACTTCCGGCAGCGTCGAGAGGTCCATGCCCTCCAGTGCCTGTGAAAGGTTCTCCGCGAGCGCTTCGAGGTAACGGTCCAGAGCGGCGCGGAGCTGCTCCATGATTTCCTGGACTTCCTCTTCGGATGCCCCGTTCTCGAGTGCCTGGCGAAGCTGCTCCTGGAGCTTCGCCACGTCGCGCTGCGCGAGCGAGAGCGACCCGTCCTCAAGGCGCAACGCGGTGTCCCAGAGCTGCGACAGGACCGGCATCAGGCTCTCGTCCGTTGCGCCGTGCAGGAGATGGGAGCGCGTCGACATCAGGGACAGGAACACTGCGATGTCATTGCCGTAGCGGCCCGGCGCGGCGCCGATGTTGTGGAGTGAACGCGCGACGTCACGCCGGTTCTCGGGCGACAGGGCCAGCACGCGACGCTGGGCGACGATCTCGCGGGCGACGGGGTGCTTGAACTCGCGCTCGGGCAGGATCACCGAAAGCCGGTCGGTCTGGCCGGTCTGGCCCCGCCCGTCGGTCGCCGTGAGTTGGATGTCGACTTCCAGCCCGGCCCAGGGATGCGCGGTCAGGTCGTGAATGCTCGAGGCCGCACCCTCGCGCGGGTCCGGACGCGGCAGGGGCAGTTCGAGGTCGAGGTTCTCGATACCGGAGGCGGGCGGCACGCCCGGCCACGTAATCGCGGCGCGTACCTCGACTACGCCATAGTCGTCGCGGGCGTCATAGCCGATGACCAGCGACTTGCTGTCGTTCGGTGCGGGCGCGTCGGAGAAGGTGATGTCCGGCGGTGTGTCGGCGACGACCTCGATCGGCCAATGCCCCAGCGAGTCACGTGACTGGTCGATCGTCACCGTCTGCGGCCCGACGCTGTCGAGGGTGGCCTCGATACGCCAGGCGGTCTCGGAGACCTGTTCCATATCCAAGGAGGTCTCGCCCATCACGACGACCGGCGCGCTGCTTCCGCCGTTCACCTGCGCCAGCAGCTTGCTTCCGACCGGGACGCGGGCGGGCCCGCCGGCCGTGCCTCCGGCGTTATCGGAGGGCGTTGCGGTCGTGCTCTTCGGGTCGGCGCTCGCCAGCAGGCGCGGCGGCTGGTTGGTGTAGTCCGGCGGTGTGATCCACAGTTCGAGGCTCACCGGGTCGGCCCGCCCGAGCGAGCCCAGGTCCGGGGTGACGGCCTGCGCCAGCCGGGTCTCGGCCCGGTCTCCGGCGGCGAAGACCGCCACCACGAGGGCGACGGCCAGCAGGATGCGGAGTGCAAACGGGTCGCGCGCGGCGAGGTTCGGGTGCGGAACGCACAAATGCACCTGCTTCGCCGCGGCGGCGGCGCGCGCCATGTGAATCTGCCAGAGGCGTTCGGCAGCCGGATCGTTCGCGCCCAGGGCCGGCCGGTCGTCGATGGTCGTCAGGGGTCGATGCGCAAGGCCGGAGTCCCGTTCCAGGCGCCGTGTTGCCTGTGCCGAACTGGGCCAGCGAAGGGCGCGTCCGGCGCGCCAGGCGGCGCGTGCAAAAACTCCGGCGAAGGCGAGGATCGCGAGTGCGTGGAGCCAGCCGGGCACCAAGGCAAAGACATCGAGCAATGCGAGCGCGACGAACGCGCCCGCGATCCCGACCGGGGGCCACATCACGGGCCATGCCTGTTCCCAGAAAAGGGAAAGACGCGCCAGTATGCGCCGCAACCCGAAGCTGCCGGGGCGGCCGGAGTTCTGGGGTTCCAAATCGGGCGAACCGCTCACGTCCCACCTTCCGCTGCGCGCCTACCCGGACCGGGCGGCCGCTCGGTCGGGCGCAGACGCTAATCTTGCCAGTCGGCGAGGGTCTCGTAACCCAGAAATGTGGCCGGTTCCTGGCGTTCACGCACAACCGCGAAGACATCGTCCCGAACCAGGACTTCCGCGACCAGTGCCCGGCTATTGTAGACCGAGCTCATGACCGAGCCATAGGCGCCCGCGTCCCGCATCACGAGAAGTTCACCGGGCTGCAAATGCGGCAACTGGCAGCCGGATGCGAAGGTATCCCCGGTCTCGCAGACGGGCCCCACGATATCCCAGTCGAGCAGGCCTTCGCCCGCCTCGGGGATGCGCACGGTCTCGATCCGGTGGACGGCGTCATAAAGTGCCGGCCGGATCAGGTCGTTCATGGCAGCGTCGACAATCGCGAAACGTCGCGCCTCGGCTTCCTTGGCGTAGATCACCCGCGTGACGAGGACCCCGGCCGGGCCCGCGATGTAACGGCCGGGCTCGAACATCAGCTCGCAATCGAGCGCGCCGACCGTCTCGGCGACGACCTTTGCGTACTCCTCGACCGGCGGCGGCGTCGCCGGGCCGTAGTCGATTCCCAGCCCGCCGCCCAGGTCGAGCTTGCGGATGTCATGGCCGGCGCCGCGGAGCTCGCTCACCAGCGATGCGACGCGCGTGAAGGCAGCCCGGAAGGGCGCGAGGTCGGTCAGCTGGCTGCCGATATGGACCGCAACGGATGCGGGCACGATGCCCGGCAGGCCTTGCGCGAATGCGTAGACCTCGGGCGCGCGCGCAATATCGATGCCGAACTTGTCTTCCCGCCGGCCGGTCGAGATCTTGTGGTGGGTGTGCGCGTCCACATTCGGGTTGACCCGAATAGCGATATCCACCTGCGCATCCATGTCCCGGGCGACATCGGACAGGGCCTCCAGTTCGGGCATGGATTCGACATTGAACTGGCCGATCCCCGCGGAAATCGCCTGGCGCATTTCGGCGCGGGTCTTGCCGACGCCGGAAAAGACGATGTTTTCGGGTGCGATCCCGGCTGCAAGCGCGCGTTCCAGCTCGCCGCCCGAGACCACGTCGGCACCGGCGCCCAGCTTGGCCAGGGTGCGCAGGACGGCGATGTTGGAGTTCGCCTTCATCGCGTAGCACACGCGCGCGTTCAGGCCCTGTGCATCGAGTGCACCGGCGAAGCGGGTGTAGGCGTCGTTCAGTGCCGCCGAAGAGTACACATAGACGGGCGTGCCCACCGCATCCGCGATCGCGGACAGGGCGACACCCTCGGCGTGCAGTTCGCCGTTGCGGTCGGTGAAATAGCTCATCGTCGCCTCGGTACGGCTCAGCGGGTGGGGTAGGTCCGGGGATAGGTGACCGGCTCGTCCTTGGGCGGCTGCGGCGGGCCTTCCTTACCGCAGGCAGCGAGGCCCAGGGCAATCAGGGCGGCGATCATCAGGGAGCGGAACATCATCGCGCGGCTCCCCTCAAGCCTGATCCAGGAATCGAGCGCGCGCCGCGGCAACGGCCGCGCGGACATTGTCCGGTGCGGTCCCGCCGAAGCTGGTCCGGCTCGCCACGGACGCCTCGACGCTGAGGACATCGAAGACGCTTTCCGTGATGCGGGTATCGACCGCCTGCATCTCTGCCAGCGGCACATCGGCAAGGTCGAGGCCGAGTTCCTCGGCCCGCTTGACCACCGCGCCTGTGATGCCGTGGGCGTCACGGAAGGGCACACCCGCCGCCCGCACGAGCCAGTCGGCCAGGTCGGTCGCGGTGGAATAGCCGCGTCCCGCGGCCGCGCGCATCCGTTCGGGCACGGGCTGCATGTCCGCGACCATGCCGGTGGTCGCGGCCAGCGCCAGCGCGAGGGAATCGGCGGCGTCGAAGACCGGTTCCTTGTCTTCCTGCATGTCCTTGGAATAGGCCAGCGGTAGCCCCTTCATGACTGTCAGCAGGCCCATCAGGTCACCATAGATGCGCCCGGCCTTGGCCCGCGAGAGTTCCGCGGCGTCGGGGTTGCGCTTCTGGGGCATCATCGAGCTGCCGGTCGTATAGGCGTCCGACAGCTTCACGAAGCCGAAGCCGTCGCTGCACCACACCACGATTTCCTCGGCCATGCGCGAGACATGCCCCGCACAGATTGCCGCCGCGCTCATGAACTCCAGCGCGAAGTCCCGGTCCGAGACGGCGTCGAGCGAGTTCGCCATCGGCCGGTCGAAACCAAGCGTCGCCGCAACTGCCTCACGGTCAATGGGGAAGGACGTGCCCGCCAGCGCGCCGGCGCCCAGAGGTAGCTCGTTCAGGCGCGTGCGGGCATCCGCGAACCGTCCCCGGTCGCGGCCGAACATCTCCACATAGGCCAGCAGGTGATGGCCGAAGGTGACGGGCTGCGCGGTCTGGAGATGGGTGAACCCCGGCATGATGGTGCCGGCATTCGCCTCAGCCTTGTCGAGCAGGGCGGACTGCAGCGCCGCCAGCGCGGCATCCACATGATCGATCTCGTCGCGCACCCACAGCCGGAAATCCGTCGCCACCTGGTCGTTGCGCGACCGCGCCGTGTGCAGCCGGCCGGCGGCGTCGCCGATCAGCTCGCGCAGGCGCGACTCGATATTCATGTGGATGTCTTCCAGCGCCGTGGAAAACGTGAACTCACCGGCCTCGATCTCTCGCGAAATCGTGTCTAGACCCGCCTCGATCGCCTTCCCATCTTCCGTAGACAGGATGGCTTGTGCGACAAGCATGCGCGCATGGGCCCGCGACCCGGCGATATCCTGTGCGAACAGGCGCCGGTCGAAGCCGATGGACGCGTTGATGCGTTCCATCACTTCGGAGGGGCCGGTGGCGAAGCGACCGCCCCACTGCACGTTGGCGGGCTTGGATGTGTCGTTCGGGCTCATTGGATTCTGGCTCACAATCTCGGGAGCGACGTTTAACGCCATGGATCGCACGATGAAAGGCTTTCTGTTCGCCGGACTGGCTCTTCTGGTACTTGTAGCGGGCCCGCTTGCGCCGGTTCACGCGCAATCCGGCCCGCCGGTCGAGGGGCAGGTCCAGAACTTCGAGCCGCTGGAAGACCCGGTCCCCGTCCCCGAGGTGGGCGTGCTGGCACGCGACGGCGGGACCGTCACGCTGGACCGGTTTGCAGGCAAGTTTGTGGTGCTGAACTTCTGGGCCACATGGTGCGGGCCGTGCATCCGCGAACTGCCGTCGCTTGCGCGGCTCCAGTCGGCCCTGCCCGGGGACAAGGCGCAGGTGGTGCTGATCAGCCAGGACCGCGGCGGGTTCAAGCAGACCGACAGGTTCCTGGAGAAACTCGACCTGGAATTCCCGGAAAATTTCGTGGACGAGCGCCTGAAGTTCTCGCGCGCGATTGAAATCCGGTCCCTGCCGACGACGATATTCATCGCTCCGGACGGGCAGGAAGCCGGCCGCCTGGTCGGGACGGCCGAATGGGACTCGCCGGAAGCGCTGGCGCTGGTCGAATGGTATCTCGACCGTGAGGCGGGAGACGGCGGGAGCTGAGGCTCCCGCGCTCCGGTTCGGACTACCGCGTCGGGACGGGCGCGCCGCCCGAATAGTCGTAGAAGCCGCGGCCCGTCTTGCGGCCCAGCCAGCCGGCCTCGACATACTTCACCAGCAGCGGGCAGGGGCGGTACTTGGAATCCGCCAGGCCCTCGTAGAGCACCTGCATGACAGCCAGGCAGGTGTCGAGGCCGATGAAGTCGGCCAGCTCGAACGGCCCCATTGGGTGGTTCGCGCCCAGCTTCATCGAGGTGTCGATGGAGTCGACGTTGCCGACGCCCTCATAGAGCGTATAGACGGCCTCGTTGATCATCGGCAGCAGGATGCGGTTGACGATGAAGGCCGGGAAGTCCTCCGACACCGTGCCGGTCTTGCCGAGGTCCTTCGTCAGCTCCTGGACGGCGGAGAAGGTCTCCTGGTCGGTCGCGAGGCCGCGGATCAGTTCCACCAGCTTCATCATCGGGACCGGGTTCATGAAGTGCATGCCCATGAACCTGTTCGGCCGGTCGGTCGCGGCGGCAAGGCGCGTGATCGAGATCGACGAGGTGTTGGATGCGATGATCGCGCTGTCCTTCAGGTGCGGACACAGCCCCTGGAAGATCTTGACCTTGACGCTCTCGTCCTCGGTCGCGGCCTCGATCACCATGTCGCAATCGCCCAGCCCGGCGACGTCGGTCGCGGTCGAGATCCGGGCAAGCGCACCGGCCTTGTCTGCCTCGTCGATCAGCGAGCGCTTGACCTGCCGGTCCATGTTCTTGTCGATGCCCGCGAGCGCCTTGTCGAGCGCGCCCTGGTCGATGTCCATGAGCACGACGTCGCGCTCAGCGAGCGCACACACATGGGTGATACCGCTGCCCATCTGGCCGGCGCCGATGACGCCAATCTTGTTCAACATGTTCTGTAGTCCCTGGGGTTGATGTGCTGCCGTTCTTCGGTCAGCCCTGCTTCTCGAGCTCTTCGTTGAGTTCGGGCAGTGCCTTGAACAGGTCGGCGACCAGACCGTAGTCGGCGACCTGGAAGATCGGCGCTTCCTCATCCTTGTTGATGGCCACGATGACCTTCGAATCCTTCATGCCGGCCAGGTGCTGGATCGCACCCGAAATGCCGACGGCGATATAGAGCTCCGGCGCGACGACCTTGCCGGTCTGGCCGACCTGCCAGTCGTTCGGGACGAAGCCCGCATCGACCGCGGCGCGCGAGGCACCCATGGCGGCACCCAGCTTGTCGGCGATCGGCTCGATCAGCGCGTAGTTCTCGCCCGAGGCCATGCCGCGCCCGCCGGAGATGATCACGCGCGCGGAGGTCAGTTCTGGGCGGTCACCGCCGGATTCCTTCAGCTCGATGAAGCTCGACATGCCCTTGTCGGCGCTGCCCGAGACTGTCTCCGTGGCCGCGCTGCCCCCCTCGGCCGGTGCGGCATCGAAGGTGGTTGCACGCACGGTGATGACCTTGGTCGCGTCGGACGACTTCACGGTTGCCATCGCATTGCCCGCATAGATCGGGCGGATGAAGGTGTCGGCATCGACCACCGCGCTGATGTCGGAGACCTGCTGGACGTCCAGCAGGGCGGCAACGCGCGGCATGAAGTTTTTCCCGAAGGTCGTCGCCGGGGCGAGGATGTGGCTGTAGTCGCCCGCGATCCCCAGGACCAGCGCGGCGATGTTCTCGGCAAGGCCGTTGGCCTGCGAGGCGTCATCGGCGAGGAGGACCTTTCCCACGCCGTCGATCTTCGCGGCGGCCTCGGCGACGGCACCGCATCCGGCCCCGGCCACGAGGACGGTCACGTCGCCCGCGCCGTTGTCGGAAAGCTGCTTCGCGGCGGTGACGGTGTTGAGAGTCGCGGCCTTGAGGCGCGCGTTGTCGTGTTCGGCAATGACGAGGACGGCCATCAGATCACCTTCGCTTCATTTTTCAGCTTGTCGACCAGTTCGGCGACGGATTCGACCATGACGCCGGCCTGCCGTTTCGGCGGTTCCTCGACCTTGAGGGTCGCCAGCCGCGGCGTGGTGTCGACGCCGAGGTCGCCCGGCGCCATCTCGTCGATCGGCTTTTTCTTCGCCTTCATGATGTTCGGCAGCGAGGCGTAGCGCGGCTCGTTGAGGCGCAGGTCTACGGTCGCGATCGCCGGGGTCTTCACCTCGATGATCTCGAGCCCCTCGTCGACCTCCCGCGTCACCTTCGCCACGCCGTCACCCATCTCGATAGCGGATACGAAGGTGGCCTGCGGCCAGTCGAGCAGCGCGGCCAGCATCTGGCCGGTCTGGTTGCTGTCGTCGTCGATGGCCTGCTTGCCCAGGATGATCAGGTCGGGCGATTCCTTGTCGGCGATCGCTTTCAGCAGCTTGGCGATGGCCAGCGGCTGCAACTCGTCATCGGTCTTCACGTGAATGCCGCGGTCGGCGCCCATCGCCAGCGCCGTGCGGATGGTCTCCTGACACTGCTGGACACCGAGCGAGACCGCCACGATCTCTTCGGCCTTGCCGGCTTCCTTCATCCGCACCGCTTCCTCGACGGCGATTTCGTCGAAGGGGTTCATGGACATTTTCACATTGGCGGTTTCGACGCCCGTGTTGTCCGATTTCACGCGGACCTTCACGTTGTAGTCGATGACCCGCTTGACGGGGATGAGGAGTTTCATGGGCTTTCCGGGACGTCTGTTTCAGTTACTTTTTATTGCGGTGCAACATGCCGAATGCACGATTTGGAGTCAAACAAACCGCAAATTGGTTTCATCGGCTGAGATTATCTGTCTCAGCCGCGGTTTTCCCCCGGTTTCCAGAGGATATCGGCCCGCCCGCGGTCGTTCAGGTGGCGGCCCAGCACAAACAGGTGGTCCGACAGCCGGTTGATGTAGCGCAGCGCGTCCGGGTTGACCGTCTCACGCCCGGCCAGTTCGGTCATCAGGCGTTCGGCACGGCGCGCAACCGTGCGCGCCATGTGCAGGTGTGCGGCGGCCGGGGTGCCACCGGGCAGGATGAAGGATTTCAGCGGCTCGAGGCCGTCGTTGAGCGTGTCGATCTCCCGCTCCAGCCGTTCCACCTGCGCCGGCACGATCCGGAGCGCACCCTCGGCCTTGCGCGCGGCGCGTGCGTCGCCTTCGGGTGTGCAGAGGTCCGCGCCGAGATCGAACAGGTCGTTCTGGATGCGCGACAGCATCGCGTCCGTGTCGGCATCCCCGCCCGTGTGCAGGCGCGCCAGGCCGATGACCGCATTGGTTTCGTCCACCGTGCCGTAGGCCGCAACGCGCAGGTCATGCTTGGCCACGCGCGCGCCGGAGCCGAGCGAGGTCTCTCCGCCGTCGCCGCCGCGCGTATAGATGCGGTTGAGTTCGACCATCGGGCGTCAGTGGCCCTGTGAGGCGGCCAGCACGAACAGGACAACGAGGACAACGGCCAGCGCCTGCAGGCCGACGCGCAGGCGCATCATCTTGTTGCCGTACTTTTCATTGAACTCGCCGCCGCGCGCCATGCCGATGACGCCGACAATGAGGACTATCACCACGGCGGCAAGCGCAATGGCGAGGAGGATCGCAAGAACGTTCATGCCACCGATCTTATCGCCGGACGCATGTGCTGACGAGGGGGTGGAATGCGGCGCTTCGACGCCGCTTTTCCTGCCGCCGTTCTATTGCGGCATGTTGACAGGGATACGCCGCGCGGACGGCAGGGCCTCGCGGAAACGCGGTGACAGGGCGTCTGTCAGGAATGCCAGGATGCCCGGCCGGTGCAGGGACGCGACGGGCGCCCAGGCGATGCAGAGCGCGCCGGTCGACACGTGGGCGATCACGCGGGGATCCGTTGCGTGGTCATTCAGGCGCGCACCGATATCGCGCGCCGCGCTGACCAGCAGGCAGGACGGGCCGCCGGGGGTTTGCACGAAGATGGCATAGATGCCCGAGACGCCGCGCGCAGCGCGGGTCCCTTCCAGGATGGACAGCGCGCTGCTGCCGAAACCGAGCGGCAACATCGACCATAGGAGATGAAGGGGTGCGCCGGTTTGCGGGGTGGCGGTTTTCGCCGGAGATGTAAATGCGGGTTGTGCGCCCATGACAGTGCCATCGATTGGTGACCGACTGGCAGCATATGTGAGCAGTGTTTGAGGCTTCCTTAAGGCGCCGTGTGTCAAATTCACGGCATTTTAGGCATCCGAACACACCGCTTGACCGCGAACGGCCCCGTTTGTAGGTTTCATGCGCTATGTATGGCACTCGGATCATTCTTATTGGCAGCCCGGCGCACGCGCGACTTACGACGCGGCGACCGGGAATTCGTGCTTGCACACTGCCAATTAGAACTGAGAGCCGTCATCATGACCTTAGCGACCACACAACACACTGAAACCGCCCGATTTCCGAGCCCCGGCGTAAAGCAGGTCCACTGCTTTGCGATAGCGGCTGTTGCTGATCCGGGGATCATGCCGCGCATCATGGAACAATGGGCCAAGCGCGGCCTCATGCCGGACCGCTGGCACAGCGTGCGCAATGCCTCGGGCGAGGAGGTGCAGATGGATATCGAATCTGCAGATATGGATCTCGCCCTGGCCATGCAGGTGTCGGAGGCGATGCGCGCGATCTTTGGAGTTTCTCAAGTTTTGATGTCCAAGAAGGGTGTTGTCACTCCGCTGTAACAAGTGCGGAAACAATGCTTCAGGGACGGAATGGCGCTCTACGATCACATACAGGCGTGCAACACGTTTGACCTGAGTGAACGGCGCGACTTTGTTGTTGATGGCGCACGTGTCGGGTGGGTTACGAACGAGCTTGCCGAGCGCATGACTCGCTGGGACCAGTACTTCCAGCTGACGAAGAACACGCTGACCGTCCGTAACAACCTTGAAGACATCGAGGCGCGCTCGAAGGCGCTCGCCGAGGCGGGCGCCGCACTCGTGGTCCAGCGGGCGCTGCCGCGCAACCGCAAGGAACTGTGCCCGGTCTCCAAATCCTTCGGCTCGCCCAACTTGCTCCGGATCGACCGCGCGTGGCTCGAATCGTTCGGCGTCACCTCCTACGGGGTGCATGTGAACGGCTTTGTCGAGGGACGCGACGGCCCCGAATTGTGGGTGGGGGTGCGCGCGAAGAACCGGGAGGTCGCTCCGGGCAAGCTCGACAACATGGTGGCCGGCGGGTTGCCGGTCGGCATGACGCTGGCCCAGAACCTCGTCAAGGAATCCGCCGAGGAGGCCGGCGTGCCCGAGGATCTCGCGAAGACTGCGGTTCCTGTCGGCGTGGTCACATACATGTTCGACACCGAGCGCGGCCTGCGCCGGGATATGCTGTTCGTCTATGACCTGAAGCTTCCGGCCGACTTCACCCCGGAAAATACGGATGGCGAGGTCAGCGGCTTCGTTCGCTGGCCCGCACGGCAGGCCCTGCGGGTTGTGGAAGAGACCGAAGAGTTCAAGTTCAACGTCAACCTGGTCATCATCGACTTTGCGATCCGGCACGGCCTGATCCAGCCCGACCGGCCCGACTACGCCAAGCTGGTGCGTGGCCTGCGCGCCTGGAGCTAGGACGCGTCCTAGAGACCGTCGGCCGTCGCAGCCGCCCGGGCAATCTGCCGGATCGACATCGCCCAGATTTCCTCCGGATCGACCCCGGCCTCACGCATGGCGCGCAGGGTGAACGTACGATCGCGCTTGGCGAGCCGCTTGCCGTCATTGTTCGCGAGCAGCGGCGTGTGGTGCCATTCGGGCACCGCGAGGCCGAGCAGTTCCTGCAGCAGGCGGTGGATGTGGGTCGCCGCAAGGAGGTCGCTGCCTCGGGTCACCAGGTTCACGCCCTGCGCGTCGTCATCGACGGTCACGGCCAGGTGATAGCTGGTTGCCACCTCCTTGCGGGCCAGCACGATATCGCCGAACAGGTCCGGCCGCGCGACCTGCTCGCCGCGTGTGCGGTCGTGCCACGTCAGCGGCCCGGTCCGCGCGAAGGCGGCCTCCATGTCAAGGCGAAGCGCGTGCGGCTCTCCCGCCGCGACGCGCTGCATGCGCTCGTCAGGATCGATGCGCCGGCAGATTCCCGGGTAGACCGGGCCGTCCGGCCCGTGCCGGAGCAAATGCGGCGCCGCGCCTGCGCTGTTGATCTCCGCCGCGATGTCTGTGCGGGTGCAGAAGCAGGGATAGAGCAGGCCGGCCTCGTCGAGCTGTGCCAGCGCGTCGGCATACACATCCATGCGTTCGGATTGGCGTAGCACCGGTTCCTCCCAGTGCAGGCCGAGCCAGGCCAGGTCCTCGATGATCGCGTCCTCGAATTCCGGCTTGCAGCGGCCGGGGTCGATATCCTCGATCCGCAACATGAAACTGCCGTCCGCCGCATCGGCCAGGCGGAAGGCGAACAGGGCCGAATAGGCATGGCCCAGGTGCAGGTGGCCGGTCGGCGACGGGGCAAACCGGGTCACGAGGCAAGAATCGGGTGGCGTGCTGTCGCTCATTCCATTTCCTTGGGCCTGCCGTGCTGGCGCACTATCCTCACCGGGTGCACCGGAACGGCGCACGGCAACGGGGCGATGATGCGATGAAAACACGCAAACGGCTAGAGGCGGGACTGACCGAACTGGGCAGGCTCGACCCGCGTATGGCCGATCTGTGGAAGGCGGCGGGCACGCCGGGCCCGCGCGTGCGCCCGCCGGGCTTTGCGACACTCCTGCGCGTGATCGTCGCCCAGCAGCTCTCGACCCATGCCGCCGCCGCGATATGGAAGCGCATGGAAGACGCCGGCGTGGCGGCGGACCCTCTGGCCTTCGTCGCAACGGACGACGATTCCCTGCGGGCGCTGGGCCTCAGCCGCCAGAAGGTCGCCTACGGGCGCGGGCTGGCGCGGGCCGTGGCGGAGGGGAACCTCAACTTCACGAGGCTGCGGCGCATGGAGGACGAGGAGGCGATCGACCTGCTTGTCGGCCTGAAGGGCATCGGGCGGTGGAGCGCGGAATGCTACCTGCTGTTCGCCCACGGCCGGCCGGATATCATGCCTGCCGACGACCTGGCGCTGGTCGCCTCGGCGGGGCGGCATCTCGGCGACGGCACCCGCTGGACTCCGCGCCAGCTCCGCGAGGAGGCGGAGCGCTGGCGGCCCTGGCGCAGCGCGGCGGCGCGCCTGCTCTGGCATGCCTATCATATCGAGGCCCTCTGACTAGGAAGCTCCCATGACCGACCCGCAACTGTCCGGCCCGTCCTACGGCCCCGCCTCCGGCGGTGCACCAAAACAGCTCGTCGTCTTCCTGCACGGGCGCGGTGCAAACGGCCACGACCTGATCGGGCTGGCCCCGTACATCGCGCCCCACCTGCCCGACGCGCTGTTCCTGTCGCCGGATGCGCCCCAGCCCTGCGACATGGCGCCGGTCGGCCTGCAGTGGTTCTCGCTGATCGAGCGCACGCCGGAAAACATCGCGGCGGGCGTGCGGTCCGCCGCGCCGCTGGTGGATGCGTTCCTCGATCATCACCTCATGCGCCACGGCCTGACCGATACCGACATGGCGCTGTTCGGGTTCAGCCAGGGCTGCATGATGGCGCTGCATGTGGGGCTCCGGCGCCCGCAGGCCCCGGCGGCGGTCCTGGGCTATTCCGGCCTGCTGGCCGCGCCGGAGGCGGTGGCAACAGAGGCCACGGTGAAGCCGCCGGTGTTGCTGGTGCATGGAGAGGCAGACCAGATTGTGCCCCATGCAGCCCTGCCGGCGGCCGAGGCCGCGCTGAAGGCTGCCGGCGTGCCTGTTGAGGCGGTTTCGCGCCCCGGGCTTGGCCACGGCATCGACGAGGACGGCATCGAGCGGGCCGTCGCCATGCTGGTTCGGGCGTTTGCTTGATGACGGTTTTGTTGCAAGGTGTTGTGATAGAACGAAAAAATTATGTGCAGATGCGAAAAACCTTTGCCCGGAATCGGTGCTGTTCCTACTATCCGGTGCACGAGCGTCGTTGAAACAATCCGGGGAGGGGATTCATGGACGTTGCGTTGGACAGCTGTCCGGCCCTTGTCCTCAACGCGGATTTTCGTCCGCTGAGCTATTTCCCGTTGTCCATCTGGCCCTGGCAGGAGGCGGTCAAGGCCACGCTCATGGGACGGGTAAACACGGTCGCCGAGTACGACCGGGTGATCCGCTCCCCCAGCCTCGAAATCACCCTGCCCAGCGTCGTCTCCCTCAAGGAATACATCCGACCCGCCCAGCGGCCGGCCTTCACCCGGTTCAACGTGTTCCTGCGTGACAAGTTCAGCTGCCAGTATTCTGGCCAGCGCCTGCCCGCGCATGAACTCACCTTCGACCACGTCGTGCCGCGATCACGTGGCGGCCGCACCTCCTGGGAAAACGTCGTGACGGCGTCGAGCGAGTGGAACCTGCGCAAGGCCAACCGAACGCCCAAGGAAGCGGGCATGAACCTGCTCAACGAGCCGCGCCAGCCCACGACCCACGAGCTGATCGAGAACGGCCGGGCCTTCCCGCCGAACTTCCTCCACGAAAGCTGGGGGGACTATCTGTACTGGGATACCGAACTGGACTGCTAGTCCGCGCGGTGGTGCTCAGTATCGCGTGGACAGCCAGATGGCGGCGCGCGATCCGGCCTTGATGAATTCAGAGAACAGCCGGTAGCCCGGCGTCAGTTCGGCCTCGTGCTCGAGGCCGGTATCCTTGTGTTCGATCTCCTCGGCACGGAATTCCTCGATCATGCCGCGCAGCTCGGCTTCGTCCTCACCCAGCTTTGCGGCCTGGTCGGCGTAGTGATCGGCGATCACTTCCTCGACGGCGACGGTGCAGGCCATGGCCGCGCGCTCACCCATGGCGGCCGTGGCCGCGCCCAGCGCGAACCCGGCGGCGTTCCAGACCGGTGACAGCACGGTCGGGCGCACGCGCCGTTCTGCGATCAGCCTGTCGAAGGCGTCGAGATGCTTCTGTTCCTGCGCGGCGATGTGGCGGATGGTGTCGCCGACAGGGCGTCGGCCCAAGACGGCTAGCTGGCCTTCATAGATACGCGCGGCGCCGAATTCGCCCGCATGGTCGACGCGGATCATACGTTCGACCAGCGTCTTCGGATCGGGGTCGCCCGGCAGCCGGTCATCACCGGTAACTTTCGGATATGTGACCTGTTCCTGTTCGTCGCTCATGCCGCTTTCCGCCAGAACGCCTGCGCCGCCCAAAGCGATGCCGCCGTGAAGGCCAGCGAGGCGAGGAAATTGTATCCTGCCAGCGAAATGCCGAAGAGGGACCATGGCACCTCGTCGCAGCGCACGACCGGGGTTGCCATCAGCTGTGCCCTGAGTTCCGCGAGCGACAGGTTGGGATCGTTCAGGTTGCCGGCGCCGCAGGCTTCCAGGCCCTTCCACCAGCCCTGCTCGACGCCGGTGTGGAACCCGGCAATGCCAGTCCCGACGGCGAAAATTAGCGCGCAGATCAGCGCAAATATCGCAAGCCCGCGCGGGCCGATCTGGCGTGCGGCCAACATGCCGAAAGCGGCGATGATGATGACAATCCAGTAGGGCCAGCGCTGGTAAAGGCACAGCGTGCAGGGCTGGAGCCCGCCGATAAGCTGGAACCCCCAGGCACCCCCGAGCATCGCGACGGAGGCCGCAAGGGTCAGGGCGGGCCAGAGGTGGGGGCTATCGTGCAGCCGGCGGGTCAGGTCGGTCGTGGACATGGCCGCACGGATATAGTGGCTCGAACGCGCGAGTGCCACATCGCAGCGCAGCTACAACAGGAATTTGATCGCGACGAAGCCGCCGACCAGCAGGACCACGAAGCCCAGTGCGCACCAGCCCAGGTAGCGCTCGACGAAGTTGCGGATCGGCGGGCCGAAATACCAGATCAGCGCGGCGACGAGGAAGAAGCGCACCCCGCGTGAGGCGGCGGATGCGATGCCGAACACCAGCGGGTCCAGGTGGGTTACGCCGCTGGCGATGGTGACAACCTTGTAGGGGAAGGGCGTCACCCCGAAGATCGCCACGATCCACGCGCCGAGTTCATTGTACTGGTCGGTGAAGCGGGCGAAGGCGTCGTCGAAGTGATAGAAGGCGATCACCGGCTGGCCGATGGTCTCGAACAGGGCGTAGCCGATCAGGTAGCCGAAATATCCGCCCGCGACCGAAGCGACGGTGCACACGGCGGCCAGCCGCCAGGCCCGGTTGCGCGCCGCGAGGATCATCGGGATCAGCAGGACGTCCGGCGGGATCGGGAAGAACGAACTCTCGATGAAGGCGATGGCCGCCAGCGCCCAGATGGCGTGCGGCGAGGCGCCGAGGCGCATCGTCCAGTCGTAAAGAGAACGCAGCATGTCCGGGCGGTTCCTGCTTCACCAAGGGAACCCGCCCTGTATCAGCACGCGGCGCGCCGTGTCCACGGCGCGCCCGGCCTTCCGCTACTGGCGGCGAATGTCACGCACAAAGACGGAGGTGCCGTCGGGTTCCACTTCCTGGGCCCACAGGCCGGTATGAACAAAGGTCCGCTCGTCCACGCTTGCCATGTGATGTACGGCGTCCGGGTGGGTGGTCGCGTTCACATGCCGGCGTTCTTCGGACTGAAGGGACAGGGTCATCACTGCGATCAGGGCCAGCCACACGACCAGCAGGGCGGCGAGGATTCGGATCTGGGTGCGCATCATTGCGTGCTCCGGGTGTGTCGTTGCGCAACACTTAGGGCCGAATCCCGGGTCCGGAAGTGACCTGCATCACAGGCTGGCAGTTGACCGCGCATATCCCGGCGAACTAAGACAAACCGCGCCTCTTGGCGGGCCCCTGTGGCGGAATTGGTAGACGCGGCAGACTCAAAATCTGTTTCTCGCAAGGGAGTGGGAGTTCAAGTCTCCCCGGGGGCACCAACAGGTATTTGCTGGCTTGATCGGGTGCGCAAGAATGCCCGGAACCGGCTAGGGGACAGGGACAGGAGCACGATGCAGCTCAACAACAGTTTTACCGTGCCGGCCGATCCGGCGACGGCATGGAACATTCTTCTCGACGTGCCGCGCATCGCGCCTTGCATGCCGGGCGCGGAACTCACCGAGGTGGTGGGCGATCGCGCCTATAAAGGTAACGCGAAGCTGCGCGTCGGCCCGGTCAGCCTGACCTTCTCGGGCGAGGCCGAGATCACCGAGATCGACGAGGCAGCCCGCACCGCGAAGGTGCGCGCGCGCGGCAACGACACCAAGGGGCGCGGCGGTGCCGAGGCCGAGGTGGTGTTCAAGCTGTCCGAGGACGGCGGCGCGAGCCGGGTCGATATCACCACCGAATTGAACCTCTCCGGCTCGGTCGCCCAGTACGGGCGCGCGTCGGGCCTGGTCGACGCCATCGCCGGCCAGATCATTTCCGACTTTGCGAAGAACCTGGAAGCCGAGATCGGTGCGGACGCGACTCCTGCGGCTGGCGGCGACGCAGATACTCTGGCGGCAACCGAAAGCGCGTCGGAACCCGCCGCCGCTGCGCCGAAACAGGACGCGCCGAAATCTGACAATTCCATCTCCGGAATCCGCCTGTTCTTCCGGGCGCTCTGGGCGATGATCCGCGGCAAGTGATGCCGTTCGTCGAGTTGGGGGAAACAAGGGTAATGCAAATGTTCACGCGTCATGCTGCGGGAGGCGGGCAATGAAATCCGCACCGTTCACCTATCACGATCCGGGAACCGTGGATGAGGCCATCGCGCTGCTCGGCCAGCACGAGGACGCCAAGCTGCTGGCCGGCGGCCAGTCGCTGATGCCGATGCTCAACATGCGTTTTGTGGTCCCCGATCACGTCGTCGACCTGAACGGGGTCGCCGGCCTTGCCGGGATCACCGACACGGGCGATGCGCTGGAAATCGGTGCGATGACCCGCCAGCGCGACCTGATGCGCGATGCCGCGGTGGGCGCAAAGGCGCCGATCATTCCCGAGGCGCTGGAGTTTGTGGGCCATTTCCAGACCCGCAACCGGGGCACTATCGGCGGCAGCCTGTGCCACCTCGACCCCGCGGCTGAACAGCCTTGCCTGATGGCCGTCTATGATGCGGTGCTGACGGTGCAGGGGCCGGACGGGACCCGCGAGGTGCCGTTTGCAGAGTGGCCGCTCGCCTACATGATCCCGAGCATCGGCCCGGACGAGCTTCTGACCAAGGTCCGCGTACCGAACTGGGCCGCAGGGCATGGCTATGGCTTTGCCGAGTTCGCACGGCGCCACGGCGACTTCGCGATCGTCTCGGCGGCGGCGCTGCTGGAGGTCTCCGGCGGGACGATTTCCCGTGCGGCGATTGCCATCGGCGGGGCGGATGTCCGCCCGATCCGCCTGGAAGAGGCCGAGGCGGCGCTCGTCGGGCAGGCGGCAAATGCCGAATCCTTCAAGGCGGCGGGCGAGATGGCGCGCAAGATCGACGCGATCTCGGACGCCTATGTGTCGTCGGCCTATCGCCAGCGGCTCGCAGCAACAATGGTGGAACGCGCGCTGGCCAAGGCCGGCAGCCGCGCCGGGGGGAGTGCCTGAGATGGCCGATACAAGAGACATTGAAGTCACGGTCAACGGTCAGCGCCATTCGGCGACCGTCGAGACCCGCACCAGCCTGGGCGATTTCCTGCGCCAGGGCCTCGGCATGACCGGCACCCATATGGGTTGCGAGCATGGCGTGTGCGGCGCATGCACCGTGCTGCTGGACGGTGAGGCCGTGCGCTCCTGCCTGATGCTGGCCGTGCAGGCCAACGGGCATGAGGTCACCACCATCGAGGGGCTGGCCGATGCTGACGGCACGCTGAGCCCGCTCCAGAAAGCCTTCTGGGAAAACTACGGGCTGCAGTGCGGCTTCTGCACGCCGGGCATGCTGACCTCGCTGACGGCGTTCCTGAAGGAAAACCCGGACCCGAGCGAACGCGAGGTCCGCGAGGCAATTTCGGGCAACATCTGCCGGTGCACCGGCTATCAGGGCATTGTCGACGCGGCGCTGTCGGCAGCCAAGACGATGCGGGAGGTCTGAGCCATGGGCGTTCGCTATATCGGAGCCGAAGTCCAGCGCATGGAAGATCCCCGGCTGATCACCGGGCACGGGCGCTATGTGGACGACATCACCATGCAGGGGATGCTGCACGCCGCCTTCCTGCGCGCATCACAGGCGCACGCGAAGATTCGTTCGATCGACACCTCGCGCGCGGCGGCGTTGCCGGGCGTACACCGGGTGTTCACGCTCGCGGACTTCGCGCCGGAATACCAGAAACCGATGAACCAGCTTTATCCGGCGCCGGTCATCGAGCAGAACAAGACCCAGTATCCGCTGGCGAAGGACGAGGTCTGCTATGTGGGTGAAGCGGTGGCGGTGGTCGTCGCCGACAGCCGGGCCATCGCCGAAGACGCGCTCGCGCTGATCGACGTGGACTACGAGACCCTGCCGGCGGTCGTGAACATCATGACGGCGCTGGAAGACGGTGCGCCGCTGGCCCACGCCGATACGTCGTCGAACCTGATGGGGCGCATGCGCTCCAAGTTCGGCGACATCGACGATGCCTTCGCAAAAGCCGACCACGTCTTCTCCGCGGACTTCATGCAGCACCGCGGCGGGTGCCACTCGATGGAGACCCGCGGTGTGATCGCCCGCGACGACCCGTGGGGCGAGGGGCTGTCGCTCTGGACCTCGGCGCAGTCGCCCTACCTGATCCGCCGCGCATTGGCGACCTGGCTCGGCGAGCCCGAGGAGCGGGTGCGCGTGGTTGCGCCTGACGTGGGCGGCGGGTTCGGACCCAAGGCCGGTTTCTATCCTGAGGAAATCGTTATTCCTCTGGTCGCCCGCGCGCTGGGACGTCCGGTGAAATGGATCGAGGACCGGCGCGAACACTTCGTGGCGACCACGACCCAGCGTGACCAGCACTGGCACCTGGAAGTCGCGTGCACGAGCGAAGGCAAGATGCTCGGGCTGCGCGGTACGGTCACCCATGAGAACGGGGCGTATATCCCGTACGGGATTCTCCTTCCGAACAGCTCGCTGATGCCGCTGCCGGGCGCGTATTCGATCCCGGCCGTCGACGTGGGCGTCGATATCGTGTTCACGAACACGGTGCCCAACTCGCCGGTTCGCGGTGCGGGGCGTCCGTGCGGCATCTACGCGGTGGAGCGGATGGTCCAGACCGTCTCGCGCGAATTGGGAATCCCGCCTGAGGAGGTCCGGCGGCGCAACTATGTGCGGCCTGACCAGATGCCCTACAAGACCGGCGCCACGCTGCGCGGCGGCGCGCCGCTCGTCTATGACAGCGGCGACTACGAGGCCCTGCTCGACAAGGCGCTCGACCTTGCCGATTTCGCCGCGTTCAAGGAGCGCCAGGCGGCGGCACGCAAGGAAGGCCGCTACCTGGGGATCGGCATCTCGTCTTGCATCGAGGATACGGGCATGGGGCCCTATGAGGGTACGACCGTGCGCGTTGAATCCTCGGGCAAGGTCGCGGTCCGTACCGGCGCGGCCAGCCAGGGTCAGGGCCATCACACGATGATTGCCATGATCGTGGCGGAAAACCTCGGCGTCTCGCCGGAGGACATCCTGTTCGAGTCCGCGGATACCGGGAAATTTCCACACGGCGTCGGCACCATCGGCTCGCGCGTGGCGGCGAATGTCGGCCCGTCCGCCTTCGATGCCTCGACCAAGGTCCGCGAGAAGGCGCTGCGCCTTGCGGCCGAGGTCCTGGAGGCGTCGGAAGCCGACCTCGATATCGAGAACGGGGTTGTGCGCGTGAACGGCGCGCCTGATCTCTCGGTCACGCTGGGCGAACTGGCGGTCAAGCTGTCGCCGGCTTCGGCGCTGCGTGTCCCGGAGGGCTTCGATCCGCTACTGGAGGCGACCTCCTATGACGGATCCAGCGGTTCGCCGATCGCCTGTGGCTCGAATGTGGCGGAGGTCGAGGTTGATCCCGGCACCGGCGAGGTCCGGGTGCTGCGTTACTCGGTGGCCCACGACTGCGGGGTGATGATCAACCCGATGATCGTACACGGCCAGATCGTGGGAGGTGTCATCCACGGCATCGGCAACGCCCTGTTCGAGCGCATGATCTACGACGACCAGGGCCAGCCGCTCACCACCAACTATGGTGAGTACCTGCTGCCGCTGGCGAGCGAGATGCCGCGCGTGGACGTGACCCACATGGAAACGCCGTCGCCGCTGAACTCGCTCGGTGTCAAGGGCGCGGGCGAAGGCGGCACCATCCCGGCGGCGCCCGCTGTGGTCGCGGCGATCGAGAACGCGCTCGAGGAGTTCAACGTGGTCATCGACTATTACCCGGTCGACCCGCAGTACCTCTGCGAGTTGATCGACAAGGGAGCCGCCCAGGCGGCGGAATAGGACCTGAAGTAAGCCGGCGGCCTCGAGCCGCCGGCCCTGAGTCGTCGTCTAAGTTGTCGATCAGGGCGCGAACGGCATCGCCGATGTCGTTCCCTTCGCCGGCATGCTCTTTCTTGTGGCGCACCTTCGCCGCGTGCTCGAAATACTCCGCCACCGCGACATAGACCCTGCGCCTGTGGGGGGTGGCCTTGGCCAGCATCTCGTCCACCCGGAACTGGTCGGCGATCTGCTCGACCTGTTCGATGGGCAGTGATTGTGCCTTCTGGAGAAGCACGCGGATTTCACTCAGCGCGTGTTCCCCGACATCCGTTTCGTTTTTCTTGCTCATTTTTTCGGTTTGGTTTCGATGTCACCGTTTCCGGACAACAGGATGGCAACGGGCCGGGTTGGCTGGAAGTGGGAAAATACGATCATGGCAATCATGGTCAGCGGGACAGACAGGAACATGCCGGCCAGGCCCCAGATGCTGCCCCACACGGCCAGGGAGATCAAAACAACCAACGGTGAGATGTTGAGCGATGTTCCCATCAGCTTCGGCTCGACGATATTGCCGATGATGAACTGGGTCAGCCCGCCGCCGACCAGCACCGCCAGCACGGGGGCGGGCGAGGCGAACTGCACGATAGCCAGCAAGGTCGGCAGAAGGATTCCCAGCAGCGAGCCGATGGTCGGGATGTAGTTCAGCAGGAAGATGATGAAGCCCCAGAAGGCGGCGAAGTCGACACCCACGACCACGAGGATCGCGTAGCTGATTAGCCCGGTCAGTACGCTCGCCAGGGTCTTGATCGCCACATAGGACTGGATCTGCTCCTGCATGCGGTGGAGCAGGTCGCGGACCTCCTCGCGCTTTCCGGCATCGGGAAACAGCGCGTTGATCTTCTTCTCGAAGCTGCCCTGCTCGATCAGCAGGAACAGCACATAGACCAGCACGATCCCCAGAGATCCCGCAAAGTTCGCGACCGTCGAGGCTAGTGCGCCCACGAGCGTGCGGACGTCGATTTCTTCCAGCACGCGCGTGATGTCCGGCGGGGTCTTGAACCCGGCCAGTTCGGACAGGCGCTGAACCAGCTTCTCGAAATTGTCCTGGTAGACAGGCGCGGCGGCGCGCACCTGGGCGATGTTGTCGCTGATCAGCTCCACGACCAGCGCAATTGCGACCACCACGATCAGGACCGCGCCCAGCAGGGTGATCCAGTGGGGAATGCGTTCGCCGATCCGCGGGATGCGGTCGAAAAAATTGGCCAGTGCGTTGAGCAGGTACCAGATGACGATGGCCACGGTGATGGGAATCAGGAGGTCGCGGCCCTCCACCAGGAAATAGACCGTCAGCGCGGTGACCAGTGCCCCGCCCGTCAGCGCGCCCACCCGCGCAGGTGCCGTGTCCGCCATGGATGTGTCGTCCCCTGTGGCCCGCGAGCCTGCGGCCCGGGCCGCCGACTTTCCCGATTCCGGTTACCACATTGTTACGTGATTTGGCCTCGCCGCTGTTTCGACCGCATGGACGCGGGGCGGGACGAAAAAAGGCGGAGCCGGAGGCTCCGCCCTTGCTGTCTCTTGTCTGCGCCTTGGTCAGGCAGGTGCGCCCGAAGGTGCCGCGCCGTCGAACCCGGCGTCGTTGCGGCGGTCGCGCTGGGACATGAAGCGATCAAACTCCTCCTTGTCCTTCGCCCGGCGCAGCTCATGCATGAAGCTGTCGAACTCCGCGCGCATGGTGTCGAGCTTGCGGCGTTCTTCCTCGAGCCGCCTCAGTTCCTGCTCGCGATACGCGTCGAACGCGGTGTTGCCGCTGTCCGCGGACCGGTTCGACGACCAGCGGTAGCGCAGTTCGTCGAAGGCCGTCTGCAGCTTGTCGCCCCACAGGATGTAGGCAAGGACGGCAAGGCCCAGGGGCCACGCGAAGATGAATCCGGCGACCATCAGGATGATCGATACGGGGGACCAACGCGACTGGATATTGCAGGTGGTTTTCATCGTCTCCCTTTCTGCTGACAGGATTCCATGTGGGGTGCCGGGGCGATGGTTCAAGCAAAATCGGACGCGCAACCGGTTGCTGAGCGCGGAGTTCCGGCGGTCCGGCGCGCTGCGTTGACCGCCGGCGCGCAAAGGTGTTTTGCTGCCGGGGACATCAGGAAAGCGCGTATAAACGCGCATCGAAAAAGTTGTTTGAGGAGGAAGTGCCCCGTGTCCGACTATCTTGATTCCGCGCGCCTGAAGCGCGTCGAGCGTGAGGATTGCCCCGCCGATTACCTGGCCGATTATGACGAGGTGATGCGAACCCGGAACATGACCGAGATGCCGAACGTGTTCGCGCTTCTGGCGAACAGCCCGGCGGCGATGTCGGTGGTCTGCCCGGTTGGCGCGCATGTGCGCTACGGCACCGATTTCAATGACGTGCTGCGCGAACTTGTCATCATGACCGTCGCCCAGGAACTTCGCTGCACCTATGAGTGGGCGCACCACTGGGTTGTGGCCGTGCGCGTCGGCGCTGACGAGGCCGTGCTGAAGAAGATCGGCACGCCCGCGATCGAGGCGGAGCCCGGCGAGGTCGGGCTGGCGACGAAGTACGCCCGGATGCTGACCCGCAACGAGGACATTCCTGACGAGATGGTAGATGCGCTGAAGGAAAACTTCGGCATCGCGGGCTTCGTCGATCTGACCGTCATGATCGGCTACTATGGCCTTCTTGCGCGGTTCATAAACACGGTGCGCATCCCGGTCGAACCCGACCTGGATTTCCCGCCGTTCAACGTCTAGGCGGATTCGCCCACTCGCATCCGCCTTCAAAATGAGGGAGGAGCGGTCATGGTCAAGGTTGTCGTGCAGATGTACCCGGTTGTCCGTGCGGACGGACCGGAAGAGCGGAAGGAATTGCGGCCGATCGGCCGCAACCGCGAACGCTATCAGGAAGCCATGGACGGGATGCCGGACATCATCCGGGCCATGGACGATCTCGGCGTGTGGGGCATCTCCACCATCGAGCATCACTTTCATTCCGAAGGCTATGAGGTCGGCCCGAGTATCGGGGTGAACACCGGCTACTGGGCCGGGCTTTCCAAGAAGCTCCACATCGGCAGCCTGGGCTATGTGATGAGCGTGGACGACCCGATCCGGGTGGCAGAGGAAACAGCCGTCCTCGACCACATGACCAAGGGGCGTTGCTTCGTGGGGTTCGCGCGCGGCTACCAGGCGCGCTGGACCAACGTTCTCGGCCAGAAGATCGGCTCGGTCGCGACCCTGTCCGACAAGAGCGCGGCGGACGAGCACAACCGCCGGATCTTCGAGGAACAGGTCGATATCGTCATGAAGGCCTGGACCGAGGACGCCTTCGATTACAAGAGCGATCTCTGGGAGTATCCCTATCCCCACGACAAGGGCTTGGAAGGCTGGTTCATGGGCGATATTACCCGCCAGCTCGGCGCGCCCGGCGAGATGGACGAGAACGGGGTACTGCGGAAAATCTGCGTCACCCCGGCGCCCTATACGAAGCCGCACCCCAAGGTGTTCATCGCGTCGAACGCGTCGGTCGAGACGGTGGAATATGCCGGCCAGCGCGGTTTCATCCCGACGTATTTCTCGTCCATCGGGCGCTGCGCTGATTACGGTCCGCGCTACACCGAGGTGGCGAACCAGAACGGGTTCAATTTCCGGCACGGGCAGAACCAGTCCATCGTGCGCTGGCCCCATGTGGGCGACAGCCACGACGATGGAGCGCAGAAGGCGCTCGACTGGTCCGGTGACATCTTCCAGAACTTCTACGGGCCGCTTTTCCCCGACTGGACCAGCAAGGCCCAGGGTGTAAACGACAAGCGGCTTCTGGAACTGATGAACGAGACCGGACTGTTCCAGTACGGTTCGGTGTCCGAGGTTCGCGACACCTATGTGGACCAGTGGAAACAGCTCCCGGCTGAATACATCACGCTGATCTATCACTACGCCCAGTGCCCGAAGGACGAGATGATCAAGCAGCTGACGATTTTCATGGAAGAGATCAAGCCGGCGCTGGACGAGATTGCGGACTATCCGGAAGCCGAAGCGGCGGAGTAAGACGTCTGCTAAAAATGTGCCCGGGCGGCGCTTCCCGGCGCTGCCCGAAGTTTTTGAAGAGGTTCTGTCATGCTGAAATCCACCTTCGCCGCGAACGGCATGGTCGTCGCGCCGCACCACCTCGCCGCCGAGTCCGGCCTTGCCGTCCTGCGTGAGGGGGGCAATGCTGTCGAGGCGATGATCGCCGCCGCTGCCAGCATTGCGGTGGTCTACCCGCACATGAACTCCATTGGCGGGGACGGCTTCTGGATCGTGGCGCCGGCCGATGGCGAGCCGGTGGCCATTGACGCCTGCGGTGCCGCGGGCTCGAACGCGACGATCGAGCGCTACAAGTCCGAAGGTCTGGACGCGATCCCCGCGCGTGGCCCGCTGGCCGCGCTGACGGTCGCAGGCACAGTCTCGGGCTGGGGCGTGGCAAAGCAGATTTCCGAGCGGCTGGGCGGGAAGATGCCCCTCGACCGCCTGCTGGCCGATGCCATCGGCTATGCGAAGGACGGCGTGGCCGTCACCCAGGGCCAAGTCGACAACACCACGGCCAAGCTGCCCGAGATGGGACCGGCCACCGGTTTTGCGGATGTCTACACGCCCGGCGGCAAGGTGCCGGCGCGCGGCGATATCTTCTGCCAGCCGCGCCTCTCCGTGACGCTGGACCGCATTGCGCGTGCGGGCACGGAAGATTTCTATCGCGGTGACCTGGCAGCCTCGATTGCCGCCGACCTGGAATCTGTCAGCGCGCCGGTGACCGGCGACGACCTGAATGCGCATCAGGCGCGCGAGGTGACGCCGCTCTCGCTGCGTGTCGGCAACGGCACGGTCTACAACATGCGCCCGCCGACCCAGGGCCTGGCCTCGCTGCTGATCCTTGGTGCGTTCGCCGAACTGGAATGCGCCGAGGCGGACGGCTTCGACTTCGTGCACCTGCTGGTCGAATCCACCAAACAGGCCTTTGCGATCCGCGACCGGCATATCACCGACGAACGGTTCATGGACATGCCGCCGGAATCCTTCCTGAACGCAGAGACTGTGGCCGGTCTCGCGGCGGGCGTCGATCCGAAAAAGGCAGCCGACTGGAAGCGCGGCGGCTCCGACGCCGACACCATCTGGATGGGCGTGATGGACAGGCACGGCAATGCCGTCAGCTTCATCCAGTCTATCTACTGGGAGTTCGGCTCGGGCGTCGTCCTGCCGGAAACCGGCATCACCTGGCAGAACCGGGGTGCCAGCTTCGCGCTCGACCCGTCAGCGCTGAACCCGTTGGCGCCGGGCCGCAAGCCGTTTCACACGCTGAACCCAGCCATGGCGAAGCTGGATGACGGTTCGATGCTGTCCTACGGCACCATGGGCGGCGAGGGCCAGCCCCAGACCCAGGCGGCGGTGTTCAACCGCATCGTTCGCTTTGGCCAGCCCGTCCAGCAGGCGATCACCGCGCCGCGCTGGCTGCTGGGCCGGACCTGGGGCAGCGACAGCACCAACCTGAAGATCGAGGACCGGTTCCCGGCCGACGTCATCTCGGCGTTGAAAGAGGCCGGGCAGGATGTGGAGGTCGTGGAATCCTTCAGCGACCTGATGGGGCATGCCGGCGCGCTGCTGCGCCGGCCCAACGGGATGATCGAGGCGGGATTCGATCCGCGCAGCGACGGCGCGGCGCGCGGGTTCTGATCGGGGCTTCTGACTTGTCGGACGATTTGCCGGATTTCGAGCCGGAATACTTTGCCCGGCGCGACAACCGCGACGATGCCGAGTTCTATGTCCCGCCGCGCCTGGTCCACCACCTGGACCAGCCGGCGCGCGACGCGCTGACGAATTTTTACCGGCGCACCATCCCGGAAGGGGCACGCGTGCTCGACCTGATGTCGAGCTGGGTCTCGCACCTGCCGGAGGATGTCGAGTACGCCGCCGTCGCGGGGCTGGGCATGAACCGGGAAGAGCTTGATGCAAACCCGCGCCTGACCGACCGCGTGGTCCACAACCTGAACCGCGACCCGCGCCTTCCTTATTGTGACGACAGCTTCGATGCCTGCCTGATTGCACTTTCGGTCCAGTACCTGACTGACCCGCTGGCCGTGTTCGAGGAAATTGGGCGGGTCCTCGCACCGGGCGGCCTGTGCGCAGTGTCGTTTTCCAACCGCTGTTTTCCGACCAAGGCGGTGGCGATCTGGCAGGCGCTGGACGATCCCGGCCATGCGGGCCTCGTCGTCACCTATTTCCGAAGGACCCCGTGGTTTGCGGAGCCGGCCTTCGACGACCTGTCGCCCGATCCGCGCACCGATCCGCTTTTCGTGGTGTCTGCCCGCGGCGAATAGGCGGGTCAGCGTTCCACGCTGTTGAACGCGCGCATCAGGAAGTTGCCGACTGCGGCGTTTGATTTGGCACGCACCGCGTCGTCACGCCCGATCAGGTAGCCCTCACTTTCCACGCAAAGGCCCAGGATGACCTTGCGCAGGAACGGGCCCGACATGGGCAGCAGGGTGAAGGTGTCGCGCACGACACCCTTCTCGTTCACGTTCAATTCGCACGGCGCGAGGTTGCGCCCGATCATGCGCGGCCCGGCGAAGCGCCCGTCCCACTGGTGGTATGCGCCCTCATAGACCACGAACTCGGCCTGCGCGCCGCCCTTGCGCAGGTCCTCGACAATCTCGTTGCAGCGCTCCGGGTCGACAATCCCGTCCTCCGCCCCGGCCAGGATGAGGACCGGCGCGCCGGTCGCGGTGACATCGTCAAAGCGCGCAAGGCAGGGGCCGTAGAACGCCACATGGGCCGCGAAGCGCGGGCCGTCCGGGTTCAGGGTCGCGGCGGTCTGTTCGAAGGCGGCGAGCATCGTGGACATGCCGCCATAGGAGAAGCCCATCAGCGCCACGCGGTTCCCGTCCAACTGCGGCATCGCGTCGAGGTAGCGCAGGCCCGCATAGGCATCGGCAATCAGCATGGTCTCGGTGATATTGAGCAGGCGGTCGATGAAGCCGCTGGCCCGGTCGCGCCGCGCACCGAAGGCATCCACCACCAGCGCCGCAACGCCCATCTCGGCGAACTGCGCGCCATAGGTCATCTCGCGGGTGCTGAGCACACCGGCGGCGCCGTGCAACAGGATAACCGCGGGAACGGGATGCTCCGCGCTCGCCTCATCAGGCATGAAAAGCGTGGCGCGGGCTTCGGTCGGCGGGTCGAGCATCTCGCTCTTGCCCACCTCCCACAATGTGAAGGGGCTGTGGCTCGGATACGTCACCGGCGTGCCTTGGGAACCGCCGATTGCGTTCACGTCCGGCCATGCGGTCAGGTCCACGGGATTCGCCAGTGCCGGTGCGGCAAAGGTCAGTGAAACCAGAAGCAAAAAGTGATGCGCACGAAACATGCCGGGTACCCGGTTGGGGAAGCGACGGGGGAGATCAGCGTTGATATAAACAGGATCAACGCGGCGTCCAGACCGTGCAGGTTCAACTTGTCGGGAGGATTGCAGCTTGGCCCTCGAACTCTATCACTCGGACCATTCCACCTGCAGCCAGAAGGTTCGCATCTGCCTGGCCGAGAAGGGACTGGATTGGAAAAGCCACGCCCTGCACTTCCAGTCGGGCGACCACCTGACGCCGGAATACCTGAAGCTTAATCCGAACGGCGTCGTGCCGACGCTGGTGCATGACGGTGAGCCGCTGATCGAATCCTCGGTGATTGTCGAGTACCTCGACGAAATCTTCCCGGAGCCTTCGCTGGTGCCGTCCGATCCCCTGCAGCGCGGCCGCATGCGTTCCTGGCTGCGCTACATGGAAGAGGTGCCGACGCCTGCCGTGCGCGTGCCGTCCTTCAACCGTGTCTTCCGTCCGCTGCGCTATGAGAACGCGACCCAGGAAGAGTTCGAGGCGCGGATCGCCAGAATGCCGCTGCGCAAGGCCTTCTACCGGCGCATGGGCCGTATCGACGGGTTCAGCCAGGACGAGGTGGACAATTCCATGGCCCAGATCCGCCAGACCTGCGAGCGCATCGACGCGGCGATCAAGGCCAATGGCGGGCCCTGGATCATGGGCGAGCAGTACACCCTGATCGACGTGACGCTCACGCCGCTGATCCAGCGTATGGCGGATATGGGATACGACTATCTTTGGAAGGACGACCTGCCGGACATGGTCGATTGGTTCGACCGTGTGCGCGCCCGCCCGTCCTTCAGCACCGCGTTCTACGCCAACACCAACCTCTCCGATAAATACGGCGAGTATCTCAAGCCGGAGGCCGGCCATGACAAAGATTGAGCTCTACCAGGCGCCCCAGAGCACCTGCAGCCAGAAGGTCCGCATCACGCTGGCCGAGAAGGGCTTCCCGGAAATGAACAAGGACTGGATCGAGCGTGACGTCGATCTCAGCAAGTTCCAGCAGCTCGAGCCCGAATACCTGAAGCTCAACCCGAACGGCGTGGTGCCGACCTTCGTGCACGACGGCACGGTGCTGATCGAATCCTCGGCGATCCTCGAATATCTCGACGAGGTGTTCCCCGAGCCGCCGCTGCTGCCGCCGGATGCGGCGGGCCGAGCCCGGGCGCGCGCTTGGATGCGCTACATCGACGAGGTGCCGACGACTGCCGTGCGTGTGCCGACCTTCGCCAACATGCTCGCGCCGATGCGGTTCTCCAAGACGAACGACAACGACTTCGCGGCCCATGCCGACCGTCTGCCGCTGCGCAAGCAGTTCTACCAGCGCATGTCCCAGAAGGGCTTCGGCAAGCCGGAGCTGGAATATGCCGAGTTCCAGATCCGCCAGACCTGCGAGCGCATCGACGCCGCCGTCGCGGACCACGGTGGCCCGTGGATCATGGGCGAGCAGTACACGATGGTGGACGCGCAGGTGACGCCGCTGATCGACCGGATGGAAGACCTCGGCTACGCCTTTCTCTGGGAAGACGACCTGCCCAACGCAACCGCGTGGCTGAAGGGCGTTCAGGCCCGCCCGTCCTATGCGGCGGCGTTCTATCCGGGCGCGCGGATTTCCGAACGCTACCCGGACTTCTACCGCACTGCCGCTGACCTCAAGGCCGAACGCGGGTACTAGAAGCCGCTGCCGTCTTTGCGAGCCGAAGGCGAAGCTATCCAGAGTGGAAGGGGCTGAACGTAGGCCCCGAACTCTCAATGCCTCTATCTAGAGCGTCGGGAAGGGCCCGACACGATCCTCATAGGCTTTCGTGGCCGGGTGCTCGATCATCGGCGTGACCTCGACCGTCATCCACGGATGCAGCGGCAGCGAGGAGATGTCGGCGTGGAATTCCTCCAGCGTGTCGGCTTCCCAGATCGAAAAGTTTGCGCGTTCGCCGATGATGCGCCAGACCTTGCGCATCTTGCCGGCCTTGATGAGCTCGATGGCGCGGTCCGCCTCGGCATCGCCCAGCGCCTTCACCTTCGCCGGGTCCATCTCGCCCGGCAGTTCGACCTTGATGCGCACCATGAACAGCATGGCGTGTCCTCCCTCTTTCACTCGGTTTGTGTGTTGATGTCAGATGGCGCGTGCGCTCTCAGGGATACATCCCCAGCATGCGCCCCCAGAAGTACTGCAGCGGCAGCACGATGATCAGGCCGACCACGAAATAGACGCACAGCAGCCGGAAGCCCTCGCGCATGGGCACGCCGCCCAGTGCCATGGTGATGGCGACCGGCGGGGCCTCGTGCGGGAAGGGGTAGATCATCCAGCTCGGCACCTGCGCCAGCAGGACCGATTTGAGCGGCCATCCCGTCGCCTGCGCGATGGCGTCGGAGAACGACGTCACGATGGGCGGCGCGGCGGGATGGGTCGTCACCATGCCGACCGCGGCGCTGATGGCATATATCTCGTAGAACGTGACGATGCCGCCGTCCTTGGTCAGCGGCACATGTGCCAGCAGCCATTCGCCGATAGCGCCACCGAGGCCGGTATTACTGGCAATCGCACCGACGCCGATCACGCCCGCCACGAACAGCCACGCGCCGTAGCTGATTTCCTTGTTCATCGCGGCTGCAGGGACAACGCCGATCCCCGGCGTCACGCACAGCAATGCGGCGGCCAGTGCGACCCATGCCGGTGATATCCCGTGCAGCGAGTCCGTCACCCAGAACGCCAGGGCCAGCAGCATGATGCACATCAGCCGGCGCTCGGGATTGGTCCAGCTGGTCTGCATTTCCTTTTCGCCCTGCGGCTGCGGCTCTGCGCCGAAAAGGATGCCGATCAGCACGATCACGACGGCCACGCCCACAAACCCCAGGACGGGAAGGTTCAGCAATGTGTATTCGAAATAGGTGAAGCCGATACCGAAGATGCTCTCCGTCGCGCCGACAAAGGCCATGTTGACGACGTTTGACGGCAGAATGCCGAAGGCCGGGATGGTCGAGCCCCAGGCGGCAGCGAGCACGAGGCCGAAGCGCGCACGGGTGTTCTCGGCGAAGCCGAGCCGGTCGGCCAGCGCCACGGCCAGCGGCGCCATCAGCACCGCACGGCCCGATGCCGCCGGCATGATGAAACTCAGGGCCAGACCGGCCACGGCCAGACCGCCGGCCATTGCCATGTAGCGCGGGGGCAGGTGGGTCATCATTGCCCGGACGATGCGTGTCGCAAGGCCCGAACGCTGCGCGGCGAGCGAGATCACGAATCCGCCGAAGACCAGCCAGGTTGCGCTCGCATGGAAGCCCGAGAACACCACGTCCGGCGGAGAAATTTTCAGGACCACCGCCGCCAGGAACAGCAGCAGTGCTGTGATGTGCTGCGGCAGGACGCCCAGCGCCCAGTTCAGGACCGCGAACAGCACCACGCCCGCGGCCGGCAGCACGCCCGGCGTGTCGGTCCACAAGGGGGACGCCACCAGAACGACGGAAAACGCCGTGCCGGTGAATGCGATCATGTGCGACAGGCCCAGCCGCTTTAAGCCGTCATCCGCCATCAGGAGGCTCCAACCAACTTGAGCCGGGTTCGCGGGCAGGTCCGCGCCCCGGGAAAATGCAATGGGCGAATTTTAGCAGCGCGGCACGGGCGGTGCGAGATGATGACGATACCGGTTTCGCACAGCTGTCATTCCGGATTGGTTGGTTCAGGCCAAGCGGGTGATATAGTCACGCCCTTGCATTGAAGGCCTGTGTTCGGGGGAGCGAATGGCCGTGACGAACGGTAATACCGCCGTCCTTTATCGAAAGGACGGCGCGGTAGGCGTGATTTCCATCAATAACCCGCCGGTGAACGCGCTGGCGAAGCACGTGCGTCTGTCGATTGCCGAGTTGGTTGCCCATGCCGAAGAGGATTCTTCGGTCGAAGCCATCGTCGTGTGCGGCACCGGCCGGAATTTCTGCGGCGGCGCCGACATACGGGAGTTCAACACGCCCGACCGGGCGGTACGCCCGATGACGCGCCACCTCATGAACATCGTCGAGGCGAGTGAGAAGCCGGTCGTCGCCGCGATCCACGGGCCGACCCTCGGCGGCGGTCTCGAACTGGCGCTCGGCTGCCATTACCGGGTCGTCGATGCGCGCTCGCAGCTCGGGCTGCCGGAGGTCCACCGCGGCGTCATCCCCGGCGCGGGCGGGACCCAGCGCCTTCCTCGGCTGGTCGGCTTCCGCAAGGCGGCGGAGATGATCACCTCGGGCCAGTCTGTGAATCCGATCACGGCCCTCAAGCTCGGCCTTGTCGATCGGGTCGTCGACGATGGAGATGTCTGCGAGGTCGCGATTGCGTTTGCGGCAAAGCTGAAGCCGCGCGGCGAAGGTCCGCGGCGGGTCAGCGAGATGCCGCTCGATGTCAGCCCCGAAGAGGGTGCGGAAATCGTGGAGGAGATTGGCGCGGGCCTCGAGAAGACCGCGCGCGGCATGCAGGCACCGTTCCGCTGCCTCGAAAGCGTGGCCAGCACGCTGACCATGACCTTCAAGGACGGCTGGAACCGCGAGGCGGAGATCAGCGAGGAGGCGGTCGCCTCCACGGAATCCCGATCGCTGGTTCATGCGTTCTTCGCCGAGCGCCAGGTCTCCAAGGTTCCCGATATCCCCGCCGACATCGCGCGGCGCGAGATTTCAAAGGTCGCAATCCTCGGCGCGGGCACCATGGGCGGCGGCATTGCCATGTCGTTTGCCAATGCGGGTATGCCGGTGACGGTGATCGAGGCCTCGCAGGAGAACCTCGACCGGGGTCTCGGCCGGATCGAGGCGAACTACGATGCCACGCGCAAGCGCGGCCGCCTGTCCGATAACGAGATGGCGGCGCGCATGGGCCGGATCACCGGCGTCACCGATCTCGACGCGGTGGCCGACGCCGACCTCGTGATCGAGGCCGTCTTCGAGGAGATGGACGTCAAGCAGTCGGTGTTCCGGGAGCTCGACGCGCGCGCCAAGCCCGGCGCGATCCTCGCCACGAATACTTCCACACTGGACGTGGATGCCATCGCGGCGGTCACGAGCCGGCCCGAGGATGTGCTGGGCCTCCACTTCTTCAGCCCGGCCAATGTGATGACCCTGCTGGAGATCGTCCGCGCGGAGAAGACCGCGAAGGACATCATCGCCACGGTCCTCGACCTGTCGAAGAAGATCGGCAAGACCGGGGTCGTCGTCGGTGTCTGCGACGGCTTCGTCGGCAACCGTATGCTCGCGCCGTATTTCCGCCAGTGCGACTTCCTGGTGGAGGAAGGCGCGCTGCCCCATGATGTGGACCGGGTGATCGAGGAATTCGGCTTCCGCATGGGACCGTTCCGCGTGTCGGATCTCGCCGGCCTCGACATCAGCTGGGCCATCGAGAAGCGCCGCGCCGAGACACGTCCGGCGGATGAGCGTTTCTCCCCGCTGCTGGAGCGCATCTGCGAGCAGGGCCGCTACGGCCAGAAGACCGGTGCGGGCTGGTACCGCTACGAGGGCCGCAATGCCGTGCCCGACACGGAGATCGAGGCGCTGATCCGCGCGCGCTCCGACGAGATGGGCATCGCGCGCCGGAACATCTCCGAGGAGGAAATTCTCCAGCGCTGTGTCTATTCGCTGATCAACGAGGGCGCGAAAATCCTTGAGGAAGGCCTCGCCATCCGCGCCTCGGACGTCGACGTGGTCTGGCTCCACGGCTACGGATTCCCGCGCTGGCGCGGCGGTCCGATGTTCTATGCCGACACGGTCGGGCTGGGCGAGGTGGTCGCCACGCTCGACCGCTTCCACGCCGACTGGGGCGACAAGTGGGAGCCCGCGGCCCTGCTGCGCGAACTCGCCGATGCAGGCTCCACCTTCAAGGAATGGGACACGCGGTAATCCCGATTATTGACCCTCTCCCTTAGGGGAGGGGCTTCGGCGCGGGCCTCATTGAAGTTACACCGGCACCGTCGCGCCGCCGTCGATCACGATGGTCTGGCCGGTCATCCACTGCCCAGCCTTCGAGGCCAGGAACACCGCAGCACCCGCGATATCTTCCGGCTCGCCCAGTCGGCGCAGCGGCGTCGCGGCGATGCGCGGTTCGGCGAATTCCGGGTTCTCCCACAGGGCGCGGGCAAAATCCGTCTTCACGAGGCCGGGGCAGATCGCGTTGACCCGGATGTTGTCCGGCCCCAGCTCGATGGCGAGGTTCTTGGCAAGCTGGATGTCGGCGGCCTTGGAGATGTTGTAGGCGCCGATCACGTCACTGCCGCGCAAGCCCCCGATGGACGAGATCAGGATGATCGCGCCGTCCCTCCGGGCCTTCATGTCCGGGGCCACGAGCTGCGCGAGCCAGAGCTGCGCCTGGATGTTGGTGTGCATCACCTTGGCGAAGACATCGTCGGGGGTTTCCATCGCCGGACCGTAATAGGGGTTGATGGCGGCGTTGCAGACCAGGATATCGGCGGGGCCGAAGGCCTCTTTCGTCTTCGCAACGAGGTTCTCCAGTTCGGGTTTCCGGCCCACATTGCAGGCAACGCCCAGCACGTCATGCCCGGCGTCCTTCAGCGCGGCCGCGGTGTCCGCAACCCTGCCCTCGTCCCGGCTGGAAATTGTCACCCGCGCCCCGGCCTCGGCCAGCGCCACGGCGATGGCCCGGCCGATCCCCTTGGTCGAGCCGGTGACGATGGCGGTTTTTCCTGACAGATCGAACGGCGTTGACATAACGCATCCCCCGAATGAGTTGTTTGGCCTATCCTATGCCATGCACAGTGATCGGGCACCCGGCCAAGATCGGGGCCTTACAAGGGGGAAGTCATGGATTTCGAACTGTCGAAGCGCTGCCAGGACATGCGCGCGGAACTCCTGTCCTTCATGGACGAGTTCGTCTACCCGAACGAGGAGACCTTCGAGCACCAGCTCGACACCCAGGTTACGCGCTGGCAGACGCCGCAGATCGTCGATGACCTGAAGGACGAGGCGAAGAAGCGCGGCCTGTGGAACCTGTTCCTGCCCGACGCCCATCACGGGGCGGGTCTCACCAATGTCGAGTACGCGCCGCTGTGCGAGATCATGGGCCGGGTCGATTGGGCGCCCGAAGTGTTCAACTGCAACGCGCCGGACACCGGCAACATGGAGGTGCTGCACATGTACGGCACCCCGGAGCAGCAGGCTGAATGGCTGGCGCCGTTGCTGAACGGCGAGATCCGCTCCGCCTTCGCCATGACCGAGCCCGACGTGGCCTCATCCGACGCCACCAACATCGAGTGTTCGATCACGCGTGACGGCGACGAGTACGTCATCAACGGGCGCAAGTGGTGGACCTCCAACGCGGGCAACCCGCGCTGCAAGATCATGATCGTCATGGGCAAGACCGATCCCGAGGCGGAGAAATACGTCCAGCAGTCGCAGATCCTGGTGCCGACGGAGACACCGGGCGTCACCATCAAGCGCATGCTGAACGTCATGGGCTATGACGACGCGCCCCATGGCCATGCCGAGGTCGTGTTCGACAATGTGCGCGTGCCGGCATCCAACCTGCTGCTGGGCGAGGGGAGGGGCTTCGAGATTGCCCAGGGCCGCCTCGGCCCGGGCCGCATCCATCACTGCATGCGGGTGATCGGCGTCGCCGAGCGCGCGCTGGAGGCCATGTGCAAGCGCGCCGCCGAACGCGAGACCTGGGGCAAGCTGCTCGCCGAGCGCGGCATCACCGAGGAGCGCATCGCCCAGTCGCGCATCGAGATCGAGATGTGCCGCCTGCTGGTGATGAAGGCCGCCTGGATGATGGACACGGTCGGCAACAAGGGTGCCCGACAGGAAATCGCGATGATCAAGGTTGCAGCGCCGAACATGGCGCTCGGCGTGATCGACCGCGCCCTGCAGCTCCACGGCGGCGGCGGTGTGTGCGACGACTTCCCGCTGGCCTCCATGTATGCGCGCACGCGCGCGATGCGCCTGTTCGACGGGCCAGACGAGGTACACCGCCGCCAGATCGCGCGGCTGGAACTGCGCAACCAGCTCGACGACTGGCCGCGTAACCGCCGCGCACCGGGCGCGTAACGGGATCATGATCGCCGTCATCTTCGAGGTCTGGCCCGCCGAGGGGAAGGTGGACGAGTATCTCGAGATCGCCCACGAGCTGCGCGCCGAACTCGACAGGATCGACGGCTTCATCTCCATCGAGCGGTTCGAGAGCATCTACGAGCCCGGCAAGTACCTCTCCCTGTCGGTCTTCCGTGACGAGGATGCCGTGAAGGCCTGGCGCGAGCATGCCGAGCACCGCATGGCACAGGCCAGGGGGAAGGGTGGCATCTTCGCCGACTACCGGCTCCGCGTGGCAGAGGTGCTGCGCGACTACGGACCGGAGAACCGCGACGAGGCGCCCTGACGCGCAGGCCTTCCGTTTTCCCGCCAAACCCGCCAAGCTGTCGCGACATTATTTACGTGGAGTCGTGACATGGCATTCGATCTGGTGGTCCGCAACGCGCGGCTGGCAAACCTTCCCAAGGGCGCACCCGTCCAGGAAATCGGCATCGAGGACGGCAGGATCGCTGGCATTGGCGCGAACCTCGCGGCGGAGGGGGAAAGCCTCGACGCTGGAGGCAATCTTGTCTCCCCCGGCCTGATCGAGACCCATATCCATCTCGACAAGTCGCGCATCCTTGACCGTTCCGAGCCGTCCCCGAACCGCGGCACGGACCACATGAGGCGTGTCTCCGCCGTGAAGCCGGGCTTCACCGTGGAAGACGTCTATGCCCGCGCCCGCGCCTCCATCGAGACCTCACTGGTCGGTGGCGTCACCCATATGCGGACCCATGTGGAGCTCGACCCCAATGTCGGCATGAAGAGCTTCGACGCGCTGGAGCAACTGGCGAAGGACGTCGCCTGGGGTATCGACCTCGAGCTCTGCGTCTTCCTGCAGGAAGGCTGGACCGGCGTGCCGGAAGGCGACGCCAACCTCGTCGAGGGCCTGGAGCGTGGCGCAAAGGCGATCGGTGGTGCGCCGTCCTATGACGAGAACCCGGCGGGCCAGATCGAACGCATCTTCGATCTGGCCAAGGAATATGACGTCGATGTCGATATCCACCTCGATGTGGGCGGAAACCACGACCACCTCGATGTCTACCAGGTCTGCGAACTGACCGACAAAATCGGCTGGGGCGGCCGCGTCGCGGTCGGCCACGGCTCGAAGTATTCCTCCATGCCGCCGAACAAGCTGGCCGATCTCGGCAAGCTGCTGGCCGACACCGGTGTGACCGTCACCGTGCTGCCCGCGACCGACCTGTTCACCGTCGGCCGCCACCAGGACCATTCCGTGATGCGCGGCGTGGCCGACGCCAACGCACTGGTGAACTGCGGTGTGAACTGCTGTCTGTCCACCAACAACATCCTCAACCCGTTCACGCCCTTCGGTGACGGCTCGCTGATGCGTATGGCCAACATGTACGCCAATGTGCTCCAGCGCGGCACGTCGGACGAGCTGATGGACACCTTCGCGATGATGACGACCATGCCGGGCAAGCTGGTGGGCCGGAAAACGGATGGCCTGTCGGTGGGTGATCTGGCGGATTTCGTGGTGTGGAACGCGACCTCGCCGGACGAGGCCGTGGCGATCAATGCCCAGCCCCTGACCGGCTACAAGCGCGGCCGCCGGGTGTTCACCTGGGACAAGCCGGTCCTGAACCAGCCGTAGGGATTTGTCTGATCAAAGCCCTCTCCCTCAGGGAGAGGGCTTTCGCTATCGGCTTCTAGAACCCCAGCGCCGCGCCGTCGCTGCGCGGATCGGCGCCGCCGGACATCATCCCTGTCTCCGGGTCGATGGTGAACCCGCTGGCGTGTCCGGCCCGGTTGTTCCAGGCCGGCCAGACATCCATCTTGTGCCCCTTGCCCGCGAGGCCCTGCACCGTGGCCTCGGGCATGCGCCCTTCCACATGTAGTTCGTCGCGCGGCTCGATGAGCGAGATGCGCCCCGACAGGAAGCGTGGGGCCTCGATGGCCTGCTGGATATCCAGCCCGAAGTCGATCATATCGACATAAAGCTGGAGCTGGATCTGCGGCTGGCCGTCCGCGCCCTGGCAGCCCAGCACGGCCCAGAGTTGGTCGTCGCGTTTTGCCATGGATGCCATCAGCGTGTGCACGGGAATCTTGCCGGGCGCCAGCCGGTTCGGGTGGCCCTGGTCCATCGTGAAGTATGAACCCCGGTTCTGCAGCATGACGCCGGTGCGGCCCGCCGTCACGCCCGACCCGAATGCCGAGTAGAGGCTCTGGATCAGGGCGACGGCATTGCCGTCGCTGTCGGCGGCGGACATGAAAACGGTATCGCCGTCCAGCGTGCCGTAGGCCGGCACCTGGTCCCACGGCATGGCCTTGCCGCTCTTGATCAGCGCGGCGCGTTCGCCGGCATAGTCCTTGGACAGGAGCCGGCCAAGAGGCACCTCCTCGAAGGTCGGGTCGGCCAGGTGCAGGTCGCGGTCATGGAAGGCGAGCTGCTTGGCCTCGACCATCAGGTGGATGTGCTCGGCGCCCAGGAACTCGGTCCTGTCGAGGTCCGTATGCTCCAGGATGTTGAGCATCTCCAGCAACGTGAAGCCCTGGGTCGGCGGTGGGGTGTTGAACACCGTCACGCCGCGATAGGTGCCCGACAGGGGCTCGCCCCATTCGGCATGCACACCCGCAAGGTCATCCAGCGTGAAGAAGCCGCCCATCGCGTCCGACACGCGCACCAGCTCGTGCGCAACCTCGCCGCCATAGAACCCGTCGAGGCCCTGTGCCGCGAAGGCCTCCAGCGTGTGGGCGAGGTCCGGATTGGCGAGCGTGGTGCCCGCCTTTGGCACATCGCCGCCGGGCAGCAGGACGGCGGCGGTGTCCGGCACCTCACGCAGCAGGTCCGCGTTGTTGGCGATGTTGAACGCCAGACGCTCGGTCACGGGATAGCCGTCGCGCGCATAGCCGATGGCGCTTTCCAGCAGCCGCGCCATGGGCAGGCGGCCATAGCGCCCGTGTGCCTCGACCCAGCTTGCCAACGCACCCGGCACCGTGATCGTGCCCGGCAGGATGCCCCGGAAGGGAATGCTGTCATGCCCGCGTTCGCGCACGGCGTCCGGTGTGGCGCCCGCGCAGGCGCGCCCGCCGCCGTTGAGGTAGTGCACCTCGCCGGTCTTCCCATCGTGGATCAGCCAGAAGGCGTCCCCGCCGATGGTGGTCATGTGCGGGTAGATCACGGCCAGCGCGGCGCTGGTGGCGATTGCGGCGTCGATGGCTGAACCGCCGGCGCGCAGGACGTCCAGCCCCGCGGCGGAGGCAAGGGTGTGGGGTGAGGTCACCATGGCATTCCGGGCCATGGTGACGGGCCGGCCGGTCTGTTCAGGCATGTGCGTGTCTGGCATTCGTGGCGTGGGCCGCTATGGTATCGGCCCGGTCGGCGGTTCGCCACTGTCTGGCCGGGTCTGAAGGAGGAATTGATGAACGAGCCGCGCAACCTGTCCATCGATGGTGACCGCCTGTGGGACAGCCTGATGGAGATGGCGAAGATCGGTCCGGGTGTCGCCGGCGGCAACCGCCGTCTGGCACTGACCGATGAGGACCGTGAGGGGCGCGACCTGTTCGTGTCGTGGTGCAAGGCCGCCGGCTGCACGGTCTCGGTCGATGCGATGGGAAACATCTTTGCGCGTCGCGCGGGGCGTGACGACACCCTGCCGCCCGTGGTGACCGGCAGCCATCTCGACACCCAGCCGACCGGTGGCAAGTATGACGGCGTCTATGGCGTGCTCGTCGGGCTGGAGGTGATCCGCTCCCTCAACGACCTGGGCATCGAGACGGAACACCCCATCGAGGTTGTCTGCTGGACCAATGAGGAAGGCAGCCGCTTTGCCCCGGCCATGATCTCCTCGGGCGTCTATGCCGGTGCCTTCACGCTGGAGGAGGCGCTCGCAAAGGAAGACGCCGATGGGCTCAAGCTGGGCGATGAACTGAAGCGCATCGGCTATGCGGGTGACCTGCCCGTGGGCGGTCGCGAGTTCCACGCCTATGTCGAGGCGCATATCGAGCAGGGCCCCATCCTCGAGGACGAGGACAAGGATATCGGTATCGTCACCGGCGCACAGGGCCAGCGCTGGTATGAGATCAACCTGACCGGCCAGGAATCCCATGCCGGCTCCACACCCATGGAGCGCCGCCGGGACGCCTTGCTGGGTGCGGCGCGGATCGTGGAACTGGTGAACCGCATCGGGCTGGACCAGGCCCCGGACGGGCGGTCCACCGTCGGCGTGATCGAGTCCTACCCCCAGTCGCGCAACGTGATACCTGGGCGCGTCTTCATGACGTCGGAGTTCCGACATCCGGATGACGACACGCTGGCCGAAATGGATGCTGCGCTCCGCCACGGGGTCGCGGAGATCGCCGGCGACATTGGGCTCGACTTCACCCTCGAACAGATATTCCACATCGCAGCCATCGAGTTCGATGAGCGCTGTGTCTCGGCGGTGCGCAACGCGGCCGAGTCGCGCGGGCTGGCGGCACGGGAAATCATCTCCGGTGCCGGGCACGATGCGTGCAATATCGCCGCCGTCGCCCCCGCCTCGATGATCTTCATCCCCTGCGTGGACGGCATCAGCCACAACGAGTCCGAGGAGATTTCTCCGGAATGGTCCACGGCGGGCGGTCAGGTGCTGCTCGGCGCGCTGCTGGAACTGGCGGGCGGCGCTTAGCCGGGTCTTCTAGCTGACCGTGTAGTCGCGGATCGCCTCGGCGCTGAAGGTCATGCCGTGGCCGGGCCGGTCGGGCGGCAGCAGGTGCCCGTCCTCGATCTCCACCGGGTGTTCCCACAGGTTTTCCGGCGATCCGGCCAGCACCTCGACCAGCGAGCCGTTCGGGATCGCCGCCAGCACGGACACCGACAGTTCCGGCACAAGGTGCGGGGCGATCTTCACGTCATAGGCCGCGGCCAGGTGGGATATCCGCATCATCTCGGAAAAGCCGCCGCAGCGGTGGATGTCCGGATTGAGGTATTGCGCCGCGCGCGCGTCGATCAGGTCGCGGAAGCCGTAGCGGGTGTACTCATTCTCGCCTGTGGCCACCGGGATCGGGATGGCGGCGGCCACCTCGGCACACTGGTCGATGTTGTCGGCCAGCACCGGCTCCTCGTACCAGAACAGGTTGCATTCCTCGAGCAACCGCCCGACGCGGATGTTGGTCGCCACGTCCCAGCGCTGGTTGGCGTCGACAAGAATCTCCATGCCGTCGCCCAGCGCCGCGCGGACCTGTCGCACGCGCTCGACATTCTCCATGACGTTCTCGCGGCCCAGCTTGAACTTGTAGTGGCCGACGCCCTGCTTGCGGAAACCCTCCGCCTCCTCGACAAGCTGGTCGACCGTGTAGGACAGGAACCCGCCGCTGCCATAGACCGGTATTTTCTCCTTGTGGGCCCCGAGGAGTTGCCAGACGGGCCGGTCCACTGACTTGCCGAGGATGTCCCACAGCCCGATGTCGATGGCGCTCATGGCATAGACCGGGATGCCCTTTTTCCGCAGGCCCCGGTCGTTCTCGTACATGTCGGCCCAGATCGCGCCGATCTGCAGGGGGTCGCGGCCCGTGACCAGCGGGATGATGTTGTCTTCCAGATAGGCCCGCACGGCGCTCGCGCCCATGCCGCCCATCAGCATCGTGTAACCCAGCCCCTCGATGCCTGCGTCCGTCTGGATACGGGCCTCCACGTAGGAGCTGCCGGCGTAGTAGCTGTTGACCGGCGGCCCGTTGGGCACATCCATGGTCGAGGTCACGATGTTAGTGATCTTCATGACGCGTTCCCCCTATTTGTTTTTTTGGATTTACGCTGCCTCTCGCGGAAGCTGTGCGGCGGGCAGCGGCGGCTTGCCGAGAATCAGGTCGGAGGCTTTCTCCGCGATCATGATGGTCGCCGCATTGGTGTTGGTCGAATGGGCTGCCGGAATGACCGAGGCGTCCGCCACCCGCAGTCCCTCGATGCCGCGCACGCGCAGCTGGTCGTCCACGACCGCATTGGTCTCGTTTTCGGGGCCCATCCGGCAGGTGCCCATCAGGTGGAACACCGTGGTGCCGTAGGTCCGCGCGAAGTGGAGCAACTCGTCGTCGCTCTGGATATCCGCGCCGGGTGTGGTCTCCTCCACGAAGATGTCCGCCATCTCGGGTGAGTGGACCATTTCCCGTCCCAGCCGCAGGCCCGCGATGGTCAGCCGCTGGTCGTACTCGTGGTCCAGGTAGTTCGGCTGGATGGCGGGCTTGTCGCGCGTGTCGGCGGATTTCGCACGCACATAGCCGCGGCTCTCCGGGCGCATCGGCCAGCTGGCGATGGTCATGCCCGGATAATCCTCAAGCTCGGCGGGGCGCCCGCCCTTGTAGCTGGCGGGGGTGAAGATGAACTGCAAATCGCCCTTGTCGAGCGCCGGGTCCGACTTCCAGAAGACGTAGACCAGCGAGGGTGACAGGGCGAGCAGGCCCTTGCGCTGGATCGCGTAGCGGATCACCTCGGACACGAGGGCCAGCCCGCTCGCGCGGCCGTTGAAGGACGGCGCGTTCTTCACCTGCGAGGCATTGCGGACGAGATAATGGTCGGCAAGGTTCTCGCCCACCGCCGCCAGTTCTTGGATCACCGGCACGCCGATCTCCTGCAGCAGCTTGCCCGGGCCGATGCCCGAGACCTGCAGGAGCTGCGGCGAGGCGACGGCGCCGCTCGAAAGGATGATCTCCCGCCGGGCGCTGATCTCGACCGAGCGGTTGCCCTTCCGGTAGCGCACGCCGACGGCGCGTTTGCCCTCGAACAGGATCTTCTCGACCTGGGCGCGGGTGCGCACGTCGAGGTTGGGGCGGTTCATGACGGGATGCAGGAACGCTGTCGCCGGGCTCACGCGCCGGCCGTTGTTGATGGTGCGCTGGAAGTACCCGACTCCCTCATGGGTCGCGCCGTTGTAGTCGGGGTTGCGCGGGATCCCCATGTTCACGCAGCCTTCGACGAAGGCATCGCATATAGGATGTGTTGCATCGATGTCGGTGACCGTCAGTTCGCCGTCGGTGCCGTGATAGGTGCCGTCGTCGCTGCCGCCGATCCGCCGCTCGCTCCGCTTGAAGTAGGGCAGGATGTCGGCATAGCCCCAGCCGCGGTTACCCATCTGGGACCAGCTGTCGAAATCCATGCTCTGGCCGCGGTTGTAGGCATGGCCGTTGATGGACCCGGACCCGCCCAGCGTCTTGCCGCGTGGTGTCGGGATCGAGCGGCCGGCCGTGCCCTCGCTCGGCACCGTCTCGTAGAGCCAGTTCACCGCCGGCAGGGTCAGCGTCTTCATGAAGCCGGCCGGGATGTGGATGAAGGGGTGCCGGTCAGGCCCTCCGGCTTCCAGCACGCACACGGTGTCGGAGCCTGCGGACAGGCGGTTGGCAAGCACGCAGCCGGCCGAGCCGGCGCCGATCACGATGAAGTCGAATTCGTCCGACATGTCTTTTGAGTTCCCCAATCAAAAGCCGCGGCTTTTTTGGTGCCGCTTGTTACGTCCGGGTTCAGCCTCGCTGCTCGACAAGCCCCCATGCGCGAACGGCAAGCTGGCGGGCGAGGTCGCGCCGCAGCAGGGCTTCGGGCGACGAGGCGTTTCCCTGAAGGCCCCGATAGTAGACCCCCTGGATGATGGCGGCGAGCCGGAACAGCGACAGCACCAGGTAGAACGTCCAGTTCTCGATCTCGCCCCGCCCGGTCAGGCGGCAATAGGTGGCGACGTAGTCCTCCTCCGATGGGATGCCCGGGGTGGAGGGGTCGAGGCCGCGCATGTCGCCGAAGGATTCCTCCGGCCAGTGATAGGGCAGGCAGTTGTAGGCGAGGTCCGACAACGGGTGGCCCAGCGTGGACAGTTCCCAGTCCAGCACGGCCACCACCTCGTTGGACTCCGGCGCGACGATCAGGTTTTCCAGGCGGAAGTCGCCATGGACGATGGTGGTCTCGCTGTCGTCGGGCATGTTCTCCGGCAGCCAGACCATCAGCTTGTCCATCTCGGGCAGTTCGTCGGTCTTGCTGGCCTCGTACTGCTTCGACCAGCGTGCCACCTGGCGGCCCATATAGCCGCCGACACGCCCGTAATCCTCCAGCCCGACGGCCCGGAAATCCACCTGGTGGAGCGCGGCCAGGGTCTCGATCATCGACCGGTACACCTCTGCACGATCACCTTCGGCCAGGTCCGGCAGGGACGGGTCGTGGAACACCCGGCCGTTGGCGTGGTCCATCAGGAAGAACTCGGTCCCGACGATGGACGTGTCCTCGCAAAGCGCCAGCGTGCGCACCACGGGCACCGGCGTATCGGCCAGCGCAGAGGTGATCTTGTGCTCCCGGTCCACGGCGTGGGCCGATGGCAGCAACTCGCCCGGCGGCTTCTTGCGCAGCACGTAGCGCCGCCCGTTGGCATCGGTCATCAGGAAGGTCGGGTTCGACATGCCGCCCTGGAACTGCTTCATCTCCAGCGGTGCTGCGAAGCCGTCGATATTGGCCGCCATCCATGCCACCAGCGGCGAGGTGTCGAAGCGGTGCTGCTCCAGCACATCGACCACCTGGTCGGTGCGCGAGAAGGTGCGGTCTGCGGTGCTGCCCATGATGTCCCCCTAGCCCTCGGACACGGGATACATCAGGCGGACGGATTCGGTGATCGCCGCCGGGCGGTCGCTGCCCTCCAGCTCGATCACGCCCTCCAGCACGGTGTGCACGCCGCCGTCCGGGCGTTTCTCGGCGGATTTCAGCGTCTGGCGCAGGCGCACCCGCGAGCCGACCGGCACCATCGAGGTGAAGCGCACCTTGTTCAGCCCGTAATTGATCGTGCGCGCCAGGTTGTCGATGTCGAAGAACTCGCGGCCCAGCCCCGGCAGCAGCGACAGGACGAGGAACCCGTGGGCGATGGTCTTGCCGTCCGGCATCTCGCGCGCGGCCCGTTCGGTGTCGATATGGATCCACTGGTGGTCGTCGGTCACCTCGGCAAAGGCGTCGATACGGGCCTGGTCGATCTCGAACCAGTCGGACACGCCCAGTTCCTGTCCGACGATGTCGAGGAAGGCGTCGGGATGCGGGTATTTCGCCAAGTCACTTGCTCCGGATTCACATGTTTGACCCGTGCGACGGGCCTGCGCATCATGCCGCCCCGCGCGCGAGGCGCAGAGTTAAGCACAGACCGGTATGCGAGTCAGAGGGGGGCGGTATGAGCGAAGTCGTGGGCTATGAGGTGGTCGGGCGCGTCGCCGTGCTGGCCATCGACAATCCGCCGGTCAACGCACTCGGCCATGCCGTGCGTGAGGGCATCATGGCCCGGGTCGACCAGGCCGCCGCTGACGATGACGTCGATGCCGTTGTGCTGATCGGCGCGGGCCGGACCTTCCCCGCCGGCGCGGATATCCGTGAATTTGATATGCCCACCCGTGAGCCGCACCTGCTGGCCGTGGTCGATCATCTCGACACCATCGAGAAGCCCGTCGTCGCCGCCATCCACGGCACGGCGCTGGGCGGTGGGCTGGAACTGGCGCTCGCCTGCCACTTCCGCGTGGCGGTGCCGTCGGCGCGCATGGGCACGCCGGAAGTGAAGCTGGGCATCTTCCCCGGCGCGGCGGGCACCCAGCGCCTGCCGCGCATTGCCGGGCTGGACCATGCGCTGGAAATGGTGGTGATGGGCGAGCCTATCGGCGCGGCGAAGGCGCGGGACTACGGCATCGTCGACGAGATCATCGACGGCGACCTGCGTGAAGGCGCAATCGCCTTTGCCGAAAAGGTGCTGGCCGAAGGGCGTCCGCGCAGGATTTCCAGTGAGCCGCGCGGCGGCATCGGCACGCCTGAGGAACACGCGGAGACCATCGCCAAGTACCGCGACCTCGCCAACCGCCGCATGCCTGGGCAGGACTCGCCCCACACCTGCATCGACAGCGTGGTCGACGGGCTGCGCATGTCCTACGACGAGGCCGTCGCCGCCGACCGCAAGCGCTTCGAAACCTGCAAGAACTCGGACCAGTCCAAGGCGCTGCGCTATGCCTTCTTCGCGGAGCGCGAGGCCTCGAAGATTCCCGACATCGGCCGGGATGTCCCGGCGCGCGAGATCGCCAGCGCCGCCGTGATCGGGGCCGGCACCATGGGGCGCGGCATCGCCGTCAGCCTCGCTGATTCCGGCCTACCGGTCACCATCGTCGAGGCGAGCCAGGAGGCGCTGGACGCGGGCCTTGCCCAGATCGACAAGCTCTATGAAGGCATGGTCCAGCGCGGCCGCCTGTCCGAGGCCGCAAGGGCCGAGCGGATGGGCCGGATTTCCGGCGCCGTCGACTATGCGGCGCTGGGTGGGGCGGACCTCGTCATCGAGGCGGCCTTCGAGGACCTCGACGTAAAGAAGGAGATCTTCGCGAAGCTCGACGGTGTGGCGAAGCCCGGCGCGCTGCTGGCCACCAACACCTCCTACATGGATATCGACGCCATTGCGGCGGCGACCTCACGCCCGGCCGATGTGATCGGCCTGCATTACTTCGTCCCCGCCCACGCCATGAAGCTGCTGGAGGTGGTGCGCGGCGCGGCCAGTGCGCCCGATGCGGTCGCCACCGGCATGGCGCTGGCCAGGGCCACCGGCAAGGTCGGCGTGCTGGCCCGGGTCTGCCATGGCTTCATCGCCAACCGCTCCCGCCTGCCGCTGGTGCGCGAGGCGACCTTCCTGATCGAGGAAGGGGCCTCGCCCGAACAGGTGGACCGGGTCATCACCGAATGGGGCATGCCCATGGGCCCGCTGGCCGTCAGCGACCTGTCCGGCCTCGACGTCAGCTGGCGCATGCGCCTTTCGCTGGCCCATGAGCGCGATCCCGAGGCGCGGCACATGCACCTCGCCGACCGGATGTGCGAACTGGGCCGCTTCGGCCAGAAGGCCTCGAAGGGCTGGTACGCCTATGAGGAGGGCAACCGTCGCCCGATCCCCGACCCCGAGACCGAGGCCATCGCCATCGAGGTCGCGAAAGAGCAGGGCATCACGCGGCGCGCCATCTCCGACGATGAGATCCGCGAGCGCTGCCTGTACGCCGCCATCAACGAGGGCGCGAAAATTCTCGATGAGGGCATCGCGCTGCGCGCCTCGGACATCGACGTCATGTGGCTCTACGGCTTCGGCTACCCGCGCTGGCGCGGCGGCATCATGTTCTCCGCCGACGAGATCGGGCTTGCCGAAATCTATGACCGCGTATCGGCCTTCCATGCCGAACACGGCAGGCTCTGGGCGCCATCGCCGCTGCTGGCAAAGTTGGCGGAAGAGGGTGGTCGCTTCACGGGCTGAAGCCCCGGTGTTGCCACTACAAATTTCGTCACTCCCGCGAAGGCGGGAGTCCATTATCGCCGATGCCTGCCCAGCCAACTGCCTGAGTTAATGGATGCCTGCCTGCGCAGGCATGACGAGGGGAGGAATGGTTGGGCACGGAGCGCTCCTCACCGTCCCTCCAAAGTCTCAGCGCCTCCCGCTTCCCTTTGCCGCAAGGTTATGGTCCGATAGGGAAAATTCACGTCTGGGAGGACATTGGGATGCTCAGGAAATTGCTCGGGTCGGCTGCGGTGCTGACCCTGCTGGCTGGCCCTGCCGCGGCGGACAGCATCAAGATCGGCTTCGTCACCACGCTCACCACGCCCGCCGCCGTCATCGGCAAGGACATGCGCGACGCGGTGGACCTCGCGGTTTCCACCCTCGGCGGCAAGATGGCCGGCAAGGATGTCGAGATCGTCTATGCCGATGACGAGTTCAACTCCCAGAAGGGCAAGCAGGCGACCGAGCGGATCGTGCTCCGCGAGAATGTGGACATCGTCGCCGGCTATATCTGGTCGAACGTGCTGCTGGCCTCCGCGCCGGTGGTGCTCGGCGCCGACAAGATCCTGATCAGCGCCAATGCCGGCCCGTCGCCGCTGGCCGGCGCCCAGTGCAACAAGAACTTCTTCAACATCGCCTGGCAGAACGACCAGACGCCGATGGCGCTGGGCGAGCTGCTCAACCAGCAGGGTGTGAAGTCGCTCTACCTGATCGCGCCGAACTACGCCGCAGGCCAGAACATGGTTGCGGGCGTCGAGCGCACCTTCAAGGGCGAGATCGTCGGCAAGGACATGACCGTCTGGCCGTCCCAGCGTGACTGGTCGGCGGAGCTGACCAAGGTCAAGGCCGCCAAGCCGGACGGCATCTTCACCTTCTACCCGGGCCCCGCCGGTCCGGCCTTCGTCAAGCAGTACCAGCAGGCCGGACTCGAGGGCGAGGTGCCGCTCTACTCGGTCTACACGCTCGACGCGATCAGCCTGCCGCTGTTCCAGAAGGCGAACATGGAGACCGTGCTGGGCACCAAGATGACCCAGTTCTGGGTGCAGGACCTCGACTTCCCCGCCAACAAGAAGTTCGTGGCCGATTTCCGCGCCAAGTACGGGCGCTACCCGTCCTTCTACGCGGCGCAGGCCTATGACTCGATCATGTACATCGCCTCGGCGGTCGAGGCGGTGGGCGGCGATATCGCCAACACCGACGGCATGCGCGCGGCGCTGGAGAAGGCGGAGTTCGATTCCGTCCGCGGGCCGTTCAGGATGGGCAACAACCACCACCCTATCCAGAACTTCTACGAACGCACGGTCGTGAAGGACGCGGACGGCAACTGGACCACCGCGGTCGGCCGCACCGTCCTGAAGGACCACCAGGATCCCTATGCCAGCCAGTGCAAGATGTAGTTTTACGCTGAGCCTCGACTCCCTCTCCTCCCGGGAGGAGAGGGTCGGGGTGAGGTGGGTTTGCTGATTTCTTGAAGCACAGCGGAGATCACGCCGTCCCGGTTTCCCAGCACTTCATTGTTCCAGAAGCGAATGACCCGATAGCCGTGCTCCGCGATACGGCTTGTTCGGTCAGTATCTGTGGAGAAATTCTGGGCGTGCTGGCCTCCGTCGATCTCGATGGCAAGCTTGCAGGCGGGGATTGCGAAATCGACGATTTGATTCCCAATCGGGTGCTGGCGGCGGATTCTCAAATGGGGACATTTTTCACGCAACGCACGCCACACGACCCGCTCGGCGTCGGTCATTGTTCGACGCAGTCTTCGCGCAATCTGTGCATTCCGGCGTACGGCCATCCCACCTCACCCGGTTCGCTACGCTCACCACCCTCTCCTCCCGGGAGGAGAGGGTTATGCCCCATGCGGTTCGCCATGGGTGCATGGGCATAGCACCGATGGACCACGTCCTCCTCATCGAGCAGTTCCTGAACGGCTTCCAGCTCGGCATCATCCTGTTCCTGATGGCCGCCGGGCTGACGCTCGTCTTCGGCATCATGGACCTGGTGAACCTGGCCCACGGCTCGCTGTTCATGATCGGGGCTTTCGTCGGCGGCACGCTCGCGCTGCTGACCGGCTCCTTCATCCTCGGCGTGATCCTGATGGTCCCGGCAATGCTGGTGATCGGCATCGCCATCGAGATGACGGCGCTGCGCACCCTCTACGCCCGCGACCATCTCGACCAGGTGCTGGCGACCTTCGGGCTGATCCTGTTCTTCAACGAGGCGACGCGGCTCATCTGGGGACCCGAGGGCCTCGTCGTGCCGCTGCCGCACTTCCTCGACGGAAGCGTGGAGATCGGGCTGGGCATCACCTATCCGGTCTACCGCATCGTTATCATCGCGGTCGGCCTCGCCGTGGCACTGGGGCTCTACATCCTCGTCGGGCGCACGCGCATCGGCATGCTGATCCGCGCCGGCGCGTCCAACCGCACCATGGCCGGCGCGCTGGGCGTCAACATCCCCAAGCTGTTCTCCATCGTCTTCGGCATCGGCGCGGTGCTGGCGGGGCTCGCCGGGCTGATCATCACCCCCATCACCCAGGCCCAGATCGGCATGGGCGAGGACGTGCTGATCCTCGCCTTCGTGGTGATCGTCATCGGCGGCATCGGCTCGATCCGCGGCGCCTTCATCGCGGCTATCGTCACGGGCGTGATCGATACCATGGGGCGCTCCTTCCTCGACGTGCTGCTGCTGCTCTTCCTGCCCGCCAACGCGGCCGAGAGCGCGGGCCCGGCGCTGTCCTCCATGCTGATCTACATCCTGATGGCGGCGATCCTGTTCTTCAGGCCGCAGGGGTTGTTCCCGCCCCGAGGTGCGCAATGAGCGCACCGGCAAACAAAGACCACGGGGCTGGCGGATGAGCGCGCTCGCCAGCCTGAGGAACCCCGCCAACGCCTTCACCGCGCTGGTCCTGCTGGTCTTCGCCACCGGGCCGGTCGTCATGCCGCTGATCGGTGAGCCGTTCTATGTGATCGTCTTTGCCCGCATCATGGTCTGGGCCATCGCCGCGGTCAGCCTGAACCTGATCATGGGCTATGGCGGCATGATCAGCTTCGGCCACGCGGTCTATCTCGGCCTCGGCGGCTACGCGGTCGGCATCCTCGCCTTCCACGGGGTCACAAGCGGCTGGGCCCAGCTGGCCGTCGCGGTGGGCGCCAGCGCGGCGGTCGCGCTGGTGTTCGGCGCCATCAGCCTGCGCACCCGCGGCGTCTACTTCATCATGATCACGCTGGCGCTGGCCCAGATGATCTTCTTCCTCGCCGTCAGCGCCGAGCAGTACGGCAGCGATGACGGGCTCAACATCCTGTCCCGCAGCGATTTCGGCCTCGCCTTCTACGACCTCAACGACCAGGCGACCCTCTACTACACGGTCTTCGCCGTCCTGCTGGCCAGTGTCGGCATCAGCGCGCGGCTGGTCGGCTCGCGCTTCGGCGCGGTGCTGCGTGCGGCGAAATCCAACGACACCCGCGTCCAGGCCGTCGGCGTCGCCACCTACCGCTACCGCCTGACCGCCTTCGTCATCGCGGGTGTCATGTGCGGCATCGCCGGCTTCCTGCAGGCCAACCTCGAAAGCTTCGTCTCGCCCGACATGATGAGCTGGCCGCGCGCGGGCGAACTCATCTTCATGGTGGTGCTGGGCGGCATGTCCACCCTGTTCGGCCCGGTGACGGGCGCCTTCGTCTTCCTGATGGTCTCCGACACGCTCGCGGAATGGACCATCCACTGGCACATCATTTTCGGCCCGCTGCTGGTCCTCGTGGTGCTGTTCGCGCGCGGCGGCATCGCCGGGCTGCTCAACCGGAAGCCTTCTCCCAGGGGGGGCGCAAATGGTTGAGCCCGCGAACATGGCCGGGCTGGAAGCGCCGAGTCTTGAGGTGAAGGGGCTGATCAAGGCCTTCGGCGGCCTGACCGCGACCGACAACCTCTCGCTGGAGGTCGCGCCGGGTGAGCTTCACGCCGTCATCGGGCCCAACGGCGCGGGCAAGACAACCCTCGTCAACCTGCTCTCGGGCCTGCTGAAGCCCGATGCGGGCCGCATCACCTTTGCGGGCCGGGACATCACGCGCCTGTCCGCGCCCGCCCGGGTGAAGGCGGGCCTCGCGCGCTCCTTCCAGATCACGTCGATCTTCCGGGACTTCACGGCGCTGGAGAACGTGATGCTGCCGGTGCAGGCGCGACAGGGCCATTCCTTCCGCTTCTGGACCCCGGTTGCGCGCGATACCCGGCTGACGGCCCCCGCCCGTGAGCTGCTGGAGCGTGTCGGGCTGGGCGAACGTGCCGATGTCCGCGCGGGCGACCTCGCATACGGCGAGCAGCGCCAGCTCGAGATCGCCATCTCGCTCGCCACCGGCCCGTCCTTCCTGCTGCTGGACGAGCCCATGGCCGGCATGGGGCCGGAGGAAAGTCAGGGGCTGGTGGAATTCCTGCGCGCGCTGAAGGGCCGCTACACCATGCTGCTGGTGGAGCACGACATGGACGCCGTCTTCGCGCTGGCCGACCGCATCACCGTGCTGGTCTATGGCCGGGTGATCGCCACCGGCACGCCCGACGAGATCCGCAACGATCCCGAGGTCCGCGCGGCCTATCTGGGCGAAGGGGAGGCGGCCTGATGCTGGAGGTGCGCGGACTCGAGGCCGCCTATGGCGACAGCCAGGTGCTGTTCGGCATGAACCTCGACGTAGGCCGGGGCGAGGTGGCGACCCTGCTGGGCCGCAACGGCATGGGCAAGACCACCACGGTGCGCACCATCCTCGGCATCCTGCGCCCGCGCGCCGGGCGCATCATGTTCGACGGCGTGGGCATCCAGGGCCAACCCTCCTACCGGGTGGCCCAGGCCGGGGTCGGGCTGGTGCCCGAGGGGCGGCAGATCTTCCCCAACCTGTCGGTGCGCGAGAATCTCGTCGCCACCGCAAGACCGCGCGAAGGCGACGGCGAGAACTGGACCTTCGACAAGGTGATGGACCTGTTCCCGGCGCTCGCCGCCCGGCTCGACAGCGCGGGCAACCAGCTCTCCGGCGGGGAGCAGCAGATGCTGGCCGTCGGCCGCGCCCTGATGACCAACCCCAAGCTGCTCATCCTGGACGAGGCGACGGAAGGCCTCGCCCCCCTGATCCGCCAGGAAATCTGGACCTGCCTCGCCGGCCTCAAGGCCGCGAAACAGTCGATCCTGGTGATCGACAAGAACATCGACGCGCTCACGAAGATCGCCGACCGCCACCACATCGTGGAGAAGGGGCGCGTGGTCTGGACGGGGGACTCAGCGGCCCTGCGCGCCGACCCGGCGCTTCAGGAGCGGTATCTGGGGGTCTAACTCCCAAACCCCTCCCGCAGTCCCGCAGCCGCGAACTCCAGCGCCTCGAAGGCGGCATCGACATAGCCGCCCATGCTGGGGAAAAGGTGCGGGTAGCCCTCCCAGTTCCGCTGCCGCACCGGCACCCCGGCCGCTGTCAGGCGCTCGGCATAGGCGATGCCCTCGTCGCGCAGCGGGTCGTGGCTGGCGGTGATCACCGTGGCCGGCGGCAGGCCGGAGAGGTCTTCGGCCAGCAGGGGTGAGACGCGCGGGTCGTGCCGCAGCGCGTCATTCCCCGCCAGATAGTTTTCACGCCAGCGCTCCTGCATCCGCCTTGTCAGCACCGGGCCCTCGGCGTTCTCCTCATAGGACGGGGTGTCGAACAGCAGGCTGGTGATCGGGCAGATCATCACCTGGGCGGCCAGCTTCGGGCCGTCGCCGCGCAGCGCCTGGGCCGTCACCGCCGTCAGGTTGCCGCCCGCGCTGTCGCCCGCCACGGCGATGCGGGCCGGGTCCGCGCCGATCTCGTCGGCGTGGTCGTGTACCCAGCGCACGGCCCACTGGCAGTCCTCCACCCCGGCGGGAAACTTGTGCTCGGGCGCGAGCCGGTACTCGACCGAGACGAAGATCGCCCGCGCGGCGTTGGCCATGTAGCGGCACTGGGGCTCCACCGTGTCGTGGCTGCCGATGGTCCAGCCGCCGCCGTGGAAATACACCACCACCGGCAGGGGCGGTCCTCCGTTCCCGGGATCGGGCGCGGAGATCGGCACATAGATGCGCAGCGGCACCGGCCCGGCCGGGCCTTGCGGATAGAGGTCCAGCACCCGGCGCAGCGGCGCGGGCGCCTGGTTCAGCAGTGCCACCCGCTCGCGCAGCACGGCGCGCGCCTCGCCCGGAGGCAGGTCGGGAAAGCTGACGCCCGCCATCAGGCTGATGGCTTTCAGCACCTGGGGATGAAGGTCCATGGTTTCCGCCCGTGATTGTGTTGTTGGGGGCAGCTTAGACGGAAGGGGGCATCCCGTCATTGCGCGCAAAAACCGCAAAATGAACCCTCTCCCATAGGGAGAGGGTTTCTAACCGCGCAGCTTGAACCGCTGGATTTTCCCTGTCGCGGTCTTGGGCAGGTCACCCACAAAGTTCACCCAGCGCGGATACTTGTAGCGGGCGAGGCCGTCCTGGCAGAACGCCTTCAGCTCCTCGGCCAGCGCGTCGGACGGCGCGTGGCCATCCTTCAGGATCACATGGGCCTCGGGCTTGATCAGCTCGTCGGCGTCGGCGCGGCCCACCACCGCGGCCTCCAGCACCGCCTCATGGGCGATCAGGCGCGCCTCGATCTCCACGGGCGAGACCCAGATGCCGCCCACCTTCAGCATGTCGTCGCTGCGCCCGCAGCAGGTGTAGAAGCCCTCGGCGTCGCGGAAATAGGAATCGCCGGTGCGGATCCACGCGCCCTCAAAGGCGGCGGCCGTGCGCTCGGGCTGGTTCCAGTAGCGCGAGGTGACGGACCCGCCGCGGATCAGCAGGTTGCCGATCTCCCCGTCGGCCACGTGGCCGCCGTTATCGTCCACGATCCGCGCCTCGTAGCCGGGCACAAGCTGCCCGCTCGTGCCGGGCCTCGCCGCACCGGGGCGGTTGGAGATGAAGATGTGCAGGATTTCCGTGGTGCCGATGCCGTCGAGGATTTCCAGCCCGGTCTTCGCCTTCCAGCGCTCGAAGATGTTGCCGGGCAGGGGCTCGCCGGCCGACACGCACATGCGCAGGCTCGACAGGTCGGGCGTCGCCGCCTCCAGCGCCTGGAGCTGCGCCGCGAACAGGGTCGGCACCGCGTAATAGATGGTCGGGCGGTGGCGCGCGATGTGGTCGAACATGATGTCCGGCGTCGGCCGCCCGGCGAACAGCACGGCGGTGCCGCCGGTCCACAGCGGGAAGGTCATGGCGTTACCCAGCCCGTAGGCGAAGAACAGCTTGGCGGCGGAGAAGTGCACGTCGTCCGGCGTGATGCCCAGCGTCTCGACGCCGTAGTGCTGGCTGGTCACCACCATGTCCCGGTGGGCATGCACCGCGCCCTTGGGCGTGCCCGTCGAGCCGGAGGTGTAGAGCCAGAAGGCGTCCGCATCGGCAGTCGCGGGGGCCGGGTCGAGGTCGCCTGAGGCCCCGGCCATCAGCGAGGCCAGCGTCGTGCCGTCCCCCTCCGTCGGCAACCGGTGCGCCGGGCCGGGGTCGAGTTCCGCCAGCGCCGGTTCCATCTCGCCCGCGAACTCCGGCGACCAGATCACGCAGGCCGCACCGGAATCCTCCACGATGAAGGCGTAGTCCTTGGCGCGCAGCAGCGTGTTCACCGGCACCGGCACGAAGCCGGCCTTGATCGCGCCCCAGAAGGCGAACAGGAACTCCGGCGCGTCCTTCACCGCCACGATCACCCGGTCGCCCGGCGCCAGCCCGAGCCCCGCCAGCGCGTTGCCCGCGCGGTTCACCCCGTCCAGCAGCGCTGCATAGCAGGTCGTGCAGTCATCGGTGACGATGGCGGGCTTTTCTCCGCGCCCCTCGGCGACATGCCGGTCGATAAACGGCACCGCGACGTTGAAGCTGTCCGCGAAGGAAAGCTTCGCCGGGCTGGTCGCGCTGTCCACGGTTACGGTGTTCACGGTTCTAACTCGCTCTAAAGCCCCTCTCCCATAGGGAGAGGGGTTTGGGGTGAGGGGTTAAATTCCATCCGGGATATCTCCGATACATTCTAACCCCTCACCCGGTTCGCTTCGCTCACCACCCTCTCCCTATGGGAGAGGGTTATTCGTCTGCGGAATCCCTGCGTACGGTCCCGAGGATTTCCGCCAACACGCCGTCGGTGTTGCCGAGCGCGTCGTTGTTCCAGAAACGCAGGACGATGTATCCCATCGCCTCGAGCGTCCGCGTGCGCTCCGCATCCTGTTCCGTCTGCATGGCATGCTGGCCACCGTCGAGTTCGATGATGACCTTTTCGGACTCACACGCGAAATCGGCGATGTATCTCCCGACCGGCACCTGGCGCCGGAACTTCAGGCCATCCAGCTGCCGGTTTCGCAGCCGGGACCAGAGGCGCTTCTCCGCCTCTGTCGCGTTCTGCCGGAGTTCACGCTCCCGCGTATTCATGAACCCGTTCCGATCTAAAGCCCCTCTCCCATAGGGAGAGGGGTTTGGGGTGAGGGGTTAAATTCTCACCGAGTGAAATCCGAACCATTGTAACCCCTCACCCGGCTCACTTCGTTCGCCACCCTCTCCCCATGGGAGAGCGGCCTTCTAGTGAAACAGCACGTACTCGAAGTCGATGGGCTGGCCGTGGATGCCGCGCTTCGGCGGGGCGACCCAGCTCGCCATCTTGCCCGGCTCGGTCACCGGCTTCATCAGCGAGCGCACGAAGGCGTGGTCTTCCGTGGTCGGCAGCCACTCATGCCTGCGCTCCGCCCATTCCTCGCCAGAGATGATCTTGCCGTCCGGTGTTGCCTCGATGGACTGGAAGATGCCGATCTTCCGGTTGAAGGTCTCGTCCGGCAGGCTCAGCGTGAAGTCGATGCCGTGGGCGGCGATCATCTTGTTGAAGCGGTTCACGCCGCGCTGGCTGTCCTTCGTGTAGTCCTGGCGCAGCTTCAGGTTCATGGCTGTCAGCGCCGCGATGGTCTCGCGGTCGATGGTGCAGCCGTCGCCCGCCACCTTCGCGATCTCCACCTGCTCGCCGTCCAGCCTGTGGTCGTCGTCCAGCTTCGATTCCTGGTAGCGGCCCTTCAGCCCCATGGAGAAATAGTTCGCGGCGTTGGTCGAGCGCTCGGAGCCGAACAGGTCGAGGCAGATCGAGTAGTGGAAGTTCATCCACTTCTGGATGGTCACCAGGTCGATGCCGCCATAGGGGCGCACATCGTCGGTGTCGTGCTCGTTCATCAGTTCGCAGGTGCGCTGCAGGACGCGCATCACGCCGCTCTCGCCCACGAACATGTGGTGGGCCTCCTCGGTCAGCATGAAGCGGCAGGTCCGCGCCAGCGGGTCGAAGCCGGACTCGGCCAGTGCCGCGAGCTGGAACTTGCCGTCCCGGTCCTGGAAGTAGGTGAACATGAAGAACGACAGCCAGTCGTCCGTCTGCTCGTTGAAGGCCTGCAGGATGCGTGGACGGTCCGGGTCGCCGGCATGGCGTTCCAGCATCTCGTCGGCCTCCTCGCGGCCGTCACGCCCGAAATAGGCGTGCAGCAGGTAGACCATCGCCCACAGGTGGCGGCCTTCCTCGACATTCACCTGGTAGAGGTTGCGCAGGTCGTACAGCGACGGCGCGGTGCGGCCCAGCTCGCGCTGTTGCTCGACCGAGGCGGGCTCGGTGTCGCCCTGGGTCACGATCAGGCGGCGCAGCTCCGTGCGGTACTCGCCCGGCACCTCGGTCCAGACCGGCTCACCCTTGTGGGCGCCGAAGCCGATGCGGCGGTCCTGCTCGGGCGGGTTCAGGAAGATGCCCCAGCGATACTCGGGCATGTGCACATAGTCGAAATGCGCCCAGCCGTCGGTCTCCACGCTGACCGCCGTGCGCAGGTAGACGCGCAGGTCGTCGCTCTCGACCGGGCCCATCTGTTTCCACCAGTCGATATAGGCGGGCTGCCAGCGCTCCAGCGCGCGCAGCAGGCGCCGGTCGTCGCCCAGGTCGACGTTGTTGGGGATGGTCTCGTTGTAGTCGATGTTCATGACGTTGCCTCAGTAAGCCCCTCTCCCATGGGGAGAGGGGTTTGGGGTGAGGGGGTAAGATCTTCCCGAGCGGACCACGGTAGACCGTAACCCCTCACCCGGTTCGCGGCGCCTGTCCTCGGGCCGGACGAAGCCCGGACCCGGGGGCTCACCACCCTCTCCCTATGGGAGAGGGTTTGCGTATGGCTTTCTTCAACCAGCGCATCCCTACACCCGCTTGCGGTCGAAATGGGGCTGTTTGCCCGTGCCGAACAGTTCCAGAGCGCCGCCGTCGCCCACGGCGTTCGGGCGCTGGAAGATCCAGTTCTGCCACGCGGTCAGGCGGGCAAAGATCTTGCTCTCGATGGTCTCGGGGCCGGGGAAGCGCAGGCTCGCCTCCATGCCCGTCAGTGCATCCGGTGAGAAGGCAGCGCGCGCCTCGATGGCCAGGCGCACCTCGTCCTCCCAGTCGATGTCGTCCGGCGCGAAGGTGACGAGGCCCAGTTCCTCGGCATCCAGAGCCTCGAGGTCGTTGCCCGTCTCGTCCGCCACCGCCGCCAGCGCGTCGTCGTCGCCCCAGAACCTCGTCTGCAGCCGTGTCAGGCCGTTGCACATGGTCAGTGGCCCGAAATTCATGCCCGTGGGCCGGATCGCCGCCGGGGCCGCATTGCTGCCCTCGAAGCTGCCGTCGAGCATGTAGGACCGGTCGGCGGCCAGCGCCAGTTCCAGCAGCGTGCCGGTGAAGCAGGAGCCGGGCTCGATCAGCGCGATGAGCGAGCGCGAGGACACATCGATACGCTTCAGCGTGCGGCGCAGGTAGAGCGTGGTCTCGCGGACCAGCCAGTCGTCGGCATTGTCCAGCAGCGCCGCGTCGGCGGCGGCGACGTTGTCGGCGTCGCCCTCGGTCCGGAAGACCCAGGTGCCGGTCTCCGGCTCGTTGAAGCGCAGGTGCAGGATCGCGTCGTCCAGCTCGCGCGCGATCGCCAGCGGCCAGAAATCCACCCCCTGGGCGTGGATCGCGGCGATGTCCGACGGCGGGGCCTCGGCGGGCGCGCGCACCATGAAATTCGCCGTGCGCAGCTCCCGGTCGATCTCCACCGAGACGTGGGGGAAGGTGAGCGTGTCGCCGTCCAGCTTGCGGTCCAGCGGCGTCAGTTCAATCCCTTTTGCGGCGGCCGGGCGGTCGCTTTCGCCCGCGCGGGCCGCGGCGCGCTCGGCCGCCGTCTCGGCGAATTTGGAGCGCGGGACCAGCCGGTCGATCAGCTTCCATTGCAGGGCGCGCTTGCCGCGCACGCCCTCGCCGGTGGTGCAGAAGAAGTCCGCCAGGTCGCGGCGCACCTTGCGCTTGTCCACCACCCGGGTCAGCCCGCCCGTACCCGGCAGCACCGCCAGCAGCGGCACCTCGGGCAGGGACACGGCGCTGGAGCCGTCATCCACCAGCAGGATCTCGTCGCAGGCCAGCGCCAGTTCATAGCCGCCGCCCGCCGCCGTGCCGTTGACCATGCAGATCCACGTCTGGCCGGAATTCTCTGTCGCGTCCTCGATGGAATTGCGGGTCTCGTTGGTGAACTTGCAGAAGTTCACCTTGTGGCCGTGGCTCGAGCTCTTGAGCATGGGGATGTTGGCCCCGGCGCAGAAGACACGCTCCATCGCCGAGGTCAGGATCACCGCGCCCACCTCCGGGTGCTCGAAGCGCAGGCGCTGCACCGCGTCATACAGCTCGATATCGACGCCCAGGTCGTAGGAGTTGAGTTTCAGCGCGTAACCCGGCACAAGGCCGCCGTCCTCGTCCACGTCGAGGGTCAGCGTGGCCACGCGGCCGTCGATCGACAGCGTCCAGTGACGGTAGCGGTCGGGATGGGTCTCGAAGGCGATCATGGGATCGCACGGCGCTCCTCTGTCGGCTGTTTTCGCCGGTTTGTCGTGACGTTTCTTGGGGTCGAGGATAGGCAAGCGGGTGCCGGTTGGGGAGTCCCCATCCCGGCATTCCGACCAATGTATGATGTTGAGCAAGCGGAAGTTCGATGAGCCGAGTTACCCCTGAATTCGAGCATGTGGAGATCACCGGCCACCGGCTGGAATACTACTGGACCCGCCCGCGCGCGGCCGGGGAGACGGTGATCGTCTTCCTGCACGAGGGGCTGGGTTCCGCCGGGCTGTGGCGCGATTTCCCGATGCTGGTCACCGAGCGCACCGGACTGCCGGCGCTTGTATACTCGCGATACGGGTATGGAGGGTCAGATGTTCTCGCGAAAGAGCGGGATATCTCCTACATGCATCGCGAGGCAATCAAGGTGCTGAAGGAACTGCGCGACGCGCTCGGCCTCGACGACGTGATCCTGTTCGGCCATTCGGACGGCGGGTCCATCGCGCTGCTCCATGCCGGCGCGGGCCAGTGGCCGGTGCGCGGCATCATCGCTGAGGCGCCGCATGTCTTCGTCGAGGACGAGACGATCGCCGGGATCGAGGACGCGAAGGTGGCCTACAACACCACGGACCTGCCGTCGCGGATTGCACGGCACCACACCGACGGCGATGCGACCTTCCGCGGCTGGAACGACATCTGGCTGAAGCCGCCCTTCAGGGACTGGAACATCGAGGACTGCCTGCCCGGCGTCACCGCGCCTGTGCTGGTGATCCAGGGGGAAGGAGACGAGTACGGCACCGCCCGCCAGCTCGACGCTATCGCCGCGCAGGTCTCCGGCCCGTGCGAGACACTGCTGATCCCCGACTGCCGCCATTCGCCCCACCGTGACCAGGCCGATGCGGTGCTGGACGCCACGGTGCGCTTCGTGGGCGCGCTGTTAACCCGCACCCAGGAATGATAAGAATCGGTCATGGCTGAAACCTACGATCTGATACTGCGCGGCGGCACCGTCTGGACGACCGGCGGGCCCGCCGAGACCGATGTCGCCGTGCGCGACGGGAAAATCGCCGAAATCGGCACTGGCCTTGGCGATGCGGGCGAGGTGATCGACGCCACGGGCCTCACGGTCCTGCCGGGCGTGATCGACACCCAGGTGCATTTCCGCGAGCCGGGCAACGAGCACAAGGAAGACCTGGAATCCGGCACCCGCTCGGCGGCACTGGGCGGTGTGACGGCGGTTTTCGAGATGCCGAACACCAACCCGCTGACCACCACGCCCGAGGCGATGCAGGACAAGCTGGACCGCGCGAAGGGACGCACCTGGACCGACCACGCCTTCTTCGTCGGCGCGACCCCCGACAACGCCGAGGAACTGCCCGAGCTGGAGCGCCTGCCGGGCTGCTGCGGCGTGAAGATGTTCATGGGCAGTTCGACCGGCAACCTGCTGGTGCCCGACGACGACAATGTCCGCCGGGTGCTGGCCCACGGCACGCGCCGCGTCGCCGTCCACTCCGAGGACGAGTACCGGCTGGAAGAGCGCAAGGGTGAGCGCGTCGAGGGCGACCCGTCCTCCCATCCCGTCTGGCGCGACGAGGAGACGGCGCTGCGCTGCACCACCCGCCTGTTGCGTCTGGCGCGCGAGACCGGACGGCGCATTCATGTGCTCCACATCACCACCGCCGACGAGGTGCCGCTGCTGGCGCAGCACAAGGACATAGCCACCTGCGAGGTGACGCCCCAGCACCTCACGCTCGCCGCGCCCGACGCCTACGACCGCCTCGGCACCAGGGCCCAGATGAACCCGCCGATCCGCGACGCGCGTCACCGCGACGGGCTCTGGTACGGCGTGGCCCAGGGCATCTTCGACGTGATCGGCTCCGACCACGCCCCCCACACGGACGAGGAAAAGGCGAAGGCCTATCCGGCCTCGCCCTCGGGCATGCCGGGCGTGCAGACCACCGTGCCGGTGATGCTCGACCATGTGGCGAAGGGCCGCCTCAGCCTTGCGCGGTTCGTGGACCTGATGTGTTCGGGCCCGCAGCGGATCTTCAACATCGCGGGCAAGGGGCGGATCGCCCAGGGTTATGACGCCGACTTCACGCTGGTGGACCTGAAGGCCACGCGCACGGTCGAGGCCGACTGGCTGGGCTACAAATGCGGCTGGTCGCCCTTCGAGGGCATGTCGCTGACCGGCTGGCCGGTCGGCACCATCATCCGCGGCAATGTCGTGATGCGTGACGGCGAACTCGCCCCCGGCGGCCAGGTCGGCACGCCGGTGCGGTTCATGGAGACGCTTGCCTAGAGCTTCGTCGGGTTCGGCGCGTCGCCGTACACCTCGACCGGGTCGAAGACCTTTTCCGATTCCTCGTAGTTGAGGTCCACCGGCGCGTCATCGGACGCGCCCACGGGCACGGAGCGGTAGAAGCAGGAGCGGTAGCCGACATGGCAGCTGGCGCCGCCCTGCACGTCAACGCGCAGCCAGACGGCGTCCTGGTCGTCGTCGATGCGGATTTCCTTGACCTTCTGCACCAGCCCGGAGGTCGCGCCCTTGTGCCACAGCACCTCGCGCGAGCGGGACCAGTAATGGGCCTCGCCGGTCTGGATGGTCTTCGTCAGCGCCTCGGCGTTCATGTAGCCGTGCATCAGCACCTCGCCGGATTCGGCGTCGGTGGTGACGACGGGCAGCAGGCCGTCGGCGTCGAACTTCGGCGCGAGCTCGTGACCCTCCTCGACCTGCTCGATCGAGATGCGCTGCGCGAACATGGAACTGCCGGTATCGCTCATTCTTCGTGCTTTCCTTGCGGGGCACAGTGACGTGCCCGAATTCGGGCGTGTTATAACGGTTCGCCCGCGCGGGATGTCAAGCGGGCGAAGGGACGGAAAACGAGAATGAGCGACAACCTACCCGGCAATGTGACCGAGCTGATCCCGGTTTCCCTGCTCACAGGCTTCCTGGGCAGCGGCAAGACGACCGTGCTGAACCATGTGCTGCACCACCCGGCGATGGAGAAATCCGCCGTCATCGTCAACGAATTCGGCGAGATCGGGCTGGACCACGAGCTGACGGTCAGCGGCAACGAGGACATGGTGCTGCTGAATTCCGGCTGCCTGTGCTGCACGGTGCGCGGGGACCTGGTGAATACGCTGCGCGACCTGATGATGCTGCGCCTGCGCGAGGATGTGCCGTCCTTCGAACGGATCCTGATCGAGACCACGGGGCTCGCCGATCCCGCGCCCATCCTGCACACGCTGATGTCCGACCAGCTTGTGACCAACTATTTCCGCCTCGACGGCGTGATCACCACGGTCGATGCCGTGAACTGGCAGGAGACCCTCGACCGCCAGTTCGAATCCGTCAAACAGGCCGCCGTCGCCGACCGCATCCTCATCACCAAGACCGACATGGTGGGGCCGGGCTTCGTCACGGCGCTGGAGGCGAGGCTGGACGAGATCAACCGCGCCGCGCCGCGCCAGCATGTCGTCAATGGCGAGGTCGATCCCGAGACGCTGTTCAACGCGGGCCTGTTCAACCCGGCTACCAAAAGCCCGGACGTGGAGCGCTGGCTGCGCGACGAAGCATATAGCGAAGGCGATGCGCAGGGGCATGACCACGGCCACGATCATGGGCATGGCCACGAACACAGCCATGAAGGCCACGGCCATGATGTGAACCGCCATGACGACCACATCCAGGCCTTCTGCGTGACCTATGACGAGCCGCTGCGGCTCGACGCGCTGGAGCAGTGGTTCGACACCATCATGATGCTGAAAGGCCCGGACCTCTTGCGCATCAAGGGCATCGTCAATGTGGCCGAGATGGACAAGCCGGTGGTCATCCACGGCGTCCAGCACGTCTTCCACCCGCCCGCCGTGCTCGATGAATGGCCGTCGGACGACCGGCGCACGCGGATCGTGTTCATCACCCGTGACGTGGAGCGCTCGACCATCGAGGACACGCTGAAATGGTTCTCCGACGACCGCCTGCAGGTGCATCCGGCGCCGGGAACGCTGCCAGCGACCGCAAAATGACCTGACCCGGGCCTTTGCCTGCCCCCGCTTGCGCGATACTTTCCAAAACGACCGGCGATATCGCCGGTCCAGAAACAAGAACAAAGAGAAACGCCATGACCGAGACCATCCTGGTCGAGCGCCGCGACGACATCGCGGTGGTCACCCTCAACCGCCCCGAGAAACGCAACGCGCTGCGCCGCGAGGACTGGATCGCGCTCGGCGATGCGCTGGATGCGCTGGGTGCGGATGACGAGACCCGCTGCATCGTGCTCCGCGGTGCGGGCGAGACCGCCTTCAGCGCCGGAGCCGATATCTCGGGTTTCGAGGAGGAGCGGTCCGACCGCAAGAAGGTGAAGGTCTACGAGGCCGCGACTGACCGGGCCTTCTACGGCGCACGGGACTGCAAGGTGCCCGTGATCGCGATGATCCATGGCTTCTGTGTCGGCGGTGCCTTTGAATTGGCACTCGCCTGCGACCTGCGGATCACCGGAGAATCCGGGCGTTTCGGCGTCCCGGCCAAGAATCTCGGGCTGTTTCTCGGCTACCACCTCGTCCAGTACCTGGTCGAGGCGGGCGGCCCGGCCGTGGCCATTGAGGTTTTGCTGGAAGGCCGCATCTTCGGGGCAGACGAAGCCTTCACGAAGAACCTCGTCACCCGGGTCGTGCCCGACGACAAGCTGCAAGACGAGGTGATGGAGGCCGCGCGCCGCATCGCCGACGGCGCGCCGCTGGCGCACCGCTACCACCGTGCCGCCATCCGTCGGGTGCTCGACCCGCGCCCGCTGTCGCGCGCGGAACTGGAAGGCCAGTTCGACTACGCGGATTCCGAGGACTACATGGCCGGCTACAACGCCTTCAAGGCGCGCGAGAAGCCGAAATTCCGGGGCCGCTAGACGCCGTCGGTACGGCATCCCGGCACCAAAGCCATGCAACACCCGGCTCCTTCGCTGCTTCGCCTGATGGCGGTGGTCTTCCTGCCCTTCGCGTCGGGCTATTTCCTGTCCTACCTCTACCGGACGGTGAACGCGGTCATCGGCGACGAGTTGGTGACCGAGGTCGGCCTGAGCGCGGGTGAACTGGGCCTGCTGTCGAGCGCCTATTTCATAACCTTCGCACTCGCCCAGATTCCGGTCGGCGTCTATCTGGACAGCCACGGCCCTCGCCGCGTGGAGACGGTGCTGCTGGCGATCGCGGCGGCGGGCGCGTTCGTGTTTTCTCTGGGCGAGGGGCTGTGGAGCCTCGTGGCGGGCCGCGCGCTGATCGGTCTGGGGGTCGCAGCGTGCCTGATGGGCTCGTTCAAGGCGATGAGCGAGTGGTTCCCGGCGGACCGCCTGCCGCTGATGAACGGCCTTGTCGTCGCGTTCGGCGGGTTGGGGGCGATGGTGGCGACGGCCCCGACCGAGGCGCTGGTGGCCGAGGTCGGATGGCGCGGCGGCTTCGTGGGGCTGGCCATCGCAACGGCCCTGTCGGCGGCGCTGATCTTCTTTGTCGTCCCGGAGCGCGAGCGGGCAGGGTCCGCGGCGCCCCTGTCCGAGCGGATCGGCGGTCTGCGCGGTGTCTATGCCAGCCGGGCCTTCTGGCAGATCGCGCCGATGGCCGCGTTCTCGCAAGGCAGCTTCCTGGCCATCCAGACATTGTGGGCGGGGCCCTGGCTGCGCGATGTGGCCGGGCTGGATTCGACGACGCTCAGCTTTGTGCTGTTGGCTGGCGCCGCCGGGTTCATCGCCGGCAATATCGGCGCCGGGCTGGCGGCTGAACGGCTGGCGCGGCGCGGCGTGGAACCCATGGTGGTCGCTGCCACAGGCATGTTCGGGTTCATGTTGGTCCAGATTCTTGTGATTGCCGGTTGGACCGATGCGCCGGTCGTGCTGTGGTTTGTCTTTGGCGCCTTCGGGACGACGGGCGTACTTGCCTTCGCCGTGCTGGCGCGGATGTTCTCCAACGAACTCGCCGGGCGGGCCAATACGGCTCAGAACCTGCTGATCTTCGCCCTGGCCTTCGCCCTGCAATGGGGCATTGGCGAGATCATTAACATATGGCCGGTGGATGCCGATGGCGGTTATGCCTTGGCCGGGTACCGGACGGCGTTCGGCTTTGCGCTGGCCCTGCAGGCGCTGGCCTTCGTCTGGATGATGTTCGGTTTTGTCCGCAAGAACCGGGTGGCTGCCTGAGGCTGGATTGGCGACAAGACAGCATGAACGCGCTTTCTCCGCCCGAGCCTAAAGTCCTTTCGACAGCCATCGACGAGACCGGCTACGCCGTCCTTCCGGGCCTGCTGGGCGCAACCGACTGCGCGGCCCTGGCAAAGCTCTATGAGGGGGAGAACGGTTTCCGGAGCCGTGTCGTCATGGCCCGGCACGGTTTCGGGCAGGGCGAGTACCGGTATTTCGACTATCCGTTGCCGGAGTTCGTGGAGACCCTGCGTAGGGCGCTCTATCCGCCGCTCGCGGCCATCGCCAATGACTGGAACGAGAAGCTTGGCGATGCGCGGTGCTATCCGGCGGACCTCGAAACCTATCTCGGCCAGTGCCACGCCCATGGCCAGACCCGGCCCACGCCGTTGCTGCTGCGCTACGGCCCGGGCGACCACAACCGGCTGCACCAGGACCTCTACGGTGAGGAGGTCTTCCCGCTGCAGGCGACCATCCTGCTGTCACGTCCGGGCGAGGACTTCACGGGCGGTGAGTTCGTGCTGACCGAGCAGCGACCGCGCCAGCAGAGCCGGGTGGAGGTGGTGCCGCTGTCACGCGGTGACGGCGTTGTGTTTCCCGTCCGAAACCGGCCGGTGTCCGGCACGCGCGGCTTCTATCGCGCGACCATGCGCCACGGCGTCAGCCGCCTGCATTCAGGCGCGCGCACAACCCTCGGTGTAATCTTCCACGATGCGCGGTAGGCGCTATTCGGCGGGAATTGCGGGCTGGGTGCTTCGGAAAGGATGGGCGAGTTGGCCGGTGAAGTTGGCCGGCATCGGCTGGTCGATGCCGATATTCGTCGGCGGGCGGCGCTTCGGCAGATAGAAAGTTTTGAGCAGCACGTCGTACAGCATCAGGTTCTCGCCGTAGTTCGTGTTGCCCTCTTCCGGGATACGCGAATGGTGCCAGCGGTGCACGGCGGGCGTGTTGAAGATGTAGTTCAGTACCCCGAAGCGCATCTCCACGTTGCAGTGGGTCAGCATGCCGATGAAGGCGGTGATCGACGTCACCCAGATGAAGATGTCCGACGGCGCGCCTGCCAGGAACAGCAGCGGCTGGCTGAGCAGGATACTGGTCACCGTGTCGACCAGGTGGAACCGGCCCGTGTTGAAGAACCACAGGCGCGGTGCGCTGTGGTGCACGGCATGGAAGCGCCAGAGCAGGGGCCATTCATGGCCCAGCCGGTGGGCCGTGTAGAGCCCGGCCTCGGCAATCAGCAGGCCGAGGGCGACCTGGAAGGCGAGCGGCCATTCGCTGGGCCACAGGTCGCCGCCCTTGGAGGCTGCGGCCTCGGCAATCCCCACGGCCACGCCGACCACGACGAGGACCTGCGCGAAGCCCTTGTTCAGCAGCGTGTGGGCGAGGTCTGCGGGCATCTGGCCGTCATTTTTCAGCCAGTCGCGCTCATGGGGAATGACCCGCTCCAGCGCGAACAGTGTCAGCGCCAGGCACACATAGGTGACGTTGAAATAAATGGCAGCATTGCCGGCCTCGAGGCCGCGCCAGGTCGCGTAGATGCAGGTCGCCAGGATGGCGGGCCAGAGAAAATATGTCAGCGCATGGGCAATTGCCCCACGCTCGCGACCGTCGCCAGTGATGGCGTCGCGCGCCCCCGATGAAACAATACTCAAGTCTGACCTCCGAGAAGGATGCGGGCATCTTGTGCGCCCTGTCCCAGGAGCCTCCCACCGCCCTGCTTATGCCACATGCTGTCTCGGTTTTGTAAGGCTTTGGCGTTTCCCGGGATGGAAATTTCCGGCAGAACGACGGCAGGAAAGGGAAGCCAATGATTTTGGTGACAGGTGCCGCCGGTCCGACCGGGTATTCCGTCATCCGCCGGCTTGCGGCGCGCGGAGCCGATGTACGTGCGTTCGGCCGCAGCGCTGAAGGCGTGCAGCGCGCCCACGCGGCGGGTGCGCGCGAAGGCATTCAGGGCGATCTGCGCTCGGCCGGGGATGTACGCGAGGCCCTGGCGGGTGTCGATCGGGTCTATCACATCGGCCCGAACTTCCAAGCGGATGAGTACGAGATCGCGGTCGGGCTGATCGACGCGGCGAAGGCGGAAGGCGTGGCCCGCTTTGCCTTTCACTCCGTCATCCACCCGATGAGCGGGAAGATGCCCCATCACTGGGAAAAACTCCGGGTGGAGGAGTATCTGATCGAGTCTCTGGTTCCCTACACGGTCCTGGCGCCGACCATGTACATGCAGAATGTCAGCTTCGCCTGGGAATCGATCCTGAAGACCGGCGTGTACCGCGTGTTCAACAATGTCGATGTCGCCATGAGCGTCGTCGATCTGGACGATGTGGGCGAGGCGGCGGCGATTGTGCTGACGGAAGATGGCTGGACGGGTGGAAGCTTCGAGCTGTGCAGCCCGTATCCGCTGACCCAGGCGGAGATGGCGACGATCTTTTCCGAGGTCTCGGGCCGGGACATCCGGGCCGAAAAAGGCGATCTCGGTGACTGGGTCGCGGCCGCCGAGGCGCGCGGCGAGGACGCCTACGCGATCGATGCCTTCATCAGGATGTGCGCGCACTACGACGCATACGGCCTGCCCGGCGGCAACGGGCGTGTGCTGGAAATGATCCTCGGACGCAAGCCGAACGACTACCGGGCGTTTGCCGAAAAATGGTGGGCCGCACACAAGCCGGATGCAGTGTGATGAGCGACGACCTGGTCGTGACCCGCAGCATCACTGTGCCTGCCGCCGAACTTGAAGAGAGTTTTGTGCGCGCGTCGGGGCCGGGCGGCCAGAACGTGAACAAGGTCTCGACGGCGGTCGAGTTGCGTTTCGACGCGAAGAGCTCCACCGCGATCCCGGAGGCCGTCTTTGAGCGCCTGCGCCGGATAGCCGGAAGCCGGATGACCAAGGACGGGGAGGTGGTCATCCGCGCGGAAACCCACCGGACCCAGGAGCGAAACCGTGCCGATGCGCGCGAACGCCTCGCCGAACTGATCCGGCACGCTGCGACCCCGCCGCGCGCGCGCAAGGCGACACGCCCGACCCGCGCCTCGAAGGAACGCCGCCTGACCTCCAAGGCCCGGCGCGGCCGGACCAAGGCGCTGCGGCGCGATCCGCCGGACGACTGAGCGTCAGCCCGCCGGTCGGGCGAAGAGGTGCACCAGCAGCATCGCGGTCAGCGCACCCGCGGTGTTGAACACCAGGTCCAGTGCCGTGTTCACATAGCCGCCGACATTGGTGTTGGGGAACACCACGACCGCGACGAACTCGATCATCTCGTTGGCCGCACCGAGGCCCATCGCGCCGAGGACCGGGAACACGAACAGGCTGGCGCTGCCCGCCATCACCGGGAAATGCCGGCGCAGCAGGTGCCACAACAGCCAGGCCGTTACGCCGAACCCGTAGAAGTGGACGATCTGGTCGTACTTCAGGAAGACGAACTCACTGCTTCCCCCGGGGCTGCCGTACAACGGCAGCACCAAATGGGCATAGAGCACGCTGCCGTTCACCGGCACGCCGCCGCCCGCCATGTGCATAAGCCCCCAGAGCGACAGCGCCCACAGGATCGCGGGCGGGAAGGCCGCCTTGCGCTGGCCCACGGCGACGATGCCGACCAGGATCAGCAGCGTGACCACGTACCAGACGAATTCGGCATTGCCGCTGGCGATGAAGATCGCGCCGAAGACGGCGGTATAGGCCAGCGTGACGCCCAGCACGGCCCATTCGAAGGGTTTGATGCCCATGCCTGTTTATTTTCCCGGTTCCACCACAACGGTGCCCAGCTTGCTGCCGCTTTCGACATACATGTGGGCCTCCGCCGTCCGGGCGAGCGGGAAGGTGGCGGCGACGGTGTGCATCGCGCCGCCCTCGGCCAGCCAGTCCGCGATATCGGCCCGTGCGTCGTCGATGGCCTCGCGCGGCACGCTGTGCAGCACCATGTAGCGGACCACGGCGTTCTTCAGGGCAAGGCGGAAGAACGCGTTCTTCGGATCGCCGCTGGAGTAGTAGACCGAGATCATGCCGGTATTCTTCAGTACCTTCGCCGTCAGGTCGAGGTTTCCGGACAAATCCACCTCGACAACACGGTCGACGCCGTGGCCACCGGTCAGGTCCATGATCTGGGTGGCGGCTTCCACGTCGCGGTAGTTCACCGTGTGGTGCGCGCCGCCGGCCTTCGCATGGGCGGCCTTGTCGTCGGAACTCACGGTGGCGATCACGGTCGCGCCGCCGCGCCGCGCCCACTGTACGGCATAGTGGCCAACGGCGCCTGCGCCGCCGGTGACCAGAACGGTCTTTCCCTCGACCGGCCCGTCGGCGAACACATTGAAATGCGCGGTCATGCACGGGATGCCGAGGCATGCCCCCTCGGTGAAGCTGACATCGTCAGGCAGGGGCGCGACCAGCCAGGAATCGAGCGCGATGTACTCCGCCGCCGTTCCGAAGGCCCGCCCGCCGCGCTGGCCGTTGAACAGCCAGACGCGCTGGCCGAGTAAAGACTTGTCAGCGCCGTCGCCCACCTGGTCGACGATACCCGCCCCGTCGCTGTTGGGGATGATCCGCGGATACTCCATGCCGTAGGTGCCCAGCCCCCGGCGCTTTACGTCCGCCGGGTTCACGCCGGAGGATTCGAGCTTCACCCGCACTTCGCCCGGCCCGGCCTCTGGGGTGTCCATCTCGCCAAAGGTCAGCACCTCGTCTGCGGGGCCCAGCGCCTCGTACCAGACAGCCTTCATCGCGTTCTCTCCGTTCCCGTATGCGGGGCCGATACTGGCGCATTCCCGTGCGGATGACAGCCCCGTCTGCGCCGCGCAGAATGGGGGTATGCGCGCCATGGTCCTCGAACATCCCGGCGAACCCCTCGTCGAACGCGACCTGCCCGACCCGGATCCGGGGCCGGGGGACGTGCTGATCGCCGTGCGGGCCTGCGGGGTCTGCCGCACGGACCTGCACATCGTCGATGGTGAACTGACCCAACCCAAGCTGCCGGTGGTGCCCGGGCACGAGATCGTGGGCGAGGTGGTAGCGACAGGCGCGGATGTGAAGGGATTTGTGCCGGGCCAACGGGTGGGCGTGCCGTGGCTGGGCCACACCTGCGGGCACTGCTTCTACTGCACCCATGAGCGCGAGAACCTCTGTGATACGCCCGGCTTCACCGGCTACACCATCGACGGCGGCTATGCCGAACTGGCCTGCGCCGATGCGCATTACGTCTTCCCACTGGAAGGCGGGCTGTCGGATGCGGAGGCTGCGCCGCTGCTTTGCGCCGGGCTGATCGGGCACCGCGCGCTGCGCATGGCGGGCGATGCGCGCCGCCTCGGCATCTACGGGTTCGGCGCGGCGGCCCATATCGTCGCCCAGGTCGCGCAATACGAAGGCCGCGAGGTCTTCGCCTTCACCCGTCCCGGCGACACGGTGGGGCAGGATTTTGCCCGCCGCCTCGGCGCGGTCTGGGCCGGGGATTCCGACGCGCCGCCGCCCGGGGAACTGGATGCCGCCCTGCTGTTCGCCCCGGTCGGCGCGCTTGTGCCCGCCGGGCTGCGCGCGGTGCGCAAGGGCGGCATCGTGGTCTGCGCGGGCATCCACATGAGCGATATCCCGTCCTTCCCCTATGACATCCTGTGGGGCGAACGCACGGTGGTCTCGGTCGCGAACCTGACCCGGCGCGACGGGGACGAGTTCCTCGCGCTGGCCCCGCAAGTGCCTGTGAAGACCGAAATCCACACATATCCATTGTCCGAGGCCAATACGGCCCTCGACGACCTGCGTTCGGGCCGGATGACAGGGGCCGGTGTGCTGCTGCCATAATCCTTCAATTGCCTGCGTCGTGATTTCACCCCCGCGCGCCGTGACGCTAGAGTTGCCCCATGTCCGCATTCGAACTGCATACCCAGCTTGCCGCCGATACGGCCTTCGTCACCGAAGCGCCGCTGTGCCGTGTCCTGCTGATGAACGACGCAAACTTTCCGTGGCTCATCCTGGTGCCGCGCCGGGTGGGCCTGCGCGACTATCACAACCTGTCGCCGGACGACCTTGCCGTCGCCAACGACGAGATCGTGAAGGCCAGCCGCGCGCTGACGGCGCTCTACAGGCCCGACAAGATCAATGTGGCCGCGCTGGGCAACATGGTCCCGCAGCTGCATATCCATGTGATCGCCCGCTTCACCGATGACGTGGCCTGGCCGAAGCCGGTCTGGGGCGTGGCCCCGGCGAAGCCCTACATGCCGGAAGTCCTGGAGGCCCGGCTGGACGAGTTGTGCCGCGCCATTGATGCGGCGTGACCGCGGCGCTCCCGCAGGTCCTCTCCGGCTGGTTCGCCGCGCGCGACTGGTCGCCACACGCTCACCAGTTGGCCATGCTGGAGGCGGCGCGGGAAGGTGACTCGACCCTCCTGATCGCGCCGACCGGCGGTGGCAAGACCCTTGCGGGCTTCCTGCCGAGCCTCGTCGAGCTGATCGAGGCCGGGGAGGCCGTTCAAGGCCTGCACACGCTCTACATCTCGCCGCTGAAGGCGTTGGCCGTCGATATTCAGCGCAACCTCGATACGCCGATTGCCGAGATGGGGCTGGCGATCCGGGCCGAGACCCGCACCGGCGATACGCCCCAGGCGAAGCGCGCGCGCCAGCGCCGCGACCCGCCGCAGATGCTGATGACCACGCCGGAAAGCCTCGCGCTGATGCTCTCCTACGAGGACGCGCCGGAGATCTTCGCCCACCTGCGTTGCGTGATCGTCGACGAACTGCACGCGATCGAGGACAACAAGCGTGGCGACCTTCTGGCGCTCGGCCTGTCGCGGCTGCAGGCGCTGGCGCCGGATCTGCGCCGTGTCGGCCTGTCCGCGACTGTGGCCGAACCGGACCGGTTGCGCCGCTGGATCTCGCCGACCCGCGAGGCAAAGGATGTGCGCCTCGTGCTGGGCGAGGCGGGGGCGGAGCCGAAGGTCGATGTCCTGCAGTCGGGCGCACGGATACCGTGGTCGGGCCATATGGGGGCCCATGCGGTGCCGGAAATCTACGGCCTGCTGAAGCGCGGCGGAACGACGCTGCTCTTCGTGAACACCCGCGCCCAGGCAGAGATCGTCTTTCAGGAACTCTGGCGGCTGAACGAGGACGGGCTGCGCATCGCGCTCCATCACGGCAGCCTCGCGGTGGAGCAACGCCGCAAGGTGGAGGCCGCGATGGTGCGCGGTGACCTCGATGCTGTCGTCGCCACCTCCTCACTGGACCTCGGCGTGGATTGGGCGGCGGTAGACCTCGTCATCCAGATCGGCGCGCCGAAGGGATCGACCCGGCTGCTCCAGCGGATCGGCCGCGCCAACCACCGCATCGACAGCCCCAGCGAGGCGGTGCTGGTCCCCGCCAACCGGTTCGAAGTGCTGGAATGCCGCGCCGCGCTCGATGCGATCCGCGAGCACACGCTTGATGGCGTGCCCGCGCGTCCGGGCGGGCTGGATGTGCTGGCCCAGCACATCCTCGGCTGTGCCTGTGCCGGGCCGGTGGATCGCGATGCGCTCTATGCGCAGGTGCGCACGGCTGGGCCCTATGCCGACTTGCCGCGCGAGGACTTCGACGACGTGTTCGAGTTCGTCGCGACAGGTGGCTATGCGCTGGGCGGGTACAAGCGCTTCCAGCGCCTGTTCAGAACTTCCTCGGGCCTTTACGAGATCGCGTCCCAGACCGCCGTGCGCGACTACCGCATGAATGTGGGCACCATCGTGGAGGCACCGACACTCAAGGTCCGGCAGGGCCGTGGGCGCGTACTGGGCGAGGTGGAGGAAGGCTTCGTCAACCATCTCGTCGAGGGTGATACCTTTGTCTTCGCGGGCCGCCTGCTGGAGTTCGTGGAGGTGCACGAGACCAGCGTCATCACCCGGCCGGGGCAGGGAGACGCCCCGGCGGTGCCGGCCTATGCCGGCGGGCGGTTGCCGCTTTCGACCCATTTGGCCGACCGGGTGCGCACCATCCTGTCCGACCCGGCGCGCTGGTCGGACCTGCCCGAACAGGTGCGCGAATGGCTCGACGTGCAGCGCTGGCGCTCGCTGCTCCCCTCGCGCGAGGGGCTGCTGGTGGAGACCTTCCCGCGCAACAGGAAGCACTATCTGGTCGCCTATACCTTCGAGGGGCGGAACGCCCACCAGACCCTCGGCATGTTGCTCACCCGTCGCATGGAGCGCGCGGGCCTCAACCCGCTGGGCTTCGTCGCCACCGACTACGTGCTGGGTGTGTGGAGCACCCGCTCGGCGGAGGATGCCGACCTCGACGCGCTGTTCGACGAGGACATGCTTGGCGATGACCTCGAGGCGTGGATGGCCGATTCATCCCTGCTCAAGCGTACCTTCCGCAATGTCGCGGTGATCGCGGGGCTGATCCAGCGCCGCCACCCGGGCGAGGAAAAGTCCCGCAAGCAGGTCACCTTCAACTCCGACCTGATCTACGACGTCCTGCGCACCCATGAGCCAAACCATGTGCTGCTGCGCGCCACCCGGGCCGATGCCGCGTCGGGCCTGACCGATGTGCGCCGCCTGGCCGACATGCTCGCGCGCGTGAAGGGCCGGATCACCCACCGCCATCTCGACCGGGTCTCGCCGCTGGCGGTGCCGGTGCTGCTGGAGATCGGGCGCGAAGCGGTCTACGGCGCGGCGTTGGACGAACTGCTGGGCGAATCGGCCGATGACCTGATCCATGAGGCCATGGACAACCCCGGCACCCGCGAGTTCGGCTTCGATGCCGCGTGAACCCTCCACAGCCCGCACCACCATGCCCGTCACCATTGCGGGGCAGACCGTCGTGCTCGACCAGTCGGGCGCGGCATGGCTGCCGGCGACGGGCGACCTGCTGGTCTCTGATCTGCATTTCGAAAAGGGCTCGTCGTTTGCCGAGCGCGGGCGGTCGCTGCTGCCGCCCTATGACACGGCGGAGACCCTTAGGCGGCTTGAAAAGGCGATCCGCCGGATCGCGCCCAAACGCGTCATCTGCCTTGGCGATACGCTCCACGACCTCGCGGGCGAGGCCCGGATGGCGGAGAGCGACCGCAACCGCCTCGCGCGCATGGTCGCGGCGACCGGCTGGGTCTGGATCGCGGGCAACCACGATCCCGCGCCGCCGGAACAGTACGGCGGTGAGGTGACAGATGAACTGCGCGTCGGCGATATCGTGCTCCGCCATGACGTGGTGACCAACCCCGATGCCGCGATTCCGGCGGGCGAAGTCATCGGCCACTATCATCCCAAGGCGATCGTGCGGGTGCGCGGGCGGCGGATCAGCGGCAAATGCTTTGCGACCGACAGACGGCTTCTGATCCTGCCCGCCTTCGGGGCTTTCACCGGCGGGCTGAACGTGCGCGACGATGCCATCAGCGGGCTGCTGCGCGGCGACTTCCAGGTCTTCATGATCGGGCGGAGCGGCCTCTTTGCCTTCCGGCGGGATGCCCTGGTCCCCGATCCGAAACGCGCTGCGTGACGTAGAAGATCTAACCGTCACACAAAGCCCCGTTCATGTCCGATACCGCACCCGCCATCGTCTGGTTTCGCCAGGATTTGAGAATTGCCGACAACCCGGCGCTCGCCGCCGCGGTGGAATCGGGCCGGCCCATCGTGGCGCTCTATATCCTCGATGAGGAAACACCCGGAATTCGCCCGTTGGGCGGGGCGGCGCGGTGGTGGCTCCACCACAGCCTCGATTCGCTGGCGGGGGGCCTGGCCGCGCGTGGTGTGCGGTTGGTGTTGCGAAAGGGCAAGGCCTCCGCTGTCCTCGAGCAGGTGATCTCGGCGTCCGAGGCCGATGCCGTCTACTGGAACCGTTGCTACACGAAAGGCACTGTCGAACGTGACAGGCAAATCAAGGACAGGCTGAAGGCGGACGGGCTGGTCGTCGAAAGCTTCAACGGCTCTCTGCTGATCGAGCCGTGGCGGATCGAGACCGGGCAGGGCGAGCCCTACAAGGTCTTCACACCCTTCTGGCGTCGGCTGCGCGAGCTCTACCGCGCGCCCGAAGCACCGGTCATCCCCGAGACGCTAAAATCCGGCCCGGATGTGCCCGGCGATGACCTGTCGGACTGGCAACTCCTGCCGACGGCGCCTGACTGGGCCGGCGGGATACGCGAGGACTGGTCGGCCGGCGAGGACGCGGCGCGGGGCCGCCTGTCGCAGTTCCTCGGGGACGGCGTCGCGGATTACCCGGAAGACCGTGACCGGCCCGACCGGCGCGGCACCTCGCGCCTGTCGCCGCACCTCTTCTGGGGCGAGATTTCCCCGCACCAGGTCTGGCGGGCGGCGGCGAAGCTGTTCGATGAGGGCGGCCGGCGGGGACGTGGCGCGGAAAGCCTGCTGCGGGAACTGGCGTGGCGCGACTTCAACCACCACCTGCTGTTCCATTTCCCGGAAATCGCGACGCAGAACTGGAAACGCCAGTTCGACGGCTTCCCGTGGCGCGACAATCCCGACGGTCTCGCCGCATGGCAGAAAGGGCTGACCGGCTACCCCATCGTGGATGCCGGGATGCGTGAGCTCTGGCACACCGGTTGGATGCACAACCGGGTGCGGATGATCGTCGCCTCCTTCCTGATCAAGGATTTGCTGGTCGACTGGCGCGCGGGCGAGGCCTGGTTCTGGGATACGCTCGTCGATGCCGATCCCGCGAACAATGTCGGGAACTGGCAGTGGGCGGCGGGCTCCGGCGCCGATGCCGCGCCTTTCTTCCGTATCTTCAACCCGGTCTCCCAGGGCGAAAAGTTCGATCCCGACGGTGAATATATCCGCCGTTGGGTGCCGGAACTCGGCGATATGCCATCCAAATGGGTCCACAAGCCCTGGGATGCGCCGGACGGCGTGCTGGCCGGGACCGGCGTTACGTTGGGCGAGACCTATCCCGTGCCCATCGTCGACCACGGTACGGCGCGCACGCGCGCGCTTGAGGCCTACAAGGCCATCAAGGCGGGCGATTGAACCAATCTGTCCCCAGCTTTCGGGCGTCGTCATGCAAATGTCACGGCCTCGACACCCCTGCGACTTGCCGCACCTTTAGGAACAGGGCTGCCGGTCAACCCGGGTAAAGCCGCACACACCGGCGGACGACACGTCCACCTCCCAGGCCGCCAACACGCCCTCCAACCGACGGCGGCCCGATCAGAACGGCAGGATCGCAAATGCGGCCTGCCGTTTTTTTCTGTGCGAACGCCCGGTTTGATACCTCCGTCACACACCGGACATTGGTCTGAAACGTGACAAGCCTAGCGTCTCGGTCAGCGGGCTCGCGCATTCGGGAAATGCCCCGCGATCCCGCCAGATGTAACATCCAGCCAGACCGAGGATTTCGACGTGGACCTGAAAACCGACACCGACCTGCATCGACCGGAGCAAACCGAATTCGACAAACTCGCCGACAAGGCAATCGCGCGCGCCGTGTCGCGCCGCAGCTTCCTGGGCGCGGGCGCCGCATTCGGTGCAGGCGCGTTTGTGCTCGGGACGTCCGCGCTGACGCCGCTCGCGCGGGCCGGCAGCGACCGGTTCGGGTTCGAGGCGGTTGCCGCGAACACACTCGATACCGTCACGGTGCCGAAGGGCTACAAGTGGAGCACACTCATCAGCTGGGGCGATCCGCTGTGGTCCGACGGCGTGGCGTTCGACCAGGCCAGCCGCGGCACCGGCGCCAGCCAGGAGCGCGCCTTCGGGGACAACAACGACGGCATGGCCCTGTTCAGCATCGGCGGGAAAAGTGTCCTGGCGGCGAACAATGAGTACGTCAACGTCGACATCATCCACGGCAACCGGGCCTCCAAGGCGGCGGAAAATGCCGACGACGTGCGCAAGAGCAAGGCCGCGCACGGCGTGAGCGTGTTCGAGATCGTCGAGGAAGACGGCCGCTGGTCGGTGGTGAAGGACTCGCCCTACAACCGGAAGATCACGGCCGACACCGTCATGGAGATCACCGGCCCGGCGCGCGGCCATGACCTGCTGAAGACCGCTGCCGACCCGTCCGGCACCACCGCCAACGGCACCTGGAACAACTGCGGCAACGGCCGGACCCCTTGGGGCACCTATCTGACGTGCGAGGAGAACTTCAACAACTACTTCACGTCCAGCGATGAGAACTTCGCAGTGCCAGCCGAACTCAGGCGTTACGGCGTGAGTGTGAAGGCGTCGGACTACAACTGGATCATCGCGGACGAACGCTTCGACATCTCGAAGCACCCGAACGAGCCCAACCGCTTCGGCTATATCGTCGAGATCGACCCGTTCGACCCGACCGCGACGCCGAAGAAGCGCACTGCGCTGGGCCGCTTCAAGCACGAGAATGCCGAGCTGGTCATCGCCGCCAGCGGCAAGGTGGTGGTCTACCTCGGTGACGATGAGCGCGGCGAATTCCTCTACAAGTTCGTCAGCGACGGCTTCTATGCCGAGGGCGGCGACAACGCGGACCTGCTGGAAAGCGGCACGCTCTACGTTGCGAAATTCGCGGATGGCGGAAAGGGCGAGTGGATTGCGCTGACGCCGGAGACGACCGGCATGGCCTCGGCCGCAGAGATCGCCATCCACACCCGCCAGGCCGCCTCGGCGGTCGGCGCGACGACGATGGACCGGCCGGAATGGGTATCTGCCAACCCCTTGAAAGCAGAGGCTTATTGCTGCCTGACCAACAACCGGAATCGCGGCGTGAAGGCCAATGCCGGGGGCGACAAGACCCCCGTCGGTGGCCCGAACCCACGCGCCGAAAACAACTACGGCCAGATCGTGCGCTGGCAACCGGCGAATGGTGACCACACCGCCCCGGCCTTCCAGTGGGATCTCTATGTAGTCGCCGGCAACCCCGCTATCCACAGCGACGCCTATGGTGGGTCGGCCAATGTGAACAAGGACAACATGTTCAACTCGCCCGACGGCCTCGCCTTCGCCGAGACGGGCATGCTGTTCATCCTGACCGACGGCAACTATTCGAATGCGAAGGACTTTGCCGGGATGGGCAATAACCAGATGCTGGTGGGCGACCCGGAGACCGGCGAGATACGGCGCTTCCTGGTGGGGCCGCGGGAAGCCGAGATCACGGGGATTACCTGGTCGGCTGACCGCCGCACCCTGTTCGTGGGCGTCCAGCACCCGGGTGAGGACGGTGGGACGAGCCACTGGCCGAACGGCGGCAATGCCGTTCCGCGCTCGTCCATCATCGCTATTCAGCGCGAGGACAACGGCCTGATCGGCTAGGGAAAGCGCCTGGTTTTAGGAACGCGGCGGGAACTCCGGTTCCCGCCGCCTTTGTTTGCCGGTCAGGCCGCCCGGGGCTGGCGCATCTCGTAGACGAACCAGACGGTGAGCGAGAACACGATCACCGCGCCGGCCTGGTGCATGGCCCCGAGATGGACCGGCACGACCAGCAGCAGTGTGGTGATACCGAGCGCCACCTGGCCGATCGCCGCGAGACCCAACAGGTTGATCGCGGCACGCGCGCGCGGGACCAGCGCCAGCCAGCGCGAGCGCCACCACAGCCACATGATGGTGCCGAAGGTGACGAGGGCCAGCACGCGGTGATGGAACTGGATCGTGGCGTGGTCCTCGAAGGGTGCCAGCGGGGTATCGAAATAGCCCGGCGGCACGATCTGGCCGTCCATCAGCGGGAAGGTGTTGAAGATGAAGCCCGCATCGGTCCCGGCGACGAATGCGCCCGACAGGACGGTCAGCGCGACGAGATGGAGCACCGCGACGGCCAGCTTGCGCGTCGTGCGGGAATTCGCATCCGGCACGGCCATGCGCTCGGGCACCAGCACGGAAAGCGAGGTCCAGAGCAGCAGCGCGAGGATCAGGAAGGCCAGCGCGAAGTGGGCTGCCAGCCGGTACTGGCTGACCTCGGGTACATCGACAAGTCCGCTCATGACCATGTACCAGCCCATGGCGCCCTGCGCGCCGCCGAGCACGAACAGGCCCGCGAGCTTCATCGCCAGCGGCCCGCGCACATACCCGCGCAGCAGGAACCAGATGAAGGGGACGAAGAACACCAAGCCGATGACCCGGCCCCAGACCCGGTGGAAGTACTCCCACCAGAAGATCGCCTCGAACTCGGCCAGCGACATGCCCCGGTTGACCTCGAGGTACTGCGGGGTTGCCCGGTAGAGGTCGAAGACGCGCTGCCAGGCCTCGTGGGAGAGCGGCGGCAGGAAGCCGAAGACGGGCCGCCATTCCACCATCGACAGGCCGGAGCCGGTCAGCCGGGTGATGCCGCCGATCACGACCATGGCGAAGACCATGGCGGCGCAGGTGAGCAGCCAGTAGCCGACCGCGCGCGGCGGGCGGCGGTTTCCCGGTTCAGCAGCAGATGCGGTGGAAAGGTCAGTCATCGATTCCGGCTCCGTTCGGGCCGGAATGTGTCCCGCGTCGGCGCGGGGTGCAAGCCCGCGCGCCACTCGGTCGCAGGCGCGCGGGTGCTATTCGGCTTTGCTGTGACGGCCTATTCGACGGTCCAGGTCTGGCCGCGGTGCAGCAGCTTCTTGAGGTCGCCTTCACCGGAGGCCTTGCGGGCCTGCTCGATCTGGGCGTGGACCGAGACCTCGTAGGTCGGCGCGTCCTCGCAGTAGAGGACACCCAGCGCGACCGGCATGGTCGGCGGGTCCATCTGGGCCAGCATCATGGCCAGCGAACGGTTGGTCTCGTCATGCACGGCGATGTCGGCTTCCGTCACGCCGTTCTCGCCGATGACCACCGCTTCCAGGCGCATCTTGTCCTTGTTGATGACAAGGCCCTTCTGGCCATCCTTGCCGTAGCGCAGCGGCTGGCCGTGCTCGACATGGATCTGCATGTCGTCCTGCACGGCCTTCTCGGTGAAGTGCTTGAAGGCGCCGTCGTTGTAGACGATGCAGTTCTGGAAGATTTCCACGAAGGACGCACCCTTGTGGGAATAGGCGCGCTTCAGGACCTCCGGCAGGTGCTTCTGCAGGATGTCCGAGGAACGCGCGACGAACTTGCCGCCGACGCCCAGCGCAAACTGCGCGGCCGAGACGGGGCTGTCCACGGAGCCCAGGGGCGAGGAAGGCGAGCGCGTGCCGACCTTGGAGGTCGGGGAGTACTGTCCCTTGGTCAGGCCGTAGATCTGGTTGTTGAACAGCAGGATCTGCAGGTCGACGTTGCGCCGGATGGCGTGCATCGTGTGGTTGCCGCCGATCGACAGCATGTCGCCGTCGCCGCCGACCACCCAGACGTCGAGTTCCGGGTTGGACAGCTTCACGCCGGTCGCGACAGCCGGGGAACGGCCGTGGATCGTGTGGAAGCCGTAGGTTTCCATGTAGTACGGGAAGCGTGCGGCGCAGCCGATGCCGGAGACGAAGACCGTGTTCTTCGGGTCCGCCTCAAGCTGGGCCAGGGTGTTCTGCACACCCTTCAGGATCGCGTAGTCACCGCAACCGGGGCACCAGCGAACTTCCTGGTCGGTCGCGTAGTCACGCGCGGTGAGCTTTTCCGGGGGGCTCTGGACGTTCATCTTAGTTCTCCAACCGGCTGCGGATGGCGTCTTCCAGTTCCGCAATCAGGAACGGCTTGCCGTTCACCTTGTTGAGGCCTTCTGCAGGCACGAGGTATTCGGCGCGCAGCACCGTACGCAACTGGCCGTTGTTCATCTCGGCCACGACAACCTGCTCGAAGTTGGACAGCAGGTCCTTGAGGTTGCGCGGCAGCGGCCAGATGTGGCGCAGGTGGACGTGCGAGACGTCATAGCCCTGGTCACGCATGTTGCTGACCGCGCGGTTGATCGGCCCATAGGTCGAGCCCCAGCCCACGATGGCCAGCTTGCCCGAGGTCTCGCCCGCCGCAACATCCTGTTCGGGAATGTCGTTGGCGATGCCGTTGATCTTGGCCGCGCGGACATCCGTCATCTTCTGGTGGTTGGCAGGGTCGTAGGAGATGTGGCCCGTGTTGTAGGACCGCTCGATGCCGCCGATACGGTGCATCAGTTCCGGGGTGCCCGGCTTCACCCAGCCACGCGCCAGCGTGTCGTCGTTGCGTGCGAAGGGGTGGAAGCCTTCCGGATCGGTGCGGAACGTCACGTCGAAACGCTCGTGATTGTCGGGATCGGGAATGCGCCAAGGCTCCGAGGCATTGGTGATGTAACCGTCGGTCAGCAGCATGACCGGGGTCATGTACTTGGTGGCGATGCGCACTGCCTCGATCGCGACCTCGTAGCCGTCGGACGGCGAGGACACGGACAGCACCGGCATCGGCGCGTCGGCGTTACGGCCATAGACGGCCTGGTAGAGGTCGGACTGCTCGGTCTTGGTCGGCATGCCGGTGGACGGCCCCGCGCGCTGCGCGTTGACGATGACCAGTGGCAGCTCCGTCGCGATGGCCAGGCCGATGGCCTCGCCCTTCAGCGCGATGCCCGGGCCGGAACTGGAGGTGATGCCCAGCGCGCCGGCGTAGGAGGAGCCGATGGCCGCCGCGACGGCGGCGATCTCGTCTTCGGCCTGGAAGGTGATCACACCGAATTCCTTCATCCGCGCCAGGTGATGCAGCAGCGAGGAGGCAGGCGTAATCGGGTAGGAGCAGAAGGAGATGTTCAGCCCGGCGAGTTGGGAGCCCGCGAGCAGGCCCAGCGCCAACGATTCGGCGCCGGTGATGGTGCGGTACACGCCCGGCGCGATGTCAGCGCGCTCCACCTCGAAGGTGCCGACCTCGGCGGGCATTTCTGCCGTCTCGCCGAAGGCATGGCCGGCGTTCAGCGCGGCGATGTTGGCTTCCGCGATCTCCGGTTTCTTGGCGAACTTGGTGTTCAGCCAGTCGATGGAGGCATCGCGTTTGCGGCCGTACATCCAGTAGATGAGGCCCAGTGCCCACATGTTCTTGGAACGCAGCGCTTCCTTGTTGGACAGGCCGAATTCCTTCACCGCTTCCACGGTCAGGCGGGACATGTCGATCTTCACGACGCGATAGCCGTCGAGGCTGTCGTTCTCGAGCGGGTTTTCCGCATAGCCGGCCTTGGCCAGGTTGCGGTCGTTGAACGCGCCGGTGTCGACGATGACGATGCCGTGCGGCTTAACGTCGGCAAGGTTGGTGATCAGCGCGGCCGGGTTCATCGCGACCAGCACGTCGAGCTGGTCGCCCGAGGTCATGATCTTGCGCGCGCCGAAATTGATCTGGAAGGCGGACACACCGAAGGTGGTGCCGGCAGGCGCGCGAATTTCGGCGGGGAAGTCCGGGAAGGTCGCGAGATCGTTGCCCGAAATCGCTGCCGTCATGGTGAAATGGCTGCCGGTCAGCTGCATACCGTCGCCGGAGTCGCCCGCGAAACGGACGACGGCGGACTCGATTTCCTGCCGGTCTTCTTCGGGCCGGTCAATGGCCACTGCTTCAGACATCGGGTGTTTCCTTCCCGTTTAACTTCATATTCATGAGATGAAATTGGCGACCCTTGTCCGCGGTCGCTGCGCGGGCGCTACATTCATCCGCTTGCCTGTGTGATTCAAGTGCAATTTGAACCTTATATAGGGCGGCGAAGGTCTTTTGACGATCAGTCAAGGGCCGCGATCATCTCGTCGACTGTCACAAACTTGCGACGCGGCGCGCCGGTCTTGGCGCCGGACTGTTCGGCCTCGTCGATGGCCTGCCACTCCTTGTAGGTGATTGCGCGCACGTTGCGCTCGGCGAGCAGGGCCCGCAGAGCCTCGCGGCCGGGCTTCGATCCGTCGGGGATGTCTTCGAAGATTTGGGTCGCTGCCTGGTCGCCGTCCGGCTTGTTCGAGCCGATGACGCCCGTCGGCCCGCGCTTGATCCAGCCCACGGCATAGACCCCGTCGCCCACACGGCCGTCGTCATGGACGACGATGCCGTTGGTCTCGTCGAAAGGCACGCCCGGGAAAGGCTCGGAATAGTAGCCGATGGCCGCGACCACGAGGCCGCAGTCGATATCGAAAGTCTCGCCGGTGCCGACCGAGCGGCCGCCTTCGACCTTGGTGCGCTCCATGCGGATTCCGGTCACCTTGTCGTCGCCAAGGATTTCAACAGGCATGGCATAAAAGGAGAAGTGGACGCGCTTTTCCTTGCCCGTGGGATCGACCTCCGGGAATTCCTTCAGCGTCGCGAGATTGCGCTCCTTCAGGCGGAGGTCGCGGTCCGACCAGTCACCCGTCACCTCGTCGGGCAGGATGCTGGGGTCGATGACTGGCACGCAATTGTCCAGCTTGCCCATCTCGCGCAGCTCGACATTCGTGAACTTCGCCTCGATCGGGCCGCGGCGGCCAACCATGTAGACGTCCTTGATCGGCGCGGCCTTGATCGCATCAGCCGCGTGGTGGGCGATGTCCGTCTCGGCCATCTCCTCTTCGGTCTTCACCAGCACGCGCGCCACGTCGATCGCGACATTGCCGTTGCCGATCACCACGACCGTGTCGGTGTTCAGGTCCGGGTTGAGGTTGGTGAAGTCCGGATGGCCGTTGTACCAGCCCACGAAATCAGCCGACCCGTAGACGCCCGCCTTGTCCTCGCCCGGAATGCCGAGCTTGCGGTCGCGCGGCGCGCCGACGGCCAGCACCACGGCGTCATAAATCTCTTTCAGTTCGTCCATCGAGACGTCGCGGCCGACCTCGACATTGCCGAAGTAGTCCACTCCGTCCTTCAGGGCGGTCTTCTCATAGACGCGCGCCACTTTTTTGGTGGTCTGGTGGTCCGGCGCAACGCCGCCGCGAATCAGGCCAAAGGGAGTCGGCAGGCGCTCGATCAGGTCCACCTGCACGTCCTTGTCACCCTTGGTCAGGGCTTCGACAGTGTAGAATCCACTCGGCCCCGAGCCGATCACAGCTACGTTTATTGTCATGGTTCCTCCCTACAATCACCGGACTATAGCGAATGGTGCAAAGCCGTTCCAACCCGTGAACACGCGAAACTCTTGTGCGGATTTAAAGGGATCGACCTTCGCACGCGTAGGACCATATGATGGTTACCGGCAGCGGGAACGCTGCTGAAATCTGGGGAACGGAAGAGCGCGGCTCACGCGCCACGGACATCGACCGAACAGGAGAAACGATCATGCGGCGCGTGAACGTTCGCTTACACGTACCTGCTCTGCTGGGTGCGCTTTTCACCGCTTTCGCTGCCGGGCCTGCCCTGGCCCAGGACGGCCCGATCCGGGTCGGCGAAATCAACAGTTATACCGGGCCGCTCGCGGCCTTCACCGTGCCTTACCGCAACGGCTGGCAACTCGCCGTCGAAGAGGTAAATGCCAGGGGTGGCGTGCTCGGCCGCCCGCTCGAAGTGATTTCGCGCGATGACGGCGGCAAGCCCGCCGACGCCGTGAAGTTCGCAGAGGAGCTTGTCCGGCGCGAGAAGGTTGACCTTCTTGCCGGGACCTTCCTGTCGAATATCGGCCTTGCCGTGGCCGACTTCGCCAACCGCAACAAGACGCTGTTTGTCGCATCCGAGCCGCTGTCGGACGCGATGGTTTGGTCGAAGGGCAATCCGTATACGTTCCGCCTGCGGCCCTCGACCTACATGCAGGCCGCGATGCTGGCCGAGGAGGCCGCAGCGCTTCCGGCCAGGCGCTGGGCCACGGTCGCACCGAACTATGAGTACGGCCAGTCCGCCGTTGCGGCCTTCAAGGAAGTGCTGAAGGCCAAGCGCCCCGACGTGGAGTTCGTCGAGGAGCAATGGCCGGCGTTGTTCAAGATCGACGCCGGTGCGACGGTCCAGGCGCTGGAAAACGCCAAGCCGGAGGCAATCTTCAACGTCACCTTCTCTATCGACCTAGCGAAGTTCGTGCGTGAGGGGCAGCTTCGCGGCCTGTTCAAGGACCGTGAGGTGGCCAGCCTCCTGACGGGCGAGCCGGAATACCTCGATGGCCTGAAGGAAGAGACGCCGGAAGGCTGGATCGTTACCGGGTACCCCTGGTACGCGATCACGGAGCCGGCGCACCGCACTTTCGTGGAGGCCTACCAGGAGCGCTTCAAGGACTACCCGCGCGCGGGCTCGATTGTTGGCTACAACACGATCCTGACCATCGCGGCGATGCTCGAGAAGGCTGGTTCGACCGACACCGCGGCGATGGTGGCGGCGATGGAAGGGCTGGAGCTCGACACGCCGTTCGGGCCGATCACCTACCGGGCCATCGACAACCAGTCGACCATGGGTGCCTATGTGGGCCGGACGGCGAAGGCCGACGGCAAGGGCATGATGGTTGATATCCGCTATGCGGACGGTGCGGACTACCTGCCGGACGACGAAGCGGTTAAGAAGCTTCGACCGCAGGAGTAACGCCGGGCGGCCCCGCGCCGTGACCCGGCGCGGGAGGATGTCGTGAGCTTTATCGTCGCCCAGGCGATCACCGGACTGGCCAGCGCCGCATCGCTGTTCCTGATTGCGGTCGGCCTGTCCATCGTCTTCGGCGTCACCCGGGTGGTGAACTTCGCCCATGGCTCGTTGTACATGCTGGGGGCGTATATCGCCTTCAGCCTTGTGCAGGTGATGGGCGGAAGCTTCATCGGCTACCTCGGCGCGCTGCTGATCGCCGCGCTGGCGGTCGGGCTCATCGGCGCCATCATCGAAACAGGGCTGCTCCGGCGCATCTACCATGCGCCGGAGCTGTTCCAGCTTCTCGCCACCTTCGGCGTGGTGCTGGTCGTCCAGGACCTGACCCGCGCGGTCTGGGGCCCGGATGACCTGTTCGCCCCGCGCATGCCGGGCCTCGATGGGGCGATCGACGTGTTGGGCCATGCCATCCCGGCCTATGACTTCTTCCTGATTGCGGTCGCCTTCGGTGTCCTCGGCGGGCTGTGGCTGCTGTTCCGCAAGACCCGCTTCGGGGTGCTGATCCGCGCCGCAACCGAGGACCGCCAGATGGTTGCCGCGCTGGGCATCGACCAGCGCTGGCTGTTCACCGCCGCGTTTGTGTTGGGTGCGGCGCTGGCCGGGCTGGGCGGCGCGCTCCAGATTCCGCGGCAGGCGGCCAGCCTGTCGATGGACCTCAATATCATTGTCGATGCCTTCGTGGTCGTGGTGGTCGGCGGCATGGGCTCGATTGCCGGCGCGTTCGTCGCCGCCGTCATCATCAGCGAGCTGCTCGCCTTCGGGCTGGTGATCTTTCCCGAGATCACCCTCGTCCTGATCTTCCTCGTGATGGCCGTGACCCTCGTTCTCAAGCCGTCGGGCCTGTTCGGGCGGCCGGAATTCGCCACGGCGGAGGATGCGCGAAGTCCCGACCTGCCATTGCGGCCTGCCGGGTCCGCGACAAGGACCGCGTGGCTGGCACTTATCGCCACTGCAATTGCCGCGCCGCTCCTGCTCGGTGAGTTCGCGAGCATCGTCCTGACCGAGATCACTGTGCTTGCCCTGTTCGCCGCGTCGATGCACTTCCTGCTGTGGGGCGGCGGGCTGATCACCTTCGGCCATGCAGCCTATTTCGGGCTCGGTGCCTATGGCGCGGGGCTCGCGGTCTACCACTTGTCGGCGGGCATGGCCCCGGCGCTGCTGCTGGCCCCGCTGGCCGGTGCGGCGGGCGCGCTTGTCTTCGGCTGGTTCTGCGTGCGCCTGACGGGCATCTACATGGCGATGCTGACACTCGCCTTCGCCCAGATCGCATGGTCGGCGGCTTTCCAGTGGATCGGTTTCACCGGCGGCGATAACGGCATCCTTGGCGTCTGGCCGAGCGCATGGGCCTCCGACCCGCTGGTCTTCTATTACGTGACGCTGGCCGTTTGTGGCGCGGTCATCTGGGGCCTGCGTCATGCCATGTTCAGCCCGTTCGGATACACGCTGCGCGCCAGCCGGGATTCGGCGCTGCGCACGGCGTCCATCGGTATCGACGTGACCCGCCACCGCTGGATGGCCTTCACGCTCGCCGGGGCGGCGGCGGGCGTGGCGGGTGGTTTCTTCGCATTCGCCAAGGGCAGCGTCTTTCCCGATGTGCTGTACGTCTCCACCTCCGTCGACGGACTGGTGATGGTGCTGCTGGGCGGCATGCAGTCGCTGGCGGGCCCGATCCTCGGCGCGCTGGCCTTCACCGGCATCGAGACAGAACTGACACGGATGACAGACCTCTGGCAGCTTGTCCTGGGTCTCCTGATCGTCGCGCTGGTCGTCCTGCTGCCGCGCGGACTGGCAGGACTTTCGGCGCTGGCCGTTCGCGGGAGGGCTCCATGAGCGTGCTGGCGGTCGAAAAGCTCGCCAAGGCCTACGGGGGTGTGCGCGCCGTGGACGGGGTCTCGTTCGACGTCGGTGCCGGTGAGCGTGTCGCCCTGATCGGCCCCAACGGCGCTGGCAAGACCAGCTTGTTCAATTGTATCAACGGCCAGATCCGCCCCGATGCCGGGCGCGTGCAGGTCGGCGGGCGTGATGTGACCGGCACCCCGCCGCACCGGATCTGGGCGGCGGGTGTGGGCCGGACGTTCCAGATCACAGCAACCTTCATGAGCATGAGCGTGCGAGAGAATGTGCAGGTCGCGCTCGCGTCCCACCACCGGCAGGCTGCGGCGCTCGGTCGGGCCCTGCGGCATCGCTACCGCGACGAGGCGAATGCGCTGGTGGCGCGGGTCGGGCTGGCCGAGGCGGCGGACCGCGCGGTTTCCGAGCTTGCCTATGGTGACCTCAAGCGCCTCGAACTGGCGGTTGCCCTGTCCAACGCGCCGACGCTGCTGCTCATGGACGAGCCGACAGCGGGCATGGCCAGCGACGGGCGTGGTGAGATGATGCGGCTGGTCGATGAACTGGTCGCGAATGAGGGCCTTGCGGTTCTTTTCACCGAGCACGACATGGATGTTGTCTTCGGGCATGCCGACCGGGTGTTGGTCCTCGACCGGGGCCGCCTGATCGCATCGGGCGCGCCCGAGGCCGTGCGCGCCGATCCCCATGTCCGGGCGGTCTATCTGGGCGAGGAGGATGCGGCATGAGCGCCCCGGCGCTGAAGATCACCGGCCTCGATGCGTTCTACGGCGCCGCCCAGGCGCTGTTTGGCCTTGAGCTTGAAGTCCCTGCCGGGTCGGTGACGGTCCTGCTGGGCCGTAATGGCGCGGGCAAGTCGACCACCCTGAAAGCAGTGATGGGGCTGGTTGATGTGCGCGCCGGCCGCGTCGAACTGCACGGCCGCGACATCTCCGGCCTGCCGCCCTACCGGATCAATCGAGCGGGGATCGGCTATGTCCCGGAGGAACGGCGGGTCTTCGCCGGGCTGAGCGTGGCTGAGAACCTCGTGGTGGGCACGCGCGCGTCGGACGGTACGCCGGTCTGGACCGAGGAGCGCATCTTCGACCTGTTTCCAAAGCTTGCCGAATTGCGCGATCGGCGGGCCGGGCAGTTGTCCGGCGGCGAACAGCAGATGCTGACCATCGCGCGCACGCTGATGGGTAATCCCGAAATCATTTTGCTGGATGAGCCGTCTGAGGGGCTGGCGCCGGTGGTGGTGCAGCAGATCGCCCGGACGGTGACGACGTTGGCGCGCGAGGGGCTGACGGTACTGCTGTCGGAGCAGAATGTGCGCTTTGCGCGGAATGTGGCGGACCGTGCGGCCGTGATCGAGCGCGGCCGAATTCTCCTGTCGGGCGCAATGGATGAGATCGCGACCGATGCGAGCGTGCGTGACGCCTATCTCACGCCCTGACGGGCGCTTCTCTCACGCCCCTCCGGGCGGTGCGCCTAGTGGAGTTCGAAGGACGCGGCGACGGGCTGGAACTTCGGCGCCGAGATGATCTCGACATGGCCGACGCGCACCGAATGCAGCGGCCCCTCGATGTTCTCGTGCCAGAAGTCCAGGAACTTGCGCAGCTTCGGAAACTCCGGCGGCATGTCCAGCTTCTGCCAGATGAAGCTCTGCAGGATCCCCGGATGGTCGGGCATGTGGTAGAGGATTTCGGCGGTCGTCATCCGCCACCCGTCCAGCTGCAACGCCATGTGCTTGCTCATCATTACCTCACTCGTTGAAAAACCATTCCTCCACGAAAAAATTATTCCCGACCGAATCTATCCCTGACAACTGAATAATTGTTTAAAAACAAGAGATTAGCACCGATCTCCTGAGAGTGCTGCCAAAACGCGCCCGGGCTGGTGCAATTTTTTTCCGGTAGACCCGGCACACGCCGGTTGACGGGGTTAGCCCGGATCACTATGTGTCTGGCACTCGCTGAGGGGGAGTGCTACCAACCAGTCCTCCTGGCGCAGAAAACACAGATTTAACAGGAGGATAGAGCGATGGGTTTTCGCCCCTTGCATGACCGGGTGGTTGTCCGCCGGGTTGGTTCCGATGAGAAAACCGCTGGTGGCATCATCATTCCGGACACGGCCCAGGAAAAGCCGTCCGAAGGTGAAGTCGTTTCCGTTGGCCCTGGCGCCACGAACGAAGACGGCAAGGTCACCCCGCTGGACGTGAAGCCCGGCGACCGCGTGCTGTTCGGCAAGTGGTCCGGCACGGAAGTCACCATTGATGGTGAAGAGCTCCTCATCATGAAGGAGTCCGACATCATGGGTGTCATCGAAGCCACCAAGAAGGCCAAGAAGGCCGCTTAACTCGAGATTCGAGGAAGGAATACGAACATGGCTGCAAAAGAAGTCAAATTCTCCACAGCGGCGCGCGACAAGCTCCTCAAGGGCGTCGACACGCTGGCTGATGCCGTTAAGGTGACCCTGGGTCCGAAGGGCCGCAACGTTGTCATCGACAAGGCTTTCGGCGCACCGCGCATCACCAAGGACGGTGTCACGGTCGCGAAGGAAATCGAGCTTGAGGACAAGTTCGAGAACATGGGCGCCCAGATGGTCAAGGAAGTCGCTTCCAAGACCAACGACCTCGCCGGTGACGGCACCACGACCGCCACGGTCCTGGCCCAGGCGATCGTCCGTGAAGGTTCCAAGGCGGTTGCCGCCGGCATGAACCCGATGGACCTGAAGCGCGGCATCGACCTGGCTGTTGAAGCCGTCGTCGCCGACATAGTCAAGCGCTCCAAGAAAATCCGCAGCTCCGACGAGATCGCCCAGGTGGGCCGCATCTCGGCCAACGGCGACACGGAAGTCGGCAACTACATCGCCGACGCCATGCAGAAGGTCGGCAACGAGGGCGTGATCACGGTCGAGGAGGCCAAGAGCCTGACGACCGAGCTGGAAGTCGTCGAAGGCATGCAGTTCGATCGCGGCTACCTCTCGCCGTACTTCATCACCAATGCAGAGAAGATGATATGCGAACTCGATAACCCGTATGTCCTGCTGCACGAGAAGAAGCTCTCGAGCCTGCAGACCATGCTGCCGGTTCTCGAGGCCGTCGTTCAGTCGGGCAAGCCGCTGCTGATCATCGCCGAGGACATCGAGGGTGAAGCCCTCGCGACCCTCGTGGTGAACAAGCTGCGTGGTGGCCTGAAGATCGCCGCCGTCAAGGCGCCGGGCTTCGGTGACCGCCGCAAGGCCATGCTCGAGGACATCGCGATCCTGACCAACGGTCAGGTCATCTCCGAAGACCTGGGCATCAAGCTCGAGAACGTCACCCTCGACATGCTCGGCACCTGCAAGCGCGTCTCGATCTCCAAGGAAGAGACCACGATCGTCGACGGCGCCGGCAAGAAGTCGGACATCGAAGGCCGGGTCAACCAGATCCGCGCCCAGATCGAGGAGACCACGTCGGACTACGACCGTGAGAAGCTGCAGGAGCGCCTGGCGAAGCTCGCCGGCGGTGTTGCGGTCATCCGCGTCGGCGGTGCGACCGAGGTCGAGGTGAAGGAGAAGAAGGACCGCGTCGAGGACGCCATGCACGCCACGCGCGCAGCGGTCGAGGAAGGCATCGTCGCCGGTGGCGGCACGGCCCTCCTGTACTCGACGAAGGCTCTGGCCAAGCTGGAAGGCTCCAACGCCGACCAGAACGTGGGTATCAACATCATCCGCAAGGCTATCCAGGGTCCGGTGCGCCAGATCGCCCAGAACGCGGGCTTCGACGGTGCCGTCGTTGCCGGCAAGCTTCTGGAGCAGAAGGACACGGACTTCGGCTTCGATGCGCAGGAAGGCAAGTACACCAACCTGGTGAAGGCCGGCATCATCGACCCGACCAAGGTCGTGCGCACGGCTCTCCAGGACGCGGCTTCGGTTGCGGGCCTGCTGATCACCACGGAAGCCATGGTTGCCGAAAAGCCGGAACCGGCTGGCTCCGGCCCGGCCATGCCCGACATGGGCGGCATGGGCGGCATGGGCGGCATGATGTAAGCCGTCCGTCCACGGACACGAAGAGGGCCGCACCGGCGACGGTGCGGCCCTTTTTCTTTGCCCTTTTGCGGGAGGTCGGGGCGCTACTCTTCCTCGACCGCGCGGATGATCCCGGCCTGGTCCAGGTCCTGCCAGCCGCGGTCCAGCATCTTCTGCCAGAGCTGCAGGTTGGTGCGGGTCGAGACGAGGTCGAGCCCGACCTGCTCGGCCAGTTCCAGCGCCTGCAGGATGTCCTTGTGGTGGACCGAGGCGCGGCCGCCGGGCTCGAAGGCCCGCTCCACCATCCGCCCGCCATGCAGGTCGAGCACCCGGGATTCGGCGAAGCCGCCCAGCAGCGCCGTGCGGACCTTGCCCGGGTCGACCCCGGCGCGTGCCGCCAGGGTCAGTCCCTCGGCCACGGCGGCCAGCGTCATGCCGACAATCGCCTGGTTGGCCGTCTTGGTGACCTGTCCGGCGCCGATACCGCCGATATGGGTGATGTTCTGCCCCAGCACCTCGAAGACCGGCATGGCGCCCGGCAGGGCGTCATCATCGGCACCGATCATGATCGTGAGGTTGCCCGCTTCCGCGCCCACCGTGCCGCCGGAGACCGGGGCATCGATGTAGTGTGCGCCCAGCGCCTCGACCTCTTCGGCCCAGGCGCGGGTCTCGCGCACCTTGGTGGTGCTCATGTCGATCACGGTCTTGCCCGGCACGAGCCCGGCCATCACGCCGTCCTCGCCGTGCAGCACCTTGTCCACCGCGTTCGTGTCGGTGACCATGATGACGATGATGTCGCTGGCTTCCGTGACCTCGCGCGGGCTGGCCGCGGCGGTCATGCCTTCGCCCGCCAGTTCCTCGGCAGGGCCGGGGCTGCGGCTCGTCACCGTCATCTGCGCGCCCGCGGCGTGCAGGTTGCGCGCCATGGGCTTGCCCATCAGGCCCAGCCCGATGAAGCCGATCTTCCAGCCGTCGAGAGCCCCCATGATGCGGGTCAGCCGGTGGTGTAGCGCGCGCGGGCCGCGCGCTCGATCGCGGCGGCATTCAGCCGGTCGAGGTTCAGCGAGTGGCGCAGCATCTCCAGCAGGCGCAGCTCTTCCTGGCTGGCCTTGAGGTCGGCGATGGCAATGTCACAGGCCAGCACATAGGCGGTCTCGCGCAACGTGTCCGGCAACGCATCGCGGATCTGCCTCAGGGCAACGTCCAGCCCGTCGTCCTGGGCTAGTGTCTCCGCGCATTCCTGTGCCACGTCGGCGAGCATGTCCGGGTCGAAGCCGGAGAACACGGGAAGCTGCCGCACGATCTCGCCCATCCGGGTAAGTTCGGCGTCGCTCATCTCGCTGTCCGCGGCCGACACCAGAACCATGGTGTAGATGAGGGCTGTCTGGGATTCGATCATCTTCTTTGTGTCCTCATGGGGTGTATGAACGTGGTTAAAGCGATCGGGCCGCGGGCCGTCAAGCCGCAGGAAGAGGGAACGGTCATGACGTGCGGCCCTATCGACAGGGCGCGGCACGGAACATATAGGTGGGAATCATGTCCGCCGTTGTCGACGTTGCACTCCCTGTTTTCGCGATCATGCTCGCAGGCTATCTCGCGGGCCGTTTCAGGATTCTCGGGGAGGCGAGTTCAGAGGCACTGAACGCCTTTGTCTACTGGTTCGCGCTGCCGCCGGTGCTTTTCCTGTCCATGGCGACGGTACCGCTGGCCGATGTGTTCAACTGGCCGTTCATCTGGACCTTCATGATCGGTATGGCTGCCGTGGCCCTGCCGTCGATCCTTGTCGCGAAGTTCTTCTTTCCCAACACCTTCGCGGGCCTGACCCTGCACGGCCTGACGGCGATCTTTTCCAACACCGGCTACATGGGCATCCCGCTGTTCATCGCCGCCTTCGGCCCAGGCGGCACACTGCCGGCCGTGATCGCGACCGCGGTCAATTCCGCCGTCATCATCGGGCTTTCGATCCTGTTCGTGGAGATCGGCAGCGGCACCGGCCGTGCGGCGCACCGGGTGCTCGGCGATGCCGTGCTGGCCGTGATCCGCGGACCGCTCTTCCTCGCACCGCTGGCGGGTATCCTGTGGTCCTCGGCGGGTCTCGGTTTACCTGTGTGGCTGGAGAATTTCACGGGCCTGATGGGCGCGGCGGCCGGCCCCTGCGCGCTGTTTGCCATGGGCCTGTTCATGGTCGGAAAGCCGCTCTCGGCGGGCGCCACCGAGGTCGGCTGGATGGTCGCGGCCAAGCTGATCATCCACCCGCTGATTACGTGGTGGCTGGCGGTCGCGGTCTTCGACCTTGAGTTCGAGTTCACCCGCGGCGTGGTGCTGATGGCGGCCCTGCCCACCGGCGCACTGTCCTTCGTGATCGCCCAGAAGTACGGCATCTTCGTGCAGCGCAGTTCGGCGGCGATCCTCGTGTCCACGGTGCTGTCGGTGTTCACTGTCAGCGCGCTGCTCGCCTGGTTCGGGACTTCGTAGTTTTGCGCTGCTCCAGCCCACTCCCCCTCCCGGCCACCCATGAGAATACGATCCCGTGGGTGGCCGGGAGGGGGAGTGGGCCGGTGCCGACTTGATCCCCTGAAAGACTCAATCCCGCAAAAACGCTTCGGCGGCTTCAATCGCATCCACCAGCCCGACCCGTTCCGGCGTGACGGTCTCCGGGAAGGCGCTGAGGAGGCGCGTGGGCGTCGCGGAATCAAGAATCACGAAGACGCCCTTGTCGTCGCGCCGCCGGATTAGCCGGCCATAGGCCTGTGACAGGCGCAGGCGCGCCAGCATGTCGTCATAGTTGCGCCCGCCGAAGGCATCGCGCCGCGCGCGGTGCAGGATGGTCGGGCGCGGCCACGGCACCCGGTCGAAGACGAGCAGGCGCAGCGAACGCCCCGGCACGTCCACGCCGTCGCGCACGGCATCGGTGCCCAGCAGGCAGGATTCCGGCTCGGCCCGGAAGATGTCGATCAGCGTCGCGACGTTGAGCTGGTCCACATGCTGGGCGTAGAGCGGCAGCCCGGCGGCATCCAGCGCGTCGGCCATGCGCGCATGCACCTGGCGCAGCCGCGCGATGGAAGTGAACAGGCCCAATGCGCCGCCGTCGGAGGCAAGGAACAGTTCGCGCATGGCGGCCGCCACCTGGTCGGCATCGTTGCGTCGGACGTCGGTGACGATGAAGACCTTGGTCTGGGCCGAATAGTCGAAGGGAGACTCAACCCGTGTGCGGATGGCGGGCTGGGGCAGGTGGGACGCGCCCGTACGCGCTTCCGCTGTTAGCCAGTCGGCCTCGGCATCGCCGCTGCGGTCCGTCAGCGTGGCCGAGGTGACGACCATGCCGTGGGCGACGGGCGCCATCACATTGGCGAAGGGCAGCGTCGGGTCGACCCAGTGGCGGAACAGCCCTGCATCGAACTCGCGCCCGTCGATCCGCTCGACCTCCATCCAGTCGACGAAAGCGTCCGACGCGGGGGCGTTGATCGCGTCCAGCATGTCGATCCACGCGCCCAGCAGCACGTCGACGCGCCGCTGAAGCGCGCGCGAGACGGCCTCGATGCGCACCCGCTCGGCGCTTTCCAGTTCATCGGCGTCCTCGTCCAGCCGCCGGATCAGCCTCGCGCATAGCCGCCGCATCGGGGTTGCCAGCGCGACCAGCGCGGCGCGCAGGTCTTCGGCGGCCTCGGGCAGATCCTCGGAGGGTGGGCGGACATCGGTCTCCAGCGAGTACGGCCCGTGATCGGCGGGCGCGCGGGCATAGACCTGCAGCCGGCACTCGGCGAGGAAGGCCTCCGCCGCGCCCTCGGGGGTGTTGCCGGACAGGCGGTTGATCCAGCCCGGCGCGGGCAGTACCTGCGCGGCCTCCAGCGCTGCGAACAGCGCCTCGGTCGCTTCGGAATCATCGGCCGCAATCAGGTCCTCGGCCCGCTCGCGCAGGCCGCGCGCCCGGCCGCCCGTGCGGCGGCGGGCACCGCCTTCGGTGCCGAGGATCCAGCGGCGGAGTTCGGCCATCTCGCGCCCGCTCAGATGGGCGGCGAAGGCGGAATCCGCCGCATCGAAGACGTGGTGGCCCTCATCGAAGACGTAGCGGGTCGGCAGGCTGGAATCCTCGCCCGCGCCCATCACGGCCTGGATCATCACCAGCGCATGGTTGGCGACGACGAGGCGCGCGCGCCGCGCCTTTCGGATCGAGTGCTCGACGAAACACCGGCTGTAATGTGAGCATGCGGAGTAGATGCACTCGCCGCGCCGGTCGGCGAGGCCGAGCGTTGCGCCCGTGCCGACCAGGTCGACCAGCCATGCCGGGAAATCGCCGCCCAGGTCGCCGTCGCGTGTCGCCTGCACCCAGCGCGCGGTCAGCCCCACGCCTACCGCGTTGCGCCGCTCCAGCGCTGTGAACCGCCCCGCAACGTCTTCGAGATTGAGCAGGCAGAGGTAGTTTTCCCGCCCCTTGCGGATGACCACGCGCCGCGCCTTGGTGTCCGGGTCGGGATAGAGCCGGTCAAGCTCCTGGTCGATCTGCTGTTGCAGGTTGCGGGTGTAGGTGCTGATCCAGACTGGCCCGGCGTTCTTCTCCGACCACACGCTTGCGGGCGCAATGTAGCCGAGCGTCTTGCCGGTGCCGGTACCCGCCTCGGCAAGCACGACATTGGGGGTGTCCGGCGCCGGGGGCGGTTCGAAGGCGGCGGCGACGGCCGCGGCGTAGTCGCGCTGGCCCACGCGGCTTTCGGAATCGTTGCCCAGCAGTTCGGCCAGCCGCTCGCGCGCCTCGTCGGGTGTGACCGGATCGTTGGCGGGCGGCGGCTCGGGCGCGGACTCCGTCCATTCCGGCACGTCGCGCCAGACGGCCAGCGCGCCGGTCACGGCGGCATTGGTGTCCTCGGACAGGGGGGACGTGTCCAGCGCGTCCAGCACGAACGGGCCCCACAGCCAGCCCGCGCGCTGCAGGGCGCGGGCGATGCCGGTCATGTCATCCTGTTCGTCGCGGTTGGCGGCGATGTCGTCCAGCAGGCGCGCCGCGATCGCGGCCAGCAACTCGGTCTGCGCGCCGTCGACCGTTAGGCCAAGCGTCCGTGCCAGTCCCCGGATGGTCGGCAATGTGAACTCCGCCGGGCGGGCAAACGCGAACAGTTCCAGCACGTCATAGCCGCCAATCTGCTCGACACCCAGCCGTCGCGCCGTCGCCGGGGCGTGGCAGAGAAGTGGCGGTGTGGCCTGCGCGAGCCGGGCGGCCTCGTCCGGCCCGACCACCTCTCCGGGACCGTCGGGCGCGCGCCAGGTCGCGAAGCTGCGTGCGGCGACAAGTGCGGGCAGGTCGTGGGGGGAGGGCGGGGACGCAGACATCCGCGGACCATAGCCGTGCGTCCCCGAATCTTTAAATCTTTCGCGAAATTTCGCGGAAATCCTCAGCGAAACCGCATGACGTGAGGCCCGGGACGTACGAAATAGGACCGTGAAGGTATTCGGGCGCACGTGTCCGGACAGCTTCGCGAATCCAGGAAGGAGCGACGGATATGAACATCCAATCCGCCAGTCAGGTATCGACCCTCGTTCCGGATTCGGCTTCCAGGGCCGGCAAAGTCGCGCCCGTGGAGCCGGGTCCGGGTACGGTGAACGCCAACCAGGCGCCCGCCGAACCCATTGGTGCCCCCGTCGTGGAGGCCGCCGCGGCCCCGCAGACCCGGAAGCCGGCGACGCCGGAGCCATTGCCGACTCTGTCGGACGATGCACCGGCCGAAGGGCCCCGCGCGGGAGAGAGGGTCGACATCCGCGTCTAGGCGCGGGATTGCGTGATCCGGGCGGTTGACCGCCAACCAGCCCGGGCATAGGTTCCGCCCGATTTCCACACCGGATCGAGCGGACGTCTATGTCGAGTGAACGCGAACTGGCCGCGCAGGCGAATGCGTGGCCGTTTCAGGAGGCACGTAGTGTCGTCGAACGTGTCGGCGGCGCTGACGCTGTGCATACGCCTGACAAGGGCTATGTGCTGTTCGAGACGGGCTACGGCCCGTCCGGCCTGCCGCATATCGGTACGTTCGGCGAGGTCGCGCGCACCACGATGGTGCGCCATGCCTTCACCACGCTGTCGGATATCCCGACGCGGCTGATCGCGTTCTCCGACGACATGGACGGGCTGCGCAAGGTGCCCGACAACGTCCCTCAGAAGGAGATGCTGGCCAAGCATCTTGGCAAGCCCCTGACCCAGGTGCCGGACCCTTTCGGCACCCATGACAGCTTCGGCGCCCACAACAACGCGCGCCTGCAGGCCTTCCTCGACACCTTCGGCTTCGAATACGAGTTCCGCAGCTCGACCGCCTGCTACAAGGCCGGCGAGTTCGACGCCACCCTGCTGAAGATGCTCGCCCACTACGATGAGGTGATGGCCGTCATTCTGCCGACCCTCGGTGAGGAGCGACGGGCGACCTACAGCCCGTTCCTGCCGATCTGCCCGCGCACCGGCGTGGTGCTGCAGGTGCCGATGGAGAAGATCGACCCTGATGCGGGCACGGTCGTCTACCGTGACCCGGACACGGGAGAGGCTGTGGAAGTGCCGGTCACCGGCGGGGCCTGCAAGCTGCAGTGGAAGGCCGACTGGGCCATGCGCTGGGTGGCGCTGGAAGTCGATTACGAGATGTCGGGCAAGGACCTGATCGATTCGGTGACCCTGTCGGGCCGCATTGCGCGCATTCTCGGCGCGCGCCCGCCGGCGGGGCTGACCTACGAGCTGTTCCTCGACGAGAACGGCGAGAAGATTTCCAAGTCGCGCGGCAACGGCCTGACAATAGAGGAATGGCTGACCTACGGCCCGGCCGAAAGTCTGTCCCAGTTCATGTTCACCAAGCCGAAGACGGCCAAGCGGCTGTATTTCGACGTGATCCCGAAGTCGGTGGACGAGTACCTGGCCAACGTCTCGAGCTATCCCGGGCAGGAGCCGGACAAGCAGCTCGCCAACCCGGCCTGGCACATCCATGCCGGCGACGTGCCGGCGGCGGGTGCGGACCTGTCCTTCGGCCTGTTGCTGAACCTCGCCGCGGCCTGCAACTCCGAAGACCCGTCGGTGTTGTGGGGCTTCATCGCGCGCTATGCCGAGGGGGCGACGCCGTCGAACAGCCCGATGCTCGACCGCCTCGTCGGCCACGCCATCGCCTACTATCGGGACTTCGTGAAGCCCAGCAAGGCCTACCGCGCGCCCGCCGACAAGGAACGCGCCGCGCTGGAAGATCTCGTGGCCCGCTTCAACGCGCTGCCCTCCGATGCCGATGCCACGGCGCTGCAGAACGAGGTCTACGCCGTCGGCAAGGACCACGCGTTCGAGCCGCTGCGCGACTGGTTCAAGGCGCTTTATGAGGTGCTGTTCGGCCAGAGCCAGGGCCCGCGCTTCGGCTCCTTCGCTGCGCTCTATGGCCGCGACGAGACCGTGGCGCTGATGCGCCGCGCGCTCGACGGGGAAGACCTCAGCGCGGCGTAGTCCGCCCTACTTCGAGTGCGCGAAGTCCCAGTATAGTTCGCGGGCGCGGCGATAGACCGGGCCGGGCTGCAGCGTGCGGTCCTCGAATTTCGTGACCGGCTGCACCTTGCCGTAGTTGCCCGAGTTGAAGATCTCGTCGGCGTTGCGCACGTCCTCCACCGTCACCGTGCGCTCCTGCACCTCGATCCCGTCCTCGCGCATCAGGCCGATCAGGCGCTGGCGGGTGATCCCGTTCAGGAACGTGCCGTTGTCGATCGGGGTGATCGCCACGCCGTCCTTCGCGATCCAGATGTTGGACGTGGCGAACTCGGACACATGGCCCAGGCTGTCGCACATCACCGGGTTGTGGAACCCGCGCTTGCGCGCATCGATGATGGCACGCGAGGAATTCGGGTAATGGCAGGACGCCTTGGCGTTGGTCGGTGCCGTCTCGGGGGTCGGGCGGCGGTAGGGGCTGACGCAGGCGCTGAACCCATCGCCGGTCGGCATGGGCGCATCGAACACCGTCAGCACGAAGCGCGTGCTTTCCGGGTCCGGCGCCAGCAGGCCGATACCGGAATCGGCATACAGCATCGGGCGGATATAGACCTCGGCGCCGGGGCCGAAACGGCGGACGCCGTCCAGCCCGATCTCCATGATCTCGCCTGCCGTCAGCGGCGATTCCAGGTGCAGCGCGCGGGCGGAGTTCACGACGCGCTGGCAGTGCCGGTCGAGATCGGGCGTCACACCCTCGAAGGCGCGCGCGCCGTCAAAGGCGATGGAACCCAGCCAGATGGCGTGGGATGTCGCGCCGATGACCGGCACATTGCCGTCATGCCAGTCACCATCGATATAGGTAATCGCCGCCACGCTTCCTCCCGATAAAACGTTCCGGCAAAGCATAGCGTCATCGCGTCACGCCCCGCGACCCCTTTGCCTCTCCCCCTTTACCTATGGGGCGGCCACGCACATATTCCGGCCATGGCGATACTCAAGATTGCCCGTATGGGCCACCCGATCCTGCGGCAGCGCGCCGCCGAAGTTCCCGACCCGACCGCGCCTGAAGTGGCCCGGCTCGTCGATGCCATGGTCGAGACCATGCACGATGCCGACGGCACCGGGCTGGCCGCGCCACAGGTGCATATGCCGTGGCGGATCGTGGTCTATTTCGTCGATGGCGGCCGCGCGTCTGAGGAAGACGGCGAGGACGAGGAAACCGGCGGTGTGCCGCTGACCGTCATGGTCAACCCGGTGGTCGAGCTGCTGGGCACGGAGACCAATATCGGCTTCGAGGCCTGCCTGTCGGTCCCCGGTATGGCCGGTCCGGTCCGCCGTCACGACCGGGTGCGCGTGACCTACCGCACGCTCCGGAACGAAGAGGTCGTTGTCGAGGCCGAGGGCTTCCATGCCCGCGTCATCCAGCACGAATGCGACCACCTCGACGGCATTCTCTATCCCGCGCGGGTCGAGGACATGTCCCAGTTCGGGTTTGTGGAGGAGCTCGGCAAGGCCCAGGAGCATGCAGAAACCGATGAGGCGGCCGATGACTGACGCACCCATCGACCACATGGCCGCGGAGCGCGCGAAGATCCTCGACGCCGCACTGCCCCATGTGCCCTTCGAGGGCTGGACCGAGCGCACACTGCGGCTTGCGGCAGAAGATGCCGGCCTCGACCCGGCGGTGGCCGGGCTCGCCTTTCCCGGCGGCCCGGCGAACGCGATCGAGTACTGGAGCACGGTGGCGGACGTGGCAATGCGCCTCGCCTACGAGCAGGCCGACACGGAAAGCATGCGCCTGCGCGAGAAGATCACGTTCCTTGTCCGTGCGCGGATCGAGGCCGTGGCCGACCATCGCGAGGCCGTGCGGCGCGCCATCACCCATATGTCGCGCCCGCCCCATGCCCGGCGCGGGGTGCGGGCGCTGTACCGGACCGTCGATGACATGTGGTACGCGGCGGGCGACCGCTCGACGGATTTCAGCTTCTATACAAAGCGCGCCACGCTCGCCGGGGTGTTGTCCTCGACCGTGCTGTTCTGGCTCGACGACCGTTCGGAAAAAACTGCGGAGACCTGGGCCTTCCTCGACCGCCGGATCGCCAACGTCATGCAGATTCCGAAACGCCGTGCGGCCGTGCGCGATCTCGGCAGGAACCTGCCCGATCCCCGCCGGTTCGCGCGGCTGGTCGCAGAGCGCCTGCGCGAGGGCGCGGCGCGCTAGCGGCAGGCGCTAGCCGGTGACGGGCTTTCCCAGAAAGTTGACATGGCCCATCTTGCGGCCGGGCCGGGTCTCGGTCTTGCCGTAGAGGTGGAGCTTTGCGCGCGGGTCGGCGGCGTATTTCGGCCAGTCGTCCACTTCGTTGCCGATCAGGTTCTTCATCACGGCATCGCAGCGCCGCGACGGGTCGCCCAGCGGGAGGCCGCAGATAGCGCGCACAAGCTGCTCGAACTGGCCGGTGTGGCAGGCATCCATGGTCCAGTGGCCGGAATTGTGCGGGCGCGGGGCGATCTCGTTCACCAGGATTGCGCCATCGGCGGTCACGAACATCTCGACGGCCAGCAGCCCGATCACGTCGAGGCCCGCCGCCAGCTTTAATGCTGCGTCCGTGGCGGCCCTGGCCGTCGCCGCAGAGATGCCTGCCGGGGCGATGGTCTCGTCGAGGATATGGTTGCGGTGGCGGTTCTCGACGGGCTCGAAGGCGGAGATGTCGCCATTTGCGCCGCGCGCGACGATCACGGAAATCTCGCAGTCGAACGCGACGAAGCCTTCCAGGATGCCGCCCACGGTGTCGGGCCCGGCGCCGCTCTCGGCCCACGCCGCGTCCAGGTCGGAGTCCGGGCGGATGGCGACCTGGCCCTTGCCGTCGTAGCCGAAGCGGACGGTCTTCAACACCGAGGGTGCGCCGATAACTGCGACGGCGGCGCGCAGTTCCCCGGCCGATTTGACGGCACGGAAGGGCGCGGTCGCGATACCGTTCTCGTTGGCGAAGGTCTTCTCCATCAATCGGTTCTGCGCGACAGCCAGGACGGCGGGGGAGGGATGGACGGGCGTCGATCCGGACACGCGCTCGAGCGTCGCGATGGGCACGTTCTCGAATTCCAGCGTCACCACATCAACCGAGGCCGCGAAGGTGTCGATTGCGACCAGGTCCTCGAAGGGGGCGACGGTCACCGCGTCAGCCACCTGTGCGGCGGGTTCGTCGGAATTCTGGCAGAAGATATGGCACCGGTAGCCGAGATTGGCCGCCGCCAGCGCGGTCATCCGGCCGAGCTGTCCGCCGCCGAGGATGCCGATGGTCGCGCCGGGAGAGAGCGGAGCGTCGGAGGGCATTCTGTCTGCGGGCATTGCGTCAGGAATTGCCGTTGGGTGCTTCGGCGACCGCGTCGGTCTGCTTCTGGCGCCAGGCGTCGAGCGCGTCGGCCACGGCCTTGTCTTCCAGCGCAACGACGGCGGCGGCCAGCAGGGCCGCGTTCACCGAGCCTGCGCGTCCGATGGCCAGCGTGCCGACGGGAATGCCCGCCGGCATCTGGGCGATCGATAGCAGGCTGTCCATGCCGGACAGGGCCTTGCTTTCGACCGGCACGCCGAAGACGGGCAGGGGCGTCATGGCCGCCGTCATGCCGGGCAGGTGGGCCGCGCCGCCGGCGCCCGCCACGATCACCTTCAGGCCGCGCCCGCGCGCCGAGTGGGCGTATTCGCGCATGCGCTCGGGGGTGCGGTGGGCGGAAACGATCCGGACCTCATGGGCAACCCCCAGTACCTCCAGCGTTTCGGCGGCATGGCGCATGGTCTCCCAGTCGGACTGGCTGCCCATGATGATTCCGACGAGCGGATAGTCGCCCATGCTGTGCTCCTTGGCGCAGTTCGGCCCGGAAAAGCGGGGTTTTATAGGACCGGGGCGCTGCGTGGCAAGCAAAGCTCGCGAATTCGCTGCATGTCGCGAGCGCGAAATCCTTTGTTAACCATTGGCGCGGTAGGGTTTTGGTGCGTATTTTGACCATAACCCACGGTTCGCGCACTGTTTTCGCCGTTACGGAACGGAACATGAAGATCGATCGCACTCGTCCGCAAAGCACCGGCTCGGTCGCCTCTGCGCGCGCGGCGCAGGCCGCGAGCCAGGCCTATGGTGCCGGCGATGCCGCTGCTGCACAGGCGCCGCGTCCGACCGGCGATGTCGCGACCATTGCCGGGCTGAGCGAGGCCGAGCTGACCCCCAAGGTCCGCCAGGCCCTCGACATGCTGATGAAGGAAGTTCAGCGCATGCGCGAGGAACTGGCCCAGGCGCGTCACCGGATCAACTATCTCGAGAAGCTGGCGGATGAGGACACGCTTGTCCCGGTCGCCAACCGGCGCGCCTTCGTGCGCGAGATGAGCCGGATGATGGCCTATGCCGAGCGCTACGGTGCGGAAACCAGCGTTCTCTAATTCGACATCAACGGCTTCAAGCAGATCAACGACACCTTCGGCCATGCGGCCGGCGATGCGGCGCTCCAGCATGTCGCCATGCTGCTGGCCGAGAACATCCGCGAATCGGACGTGGTCGGCCGCCTGGGCGGCGACGAGTTCGGTGTGATCCTGGCCCAGGCCGGCGGTTCGGCGGCCCAGGAAAAGGCGGCGTCCCTGTCTGCCCTGATCGACAACACGCCCTTCGAGTGGGACGGCAAGAACCTGACGCTCACGGCGTCCTATGGTGCCTACACCTTCTCGGGCGGCGAGGATGCGGGTGAGGCCCTGCAGCGGGCGGACCAGGCGATGTACGAGAACAAGCAGCGCCGCGCGGGCAACTGAAAAATCTTGCCGTTCAGGCAATAATGTCCGGTAAAAGCCGGCTTTCCAGTTTCAATATTTCATCCTTCAGCCCCAGCTTTCGCTTTTTCAAGCGCTGGACCTGCAACTGGTCGAACGGCGTCTCTTCCGAGATTCGCGCGATGACGTCATCGAGGTCGCGGTGTTCGCTGCGCAGGTGCGCCAGCTTTTCCCGAAGGATGTCCTGATTGTCGTTGGTCACCGTAAAGCTCCGCCGGCGAATTCCACTGATTATATCACCCGACGGTCGGGTGTCGCATGCGACTTAAGGCGCGCTTTGCAACCGTCATGGATTCGTCATACGCTTTTCATGTGATTGAGGTAACGCCCTAACAAGGAGAGGTTTCTCGTGACAACACAGCCCAGGATCGACGAGTTAAAGCGCAGACACGCAAACCTGGAACAAGCTATTGATGGCGAAACTCACCGACCTTCGCCCGATGAAGCCGTGCTCACGGAAATGAAAAAACAGAAACTCGCCCTCAAGGACGAGATTACCGCCCTCCAGCAGCGCGCCTGACCGGCGCCCGGGGACGGAAGAATAGGAAAAGGCGGCTCGCAGGAGCCGCCTTTTTTGACCCCGCCATTTGGCGGCTTGTGTCCCTACTGGGCGGCGCTGGCCAGTTCCACCGCCTGGTCGCGCAGCTTGAACTTCTGGATCTTTCCGGTCGACGTCTTGGGCAGGGGCCCGAAGACGACATGGCGCGGGCATTTGAAGTGGGCCAGGTTGTCCCGGCAATGCTGGATGATGTCCTCTTCCGTCACCGTCGAACCGGCCCGCAGCTCCACGAACGCGCACGGCGTCTCGCCCCATTTCTCGTCCGGCCAGGCGACCACGCCGGCTGCAGAGACGTCGGGATGCTTGTAAAGCGCGTCTTCCACCTCGATGGATGAAATGTTCTCGCCGCCGGAAATGATGATGTCCTTGGAGCGGTCCTTCAGTTCGATGTAGTCGTCCGGGTGCCATACACCCAGGTCTCCGGTGTGGAACCAGCCGCCGGCGAAGGCCTCGTCGGTTGCCTTGGGGTTCTTGAGGTAGCCCTTCATCGTCACGTTGCCGCGGGTAAACACCTCGCCCATGGTCACGCCGTCCTTGGGGACCGGCACCATGGTTTCCGGGTCGGCGACCATCAGGTCTTCCAGAACCTCGTATGGCACGCCTTGGCGCGACTGCAGCTTGGCCTGTTCGTCAGCCGGCAGGTCGTCCCATTCATCCTGCCAGGTACAGATGATCGCGGGCCCGTAGATTTCCGTCAGGCCGTAGACATGCGTTACGCGGATGCCCTGCTTGGCCATGCTCGCCAGCACAGCTGCCGGCGGTGGTGCGGCGGCGGTCATGAACTCCACATCCTGCGCGAATTCGCGGCGATCCTCGTCGGAGGCATTGACCACCATCTGCATGACGATCGGCGCGCCGCACAGGTGAGTGATGCCCTTCGTGGCGAGTGCTTCGTAGATGGTCGCGCTGGAGACCTGGCGCAGGCACACGTTGGTGCCGCCGACCGCCGTCACGCCCCAGGTGAAGCACCAGCCGTTGCAGTGGAACATCGGCAGGGTCCAAAGGTAGACGGGGCCGCCGGTCGCGCCCCAGGTGAACACGTTGCCGATGGCGTTCAGATAGGCGCCGCGGTGGTGTCCGACCACGCCCTTGGGGTTGCCGGTCGTGCCCGAGGTGTAGTTCAGCGCGATGGCGTCCCACTCATCACCGGGCATCGACCATTCGAACTCCGGGTCGCCCTGGGCGATGAAATCCTCGTACTCCACGTCACCGAGCCGTTCGCCGCCGGGGCCTTCCGGATCGTCGATGTCGATCACCAGCGGCCTGGCCTCGCACAGTTCCAGCGCTTCCCTGATAACCGGGGCGAATTCTGTGTCGGTCAGCAGGACCTTTGCCTCGCCGTGGTCGAGGATGAAGGCGATGGCCTTGGCATCGAGGCGATAGTTGAGCGCGTTTATCACGGCGCCTGTCATCGGGATGCCGAAATGCGCCTCCAGCATCGCTGGTGTGTTCGGTGACATCACGGCCACGCAGTCGCCGGTCCTGATGCCGTTGTTCGACAGCACGGAAGCGAGTCGGCGGCAGCGGGCATAAAACTCCGCGTAGTTGTAGCTGCGCGCGCCGTGCACCACGGCGGTCCGGTTGGCATAGACCGACGCCGAGCGGCGGATGAAGCTTAGCGGCGACAGCGGCACATAGTTTGCAGCGTTCTTGTCGAGGTGCTGGTCGAAATGATTGGCCATGTTTGTCTCCTGCCGCGCGTTGCCCGCGTTAATTTTTGAACAGGGCGTCGGCGCTGTTGCGCAACGCGTCCCGGTTCCGGATTTCCTCTTCCGCGCGCGCGATCTCGGCCTGCGCGTGCGCGATATACTCCCTGAGTTCCTCGATGGACAGGGCTTCCACGTTTATCTGCTCGAAGCCGTCCCTGTGGCCCCCGAATCTCGGCTCCAGATCGTCATCGATGCTCATCAGCGTCTCTCCCGTCGCGTTTCGCCTGCCGCTTTCCGCCTTCAGGCAGAGCCAGGTGCGGCTTGTCGTTGTGCGCGGAGTTTGGCGCGCATAGATTGCGCCCGCAACTATTCCAAAGTTTGAAACGCAGGCGAAGCAGGCCGGAGGATGCCCATGTCACTGCCCGAAACCATGCAGGCCGTCGAGATCACCGAGCCCGGCGAGGCGGATGTCCTCGCGCTGTGCACGCGGCCTATGCCGACGCCCGGGGCGGGCGAGGTACTGGTGCGGGTTGCCGCTGCGGGCGTGAACCGGCCGGACGTGGCCCAGCGCAAGGGCGTCTATCCGCCGCCGCCGGGCGCATCCGACATTCCCGGGCTGGAAATCGCGGGCGAGGTCGTGGCGCTGGGTGATGGCGTGGCAGAATTCGCGGTCGGGGACGCGGTGTGCGCCCTGGTAGCCGGCGGCGGCTATGCTGAATACTGCGCGGCGCCGGTCCCCCAGACACTGCCTGCGCCGGCTGGCATGGATATGGTGGTCGCGGCTGGCCTGCCGGAGACCTTCTTCACGGTGTGGAGCAACATCTTCGACCGCGCCCGTTTCGCACCTGGCGAAAGCGTGCTGGTCCATGGCGGGTCCAGCGGCATCGGCACCACCGCGATCCAGCTCTGCAAGGCCTTTGGTGCGTCCGCCGTCTACACGACCGTGGGCAGCGCGGAGAAGGCGGCTTTCTGCGAGAAGCTGGGGGCGACAAAGGCCATCGACTACAAGACGCAGGTCTTCGAGGACGAGATCAGGACGCTGACCGAAAAGGCCGGTGTCGACGTGATTCTCGATATGGTCGGGGGCGACTACCTCAACCGCAATGTCTCCTGCATGAAGCCGGACGGGCGGCTGGTCCAGATCGCGCTTATGGGCGGTGCCAAGGGTGAACTCAATCTCGGCCGGGTGATGATGAACCGCCTGACGGTGACGGGCTCGACGCTTCGCGCGCGCTCTGTCGCCTTCAAGGGCGAGATTGCCGCCGCTCTGCACGAGAAGGTCTGGCCGCTGCTGGAGGCGGGGGATATTGCGCCGGTGATCCACCGCACCTTCCCGCTTAGCGAGGCGGCGGCGGCCCACGCGCTGATGGAAGAGAGCAGCCATATCGGGAAAATCATTCTCGAAATCGAGTGAATGTGTGCTTTCAATTCCCCCCAACGCCGCATATATAAAGGCCAATTCCCACAGGAATGACGGTTAATCCCGGTCCGGCGGCGAGGTTTTCGCGGGCGGATCGGCGGAAGGAGAACTCATGGCACCTCCCCTTATGCCCAAGGCGACGGCGGTCTGGCTCGTCGAGAACACCGCGCTGACCTTTGCGCAGATCGCGGCCTTCACCGGCCTTCATGCGCTCGAGATTCAGGGTATTGCCGATGGCGAAGTCGGCATCGGCATGCGCGGCCTTGATCCCGTGGCCAACGGCCAGCTCAGCTGGGACGAGATCGAGAAGGCCCAGAACGATCCGGCATACCGGATGAAGCTCAAGGAATCCGAGAACCCGGCGCCGGTGAAGCGCACCAAGGGTCCGCGTTACGTCCCGGTGTCGAAGCGTCAGGACAAGCCTGACGGCATCGCCTATCTGGTCCGTTACTACCCGGAACTGAGCGATGCGCAGATTGGCAAGCTCATCGGCACGACCAAGCCGACGATCACCGCGATTCGCGACCGGTCCCACTGGAACTCCTCGCAGATCCAGCCGCGCGATCCGGTCACAATCGGTCTGTGCCGCCAGGTCGATCTGGACGAAGCGGTGGATAAGGCGCGCAAGGCCGGGCGTCAGCCGGCGAGCGACGACCGCCGCCCGATCAGTGCCGACTTGATCCCCGAGGAAGAGCCCGCGCAGAGCCGTATTCCCGACTGGATGGCAGATGTTCGCATCGGCGGGGGAAATCAGGGCGACAACTAACCACCTGAAATAGAAAATGTTTCAAGTAAACGGGGTCCGGATTCGGGCCTCGTTTACTTTTTATGCTGTTTCGTTAACCATTTTTTAGTGTTTACCGCCGAAATTGGGCGTGATGGCTCCTCCCAAAGACCCATCTCTGATCTGCATCAGATCTCTTTGATGCCTCCCTGTTTTGACTTCCACCGCTCCGGTAGCCCCCCTGCCGGAGCGGTTTTCTTTTGTGCGCAGGCCCCGGGACTGGTTCAAGCTGGCGGCCGGTTGCGATAAGTTTGCCAGTCTTCCCGACGGTCCGGACCGGCACAATGATCGACCCGAAACACCTGAAGTTCCCCACCCTGAGCCTGCATGCGGGCCAGCATCCCGACCCGGTGACGGGCGCGCGCGCCACGCCCATCTACCAGACCACATCCTACGTGTTTCCAGATGTCGACCATGCGGCGAGCCTGTTCAACCTGGAGCGCGCGGGACACATCTATTCGCGCATCTCCAACCCAACGGTGGCCGTCTTCGAGGAACGCATGGCGGCGCTTGAGGGTGGCGTCGGCGCCATCGCCACTGCGAGCGGGCAGGCGGCCATGTCGCTGGCGGTGATGACCCTCATGGACGCGGGCGGGCACATCGTCGCCTCGCGCAATATCTATGGCGGGACCCACAACCTGTTCCACCACACCCTGCCCCGCTTTGGGATCACCACGACCTTCGTGGACCCGCGCGACCCGGCCGCCTTCGCGGATGCCATCCGTGACGAGACCCGACTGGTCTTTGCCGAGACCATCGGCAACCCGGGGCTGGAAATCCTCGATATCCCGGCGGTCGCCGAGGTGGCCCATGCGGCTGGCCTGCCACTTCTGGTCGACGCGACGTTTTCCACGCCCGCGCTGTTGCGCCCGTTCGAGCACGGGGCGGCCCTCATCATGCATTCGGCGACCAAGTGGATCGGCGGGCATGGTGTCGCCATTGGCGGCGTGCTGGTGGACGGCGGCCGCTTCGACTGGGAGGTCTCGGGCAAGTTCCCGGCGATGACCGAGCCCTATGCAGGCTATCACGGCCTCGACTTTGCCGAGGAATACGGCCCCGCGGCCTTCATCATGCGGGCCCGCGCGGAAGGCTTGCGCGATTTCGGGGCCTGCATGGCGCCGCAGACGGCGTTCTACCTGCTGCAGGGGCTGGAAACCCTGCCGATCCGCATGGCGCGTCATGTGGAGAATGCCGCTGCGGTCGCGGCCTTTCTGGAAAGCGCCGAGGAGGTGGCCTGGGTCCGCTATCCGGGCCTCGCCAGCCATCCCGACCATGACCTCGCCGCACGGATGCTGCCCAACGGGGCCGGGGCCATCGTGACCTTCGGCGTGAAGCCGGGCACCGAGGGCCCGCGCAAGGCGGGTGCGAAGTTCATCGAGGCACTTGAACTGTTCTCGCACCTGGCCAATGTGGGCGACGCGAAATCGCTGGTAATCCACCCGGCGAGCACTACTCACCAGCAGATGGGTCCGGGCGACCTCGAGGCGGCAGGCGTGGGTGCGGAGATGGTGCGCCTTGCTGTGGGGCTGGAGGATCCGGGAGATATCATTGCCGACCTGCGCCAGGCGCTCCGCGCCTCGCAGAAATAGGACGATCGGTTATGGAACTTCTCGTCGACGGCCACCGCGTCTATGCCCATACGGGCGGGCAGGACTTTACGCCGGACAAGCCGGCGCTGGTGTTCCTGCATGGCGCGGGCAACGACCACACCTACTGGGGTCTGCAGACACGCTTTTTCGCCCATCACGGCTTTTCCGTGCTGGTGCCGGACCTGCCCGGGCATGGGCGTTCGGAAGGACCGGTGCCGGAAAATATCGATGACTATGCCGACTGGCTCTGGCGTTTCCTTGATGAAGCGGGCGCGCAGACGGCGGCGCTCGCCGGGCACTCCATGGGCTCGCTGATCGCGCTGGCCGCCGCCGCGCTTGCGCCGGACCGCGTCACCGCGCTGGTGCTGGCGGGACCTGCGGACCACATGCAGGTCCACCCCGACCTGCTGGCGGCGACAGCCTCGAACGACCCTGCGGCATGGGACCTGATCACCGACTGGGGGTTCGGCAAGCCTGCCCATAAGGGCGGCCACCAGGCGCCGGGGCTGTGGTTCTTGGGCGGTGGCCGCGCGCTGCTGGCGTCCGGCCCGGCGGGAACGCTCGGGGCAGGCATGGCGGCCTGCAACGCCTGGGAAGGTGCCGTGGCGGCGGCGGGCAAGGTGTCCTGCCCGACGCTCTTCCTGCTGGGCGCGGCGGACCGGATGACCACGCCGCGCGCATCAAAGGGGCTGCAGGCGGCGATTGCCGGCGCGAGGGTCGAGATTCTGCCCGGCGCGGGTCATATGATGACCGTGGAACAGCCGAACCGGTCCATCGACGTGATTTACGGGTTTTTGAGCGGGGCAGTATGAGCACACAGGACGACAAGAAGCGCGAGCGCGACGAGGTTCGCGCGAATTATCCGCACATCCTCCAGGTGCCGACTCGCTGGATGGACAACGACGTCTACGGCCACGTGAACAACGTGACCTATTACTCCTATTTCGACACGGCGGTGAACGAGTTCCTGATGCGTTTCACCGGGCTGGACTACCGCAGCAAGGACCCGGTCGGGATGGTTGTGGAGACCGGCTGCCGGTTCCATTCGGAAATCGCATTCCCCGATGTCCTCGATGTGGGCGTGCGGGTGCGCAAGCTGGGCAACTCGTCCGTGACCTACGAGATCGGCATCTTCAAGCAGGGCCGCGAAGCGGTTTCCGCGACCGGCCACTTCGTGCACGTCTATGTGCGCCAGGGCGAGATGAAGCCGGTACCGATCCCCGACCATGTTCGGTCGGAACTGGAGAAGATCCTCGCCTCCGAATAAGCGTCAGCGCAGGAACATCGGCATGCCGTCCAGCTTCGCGATCTGCGGCCGGTAATTTTCCACGTCGTACATGGAATCGACATCCACGCGCCGCTCGCCCTGGGTCGAGATATCGGCGGGTGCGGTCGTGTAGTGCCCGTCCTGCACCGCCATCATCAGCCCTGTGCGGCCGTCCTCGATGCAGCGTATGGCCATGGTCGCGTAGTTGCGCGGGACAAGCTGGTCCACCGCGTCCGGTGCGCCCGCGCGCAGCAGGTAGGCCAGTGACTGGACCATGACACCCGTGCCCGTGGCCTCCTTCAGGTGCTCGCCGACCGCCTGACCGATGCCGCCCAGCTTCCGGTGGCCGTAGGCGTCGGGATCGCCGGACTCGAAGATATCCTGGCCGGCGATCTGGGCGCCTTCCGACACGACCACGACGGCGTAGTTCGACGGGTTGGCGGCGCGGTCGCGCTGGAGCATCTCCGTCATCCGCTCGAGGCTGAACGGGACCTCCGCGATGAGGGTCCGGTCGGCGCTCGCAAGATAGCCCGCCATCAGCGCCGTCTGGCCGCAATTGCGCCCGAACAGCTCGACCACGAGGTAGCGCTCATGGCTGCCCACCGGAGTGCGCAGCCGGTCGATCAGCTCGACCGAGCGGGTAACGCAGGTCGAGTAGCCGATGCAGTACTCGGTGCCGAAGACATCGTTGTCCATGGTCTTGGGCAGGCAGATTGTCGGCACGCCCTCATTGTGGATGCGTGCGGCGTAGGACAGCGTGTCGTCGCCGCCGATGGCCACCATCACGTCGATCTTCAGCGCCTCGAACACCGACAGGATGTGGCTTGTGCAGTCGACCGTCTCGTTGCCATCGAAGCTGAAGGCGCCGGCCAGGTGGTCCGGCAGGTCCTTCTCGCGGACCCTGGACGGCTGGGTGCGCGAGGTGTGCAGCACCGTCCCGCCCGTCCGGTCGATCGAATACACGTTCTCCGGGGTCAGCGGCATGATGAACCGCTCCGAACCTTCCGGATCGCCGGGATCATAGTTGAGCGGGCCCGCCCAGCCGCGCCGGAAGCCCGTCACGGTCCAGCCGCGTTTCGCGGCCTCATTGACCACCGTCTTGATGGCCGGGTTCAGGCCGGGGACGTCACCACCGCCTGTCAGGATTCCAAGATGCATGCTGCAAAACCCTCCGTTCCGGCACTCCTCCCGAGCGAGAAACAGGAACTGTTTTGCTGCATTGCAACATGCAAGCGGCTATCCCCACAACCGCTTGGTGGCAATCTCCGCGCCCTGGGCCAGTGACTTGAACTTCTCGATGGCGATATCGGGGTCCACCTTGCCGATCCCGGCAAAGGTCGCGAAGCCGCAATCGGCCCCCGCGATCACCCGCTCGCGGCCCACGACATTGGCGTAGGCGCAGATGCGGTCGGCGACGACCTGCGGGTGCTCGATATAATTGGTCACGCTGTCGATCACGCCCGGCATGATGATCTTGTCATCGGGCAGCTTCCTGGTCTCGAATACCCGCCACTCATGGGAATGCCGCGGGTTGGAGGACTCGACCAGCAGGCCCTGCGGCTTGGCCTTCATCAGGACGTCGAAGATCGTCTCGAACGGAATATCGAGGTGATGGGGGCCTTCGTAGTTGCCCCAGCAGATATGCATGCGAACGCGGTCGGCGGGCACATTCTCCAGTGCGGCGTTCAGCGCCTCGATCTGCATCTCTGCATGCTTCAGGAAGTCCGCGTCCGACAGCTCGCGATACTCGGTATGGCGGCCCATGGCCAGGTCCGGACAATCGATCTGGAGAACGAAGCCGGCATTGGCGATGGCCTCGTATTCTTCCTTCATCACCTTCGACAGCGCGTCGAGATAGGCGTCGTCGTCGGGATAGTATTCGTTGTGCTGGAACACGGTGATGACGCCCGGCGACGCGGCGTTCATGAAGAACTCGGTTGCGTCGCTGCCCTTGGACGCGGCCGTGAGGTTTTCCAGGTCCTTGCGCAACGGCTCGCGGTCGCGGATCGTCACCTCGGCCGTGCAGCACGGCCGGTTGAGACGGCGCGTGTCGGCCATGCGGGCCAGCATCTTGCGATAGCCCGGAAATCCGGACAGGTCGTCAAAGCGTACCGAGGGGCTCTCGCCCGAGAACCCGTCCAGGCGCTGCTGGATATAGGTGGCATAGCCCGTCTTGCTCATCTCGCCATCATTGATGATGTCGAGACCCCATTCCCGCTGCTTGCCCACCACCTCGGCCACGGCCTCGGTGACGGCTGCGTCGAACTCGTCTGCGTCATAGGGCTCGGAGAATTCGACCTTGTAGAGCAGGTCCTCGAGCTTTTCGGGACGCGGCAGGCTGCCGACATGGGTCGTCAGGATGCGGTCGGTACTGGTTTTCATGGGGCCTCCCCGGGGCGTTTCTGTCTGGTTGGCGCCTTTTATACACTGCCCGCCGCTATGAAAAAGGCCCGCCGTTTCCGGCGGGCCTGCTTTCAGCGGATGGTGGGATGCCGTCAGGCGGCCTGCTTCTCGTGCTCGAGAGTCTTGGCCGAACCGCTGGCGCCGATCGCGATCTTGCGCGGCTTTAGTTCCTCGGGAACCTCGCGCTTGAGCTCGATCACCAGAAGGCCGTTCTCCAGGCTCGCATTGGTCACGTTCACATGGTCGGCAAGTTCGAACTGCCGCTGGAACGCCCGGGTCGCGATGCCGCGATGGAGGTACTTCGCATCCTCCCCGGTCTTTTCCTGCTCGCCGGTCACGATCAGCGTGTTGTTGTTCTGGGTGATGTCGAGGTCGGACTCGGTGAACCCGGCAACAGCCATGGTGACGCGATACTGGTCGTCGGCGATCTTCTCGATGTTGTAGGGCGGGTAGGACGGGGCCTCGCTGTTGAAGGCGGTGTCCAGCAGCCGGCCCATACGGTCGAAACCGACGGTGGAGCGGAAGAGGGGGGTCAGATCAAGATTGTAGGTGCGCATTTCACTCGTTCTCCGTGTTTGAGCAACTGTGACATCGGCCGATCCCGCCACATGGGGCCGGGATTTGCCGGGTGCCGCGATCCGGGACCCTTCAAGGCGTCCCTCGCGACAATCCCGAGATAGGGATTGCGCGCGGCGGTTCAAGGGGTTGTCGGGAGAGGGACATGCCGATTCCGCATGGCAACGCCGAAGCGCCATGCCGCAAACGAAAACGGGCGCTGCTGGATGCAACGCCCGTCCGAAACTCTCAAGGAAATCCGGGTTTTAGAAGCCCAGGCCCTCGTAGCGCTTGTTGAACTTGGCCACCTGGCCGCCGGTGTCGACGAGGCGATGCTGGCCGGTCCATGCGGGGTGGGTCTTCGGGTCGATGTCGAGGCGCAGCGTGTCGCCCGGCGCGCCATAGGTCGAGCGGGTCTTGTATTCGCTGCCGTCCGTCATCAACACGGTGATCTCGTGATAATCGGGATGAATATCTTTCTTCATCTTCAATGCTCCGGCTTCGGAAGGCGGCGTTATAGCCAAGGGGGCGTGTGACCGCAAGGGCGTTTCCGCGGTCGCGAACGGCCTCTGTTGGCGGCGCTGCGCGGGCCTGCTACACCGTGCACCACCTGATTTGTGGATTTAGACGTGGCCCGAAAGAACGCCTCCGCCATTCCCGAAGACGACAACGGCCGCCCGCCGAAGCGTGAGCTGGGTGAACTGCGCCGTCTGGGCCGCTTTCTGCGGCCCTACCGGCCAGCCGTTGCGGGGGCACTGGTAGCGCTTACCGTTGCTGCGGGAACGGTGCTGGCCATCGGCCAGGGGGTGCGGCGACTGGTCGATGAAGGGTTCGCGGCGGGCGATATCTCGCTCCTGAACCACGCGCTGGTCGCCCTCCTGATAGTGGTTGTGGTGCTGGCCGGGGCGACCTATGCGCGCTTCTTCCTGGTCTCGTGGCTGGGCGAGCGGGTGATGGCCGACATGCGCAAGGCGGTGTTCGACCACACGCTGCGCCTCGACCCGGCCATCTACGAGACCATGAAGATCGGCGAGGTGATGTCGCGCCTGACCGCGGACACCACCCTGATCCAGACCGTCGTCGGTACCTCGGCGTCCATGGCGCTGCGCAACGCGCTGCTCGTGCTCGGCGGCACGGTGATGCTTGCCGTCACGAGCTGGCAGTTGTCCCTGCTGGTGCTGCTGGTGGTGCCGGTCGTGCTGGTGCCGATTCTTGTTTTCGGCCGCCGGGTGCGAAAACTCAGCCGCGAGAGCCAGGACCGGCTGGCCGATGTCGGCTCATACGTCGACGAATCCATCGCTAATATCCGAACCGTACAGGCCTTCGGGCACGAGGCGACCGACCGCGAACGCTTCTCGGGGCGGGTGGAAGACACCTTCTCCACTTCTGTACGGCGCATCCGCGCGCGCGCGGCTCTCACGGCCTCGGTGATCCTGCTCGTTTTCGGTGCCATCGGGGTCATCCTGTGGATGGGCGGACGCGAGGTGATCTCGGGCGGCCTTTCGGCCGGCGACCTGTCGGCCTTCATCTTCTACGCCGTTGTGGTGGCCAGCTCGGTTGGCGCGATCTCGGAAGTGATCGGCGACCTCCAGCGCGCCGCGGGTGCGACGGAGCGGCTCTTCGAACTGCTCGACATGCGCCCCAACATCTCCCCGCCGGCCGAGCCGAGCGCCTTCCCGGCGAACCCCGAAGGGCGCGTGACGTTTGAAGGTGTGACCTTCCGCTATCCCTCGCGGCCCGATCATGCCGCGCTCAGCAACTTCTCCCTCGACATCAAGCCGGGCGAGACGGTGGCCCTCGTGGGCCCGTCGGGCGCGGGCAAGTCGACCGTCTTCCAGATGCTGCTGCGCTTCTACGATCCCGACACCGGCGCGATCCGGCTCGACGGGCTCGACCTGCGCGAACTCGATCCCTCCGATGTGCGCGCCCAGACCGGGCTGGTCCCGCAGGAGCCGGTGGTTTTCTCTGCCGATGCCTGGGAGAACATCCGATACGGACGCCCGGGCGCGACCGACCAGGAGGTCCGTGCGGCGGCCGAGGCGTCATCCGCCGCCGGGTTCCTCGATGCGCTGCCCGAAGGCTTCAACACATTCCTCGGCGAAAAGGGCGTGCGCCTGTCGGGCGGACAGCGCCAGCGCATCGCCATCGCGCGCGCCATCCTGCGTGACCCCCGCGTGCTGTTGCTCGATGAGGCAACCAGCTCGCTGGATTCGGAATCCGAGCGCGCGGTCCAGACCGCGCTGGAAGGACTGATGGAAGGCCGCACTACGCTTGTGATCGCGCACCGCCTTGCCACGGTGATGGCGGCGGACCGCATTGTCGTCCTTGATGATGGCGCGGTGGTGGCTGAAGGCACGCACCACGAACTGGTCGCCCAGGGCGGGCTCTACGCCCGGCTGGCGGAACTGCAGTTCGATGTGGGGCACGCGGGCGAGGCCGCGCAGTAACTCTTCCTATCGCTGGTCTAGCTTGAACTCGATCCGCCGGTTGCGGCGGAAGGCGACCTCGTCGCGGCCGTTGTCGATCGGCTGGAACTCACCGAAGCCCGCGGCGACAAGGTTTTCCGCCGGGATGCCCTGCCGGACGAGGAACTTCACGACCGAGATGGCGCGTGCCGCCGACAGCTCCCAGTTGGACGCGAACTGCAGGTTGTTGATCGGCCGCACATCGGTGTGGCCGTCGACACGGAGGATCCAGTCGATGTCGGGCGGGATCTCGCTGGCGATCTGCTTCAGGGTTCCCGCCAGCTGTGCAAGCTGTGCCTCACCCTGCGGGTTTAGGACGGCTTCAGCGGACTCGAACAGGACTTCGGACTGGAAGACGAAGCGGTCGCCCTCGATCCGGATGTCTGCGCGGTCGCCCAGCACCTCGCGCAGGCGGCCGAAGAACTCGGACCGGTAACGCGCGAGCTCCTGCACCTTGGTGGCGAGCGCCTCGTTCAGCCGCTGGCCCAGATTGACGATCTGGATGTCCTTCTCGGCGTTCTTGGCTTCCGAGGCGTCGAGGGCCTCGTTCAGCGCGGCGATCTGCTTGCGCAGCTCGGCAAGCTGCTGGTTGAGCAGCGACACCTGTGCCTGAGCCTCCTTCGAGAGTTCGCGTTCCTCTGCGAAGGAGGTCTCGGCCACCTCGGCGCGCTGGAGCAGTTCGGTCAGCCGGATATCGCGCTTCTCGATCTCTTTCTGGGCGAGTGCCGTACGCTCTTCCTCGGCCGCGAGGCGCGCTTCCAGTTCCTTGCTCAGGTCGCGTACCTGGCCCAGGTCTCCGGTTACCTGCGCGATCTCGGCCTCCAGCTTCTCGCGGACCTCGCGCAGCGCGGCGATGTCGCGCTCCAGTCGGGCCAGGTCGCGCAGCTGCAGCTCAAGGGTCTCCTTGTCGGCGGTGACCTGTTCGCGCAGGCGTTCCAGTTCCTCGGCGTTGGCTGTGCGCACCTGCTGCAACTCGTCCTCGGTGTCGGCCAGCCGCGCGATCAGCGCATCGCGTTCGGAGATCGAGCTCTGGAGCTGGGCCGAAAGCTGCGAAACCGACAGGCGCAGTTCCGTGTTGGCCGAGCGTTCGAGGTCCAGCATCCGGGCCAGTTCGCTGATCTGCCGGTTGAGCTTGGTCAGAGCCTCGTCGCGGCCCGACAGCGCATCGGACAGGAAGAACTGCGCCAGCGCGAAGACCATGACCAGGAAGACGACGACGACCAGCAGCGCGGCCAGTGCATCGACAAAGCCGGGCCAGTAGTTGATGCCGGCCTGGCGGCGGCGTGATGAGGAACCGGGCACCTGCCGCGCCCGCTAGCGGGGGTCTTCTTCGGCCAGCGCGGCGATCGTGCGCGCCAGCAGCCGGATTTCCGCGCGGAGTTCCTGCACGATCTCGTTCCGGCCGTTTGCCGTTTCCTCGATCAGCCGCACCATGTGGTTGTCGAGGTTGCGGATATGCCCGCGCGTCGCCTCGTCGATGGCGCCCGCCGAGCGGTTCTCGGCCAGGCGCTGGAGGACCGGGCGCAGCTCCGCCTGGTTCTCGGCCAGGCGGACCATCAGGTCCTGCTCGGTGCGCATCTGGTCGGTGAGCGTTGTCATGCGGTCGGTCAGCGTGCTCAGGCCCTGGTCGCTCTGGGCGCGGGCCGTCTCGGCGCGCGCGACCGTGCGCTGCAGGTTGTCCAGCGAGTCCGCCGTCGTCTCCAGCAGCGCCTGGATATAGGCGGGAACGGACTGGTCGCCCTCGCCGACGGACAGGGTGCCGCCACCCGACACACGCGTGGCGGTGCTGAGCCAGTCCTCGAGGTCGTTGTAGAAGCGGTTTTGGGCTGCGCCTGCCTGCAGTTCCAGGAAACCAAGCAGCAGCGAACCCGCGAGGCCGAACAGCGAGGAACTGAACGCCGTCCCCATGCCGGACAGCGGCGCCTCGAGGCCGGTCTTCAGGTCGTTGAAGATTGCCACCGCATCGCCGCCGCCCACCTGCAGGCCGGCGATGACGTCGGCAACGGAACTCACCGTCTGGAGAAGGCCCCAGAACGTGCCGAGCAGGCCGAGGAAGATCAGCAGGCCGATCAGGTAGCGGGAGATATCGCGGGATTCGTCCAGCCGCGCGCTGATACCGTCGAGGATCGAGCGCATGGAGGTAGTGTTCAGGCGAAGCTGGCCCTGCCGGTCGCCGATCATTGCCGCCATGGGGGCGAGAAGCTTCGGCGGCGTGGTGACGGAAAGGCCCGGGCTCTGGCTGCGATAGTCCTCGATCCAGTTGACCTCGGCGCGCAGCATCAGCACCTGGCGGAAGACGAACAGGATACCCAGCAGCATGACCACCAGGATGATGCCGTTGATGGCGGGGTTGGCCGCGAAGGCCTCGATTAGCTGCCTGTGGAGGACGCCGGCGCCGATGATCGCGAGGACGAGGAAGACCCCCATCCGGGTCATGTAGACGTTCGTGTTGGTCATCGTACTGCGGCCCGTTCTCGCGTTGCCGATCGTCCCGCGGGGACTCGCCCGAGGCGTACCGCGAAACTGTCGGAATTATGTGACGACTTTAGGGCGCGAGAGTTGCGGTCCCTATCGTGACACGATCACGGCGTCGACCCGGTCCGCCGGACCGTCGCCGGACTTGATGCCGAGCGCGCGAACATCCATGCGCGTGTTGCGGACATCGCGCTCGACCAGGTGGCCGCGGACATTCAGCGCGCGCTTCAGCGAGAGACGGCGCGCTTCGGGCGCGGTTTCGTCATTTCCGGCCGCGAAGGCCTGCAACTGGATGCGCAGGGACTCGTCGGCGCGCAGCCGTTCTGCCAGCGCGTCCAGTGTGGCCTTGGCGGCGTCGTTCAGGTCAGCCGAACCGGCACCGAACAGGATGCGCGTCTCGCTGCCGGCCGCATCGCCGCTGGGCACGGCAGCCGTCTGGGTCGGAGGCGGTGGAGGCGCGGCCGCGGCCGGCGGGGCCTCGGCGGGCGAGGGCGGAGCCGGCGGGGGCG
>JAYOFE010000003.1:0-187417 GCA_038117045.1 Alphaproteobacteria bacterium | reverse complement strand
CCAGATGCCAATTCTCTAACTCAGCAAATGGACCCGGTTAAGGGGGGCAGGTCAACTCGCCGCGCGCGGCACACGGCGTCTGGTGTGCTTCAGCACCACCTCGGTCTTCGGCAAGGCGGATACCCGCAACGCTCATGAGCGTGTGGTTGTGGAGCAGGTGACCTCGGCTGAGGACCATATCAGTGACGTCTGCGAGGCGAACGGGGTCGGGCTGACGATCCTGCGCCCGACACTGATCTACGGGGCAGGTGCGGACAAGACGATTTCGGCAGCAGCCGTTTTTATTGGACGTTTCGGGCTCTACCCTGTTCACGGTGCGGCAAGAGGCAAGCGCCAACCCGTCCATGTCGATGACCTCGCTGCGGCGGCGCTGGCCGCACTGGATTGCGATGCAGCGGCAGGAAAGAACTACGCACTGGGCGGCGGGGAGACGCTGGCCTATCGAGACATGATCGGGCGCATTTTCGATGTGCTGGACCGGCCTCGCCGTTTTGTCCGTACGCCTTTCCTGCCGGTCATGCTGGATATAGCGGGCGCTGTCATTCCGGGCAGCGAACTGACGGGCGATGTCGCGCGGCGCATGAACATGGATCTCGATTTCGACGATGGATCGGCCGCACGTGATTTGGGCTACACACCGCGCCGGTTCCTGTCCGGCGGCCGCGCGGACCTGTCCGGCGACTGAATTCAGCCCGGAAGCGCGCGCAGCCCGTCTTCGAGGGCAATACGAGGCGTCCAGCCGGGGAGCGGCGTTCCCTCCCACGGCACCATCACCTCGCCGGGACGGTGCGGTGTGGCACCCCATTCGACCGACAATTCGACGCCGGAAGCTCGTGCCCAGGTCTGTGCCAGTTCGCGCAACGTGATCGCTTCCGGCGATGGCAGAGTGAAGCTGTGATGCCCGGTCACGTCTCCCGTCACCAGCAGGTTTCCCGTGTGCACGAAGGCGTCGATGATGTCATCCACGTGCACAGTGTGGAGTTTCTGGTCCCCCGGCGATGCTTTGAGCGTCTCACCCCGTGCTGTTGCGTCTGCCAGCACAGTCAGGAACTTGCGGCGCGGATCGCCGGGCCCGTAGCTGTCGTAGATTTTCAGCGTGACGGCATTCAGCTCCCGGGCGCGGGCGTAGTAGTAGATGATCTCGTCACCGGCCTGCTTGCTCGCCGCGTAGAGCGTATTGGGCGTGGGCGTGTTGTCACCGGGTGCGCTGCGGGCGTTTTGCCACGCTGTCCCGGCGTAGACGAGGTTCCGGCAGCCCGCGCTCGTGGCAGCTTCGCAGATACGCGCGGTCAGCCCCACATTGTCCGCGATCAGGTCAGGCACATCCGCGGGCGTGTGGGTAGCGATATAGCGCGCTGCCAGGTGGAACACGACCTCCGGCGTAAACCTAGAAAAGGTATCCGCAAGTTCGCTGGCATCGTCGCTGATGCCGGCAACATCGGCGAAATCCTTCAGGTCTGAGACTCTCGAACTGTCCGATGTGGGCCGGACCAGCGCCACGGGCTTGATCCCGGCCTCGGCCAGCCGCCGGCACAGATGCATCCCTAGAAAGCCTGTCGCGCCGGTCACCAGCGCATGGGCGAATGCCGGTGCGGTCCGGGTGTCGCTCATGGCGTGACCTCTCGAGCGCGTTCGATGAAGGCAGCCACGTCGTTATAGAACGTCTCGATCTCGGCCCGGATCGTCTCTTCCGGCCAGTCCCACCAGGCGATTTCAGCCAGCGCCGCGATCTGGGATGCCTCGAAGCGCATGCGCACATGGCGGGCCGGGACACCGACATTGACCGAGAAGGGTTCGATATCGCGCGCGACGACCGCGCCCGCACCGATGACCGCGCCATCGCCGATGGTCACGCCGCTCAGAATCGTGGCGCGCGCACCCACCCAGACGTCATGGCCGATACTGATGGGACCGCGCGTCACCGCGTCGGGGTTGGCGGCATCGCCCAGCAGCATCGTCCGGAACGGATAGGTGGAAGGCAGGTCGGTGCGGTGGTCGGTCTTACAGAAAATCTTTACCTCCGGCCCGAACGAGCAAAAATTGCCGATGGTTACGGGGCATTCGGGCGCCAGACCGGCGAAGCTGTTGCGGTCGAGGCCATAAGTGCCGCGCCCGATCGAGATGTACTCGGGCAGGACGTCACGGCGCGGCGGTGCGCCCATGAGCCGTTTCAGGCTGTGGACGATCCCGCCCACGGTCAGGCCGAGGCCTCGAAATCGGGATACTCTGCATCTCGCGCCGCCATGGTGGCCGGCGGGATCGGCCAGTGGATGCCGAAGGCGGGGTCGTCCCAGCGCACGCCGCGCGCCAGCTCCGGCACATAGGGCGCACCCATCAGGTAGAAGACCTCGCTGTCGTCTTCCAGGGTGATGAACCCGTGGGCGCAGCCGGGCGGAACATACAGCGCATTCTGCCGTGCGGCCGCCAGTTCCAGGCCGAACCACTCGCAGAAGGTTGCGGAATCCGGGCGCAGATCCACCACGACGTCGTACACGCGCCCGCGTGTACACCGGACCACCTTGGGGTCCGGCGTGGGCTCGTCCTGGTAGTGCATGCCGCGCAGGGTGCCCATCCTGGCATTACGGGAGATGTTCATCTGCACCGGCGCGAACGCGCCCAGCCCGGCCTCGCGGAATTCCACGGTGCAGAAGCTGCGGGCGAAGTCGCCGCGTTCGTCGGCGATCGGATCGGTCTCGATCACCATGACGTCCGCGATGTCAGTCGTGGTGAATTTCATGGCAGGATCGTTATTTCCGGCACGGCGATCAAGAAGTCACCGCCCCATTCACGGATGTAGCCGTGGTCGCCGGTGATCTCGTTCTTCAGGTTCCACGGCAGGATCAGGACATGGTCCGGCTTGCAGACCTTCAGCTCATCGGGTGAGACGACCGGGATACGGCTGCCGGGCAAAAGCCGATTCTGCTTGTGGGGGCTCACGTCTGCGACGAAGGCGATCTGGTCCGCCGTCACGCCACAGAAATTCAGGAGCGTGTTGCCCTTTGCGGCCGCGCCATAGGCGGCGACGAGTTCGCCGGCCGCATCGGCCTTCGCCAGGAAATCCAGCAGTCCTGTCTTCACGGCCTCGACCCGGGCCTGGAAGCCGTCATAGGTCTCCAGCCTGTCGAGCTTGGCCGCAGCCTCATCGGCGCGGACTTTGCGCAGACCCTCGATCTCACCCCGCTCAGGGCCGTCTACGCGAGCAGCGAAGATGCGCAGGCTGCCGCCATGGGTCGGAAGCTCCTCCACATCGAACAGTTTCAGGCCGTGGCGGGCAAAGACCCGTTCCACGGCAAGCAGCGAGAAATAGGAGAAATGCTCGTGGTAGATCGTGTCGAACTGGGTGTCCTCGATCAGCCGCAGCAGGTGCGGGAACTCCATGGTCAGCACGCCGTCTTCGGCGAGCAGGATGGCCAGCCCCGCAACGAAATCATTCAGGTCGGGAACATGGGCGAGCACGTTGTTGCCCGCCATCAGGTCGGCGGAGATGCCTTCCGCGCGGAGGCTGCGCGCAAGCTCGGCACCGAAAAAGGCCGTACGGGTGGGCACGCCGCGTGCCTCGGCGGCTTCCGCCACATTGGCGGCCGGCTCGATCCCGAGCACCGGGATGTCTTTTGCCACGAAATGCTGCAGCAGGTAGCCGTCATTGCTGGCCACCTCGATCACCTTGCTGTCCGGGCCCAGCGCGAACCGTGTGATCGCCATGTCTGCGTAGCGGCGCGCATGTTCAACCCAGCTCTGGGCGTAGGACGAGAAATAGGCGTAGTCAGAAAAGATGTCTTCGGCCGGGACCGCGTCGGCGACCTGCACCAGAAGGCATTCGCTGCAGACGCGCGCGTGCAGCGGGTATGTCGGGTCGCTCGGCCCCGCCGTGGCCGGGTCGACATAGCTGTTTGCCAGAGGCGTCTCGCCAAGATCCGCGAAGGTCGTAGTCAGTGGCGTGCCGCAAAAGCGGCAATTCGGATCGGTATCGCTCATCCGGAGGCTCGTTCGCTGTAGTGCCCGATCTGTTCGAGCACGAGGTCGCGCGTCGGTTTACCGTCCATTGCGCCCGCATGCCAGTCCGCCGTCCAGTCGATGGCGTCTTCCTGGCTCAGGCACGGCTTCCAGCCCAGTGTTTGCGTCGCCAGCGAGGCGTCCAGCGCCAGTGCTGCCGCCTCGCGCGGCCCGTCTGCGCTGACGTTGTTCCAGTCGGCGGCATCGACGCCATTGTCGCGGACCCGCGCGATGGCACGGTCGACAAGCCATTCCACCGGCTTTGCCTCCACGGTACGGGGGCCGAAGTTCAGTGCTGCGGGAATGCGCCCGTCTGCGTCGTGCACCAGCGCCTCGACGTAGCCCAGATAGCCGGCCAGCACGTCCAGCACATGTTGCCACGGCCGGGTTGCTGCCGGGTTGCGGACCTCCAGCGCGGTGTTGGCGCCAATGGCGCGGAACAGGTCCGGCAGGATGCGGTCTTCCGACCAGTCCCCGCCGCCGATCACATTGCCCGCCCGCGCGGTAGCAAGCCTGGGGGCGTGGTCCCGGTTCTCGAGAAGCCCGCGGCGCCAGCCGATGGCAATGGTCTCCTGCGCGGCCTTTGAGGCGCTGTAGGGGTCGTTGCCGCCGAGCGGGTCAGTCTCGACGAAGGGCCGACCGGAATTGTCGTTGCGGTAGCACTTGTCGCTGGTGATAACGAGGATCGCCTTTAGGTTCGGGCAGCCGTCGAGTGCTTCCAGGAAATTGCCGGTGCCCTGCACATTGGTAGCGAAGGTGCCGCCCGGATCGCGGTAGCTGCGCCGCACCAGCGACTGCGCGGCCATATGGATCGCCACTTCGGGATCGGCATCGGTGCAGGCCGTGCGGATGGCACTGCGGTCGCGTACGTCGCCGATCACGGAATTCAGGCTCTGCCATACGCCGAAGTCGCGGAACAGGTTGGGACCGTCCTCGGGAGCCAGCGCGAACCCCGTGACGTTGGCGCCCAGCGCGTCCAGCCAGGCGCACATCCATGCGCCCTTGAAGCCGGTGTGGCCGGTCACGAGGACACGGCGGTTCTTCCAGAAATCCGGGTCCGGCGTGCTCACGGGAGCACCGTTTCGGGGCGTGCCCGGCGCGTGGTGCGCGAGGCCGGCAGGCCAAGCATGTAGCCGATGGTGCCGAACAGGCGTGCGAGGTCCCGCCAGGTCTTTGCGCTGTTAAGGGTAAGTGCATTGCCCAGCGTCTTGCCGGCAAAGCGGAGGAGGTTAGAACGCACGAGCCGCCAGCATGCCGCGCGCCCGTGATATTTGTCCTCGATGTACAAGCGCGACCAGGCCATGTGCCAGAACTTCTCCCACCGGTAGTGCATGCTGGGGCGGACGGAGCCGCCGCCCGCGTGGCGCACCACGGCACCGGGAACCAGCACGGCGCTGAACCCAGCCCGGTGCAGCCGCATGCAGAAATCGTCGTCCTCGTAATACAGGAAGATCGCCTCGTCGAAGAGCCCGATATCGCCCAGCGCCGACATGCGCAGCAGGACCACCGCGCCGGACAGGTAGGCGGCGCAGATCGGCCCGTCGGGTACGGCCTCGCCGGCACGTGCCGGGTAGTCTCTCCGCGCAAACAGCTCGACATCGTGCGCCGGCTCGTCGTGCCCCTGTGCATCCAGGACCCGCGGCGCGAACAGGGCGGCGTCGGGGTAGGCGTCGGCAGCGGCGAGCATCCGCGCGAGGGCGTCGTCGTTGAACTGGGAATCCGGGTTCGCCAGAAGCGCGAATTCCCGTGTCACCCCGGCGAGGCCCATGTTCGCGCCCGCACCGTAGCCGACGCCGTAGCTGTTGCGGGTGATGCGGGCCTGCGGCGCGATCCTCGCGATGATGTCGGTGGTCTCGTCATCGCTGGCATTGTCGATGACGATGATCTCCGCGCTCCCACCAATGCCCTCCATGCAGCCCGCGATCACGGCAGCGCTGTGATGGGTCACCACGACGACCGAGACCCGTGTCCACGGATCGGTTTCTGGCGTGTTGCTGTCGGCCGCCGGATGCACGACTGGGACCGTCTCGGGCTGGTTTCGGGAAACCGGATTTTGGCGTTTTGCCCCGCGCCGGGACAAGCCGCCCTAACGCGTCAGCAGGCCGTGCGCGGCCTTGAACAGGGCACCTTCTGAACTCGCAAGTTCATACAGGACCGAGAAGTGATTGTGTGCCGGGACACTGAGGATCGACGAGTTCGTGCCGTGATAACGCAGGCGCTCCGCGAAGGCCTCGGCCTGCCGGTGGAATTCCCGGCCTTCTGCCCCGCCCAGTGCGACCACCGTGTCCGCTCCCGTGCGCGGCATCGCAAAAAGCGGACTCAGCTTGATGGCGGTCGCGTCATCGAGTTTCAGCGGGTCCGCGATGGGCGTGTAGCGCAGCGGCTCCAGCTCGAAAGGCCCGCTGATGGGCATGGCGGACTGGACGAGGTTCGCCGGGAGTTCCTCCGCGAATTCCGGCCAGTTGGTGGTCATCACCACGCCTGTGAGGTGGCCGCCCGCCGAATGACCCGAGACCATGAACCGGTCGCGATCGAAACCGAGATCGGGTGCCTCGCGCCACAGATGCGCGAAGCAGCGCCGGACGCTGTTCACCAGCTCCTCGAAAGTCACGTTGGGACACAGCGGATATTCGACGTTCGCAAACGCTATCCCGGCGTCGACGAACGGCTCAGCCAGGAAGGCGAACTGCTCCTTGTCGTTCCACTGCCAGTAGCCGCCATGGATGAAGGCGAAGACGGGCGGGTTCTCGGCGTCCGGCAGGAAGAGGTCGAAACGGTCGCGTGGTCCGGGGCCGTAGGTGAGGTCGAGCTTGGCCCGGTCGCCCAGTCTGGCCCGCAGGGCATCGCCGCGCGTCTCGAAGTCGGCAATGATATCCGCGAAATTCGCGACCTTTCCGCGGTTGTTGTACTCCGCGTAAAGCGTGTCAGCGTCGTAATCCAGGTAAACGATCTCGCCCATGGAGAAGCTCCAGCAACATTAACGTTCGACACCGCCGATGGTCTCGTACAGACGGCACAGTGAGGCGGTGTCGATATCGTACATGCCCATGCCGACGGCTGCATGATGCATCTGCAAGGCCGCCTGGAACAGGGGTACAGGGTAATGCATCGACTGGGCGAATTCGCCGATGACCGGCCCGTCCTTCGAGGCCATGCCGTAATTTCCCCGCGACGATGTGTAGTCCTCACTCACCATCATCGGCCCGCGGATTTCCCATAACACCGAATTGGCGGCGCTCTCCTTCACCAGGTCGAAGATGTCCTCTGCCGCCAGTCCGGCTTTCAGGCCCATTGCCATCGCCTCGGCATTGGCGCAGGTCTGGATGCAGACCAGGTGGTTGATGACGAACTTGATCTTGCTGGCATTGCCGAAAGCCCCGACGAAGCTGTGCTTGCGGGTAAAGGCCGACAGGATGTCGGCATGGGCGTCATAGGCGGCGCGGTCGCCGCTCATATAGGCGGTCAGCGTCTTCGCAAGGATCATGTCCCGGTTGCCGCTGACAGTCCCGTCGATCAGCGTCATGCCGTTATCGGCGGCGATCCTCGCGCCTTCTTCCTTCATGGCCACAGGCATGGTGCAGGTGTCGATCAGCACCAGCCCCTCTTTTGATGCGGAGGTGACGCTCCCCTGGCCGCTCATGACAGCCTGGAAAGCCTCGATCGAGGGCAGGGAAAGAAGGACCACGTCGGCCGCTTCGGCCACGTCACGGGGGCTGCCGGCCCGGGATCCTCCGTTGGCCTCCAGTTCGACCAGCGCGGCGTCGCGCAGGTCAAAACCGACGATGTTGTAGCCGGCTTTCACCAGCATGATCGCCATGGCTGATCCCATGGCGCCGAGCCCGACGATTCCCACGGTTTTCGACATGTGCGTTTCTCCGGAGTGGCTGTACCCGAATGGCGGGGCTTCTTCAGTCTGGCATAGGACAGTGCGCGCGCGGGGCAAATGAGCCCCGGGGGCGTTGTCTTACATTTTGAGATTTGCTGTTTTGCGGATTATGTCCATGGGGGGCGTTTGCGTGAATGTGCGCGAAACGGGACCTGACGCCCCGTATCTATCCGGAGACACGCCATGACCGAAAGCCGCCCCTTCCGCGTTGCCCAGCACGACGAGTTCCCCATCCTCGATATCGGCCCCTATCTCGCGGGAAAGGAGGGGGCGCTGGAAGACCTGGCGGCGCAGGTGCGCGACGCATTCGAGCGGGTCGGGTTCATGATGTGGGTGAACCACGACCTCGACTGGGATGTGATCGATACCGCGTTTGCGGGTTCGAAACAGTTCCACGACCTGCCGCGCGAGGAAAAGCTGAAGCTGGAGGTCAACGAACACCAGCTCGGTTTCGTGCCCATGGGGACATCGCTCAACAAGGGGCATTCGGTCGACGGCACGACGGGCCTGAAGCCCAACGCCATGGAGAACCTGACCTATCACGGTGAACGTGCGCCCGATGATCCCAAGGTGCTGTCGGGGGAGCGGTTTCGCGGCCTGAACCAGTGGCCCGATGCGGAAAAGGCTCCCGGGTTCCGTGAAAGCCAGGTGGCCTACCACGCGATGATGTCCGACCTGGGATACCGCATGCTGCCGGTGATCGCACGGGCACTGGACATGCCGGCCGATTATTTCGACGACTACTTCAAGGACCCGTCGATTGTCGTGCGCATGGTCAAGTACCCGGCGGTGGGCGAAATGCGCGACGACCAGTTCGGGTCGGCCTCCCACACCGATGCCGGGTTTATCACCATGCTGCCCCAGAGCAACCAGCCGGGGCTGCAGATCAAGACCGACTCCGGCGAATGGGTCGATCATCCGCCCATGGACCGGGGCGTGATCGTCAATTCGGGCAATATGCTGAAGCGCTGGTCGAACGACCGTTTCCGTGCGTCGCCGCATCGTGTCACCGCATCGGTCGGCAAGGACCGCTATTCCCTCGCGTTCTTCTTCAATCCCGATCTCGACGACGTGATTGTGCCGGTGGAAAGCTGCTGCACGGAGGCAAATCCGTGCCGGTACGAGCCGTTACGCTACGGTGACTTCTTCGCGGACTACATTTCCAAGGCATACAGCCACAAGAAGGCAGGCGCGCAGGCGGCCTAAGGTACGAAAAATCCCCCCGGCTCTGGCCATACGGGAGGCGCCCGGCTAATTTCCGGCGTTCATGTATTCAGACAGCCGGGGGAATTCCACATGGCCAAAGTCACGCTCGCGCAGGCGAACAAGATCATCGAAGCCGGTCAGGCGAAGGGTCGCGAACTGGGTATCGGGCCGCTGACCATTGTCGTCCTGGACGACGGCGGTCACCTTGTTGCCGCCCAACGCGAAGACAAAAGCGGGATCCTCCGGTTTGAGATCGCTTTCGGCAAGGCCTGGGGCGGTCTCGCCATTGGCCGTTCGTCGCGTGCCAACGAGGCCGACTTCCTCAACCGTCCCCATTTCGGGAACGCACTTGCATCGACCGCGGATGGTCGCATCGTTCCGGCTGCGGGCGGCGTCCTGATCCTCGACGATGAAGGTGATGTGGCCGGTGCGGTCGGTGTCACCGGCGATACGTCCGACAATGACGAGGCCTGTGCTGTGGCCGGGATCGAGGCCGCCGGCCTGACCCCGAAGGTCTGACGCCGGTCGTCTAGGGGCCGGAAACGCCGCGTTCGCGCCGCGCGGTCCGTGCGGCGAAGAACACCACCGTCAGCAGGAATGTCGTGAGTGCGGCCATTGTCGTGAGGCTCTGGGCGATGCCCATCTGCAGCGACGAGGTGTGCGCGATTTCCGCGACGATGAACGACATCACGAAAGCCCAGCCCTGGTGCAGGAAGCCGCCCAGGGCGGACGCGGCACCGGCGTAGGACGGGGTCACCGTGCTGAGCGCGAGCGCATAACAGTTGGCGAACACCAGTCCCGTGCCGAAGTTGGAGACGAGGATCGCGGCGACGATCAGTTCCGGGGTGGCGGTCCCGGTCAGTGCGAGTGTGGCCTGCATCAGGCCGCCGGTAACACCGAACACGCATCCGGCTGTGATGATCGTGTTGATTGGGATGCGGGTGACGAGGACGCTGACGACAAAGCTCGCGAGAATGAACCCGGCCGGGATGCACATCACGTACAGGCCATAGAGTTCCGGGGACAGGCCCATCAGCCCGATCAGGACGATGGGCGAGGCCGTGATGAAAACCTGGAATGTCCCGCTCTGGAAGGAGATGGTCAGGCTGTAGCCCATGAATTCCCGCCGGCGCAGCAGCGACAGGTACACGGTGACCAGCCCGCTGGCCCGGAACGGGCGGCGCAGGTCCGGCGGCAGCGTCTCGCGCAGGATACCGGCCCCGAACAGGAGTACGGCCGCGCTCATGGCGGCGGTGGCGTAAAAGGTTGCGTGCCAGCTGAACGGTTCCAGCAGGAGCGACCCGAAGAACGGTGCGACGGCAGGCCCGACACCCAATGCCATTGCGAGGTAGGACATGGCCCGTGCGGCACTCTTGCCCTCGCTGGTGTCGCGGATGATCGCGCGTCCTACCGCGATGGTCGCGCATGCACCCGCGGCCTGTGCGAAGCGCGCGGAGATAAGCTGCCAAAGCTCGGTCGACACGGCGCATCCGAGGCTGGCGACGAAGAAGATTGCCAAGCCGCACAGAATGACCGGCTTACGACCGAACGCATCCGACAATGGCCCCGCAATCAGCTGGGTAAAGGCGAAGGCGATCAGGTAAGCGGGAATGATGAGCTGGACTCGGCCTGGCGTGACCCCCAGTTCCGCAGCGATGTCGGGGACGGCGGGCAGGTAGATCGTCAGCGCGAGCTGGCTCGCGAACATCATGGCGAACAATGTCGCGATCGTGCGCCAGTTGGTGTTCATCGGGTTACACGTAGAGCCCGTCTTGGCGTGCGCGACCGCGCAACAGGGCAAGCACGGTGTCGATGGTCGGCGTCGGCAGGCCGGCGATGGAACCCAGCTCCGAGACAACGCTGACAAGCGCATCGATCTCCATGGGGCGGCCGAGTTCGAGGTCCTGCAGGATTGACGGCTTGAACTCACCAAGTTCCGCGCCGAGGTCGATCCGTTCCTCGACACCCATGGTCATCGGAAGGTCCAGCACGTCGCCGATGGCGACGGCCTCGCGCATCATCGCTGCTGCGATCGGGCGGACGTCCATGTCATTTGCCATCTTGATAAGGGTGGCGCCGGTCAGTGCGCAGATCGGGCCCATGCCCATATTGCCGATCAGCTTCATCCAGATTTCGCCGTGGATGTCATCCGTCGCGACACCATTGAGGCCGCTGCGTACGGTCGCTGCCGCGAGGGCATCGGCGTGTTCTGACGGTGCGCGATCGGCGCTGCCGAAGATGAACCGGTTGCCCGCCATGTGATCGATCAGTCCGGGCTCGGGTACCGACACTCCTGCATGCACGACACAGCCGAGTGCATCGGCGCGGGGGAATATGCCGGCAAGACGGCCACCGGGGTCCACGCTGGTCAGCGAACGGCCTTTCAGCGGTTCCGGCAACGCATCGCAGAACCACCAGGGTATGCCATTCATGGCCGCCACCACGGACGTTCCGGCACCGATCAGCGGAGCCAGCGTGGGCGCGATATCGGGCAATGAGGGCGCCTTGACTGTCAGGACCACGAAGTCCTGGGGGCCGAAATCGGCCGGATTGTCCGAGGCCGCCAGGTCGAAGGTGAACTCGTTACCGCCGTTGCGGTAGCGCAGGCCGCGTTCGCGAATGGCCGCGAGGTGCGGGCCGCGCGCGATGGCGCAGACGTCCTCGCCGGCCTGCGCAAGGCGCGCAGCGAGGGTTCCGCCGATGGCGCCTGCGCCGACGATACAGATTTTCATCGTCTGGTCCCGCGTGTCGCGGCGGTATCGGTCAGAGGATTTCCAGCACCGATTCCGGCGGCCGCCCGATGCGGGCTTTGCCGTTGGCAATGACGATGGGCCGTTCCATGAGGATCGGGAACTTGAGGATTGCCTCGATGATCTGGTCCTCGCTCAGGGACGGGTTCTGGAGGCCGAGCTGCTTGTAGGGGGCTTCGCCGGTGCGCAACAACTGCCGTGCGGAAATGCCCAACAGGTCGAGAATCTGGCGGAGTTCGATCGCGTCCGGCGGCTCCTTGAGGTACTCGATCACCGACGGCTCGACCCCACGTGCCTCCAGAAGCTCAAGCGTCGCGCGCGACTTGCTGCAGCGGGGGTTGTGGTAGATATCGACGCTCATTTCCTGCATGGAACATTCCTCTCCGGTTTGCTGTCCGGGCCTTGAGGCCCGGACCGGGGACACAATCCCCTCGCAACAGACATGTAGCTGAAATCATTCATTAACTAAATGTGCCGATAGTTTAACGTTAGTTTGCCGGTGATTCCCGCATTCGATGTTGCGGAATACGGCAGGGATGGGGAAGAGCAGTTTCATGTCCGGCGAAAGACTTTCCGAGCTCCGTGTGCTGATCGTTGACGACAATGATCACATGCGTCGTCTCTTGCGCAGCATCCTCGAATCCCTGGGGGTCCGGCAAGTGCGCGATGTCGAAAACGGCATGATTGCGCTCAATGACAGCCGCCTGAATGTGCCCGACCTCATCATTACGGATATGATGATGAGCCCTGTCGACGGGCTCGAATTTTCCCGCATGCTCCGTGAAGACATCACCCATCCGGCCACACACATCCCGGTCATGATGGTGACAGGGCATGCCGAGAAGCAGCTCGTTGTTGCCGCTCGCGATGCGGGCGTTACTGAGTTCCTTGCCAAGCCGGTGACGGTGGATGGTGTGGAGGCGCGTCTGCGCAGCGTGATCGAGAATCCCCGGCGCTTTATCCGTTCAGACTCGTTCGTCGGTCCGGATCGTCGGCGCCGGCAGCTTACCGTGCCGGCCGACGATCGCCGCTGTGCGGACGACCGTCCCGCCAAGGCTGTCATCCAGTCGGACGACAGCCTCGGGGGCGGTGCAAGCATTGAACTTCGCGATAACTTCGCGCGCCCGTCTTTTGACCCGGCTGTCTCCCCGCGGCCGCGAGAGCGGGCCCTGCGCTAGTCCACCATTCCGGCAGCGCGCGGCAGCAGCAGCGCGATATCCGGTACCAGGGTGATCGCGGCCACCAGCGCCAGCGTGAAGATGAAGAACGGCGCCACGCCCCTGAAGATCTTCGTCAGGGGCACGTCCGGCGCCATTTTTGCCATCACATAGACATTGATGCCGACCGGCGGCGTGATCAGGGCCAGCTCCGCCATGATCACCGCGTAGACGCCGTACCAGACCGGGTCATAGCCGAGGTTGAGTATGATCGGCAGGGTGAACGGGATGGTCAGGATCAGCATGCCCCAGACGTCGAGCACCATGCCGAGCACGATGTAGAGCAGGCTGATCAGCAGCATGATCGTCAGCGGGCTGAGGTTCGCACCGGTGATGCCGTCGATGACACCCTCGGTCAGTCCGGTCAGGACCACGAACTTGCCCATCATGTGGCCACCGATGATGATGATGAAGATCATCGCCGAGGTGTGCATTGCCTTGACCAGCGATTCCTTCATGTTCTCAAACGTCAGTCGGCGCATAACCAGCGCGATGATGATGAGAGCGAGTACGCCAACGCCGGCGGCTTCCGTGGGCGTGAAGATGCCCGCGTAGATGCCGCCGATGACGACCATGAAGGTGAGGAAGACAGGAAGCACCTTCGTGAGCGAGGTGACCTTCTCCATCATGGTGAACTTTTCACCGACCGGGCCCAGCTCCGGGTTGATCATGCACTTGATGGCGATCGTCGCCGAATAACCGATCGTCATCAGGATGCCCGGGATGATGCCGGCGATGAACAGGGCGCCGATCGAGGTCTCGGTCAGGATGCCGTAGCCGACCATGATGATCGACGGCGGGATCAGGATGCCGAGCGTGCCCGCAGCGGAGATGCAGCCCGTAGCGAGTGCATCGTCATAGTTGTAGCGGCGCATTGCCGGAATACACATCGGGCCCATGGTTGCGACGGCAGTCACGCTGCCGCCGGACACCGCGCCGAAACCGCCGCATGCGACGACCGAAGAGATCGCGAGACCGCCGGGCAGTCGGCCCAGCCAGCGATAGATACATTCATAGAGGTCGAAGGCGATATTCGTGCGCTGAACGATCTGGCCCATCAGGAAATACAGCGGCACGGCGACAAACACGAAGGCGGTGCCCTGGTCCGCAAACGTCAGGGACAACTGGCTTTCCGCAAAGTTCGATCGCCCGACGATGAAGTAGCCGACCGAGGCCGTCATGAGCATGGCGAAACCGATGGGCACGCCGACGACGATCAGGCCCAGCATCGCTACAAAGGAGAGGATGCCGATGAGTCCCTTGTCCACCTGCTTAAGGTTTTCGAACCCGATGCCCGAGTTGGCAGCCACGAAGAGCGCCGCAAATGCAATCAGAACGCCCAGCGCGACCATGTTGATGGATTTCGCGTTCATGGACTTATTCCCCCATATCCAGAGCGTCGGTGCGTGAGAACTGTTCATAGCCGAACAGCGCGCAGACCAACCTCAGCAGGTAGTAGATCTCGAGAATGACGCACATGATGAACATTGCGAGGTGATGGCCCCAGATGGGGAGCCGGACATACTCGGTGATGCGGTTGAGTTCGTAGTCGAAAAGGAATTCTTCCCAGGCGTGGGAGCCGAGAAGGTAGAACAGCCACATCGCGGAGCAGATGTAGATCACATCGAACGCGTCCTGGAGCTTGCGGGGAAGGTTGCCCACCAGAAGTTCCATACGGATATGGCCGTTCTGTCGGGTGCACTCCGGGATCGCGAACGCAAAGATCAGAAGGAGCATCCATTCATTGAATTCGAGGCTCCAGATCCAGGGATCGTTCATTACATAGCGGCGGAACACATCGACGATCACGATGATGGAAATACCTGGCAACACGATCAGTGCCGCGATCTTGTCGAGACTTTCCGACAGCCACCGGAAGATGTTTTCGATCTTTTCCATGAGCACTTACCTCCCCCCAAAAAACAGTTCAGCCGGGGCCTGGAGGCCCCGGCTGACTGGACTTACTTCATGTCGTACATGCCCTGGACGGGATTGTTGATCGCATTCAGCATGACTTCGTTCGGGCTCATGGCCTGATACTTCTTGGCCGTTTCCTTTACGGCGGCGATGAACTCGCTACCCGGCAGGCCCTTGGCGTTGGTGTCGTCGATCCACTTCTTCTCGACACCCGCGACAGCGGCTTTCCAGCGATCGATATCGGTGAGCTTCACGGTCTCCAGACCGGTCAGTTCGCCCATTTTCTCGACAGCTTCCACGCCGCCATAGTCATAGAAGCCGACGGCTTCGGCGATCGCCATCTGGCGGCCCCAGTTGTTGACCACCACCTGCAGATCGGCCGGAAGGTCGTCGAAGAAGTCCTTGCTGAGGCAGTACTCGACGGTCAGGACGTTGAAGCCGTTGAGCGTACGGTACTTGGCCACTTCGTTGAGGCGGAAGGTCAGCGCCGCCGCGTCGTTGAAGTGGATGCCGTCGATCGTCTTGCGCTGCATGGCCGGATAGATGTCCGGAGCCGGCATGCCGACCTGGGTGGCGCCCAGGGCGTTGACGATGGCGGAGTGCGTGCCGCCGCCGGCGCGGACCTTCATGCCCTGAACGTCGTCGAGCGTGCGGACCGGCTTGTTGTTGTACAGGTTGTACGGCGAGGTGTGGGCCTCGCGCATGATCAGCACCTGATACTTCTCGAACTCTTCCTTGAGATACTTCGGATAGAGATGCTCGGCCGTGGCGACCGCTTCGTGCGAGTTGTTGAACAGGAACGGCAGGCCCAGGCCGCCGACCATGTCATAGTCGCGTGCGGTATAGAGCGAGAAGCACGGCGCATGATCGGACAGGCCCGTGCGGACGGCCTTACGGCCTTCACGCGCGCTGTGAACGGTCTGCGACCAGGTCGTCTCGACCTTGATCTTGCCGCCGGACATTTTCTCCAGCTGGTTCCAGCCGTCGATCTGCAGCTTGGCCAGGCCGGACACTGCCGGGACATGGCTGGAGGAGCGAAGCGTGAAGACGGGCCCGTCATAGGACACATCGTTCTTGCCGTAGCTTTCGGCCGTACCGGCGAGCCAGTCGAGGACGACCTGCGAGTTCTTTTTCGCTTCCGCGAGCGTCTCGCCGACTTCGCCTGCCGATGCTGAACCGAACGCGAGTGCGGTTCCGAGCAGCAGGCCCGTGGTTGTCAGAAGTGTTTTGCGCATAGATACCTCCCTAGGTTCGTGAAGCGCGAAGCTCCCGCTTTTTATTTGAACTGTGCGGGCCGCCCTGAAGCGGGTCAAGGCGGCCCCGACGCACACATCCGTGACTTCCAATTGTGATCACATCGCGACGGATGCGGTTTCTACCGGAAGTCCCGTGATTTCAGGACAAATACTTCTTTGTCCCACTATTTGATCGCGAGCGGATTGACCGGCGAGCCCACAGCGCCCGTGATCGGCAGCGCCGGGGCCACGAACATGAACTCGTACACCTTGTCCTCTTCGCAATCGTCGGCGATGTCCTTCAGGTAGAAGATCTCGCCCATGGTCAGCCCCAGGATCGGAATGGCGATCCAGTGCCAGGGCTGGTTGATGTTCTCGTCCGTCTCACACGGACGCACCTCGTTGCCCCAGGTGTCCGACGCGTAGCCGGCGATTTCCTTTTCGTAGATCCATTCCAGGGTCTCGAACGCCATGCCCGGGGCGTCGCCGCCCGCATAGCCGTCCCAGCTGCCGTCGTTCAGGCAGCGTTCCATCATTCCGGTGCGCAGCACGACGAAATCGCCCTTGCGGACCTCGACGCCCTGCTTCTCGCACGCTTCGTCGAGATCGGCGCAGGTGATCGGGTAGCCATCGTCGAGGGCGTCAACACCCTTCACGCGCGCCATGTCGAGGAAGACGCCGCGGCCGGTCATCTTGGCCTTTGTCTTCTCGATGCCGGCCTTCTGCGCACCGGCCGTCGTGACTTCACGGCAGTCATAACCGTTCCACATGAAATCCTTGTAGAAGACATGGCCGAGACCGTCCCACTGGGTGCCGCACTGCAGGGGCATCATGATGAGATCATCCGCACCGCGGATGCCGCGATGGTCCAGAACGCCCGAATAGGCGTCGGTGCCGGTGCGGGTCATCATGTGGATCGGATTGAACCGGCCCATGGCGGGATAGGGGGTCTTGGCGCCCTGCGGACCGAACTGGTCGTAATTCAGGCCCATGGACATGACCTTGCCCTTCTTGACGAGCTGGGCAGCGCCGACGATGTCGTCGGCGGTCGTGTAGTTGAGCGTGCCGATCTCGTCGTCATCGCCCCACTTGCCCCAGTTCTTGCATTTCTCCGCCCACTCTTCGAGGACTTCGAGGGTGACGCGCATGTCGCTGTTGGGATTGGCCATCGTGCAAATTCCTTCTTGGCTCAGGCTTGGATTGTGTTGAGGTTTTGCGCCGGCAATGCCGGATTCTGGAACAGCTGCGCCATCATCGGCACAAGATGGTCGAGTGCGTCGTCGATATCCGACGGATCGCACGCGCCGTTGCTGAGGATCTGGATACGCCCCGGGTTGGCCAGCGTGTAGATCATCGAACCCAGCATGACATGGAAGCGCCAGTAGAGGTCGGTCTCCGGCAGGTCCGGCACGGCTTTGTGGAGTGCCTTGAGAAAGCTGCCGGTCGAATCGTTGAAATGCCGGGCATAGAGCTCGCGGGTGTGTTCGGTGTTTTCGGCCAGCATGCGGCCGCGAAACCGGGCGAATCCCGTGCCCCCGTGCTGCCCGCGCATGCCGGGTTCCAGGAATGAACGAATGATCTGGTCGAGCAGCGGTGGACGGCCGGGTTCCTCCCGGCAATCGCTCAGAAGCTTCTCGCGCTCTTCCGCAATGGCCACCGCGTGCCGTGCGAACACGGCTTCCAGCAGGCCCAATTTGGAGCCGAAGTGATAGTTCGCAGCCGCCGAGTTGGCGCCCGCCTCGGCCGTGATGGCGCGCAGGGAGACCCCGGTGCTGCCGTGCTCGGAGAACAGTTTCTGCGCAGCGTCCAAAATGCGCTGGCGGGTCGCTTCCCCGCGCGCATCGCCCGAGACACCAGGCGCGTGATCGCTTTCGTCCAACGAAAGTGCGCTCACTTTTCCTCCCTTGGCGTCCGTTGGCCGGACGCTCATACAGGGATACTCAATCAAGCGTTTGATTGAGTCAAACGGAGAGTCGTGAAATCACGATTTTCCTGCGCCCAGAACCTCTGCGGCCCAGTCTGCCATGTATTCGACGGCCAGGGCGCCGTGATCGACCTGGCAGTGTTCGATGCCGCCGTCATTGGCGGTGAACACTTTCAGCTCGGCGCGCGGGCTCTTCACTGCTTCGCGTATGGTCTTCTGCGCCATCTCCAGCGGGATCTGCCGGTCACCCTCGCCGTGGACAACCAGCAGCGGGCACTCGATGTTGGGCACGGCTTCGTCGAGGTTCATGCGGTCGGTCTGCTCGAGGATTTCCTCGTCAGAGTTGGTGCCGAACACCCAGTTCATGTGCTCTTCCCAGTGCGAGACGGAGAGCTTGGTGCCGGTGCCGGCCAGTCGTCCGCGGGTGATCTTGCCGTAGTCGTTGATCGCACCCCAGGCGATGGCGCATTTCAGCCGGTGCTCGAACCCGGCTGCGCGGGGCACGTAGTAACCGCCCAGGCTAATGCCCGCCATGCCGATGCGGTTTGAATCCACGTCGGCGCGGCCTTCCAGGTAGTCCACGGCAGCACCGGCCGGGATTTCGGTCTCGGGAAACAGCTTCAGGTCGCGCAGCCGCAGTGCTTCGCCGACGCCCGGGTGGTCGATCAGCAGGGTGGAGACTCCCCGTGCGGCATAGGCACGCGCGACGCCGGCCAGGTAGAGGAACTCCTTCATCACATCGAGCCCGTCGAAGTGGATGATGCAGGGGGCGGGCCCGTCCCCTTTGACCGCTTTGGGGTTAGCCGGGAAGAACAGCGCGGGCAGGCTCGTGTCCTGTCCGTTGTGGCTGTAGGGAACCTCGACCCACTCGACCGGGCCGTTCTCCCGCTCCACGCCTTTCCGGAAGACAGCGAGCATGTGCTTGTAGGTCTCGATCCGGACCGGGTCGTTCGACTTGCACATGCGTTCTGCGGTCATGAAATACACGGCGGCGCGCTTGTACTTGGCGCTGGCGCTGATCCGCCGGCCGGCCGCATCGTCCTCGTCTGCCAGGCGCTCGCTGCGCTCGCCCAGCATCATCCAGCGCTTGTGCCAGGCGTCGTTGGCCGCATCGTCGTTCGCACCCGCCACGTCCTTCAGCGGGGCCAGCGCCTCATGCACCTCGGACATCACGGCGCCCGCGTTCACGGCCATCATGGCGGCCATCGACCAGGGGTAGTTGTCGGGGAAATACTCGAACATCATGGCGGCGGTCTCCTCATATGTTGCGGGGGTTTGTCCCCGCTTTTATGTCTCGTCAGGCGTCGGACAGTTCCTTCATCACCTTGTAGAGCTCGGCCTGTGCCTCGAAGCCAATGCCCGGGCGCTCCTCGTCCAGGGTCAGGTAGCCGTCGATCACCTCGGCGTCGTCGGCGAAGTCCGAGAACATGCCGAAGGTGTTGGGATAGGATTCGCACAGCAGCATGCCCAGCCCCGCCGCGATGTGCAGCGACATCTGGTTGCCGCCATGCGGCATCAGGGAGTTGGCGTCCCAGCCGTGCTGCCTGAGCATCTCAATTGTGCGGGTCACGGCGACGACGCCGTAGCTCTGCGGCGGGTCCGTCTGCAGCACGTCGTGGCCGGGGCGCATACCGCCGAACCGCACGAGGTTCTGGACATCCTGGGTAGAGAACAGGTTCTCGCCGGTCGCGAGCGGCGGCTCGTAGACCTCGGCGATCTCGGCCATCAGCGCATAGTCGAGCGGATCGGTTGCCTCTTCGTACCAACGCAGCTTGTAGGGTGACATCGCCTTGGCATACTCGAACGCCGCCTCACGGGTCAGGCCGCAATTGGCATCCACGGCCAGGTTCCAGCCGTCATCCCCGACCAGCTTGAGGACCGCTTCCAGCCGCTTCATGTCGTCGGACACCGACATGCCGCCGATCTTCATCTTGAGCTGGGTGTAGCCGGTGTCGAGATAGCCTTGCATCTCGTCGAGCAGTTCCGGGATGCCCTTGCCCGGCGCGTACCAGCCGCCGCCGACATAGACGAACATCTTCGGCTTCGCGCCGCCCGGGTTGTAGCGTTCCTCGATCGAGCGGAAGGCCGGCTTCTCCTCGATCTTCGCAATCGCGTCCCAAACCGCGAACTCGATCGTGCCGATGCCCACGGACCGGTCGGAATGCCCGCCCGGCTTCTCGCCCTGCATCATCGCCGCCAGGATTGCCTCGGGATCGAGGTTGTTGCGGTCCTCGTCGACCAGGCTGTCCGGGTCGGCATCAAGGATGCGCGGAATGAACCGCGCACGCATCTGCGCGCCGCAGGCATAGCGTCCTGTCGAGTTGAAGGCGTAGCCGACGACAGGCCTGCCGTCACGGATGACGTCGGTGATGACGGCGACCACCGAGGTGGTCATCTGGCTGAAGTTGAACACCGCGTTTCGCAGGTTCAGGTTCAGGGGAATCGCGATCTCGCGGATGTCGGTAATTCGCATGGTGCCGGATTCATACGCTGCGCAACGGCGCGGGCCAATGGGTCAGGCCGAACCGCGGCCCGAAAACTTTTGCTTCACCTCGCGGCGCTGGACCTTGCCCACGGCACTGCGGGGCAGGTCGTCGACGATATGGATCGCCTTGGGCGCCTTCACCGAGCCGAGCTCGGCCTTGGCGTGGGCGATGATGTCCTCTGGCGAGGCGGACATGCCTTCGCGCAACTGGACGGCGGCCTCGACCCGTTCGCCCCAGTGGTCGTCCTCGGCGCCGAAGACCACGCACTCGTAGATGGCCGGGTGGCGGACCAGCGCGCCTTCCACATCGCCGGGATACACATTGAACCCGCCGGAGATGATCACGTCGCGCAGCCGGTCCTTCAGGAACAGGTAGCCGCGCTCGTCGATCACGCCGCCGTCGCCTGTGTGCAGCCAGCCGTCCTTGAAGGCTTCCGCCGTGGCTTCCGGGTTCTTGTAATAGCCGGTCATGGTCAGACCGCCGCGCACCACGACCTCGCCGGTCTCGCCCGGTGGCAGGATGTTGCCTTCGGAATCCATGATCTCGACGCGCATCATCGGGGAGGCGCGGCCCACGGAACCGTTGTTGTTGTCGTCCTCCAGTTCGGCGGCCGTCATCGCCGTGCAGATCGAGGAGGCTTCCGTCTGCCCGTAGAAGGTCTCGACCGCATGGGGGAACGCCGCCTGGGTCTGGTGCACCTTTTCCGGCGGCATCGGCGCCGCGGCGTACATCAGGTGGCGCATGTGCGGGAACGAGCGCTTCTCGAAATCCGGGTCGGCCATCACCTTGTAGATCATGGTCGGCGGCATGAAGATCGTACTGACCCCGCGCTTCTCGAACGAATGCAGGATGCGGTCCGGGTCGGGTGACGGCAGCACGAGGTTGCGCCCGCCCACGGCGAAAATCGGCAGCATGATGATGAAGGCCGCGTGGCTGACAGGTGCGGCGGCGGCCTGGCAGTCGCTGGTCTCGAAGCGGAAGACCGACTGGAAGTTCGCGATCAGCGTGAGGCCGGTCCGGCAGGGCTGCATGACCGCCTTGGGCAGGCCGGTCGTGCCGCCGGTGAACTTGATGGCCTGCAGGTCGGAGTTCGGGTCGAGCAGGTGGCGGACCGGGCGCTTGCCGCGCCAGGCTTCCACCATGCCGGCGATGCTGTCGCGTGCGCCGGTCTCGCCATCCGGTTTGGCCACGATCATCGGCGTGCCGCCGATATCGAAGGCGTCGCGGGCCGCGTCGTCGGCGATCATCAGGTCCGGCTCCACCAGGTTCATCAGCGCCGTGTTCTCGGTCTTGCCGCTGCGCGGGTTCACCGCCACCCAGACATGGCCTGCAAGCTGGGTCGCGAGAATGCCGATCACGTGGTCCAGGTTGTTGAACCCGCAGGCCCCGATCTTGGCCTGTGGGTGTGGCAGGCGTTCCTGCAGTGCCGCGGCGACCGCCTCCACGCGTTCCAGAAGCTCGCGATAGGTGAGCTGCGTCGTGTCGTCTTCCAGCGCGATGCCGTCGGGATTGATCTGGCGGCCGCGGTAAAGCGTGTCGATGGGAAGCATGGGGCGTTTCTTGTCGTTGGCTTATCTGGTTGAATTCGGGTGTCTTGCTGGCGAAGGCGCTTGGCGTAACATGAGGGTGAATGGCCGGCGGCGTCACCGCACGGTGCGCGGCTGTACGGTCTCACATTCTGGGAGGAAACAATGGCAAAGCAGATCGAACATATCCACTGGCCCGATGCGCCGGATATCTGGATGCCCTATGCGCCGGCCATCAAGGTGACGGGCGGCACCACGGTCTACCTGGCAGGCGTGACGGCGGCGCCGGTCTATCACAGCCATCCGCACATCCCCGAAGAGTTCGAGTCCATGCCCACCGACATGGAAGGCCAGGCCCGTGCCGCGCTGGAGAATTTGAAGAAGGGGCTGGTGGCGGTCGGCGCCACGTTCAATGACGTGGTGGTGGCGGACCGGTTTCTGACGGAGATGGAAACCCAGGACGACCTGAACCGGGTCTGGGCCGAATACTTCGGTGATTCGAAGCCCGCGACGACGACCGTGCAGGTGGTCCGCCTTGCGACCGACCCACGCTGCCTTGTGGAAATAAACGCGACGGCCGTGATCGGCTGAGGGGCTAAGCCTTCGGCGGATCGCGGTAGCGCAGGATCAGGTCGTCGGGGTCGAGGCTGTCCACCCGCCGCAGTTTGGGGAACAGCCAGGTGAAGGTGATCGCCACCGTCACCGTCGCCGCGCCGCCGACCACCACCGCCGGGACCGTGCCCCACCAGTGCGCGGTGACGCCGGACTCGAATTCGCCCAGTTCGTTGGACGCCCCGATGAACACCGCCGTCACCGCGCTGACGCGGCCGCGCATGTCGTCGGGGGTGATGATCTGCACAAGGTTCTGGCGGACGAAGACGCTGACGGAATCGGCGAGCCCCATCACCACCAGCGCGCCCAGCGACAGCCAGAAGATTTCCGACAGGCCGAAGACGATGACGCCGACGCCGAACAGGCCGACGGCAAACAGCAGCTTGCGGCCCGCGTGGCGGCGGATCGGCATCTGGGTCATGTAGACCGCGCCGATGAAGGAGCCCGCCGTGAAGGCGGAGCGCAGGATGCCGAAGCCGTCCGCGCCGACGCCCAGGATATCGGTGGCGTAGACCGGCAGCAGCGCGATCGCGCCGCCGAACAGGACCGCAAACAGGTCCAGCCCGATGGCGCCAAGGATCACCTGTCTTGAGGCGATGAACCTGAAGCCCGCCAGGATGTTGGCGATGTTGATCGGCGCAGTGCTGCGCACCTGCACCGGCTTGCGGACCATCGCGGCGAGCAGCGTCGAGACCACGAACACCGCGACCGCCAGGATATAGACGAAGAATTCGTCCTCGCCGCGCGCCGCGCCATAGGCGATCAGCAGGCCCGCCGCCGTGGGACCGATTATGCGCGCCATCTGGAAGCCGGAGGCGGACCAGGCGATGGCATTCGCCAGGTCTGTCGAAGGGACGAGGTTCGGCACGATGGCCATCTGGGCCGGGGCCTGGAAGGCGCGCGCCACGCCGAACAGCACGAGGATTGCGAGGATCGCGCCGAAATCGATGGACCCCGACCAGGTACCCCAGAGAAGGGCCGCGGCGCAGACGGTCTGGAGCGCGACACAGCCCAGGATGATACGCATGCGCGGCAGACGGTCCGCCGCCACGCCGGAAACAAGGAACAGCAGCGCGAAGGGCGCGAACTGCGCAAAGCCGATCAGGCCCAGGTTCAGCTCGCTGCCGGTCAGGCGGTAGACCTGCCAGCCGACCGTGGTCACCAGCATTTCCGTGGCAAGGATTCCGGTCGCCCGCGTCGCCCAGAAATAGCGGAAATCCCGGTGCCGGAACGCGCGCATGCCCGTCAGTGAGCTGCGGGTTTCGGATGGGGGAACGGGGTCTGACATCAGGTGCCGGGAAGCGGGTGCTGCAACGGCAGCGAAGCGGCTTAGGTAGCCGCACCGCTTTCACGTGTCAAAGTCGCAGAACCGCCATTATCCTCTCCTTTTCTTCAAGGTGGGGACAGGGCAAATCACAATGGCAGACAACAGGAAACGCCCGGAAGACTTGCGCAGCCACAACTGGCTCGACGGCGACAGCATGCGCGCCTTCGCGCACCGGGGCCGCCTGCGCCAGCTCGGCTTCAGCCCGGACGATTTTGCGGGCAAGCCGGTGATCGGCATCCTCAACACCTGGTCCGACCTCAACACCTGCCACGGCCACTTCCCCGAGCGGGTGGAGCAGATCAAGCGCGGCGTCTTCCAGGCGGGCGGCTTCCCGGTGGAAATGCCGGCGATCACGCTGGGCGAGATCCTGATGAAGCCGACCACCATGCTCTACCGCAACATGCTGGCGATGGAGGCGGAGGAGATGATCCGCTCCTATCCCGTCGATGGCGTGGTGCTGATGGGCGGCTGCGACAAGACAACGCCCGCGCTCATCATGGGCGCGGTCTCGGCGGGGTTGCCGCTGATCTACATGCCCGCGGGCACCATGCTGCACGGCTTCTGGAACGGGCAAACCATGGGCAGCGGCACGGACCACTGGAAATACTATGCCGAGTTCCGCGCCGGGAATGTCGGCGCCGAGGTGGTGGACGAGGTGGTGGCCGGCACCGCGCGCTCGGCGGGCACCTGCATGACCATGGGCACGGCGGCGACCATGATGTCGATCACCGAGGCGCTGGGCCTGTCCCTGCCGGGGTCGTCCTCCATCCCCGCGCCCGACGCCAACCACGGCGTGATGGCGGCGGCGACCGGGCGGCGCATCGTCGAGATGATCTGGGAGGACCTGACACCCGACAGGATCCTCACGCCCGCCTCCTTCGACAATGCCATCACCGTCGACATGGCGATCGGCGGCTCCACCAACGCGATCATCCATCTGGTCGCCATGGCGGGGCGCGCCGGGGTGGACCTGCCGCTGGCGCGCTTCGACGAGATTTCGCGCCGCACGCCCTGGCTGGCGAACATCCGCCCCTCCGGCGAATACCTGATGGAGGATTTCTACTACGCGGGTGGCCTGCGCGCGCTGATGCGCCAGCTGGAAGACTTGCTCGACGGCAGCGCCATGACCGTTGCGGGCGTGACGTTGGGGGAGACCTGGAAGGACGCCGAGATCCATAACCCCGACGTCATCCGACCGCGCGGCAACCCGCTGGGCCCGGACGGCGGCACGGTTGTGCTGAAAGGCACGCTCGCGCCCGACGGCGCGGTCATCAAGCAGACGGCGGCGGACCCGTCCCTACTGAAGCATTCCGGCCCCGCGGTGGTCTTCGCCGACCGGGCGGACCTCGATGCGCGGATCGACGATCCGGACCTCAACGTGACGGCAGATTCAGTACTGGTGCTTCAGAACGCCGGGCCGGTCGGCGCGCCGGGCATGCCCGAATGGGGGATGCTGCCCATCCCGAAGAAGCTGCTGGCGGCGGGGGTGCGCGACATGGTGCGGATTTCCGACGCGCGCATGTCGGGCACCAGCTACGGCACGTGCGTGCTGCATGTCGCGCCCGAGGCCCATGTGGGCGGCCCGCTGGCGCTGGTCGAGGACGGCGACATCATCACGCTGGACGTGGAAGGCCGGGTGCTGGACCTGGAGGTGGACGCCGAAGAACTCGCCCGCCGCCGCGCCGCCTGGACCCCGCGCAAGCAGATCCCCGAACGCGGCTACGTCTCGATGTATGCCGCCCATGTGACCCAGGCCGACAAGGGCTGCGACTTCGACTTCCTGCACGCGGGCGTACCGATCCCCGAGCCGGAGATCTTCTAGGTCGCGATTATTCGGGAGAAATGGTGCCGCCGGTGTGAATTGAACACACGACCTCACCATTACCAATGGTGCGCTCTACCCCTGAGCTACGGCGGCACGTCGTTCGAAAACGCGCGGGTTATGCCACGCGATTCCCGGCACGGCAAGGACTGCTGTTGGCGGGTTTCCATCACCGTGCAAATATCGGCATAACTGTGTTCGTCCCCGGCTGATGGAGTGAGCTTTCGTGTTTGACCGGTTCCGCCTGGAACTCCTGCGCTACAAGCAGCGGCCGTTCCTCGAAGCCGTGGCGGCGGCCTGCGCGCTGGTCGCGACGGCCGACGGCGAGGTGAGCTTCTCCGAGCGTTCGCGCCTCGACGCCGTGATCGAGAGCCTGTCGCAGTTGCGTCTGTTCGATCCCCACGAGGTGGTCGATGCCTTCGACAGCAATGTGGCGCGCCTCGCCGAAGACGAGGACGGCTTCGGGGACCTCATGAAGACCATCGTCGCGGGCACCAAGGCCGAGGGCGCGCCGGACCTGCTGCTGCGCATCAGCGCGGTGATGAGCCTGGCCGACGGGCGCGACAGTGCCGATGAGCGCGCGTTGATCGAGAAGATTTGCGCGGCGCTGCGCCTCGGCGGCAAGTCCGTCGACAAGGCCTTCGCGGCGATCGAGGCCTGACCGGCCGCACACAAACGGAGACGCAATATGCTGAACCTGATCAACCCGCCGACGCTGCCCAACCCGCCCAGCAAATACAGTCATATCGTCGAGGTGCCGGACGGCACCCGGCTGGCCTTCATCTCCGGCCAGGTTGCCATCGACGCGGCCGGCAACACGCCCGATGACATCGCGGGACAGTGCGAGCTGGTCCTGCGCAACGTCGAACTGGCGCTTGAGGCCGCGGGCATGGAGGTCACCGACCTTGTGCGCCTGAACTCCTACCTGGTCGACGCCGCCGACGTGGCGACCTTCCGCGAGATCCGCGACCGCTGGGCGGGCGGGCACGCGGCCGCCTCGACGCTGGTGGTGGTCGCCGCGCTCGCCTCGCCGGGCTGGAAGGTCGAGGTGGAGGCCGTCGCGGCGCGCGCGAAATGAGCAAGACAGGAGCTCCTGACGGGAAGAGCCGGCCGTCCGGCAAGCCGTCCCCGGGCGACGAAGCGAAGGCCCGCCGGGAGCGGCAGGCGGCCGCGCTGCGCGCGAATCTCCGCCGCCGCAGCGCCCAGCGCCGCGAGCGCGAATCGGTTGACCGCGACTCCGGCGCCGACAACGACGCGTCATAGCCCATTAAGAATCTGAAATTGTTTGGAAAAGTTGTCCCCCGGCGGCTTGCTTGAGGGGAAATGGGGCATTGGGTACAAGCCAAAGGGCCGCAAAGCATATCCGTGGGGGCCTTCCGATGCCGATCATGCCCGATACCTGGATCAGAGACATGTCCCGCAAGACGGGCATGATCGAACCCTTCGTCGATGAACAGACGCGCGAGGGCGTGATCTCCTACGGGCTGTCGTCCTATGGCTATGACGCGCGCGTCTCGGAAGAGTTCAAGATCTTCACCAATGTGGATTCGGCGACGGTCGACCCGAAGAACTTCAACGAGAAGAGCTTCGTCGACCGCACCACCGATGTCTGCATCGTGCCGCCGAACTCTTTTGCTCTGGCGCGCACGGTGGAATACTTCCGCATTCCGCGCGATGTGCTGGTGATCTGCCTGGGCAAGTCGACCTATGCGCGCTGCGGCATCATCGTGAACGTCACGCCGCTGGAACCTGAATGGGAAGGCCATGTGACGCTGGAATTCTCCAACACCACGCCGCTGCCCGCGCGCATCTATGCGAACGAGGGGGCCTGCCAGTTCCTGTTCCTCAAGGGCGAGGGACCGCCGGAGGTCTCCTATGCGGACCGCAAGGGCAAGTATATGGGCCAGCGCGGGATCACCGTTCCCAAACTGTAGACACAAGACGACACGCAATGGCCGCATTCGCCCGCTAGGGCAGGGGCAGACAAGGATTTCGGGGACCGCAAGGGGCCATGGACAAGATCAGAATTCGCGGCGGTAAGCCCCTCAACGGCACCATCCGGATCGGCGGAGCGAAGAATGCCGCCCTGCCGCTGATGGCCGCCTGCCTGCTGACCGACGAGCCGCTTGTGCTTTCGAACGTGCCGCACCTGGCCGACATCACCACCATGGCGAACCTGCTGGGCCAGCACGGCGCGCAGGTCTCGCTCGAAGGCCATGAAGGCAATGGCGGGCATGCCGGCCGCGTCATGTCGCTGACGGCGAAGGACATCACCAGCACCACCGCGCCCTATGACCTGGTCCGCAGGATGCGCGCCTCCGTGCTGGTGCTCGGCCCGCTCGTCGCGCGCGAGGGGATTGCGACGGTCTCCCTGCCCGGCGGCTGCGCCATCGGCACCCGGCCCGTCGATATCCACCTGGCCGGGCTGGAGGCGCTGGGGGCGGAGATCGAGGTCGAGTCCGGCTACATCCGTGCCACCGCGCGCGACGGGCTGCGCGGCGCGCAGTTCGCCTTCCCAAAGGTCTCTGTGGGCGCGACGGAAAACCTTCTGCTCGCCGCCAGCCTCGCCAAGGGCCGGTCCGTGCTGGAGAACGCGGCGCGTGAACCCGAAATTACCGACCTGTGTGAGTGCCTGATCGCCATGGGCGCGAAGATCGAGGGTGTCGGTTCGGACACTCTGGTGATCGAGGGCGTGGACCGGCTGCACGGTGCCCGGCACGCGATCATGCCCGACCGGATCGAGGCAGGGACCTATGCGATGGCCGCCGCGATCACCGGCGGTACGGTCGAGCTGGAGGGCGCGCGCCTGTCCCACCTCGACGCCGCGGCCCAGCAGTTGCGCCACACCGGCACGACCATCGAGACCCGCAACGGCGGCATCTATGTCAGCCGGTCCAACGCGGCGCTCAAGGCCGTGGATGTGGAGACCGATCCCTATCCGGGCTTTCCGACCGACCTGCAGGCGCAGTTCCTTGCCCTGATGACAGTGGCCGAAGGGGCGTCGGTGGTGACCGAGACGATCTTCGAGAACCGCTTCATGCACGTGCCGGAACTGCATCGCATGGGCGCGAACATCACACTCCAGGGCCGCTCCGCGCTTGTGCGCGGGGTCAAAAGCCTGACCGGCGCGCCGGTGATGGCGTCCGACCTGCGTGCCAGCGCCTCGCTGGTGATCGCGGGACTGGCCGCCGGGGGCGAGACCGAGGTGCGGCGCATCTACCATCTCGACCGCGGCTACGAGCGGCTGGAAGAAAAGCTGCGCCTCGTGGGCGCCGACGTGGAACGTGTCGAGGACACCGGATGAGCAGTGATATCCCGTTGCTGCGCCTGAAGGCGGTGGACGACGCGGACCTGGCTGTCATGTCCGGTGCGCTGCAGGACGCCATCGTGCCCATCGGCGACATCGCCCACTCGCCGGGTGAGCGGCAGTTCATCATGGCGGCCAACCGGTACCGGTGGGAGATCCAGCCGCCTGATGCGACCTCGGGACAGGGTGAACGGGTCAACTGTGCCGTCACCGTGTCGAACGTGGTCGAGGTGAAGCGGCGCGGCATCAACCTGGGCGACCGGAGCCAGTTCCTGAATCTCCTGTCGGTCACCTGCTCCGAGCGGACGGGTGAGGCGGGCGTGACGGTCGATTTCACCTTCTCCGGCCATGCGGCAATTCGGCTGGAAACCACGGAACTCCTGTGCCATCTAGAGGACTTCGGCGAACCCTGGCCGACCCAATGGCGGCCCCGGCACGCGGACGACTGACCTCGTTCGCGTTGGAGCCCGGCAGAAATGCCGGTTTTCTGGCCGTTCTGCGGGTTCGTATGGAAGGTGGATTGTGTCCAAGACGAACGACAAGCTGATCCTGGCCCTGCCCAAGGGACGTATCCTCAAAGAGGTGCTGCCCGTGCTCAAGCGCGCCGGGATCGAGCCCGAAGCGGCATTCGACGACCCGGATGCGCGCCAGCTCCAGTTCGCGACGAACGTGCCGGAGATCGAGATCATCCGCGCGCGCGCGTTCGACGTGGCGACCTTCGTTGCTTTCGGCGCAGCCCATTTCGGCGTCGCGGGCAGCGACGTCATCATGGAATTCGACTATCCCGAGCTCTATGCGCCGCTGGACCTCGACCTTGGCAGGTGCCGCCTCGCCGTCGCCGCGCCGCAGTCGGTTGTCGCCGTGGACAATCCGCAGCGCTGGAGCCATGTGCGTGTGGCCACCAAGTACCCGAACCTGACCCAGCGCCATTTCGCGCGCCGCGGCGTGCAGGCCGAATGCATCAAGCTGAACGGCGCCATCGAGCTTGCACCGTCGCTGGGCCTGTGCCGGCGCATCGTCGACCTTGTTTCCACGGGCGACACGCTCAGGGCCAACGGGCTGGTCGAGATCGAGACCATTGCCGAGATCAGCTCGCGCCTCGTGGTCAACCGGGCGGCCCTGAAGACCCGCGCGGGCATCCTGACCGGCTGGATCGACCGTATTCGCGATGCGGTCCAGGACGGACGTGATGCCGCGTAGGCTCGACGCCACCGGAACCGATTTCGCGCAAAGCTTCGAAGACTTTCTCGCAGAACGGCGCGAGGCGTCGGTCGATGTGCGCGAAGTCGTATCGGACATCCTCGCGCGCGTGCGTGCGGAAGGTGATGCCGCGGTCCTCGATTACACTGCGAAGTTCGACCGGCTGGAGCTGACCGCCGAAGGCATGCGCGTGTCGGCGGAGGAGATTTCCGCGGCGAGGGCATCCTGTGACGCGGAAGCGCTTGCGGCGCTGGAGACGGCGCGTGCGCGCATCGCGGCCTATCATGAACGCCAGCGCCCCGCCGATTTCGACTATGTGGATGATGACGGCGTGCGCCTTGGCAGCATCTGGCGGGCTGTGTCGGCCGCCGGTCTGTATGTGCCCGGCGGAACCGCGGCCTACCCGTCATCCGTGCTGATGAACGCCGTGCCCGCGCGCGTCGCCGGTGTGAAGCGGCTGGTGATGGTCGTGCCGTCGCCGGACGGTGCGCTGAACCCGCTTGTGCTGGCCGCGGCCGACATTGCGGGCGTGGACGAGGTCTACCGAATCGGCGGTGCCCAGGCCGTGGGCGCGCTGGCGTACGGGACCGACACGATCGCGCCCGTCGACAAGATTGTCGGGCCCGGTAACGCCTATGTGGCCGAGGCCAAGCGCCAGGTCTTCGGCGTGGTCGGCATCGACATGATCGCAGGTCCGTCCGAAATCCTCGTCGTCGCCGAAGGCAACGCGAACCCGGACTGGATCGCGGCGGACCTCCTCAGCCAGGCCGAGCATGACCCGACCGCGCAGTCGATCCTGATCACCGACGACGCGGCGCTGGCTGATGCGGTCGGTGCGGCGGTCGAGGCGCAGCTCGCGGTTCTGCCGCGCCAGAACATCGCACGGCCGAGCTGGGAAGACTTCGGCGCGGTCGTGCTTGTGCCCGACATGGACGCGGCGCTGCCGCTGATCGACCGGATCGCACCGGAACACCTCGAACTCATGACACCGGGTGCGGAGGCGCTGGCCCCGCGCATCCGCAATGCCGGCGCCATGTTCCTGGGCGCCTATGCGCCCGAGGTGCTGGGCGACTACCTCGCCGGCCCCAATCACGTCCTGCCGACGGCGCGCACGGCGCGGTTCTCGTCCGGGCTGGGCGTGATCGATTTCATGAAGCGCAGTTCCATGTTTTCCGCCGATGCAGCGAGTTTTGCCCGGCTCGCGGAGCCCGCGATGACCCTGGCGCGCGCGGAGGGGCTGGAAGCCCATGCCCGCGCGGTCGAGGTGCGGGTGGGCAAGCCCGGTCCCGGCAATGAGCAGCGATAGCAACCGCGTCGCCAGCATCGAGATCGATAACCCCGGCGTCGTCCGGTACCACCCCGATGTCGAGCGGGAAATCCAGGTCGCGATATACGACCTGACCGAGGACAACAGTTTCGCGCCTGACCCTGCCGAATTCGGAACCGTGCCGCCGGGACCCTATGCGCTGGTCCTGCGCGCCCAGGGACGCCGGCTGATCTTCGATATCGCCACCCGGACAGGCGAGGCGGTGGGGGAGATACCGCTGTCGCTGGCCCCCTTCCGCCGTACCATCAAGGACTACTTCACGGTCTGCGAGAGCTATTACGAGGCCATCCGCACGGCCTCACCGTCGCAGATCGAGGCCATCGACATGGGTCGGCGCGGGCTCCACAACGAGGGCTCCGACCGCCTGCGCGAAATGCTTGGGGGCAAGATCGAGGTCGACCACCAGACCGCGCGCCGCCTGTTCACCCTTTTGTGCGCATTGCAGTTCAGGGCCTAGGCGGAGATGGCTAGACTTCCCGGCAGCATCCTCTTCGCGTGTGACCGCAACTCGATCCGCTCGCCCATGGCGGCGGCGATCATGCGTCACATCGCCGGTCAGCGCGTCTACGTCGACAGCGCCGGGGTGGAGCCGGACGAGAACGGGCCCGACGGCTTTGCGGTCGCCGCAATGCAGGAAATCGGCCTCGATATCACGGCACACCACCCGAAGAGTTTTGACGAGCTGGGTGACAGCTCGGTCGACCTGATTGTGGCGTTCACGCCCCAGGCGAAGGACCGCGCGACCGAGTTCACACGGACGCTGGCATGCGATGTGGAGTACTGGCCGGTGGCCCATCCGGCAGATGTGGGCGGCAGCCGCGAGGCGCGGTTGCAGGCCTACCGGGATGTGCGCGAGGCCCTGTTTTCGCGGATCCGGGAGCGATTTCCCGATTCCGAGCCTTCGGCCTGATCTCCGGCCCGGGGCGATCGCGCCGGAAAAAGCTTGAAATGACCGAGGTTTTCCGCTTGCTTGCGCCATCCCGCCACGGGGGCGGGACGATAGAAACAACTCGAAGAAGTGCATGGCGAAAGAAGACCTGCTCGAATTTTCCGGTACCGTGACCGAAATCCTGCCGAACGCGATGTTCCGCGTTGAGCTGGACAACGGCCACGAAGTCCTTGCGCACACGGCCGGTAAAATGCGCAAGCACCGCATCCGCGTTCTGGCCGGCGACAAGGTGAACGTGGAGATGACGCCCTACGACCTCACGAAGGGACGCATCACGTTCCGCTTCAAGTAGCGGCGTGACGCAGCGCGGACACACACCGTGCATGCGCCGGACCGGCGCATCGATCATCCATCACCAATGTGGAGACGCGGCTTGACCGTGCATCTCGTCCTGGCGTCAGCCTCGCCGCGCCGGCTCGACCTGCTTGCGCAGATCGGTGTCGTGCCCGATGCAGTTGTGCCTGCCGACATTGATGAATACCCCCTGCGCGGGGAACTCCCGGCGCAACTCGCCCGGCGGCTTGCGTCGGAGAAGGCGCGCGCGGTTGCGGCCAACCATGCCGATGCCTTCGTACTCGCCGCCGACACAGTTGTTGCCGTCGGCCGCCGTGTGCTTGGCAAGCCCGCGAGCGCGGACGAGGCGCGCGCGTTCCTGCAACTGCTGTCCGGGCGCCGGCACCGCGTGCTTGGGGGCATCGCCCTGGTTGCGCCCGATGGACGGCTGGTCGTGAAGCTGGCGGACACGGCGGTCCGGTTCAAGCGCCTCAACGACGACGAGGTCGAGGCTTACCTCACCACAGGCGAGTGGGAGGGAAAGGCGGGCGGCTATGCCATCCAGGGCGCGGCGGCGGCCTTCATACCCGCCATCAACGGGTCCTATACAAATGTGGTCGGCCTGGACGTTGCGATGACGCGCGCCATGCTCACCGGTCTCGGCTATGGAGCAAACGCATGAGGGCGGAAACGGTTCTGATCGAGGCCAGTCCGGGCGAGGTGCGTGGCGCGCTCCTGCGCGACGGGGCGGTCTGGGACGTGGTGCATCACCGCACTTCGGCGCCCAGCCGTGTCGGTGCGGAATATCGCGGGCGGGTGCGCCGGATCGAGCCGGGCATCAACGGTGCCTTCGTCGACATCGGCATCGGTGCGGATGCCTTCCTGCGTGCACGCGATGCGGCACCTGCCGACGACAAGGGCAAGCGCCGGGCGCGCATCGCCGAGATCATTCATGAGGGCGAGGGGATCGACGTGCGCGTCGTTGCCGACTCCTTTGCAGACAAGGGCCCGCGCGTGGTGCGGATCGAGTCCGACGGAAAGACCGGCGACGAACCGGGCGAGCGCAAGGCGCCGGAAAGCCCGGTGGGCCAAATCCTCGAGCGTTTCGCCAGCGAGCGACTGGTGCGGATCATTTGCAATGACGCGGGTGTGGAGAAGGCCGTCTATGCATGGCTCGACGCGAACATGTCCGATGCGGACCTGACCATCGAGCGGGGGCGCGGCGCCCTGTTCACCGAGCGCGGCGTGGATGATGCGATCGAGGCGGCGCTGGCCCGGCGCTTCGCCGTGCCGGGCGGTGCGGAACTGGTTTTCGACCAGGCCGAGGCCCTGTGCGTGATCGATGTGAACTCGGGCGGGGATTCCGGCAAGCCTGGCCGCGCGGCGCGTGACGTGAACATGAAGGCGATGGGCGAGATCGCGCGGCAGATCCGCCTGCGCAACATCGCGGGCGCCATCGTGATCGACGCGCTGAAGATGGGCGCGCGGGATGACCGGAACAAGGTGCTCGACCGCATGCGTGGCGCGGTGCGCGACGATCCGGGAGGGGTGCATGTTCTGGGCGTGACCAACCTCGGCCTGATCGAGATGACCCGGACGCGGACCGGCCCGACGCTCGCCGAACGTATGCTCGCCGCACCGGCGGAGCCCGCGCTGTCGCCCGAGACCGTGGCGTGCGACGCGCTGCGCGCCGCGATCCGGACCGCGGCGACGACACCGTCCGGCGGTTACCGCCTGCTGGTCGCCGGGACGGTCGCGGATTGCCTCGAGGGGCCGATGGCGGGTGCCCTGGCCGAGGCTGTACGCCGCACAGGGCGGCTGGACATCGTGCGCGAGCCGGGGTGCGACCCGTCCCGATTCGAGGTCGTGGTAGGTTCCGGGCAACGCACGTCCACATCTGCGTAGTCGACATGACCAAGAACTGCCCGATCTGCAGCAAGTCCGTGACCGAGAAGCATCGCCCGTTCTGTTCCGAACGGTGCGCGAATGTTGATCTGTCGCGTTGGCTGGGCGGCGATTACCGTATCCCGACCGACGAGGCGCCGACCGTCTATGAGGGCGGCCTCGGGAACGGTATGGCCGGCGGCATGGACGACGACACCGACGGGCGCGACTGAATCCCGAATTCGTCGGGTGGGGCGCTGGACAGGCCGTGTGAATTTCCGTATATCCGCGCCTTCCAACTGACCCGTGTGCCCGGGTAGCTCAGTTGGTAGAGCACGCGACTGAAAATCGCGGTGTCGGTGGTTCGAATCCGCCCCCGGGCACCATTCCAGCCAAAACCTTCCCGACGGCAACGTTGTTGCCGGGCGTTTTGCGCGAACCGACTGCTTTCAGCGGTCTGGCGGCGTCCGGCTTTGCAAGCTTTACAGAATGTCACGCCCGACCTGTAAAGGCGTTTACGTGTAAACAATTGAAATTGCGTATTTTATTTGAGGTTCGCGGGTGCGCGCCGCTAGGGTCCTTGTGCCGCCGACAGGAGAGATGGCGGTAACGGTCCAAACCCAAGCAGGCGAAAGGTGCACTCCGATGAACCAGATCTCGAAAGCCGCACGGCCCGATCTCCGCATCACCGAAAGCGCATGGCGCGCTCCGGCTGCCACCGTCGAGTACGACAAGGACGGGAATCCCGCCACGGTCGTATCCACCTTCCGCCCCGAGTTTCATGCGCGGCCCGTCCGCCCTTCCGGGACGGCGGGTTCCCGCCCCGCGATCGAGATCGCGCGCTGCGACACCATCGAATACGACGACGGAAACCCGGGTACGGTTCTCGCCTGACACGCCAACAAGACGTCGAGCCGATTTGGCCCGCCTCATTCGAGGCGGGCCATTTTCGTTGTCAGGGAACTTTCAGATGAGCCGCGTCAGGCCGCTTCGCGGCTCTTGGGGATGCCGCCCATTTCCACCCACCGGTACCGGTCATCGAGGATCGGTGACAGCGCGCGGCGGCGGTGGTCGGTCATGCCGATCCACATGCGCAGCAGGTGACGCTTGAGGCCCGGGTCGTCGTAATCCTCGTAGGCTTCGCGGGCATGCAGGATCGAGTGGTTGTTGATGAACTGCATGTCGCCTTCCTGGAAATGCATCTGCAGGCGCAGTTCCTCGCGGTTCGAGATTTCCTGGAAGACGTCCAGAGCCTCGCGCTGGGCGGCGCTCAGCGCCAGTTCATCACCATATCGTGACACCGATTCCATGAAGGACCGGTTGGTGATGCGCGCGGCCAGGCGGCCGTTATGGGCGCTCAGCATGGGCACGTCATACCAGGGCTGCTCGCCGTTCGGGTGATCGCCGCGCCAGTCCACATGGAAGGGCTTGTACATGACGTCCAGCAGGTCCGGCCGTTCGGCGCGCATCGCGTTGTGTACGGCCGGTGCGCTGACCAGGAAACTCGCACCGCCGGACTTCGACTTGCGCAGGCAGAACAGGCCAAGCAGGTCGACGGGAAGCTGGTCGCAATGGAAGTCCAGTTTGTTGCGCGTCTGGTAACCGCGGGCATTGGGGTCGTCGAGGGTCTTGCCTTCGTCGGTCACATGGCCCAGCAGGTGTCCGCGGGAATTCTGGGAAACCGGACGGCCCATATGGACGCCGATTCCCCAGTAAATCAGGGCACATTCCTCGTTGGAGTAACGTTCGCGCGGGACGCCGCGGATCAGGATGACGCCCAGTCCGTCCGTGACCCGGGATGTCAGTTCGTCCAGCCGCGCCTTGAATGTCGGTATCGGAAACTCGTCCGCCGTGAAGGGAATCGAGAGGCCGGCGGCCTTCACCGCCCGCAGCGCCGCATCGAGTTCGGCAATCTCGTCTGCATCCAGTTCGTACAGCCAGCGGCCGTCGTTCTGGATTTCGGGCCCGACCCAGCAGTCCGGACTCGTGATCTCGTCTCGGATGACCTCAATCATGTTCACCCCGGCTTGTTCGTTATTGCCGCAAATCTAGCGAGGCGGATGGCCCGCACGCAACGCGCTGAATCGTCGCCTGCCCACTGGCCTGCCCATTTGGGCGCAACGCGAACAACGCGTCTGACAAACCACTTGATCTCGTCTGGGGACGCTGCCATCGTTTTTGACAATAAGGAAATTCCGGATCGGTTCCCCCTTGTTAGGGAGCCGTAGCCGGGCTCAGTCATGCTCAACCAGGAAAACAGGGAGGATCCCCCCATGAAATTCATGAGCACCATCATTGCTGCCGCCAGCGTCGTCGCGCTTGCGTCCGCAGCGCAGGCCGCCGAGCAGTACCGCATCGGTGGTGGCCCCGCCGGTGGCGGCTGGCATCCGGCCGTGAGCGCCGGCGCGCAGCTTCTGAACACCGAGCTGGAAGGCAAGTACAAGTTTGCCTATTCGCCCTCGAACGGTTCGGTCGACAACGTCCGCCGTGTCTCGCTGGGTGACTTCGACACCGCCTGGGGCCACATCGGCCAGATCTACCAGTCCTGGAACGGCGTCGGCCTGTTCGAGAAGGACGGGGCGAGCAAGGACTACCGCATCATCGCCAACGTCCGCCAGCAGACCCAGATCATCGCGGTTCTCGATGAAAGCCCGATCAAGTCCTACGCGGACATGAAGGGCAAGATCGTGAACCTGCTGAACAAGGGTTCGGGCTCGAACGTCAACTGCGAGAACATCTTCAAGGGTGTTGGCATCCGTGACGATATCGACGCCCGTTTTCTGGGCTTCTCGGACTCCGCCCGTGCGCTCGGCGACCGCCAGGTCGACGTGTTCTGCTCGGCTGGTGCGCCGTTCACGATTCCGGCTCTGACCCAGCTGTCGATCACCAAGCCGGTCCGCTACATCACCATGACCGATGCGGAGCAGGCCAAGGTCATCGAGTCCAACCCGTTCTACGCGCCGGTCACCATTCCGGTGCAGAAGGACGTGAAGGGCATGACCGAGCCGGCCAAGACGATCGGCTACGATGTCTTCTGGATGGTCTACAAGACCGTTTCCGACGAGGCCGTCTACGACATGCTGAAGACGGTTGCCGACCCGGCCAACCTCGAGAAGCTGTCCGCCACCGCGGGTTACTGGAAGACCCTGAGCGGCAACTTCGAGAACCTCAAGGCGCTTGGCATCCCGGTCCATCCGGCGGCCGCCAAGTACTGGGGCGAGCGCGGCTTCACGGTCGCGGCAGACAACGTCAAGGCGTTCTGATCCCAAGCCGCTCGGGCGTCCCGAAACGTAGACACCCGTATGAAACGTGACGAAAGGGCGCGAAGAGAGTTTTTCTCTTCGCGCCCCGTCCACATCTGTTTCCCCTAACAGTTCGACAGCGAAGTTTTTCCGACATGGCCAGTTCCACCCTGAACACCCTGATGCGCATCGGCGTCATCAGCGATGAGATGACCCCGCCGCGCGATTTGAGTGGCATCATCCGAATTTTGTTTTCGGTGATTGCTGTCGGTTACTCGTACTTCTTCCTGCACATCTCGTTCTTCGGCCCGCCGGTCGAGGGCGTTTTCCGCGGGACCTTCTTCCTCGGCGTCGCGGTGATGTCGCTGCTGCTGTTCAAGAACCGGCAGCGTTCCTATCGCGAGCGTCCAATCTGGCTCGATGAGTTCTTCGGGCTGGCAAACCTGTTCATGATGGGCGCCGCGTTCGCGGTCCTCGCCTACTGGTACTTCGGGCCGCAGACGGAACTCTGGCGCCGCTTCGAGAGTGATACGACACTCCTGATAGGGCTTGCAGGCGGGCTCGTCGGTGCGGTCATTTATGCCATCGAGGGCTGGAAGCTCGAGCGCCGTTCCGGGTTCGCGCTTTCCGACCTGCTGTTCATCGCCGGCGCGATCCTCGCGGTCATGTGGTGGATCGTCAACCTGGACGAGTTACGCGCCAATATCGGCTCGCTCGTCCCGGCTCAGCTGGTCATCTTCGCGGTCATGCTTGCGGCCGTGAGCTACGAGATTGCCCGGCGAATTGTCGGACCGCTGATCCCGCTGCTGGGCTTCCTGTTCTTTATCTACTCCTTCGATGTGATCGCCCAGGCCATGCCGGGCATCCTGAACCATCCGGGCTTCCGGACGGCACGCGTCATGGAATTCCTCATGCTCTCCACCGAGGGCATGTTCGGCCTGATCACCAACACCTTTGCCACGTTCATCGTGATCTTCGTGATCCTCGGCGCGTTCCTCGAAAAGACAGGCCTCGGCGTGGTGATCATCAACACGACCTATCGCCTGACCGGCGCAAGAACCGGTGGGCCGGGCCTCGCCGCGGTGATCAGCTCCGGCTTCTTCGGCATGATCTCGGGCTCGGGCGTGGCCAACGTGATGACGACCGGCACGTTCACGATCCCGCTGATGAAGCGGGTGGGTTACCGCCCCGAATTCGCCGGAGGCGTCGAGGCCGCGGCCTCCACGGGCGGCGCCTATATGCCACCGATCATGGGCGCCGGCGCGTTCCTGCTGTCGGAGCTGACCGAGGTTCCGTATGTCGAGATCATCAAGATCGCCCTGATCCCGGCGATTCTGTACTATCTGTCCGTCGGGATGATCGTCTATTTCCGGGCCGTGCGGAACAAGCTGCACGGGGTTCCGGTCAGCGAGCTGCCGCCGTGGAGCGAAATTGTTCCGCGGCTGCACCTGCTGCTCCCGATCCCCTTCATGGTCTACCTGCTGGTGATCGGCGATTCACCGTTCCTCGCGGCGGCAAAGACAATCGTCGTGATTGTCATGCTGAAGGCGATTGACCTGGTGGCGTCCATCCCGACCAAGCGTTCGAGCACGAGCTGGAAGCCGTATCTGGTCATCTCGATTGCCGTCGGCGTGTTTGTCTACTTCCTCGGCGCGAAGATCGGTGCCCCCTTCATGTGGTTTGTGGACGACTATGTTGGCGTTGGTCTCAGCGATGCCGCGTTCTGGGTGTTGTTCTCCTTCCTTGTCCTCAAGGCGGGGGAGATTGCGATCCTCGGACGGGACGAGTCCCAGGTGTCGTCGGACGGCGGTGCAGGGGACCAGAACATCGTCGGAATGCAGGTCCAGACCCGGACCATGACGGGTCTCCGGGATGTTGCCGGTGAACTGGTCCGTAACATCTGGGAATCGATGGAAGCTGGCGCGCGAAATACCCTGGTCGTCAGTTGTATTGCCGGTGTGCTCGGCATCCTGCTTGCCGCGGCCACGCAAAGTGCGCTGCCGAACAAGGTCGGCGAGCTGCTGGTGCTCGCAAGCGGCGGCTACCTGGCCATCGCGATCTTCTTTGTCATCATTGCCGGCTATATCGTCGGCATGGGGCTGCCGATCGCAGCGAGCTACGTGATTCTCGCGGTGTTCGCGGTGGGCGCGCTGACAGATCTCGGTGTCCCGGCTCTGACCGCGCACATGATCAGCTACTGGGTTGCGGTGGTGAGCGCCGTGACGCCGCCTGTCGCGCTGGCCGCCTATGCGGCGAGTTCGATCGCGGTGTCTGATCCGGTGAAGACCGGCAACCAGGCGCTCAAGCTGGCGTCGATGATCCTGATCACACCGTTCCTGTTCGCCTACACGCCTATGCTGCTGGATGGCGAGACATGGGACATTGTCGTGACGGTGATCGCGGCCGCGCTGGGTGTGTATGCCTGGGCGCGGTTCCTCGATGGCTACGGGATCGGCCGGACCCTTCCGTTCGAACGGTGGATATGGCTGCTAGCAACCCTGTGTCTGCTAATGCCCTCCGGGCCCTTCGCGGACTGGGTGACGGGATACACCGGTGATCTGCGGTTCCACTTCTATGTGGTCGGCGCCGTGATCCTCGTCGTGACCTATCTCCTGCAGCACGTCTGGACGAAGAAGGCCGCGGCGTAGAGCGCCGGGTAGGTGATCGGGTGTCGTGGTGACCGGACGAAAGGTAGAGCTCCGGCCGCTCGCGACCTCGGTCGTCGGCAGCTACCCGCAGCCTGAGACCCTGATCGACCGGGATCGTCTCGCAACCCTGGGCGTACCGCGTGTGCGTGCGCGGCAGATATGGCGCGTTGCGGACGAGGCGCTTGAGGCAGCCCAGGACGAAGCCACCATAGCCGCAATCTGCGACATGGAATCGGCCGAACTCGACATCATCTCCGATGGCGAAATCCGGCGGGAGAGCTATTCCAATCGCTTCGCCACTGCACTCGACGGGCTCGATATCGACAATCCGGCCGAAGTTCCCAACCGGACCAACGGGACCACTTGGGTGCCGCGCATCGTCGGGCCGATCCGCCGCCGCGAGCCCGTCCAGCTGCGCGACATGGAATTCCTGCGCGCCCATACGGACCGAATCGCCAAGATCACCGTGCCCGGGCCGTTCACCATGAGCATGCAGGCATCCAACGAGCACTACGCCAGCCCACGCGAGGCCGCGATGGCCTATGCCGATGCGGTCAACGCCGAGATCCGCGATCTGTTCGCGGCGGGCGCCGACATCGTGCAACTCGATGAGCCCTGGATGCAGGCGCGTCATGAACAGGCGCGGGAGTTCGCGGTCGAGGCCATCAACCGGGCGCTCGATGGCGTGGTGGGCACGACCGCAGTCCATATGTGTTTCGGTTACGCGAGCGCCGTGAAAAACAAGCCGAGCGGCTACTCGTTCCTGCCTGAACTCGATGCGGTCGATGCCGACCAGATATCGATCGAGGCGGCGCAGCCAAACCTCGATACGGCGATCCTCGAGAAGCTGCCGTCCAAGGCCGTCCTTGTCGGCGTGATCGGCATGGACACAACCGAGGCGGAAAGCCCGCAGCTTGTGGCCGAGCGTATCCGCACCGCACTGAGGCATCTGCCGCCCGAACGCATGGTTGTCGCTCCGGATTGCGGCATGAAGTACCTGACGCGCGAGTCTGCGCTTGCGAAGCTCAATTCGATGGTCGAGGGCGCGCAGATCGTGCGCGCGGAACTGGGCGTTGAATAGGCGTCCGGTATGCGCGCGGCGCTGCACCGATATCCGGGGCTCATGCGTTGTCCGCCAGTGCCGGACGGTTTAAAAAACGGGTCTTATTTGATCAACGGTCGCCACAGACGGCCGATCCAATCCAAGCGAGAGGGAATGAGAGAATGGCGAAGATGACGGGCGCGCAGGTCATGGCGGACCTGCTGAAGGGATACGGGGTCACCCATATCTTCCATGTGCCGGCGGTGCTGCGCACCACGATGGTCGAACTGGAAAAGCGCACGGATATCAAGCGCCTGCACGTCCATTCCGAGGCGACCGCCGCCTATATGGCGGACGGCTACGCCCGCGCCACGGGCAAGCCCGGCATCTGCATGGCTCAGGTGATCGGCGCTTTGAACCTCGCGGCTGGCCTGCGCGATGCCTGGCTGGCCAAGGCGCCGGTCATTGCCATGACCGGTGGGCGTGATCCCAAGACCAAGTTCCGCGGCGTCTATCAGGAAGTCGATGACATGCCGGCCTTCGAGCCGGTGACAAAGTTCAACGCGACGGTCGATGATGTCTCGCGTTTCCCTGACATGGTCCGCCAGGCCTTCCGCGAGGCCACGACCGGCACGCCGGGTCCGGTGCATCTCCAGTTCCGTGGCAATGAAGGCCAGATCGATGCCGAGGAGGCCGATATGGAGGCACTGGTCGAGGAGGCCTTCGCGCAGACTCCGGCCTATCGCCCGGAACCGTCGGAAGATGCACTCCGTGCCGCGATGGCCGCAATCGAGGCGGCCGAGAGGCCCGTGATCGTCGCGGGTGGCGGCGTGAAGGCGTCGGGCGCACAGGCCGAAGTGGTCGCTCTGGCCGAGCGGCTGAACATTCCGGTGGCCACCTCGCTGAACGGCAAGGACACCATTCCCGCCAACCATCCGCTGTCTGTCGGCGTGGTCGGCACCTATTCGCGCGAAAGCGCCAACATCATTGTCAACGAAGCCGACCTGGTGATTTACATCGGCTCCACGACAGGCGGCATGGTCACCCATTTCTGGGCCGTCCCGAAGATCGGCACGCCGGTCGTGCACATCGACATCGAGCCGGCGGAAATCGGCCGTAACTATCCTGTGGTTGCCGGCGTGCAGGCAGACGCGAAGACCGCCGTCACGCGCCTGCTCGCAATGACCAACGCGGAATCGGCGGGCCGCCGGGCCGCCTGGGCCGCGCGCGCGGCAGAGGCCGACCAGCAGTGGCGTGACAAGTACAATGACCTGCTGACCTCGGACGCCGAGCCGATGCGGCCGGAGCGCATCTGCCACGAGCTCAGCCAGCACCTGCCTGACGACGCGATCGTCGTCGCGGATACCGGCCATACCGGCATGTGGATGGGCGGCATGTTCGACCTCAGGTCGCCGAACCAGAGCTACATGCGATCGGCCGGCCATCTCGGCTGGGCGTTCTCCGCGGCGCTGGGCGCCAAGTGCGGCGTTCCGGACCGCCCGGTCTTCTGTTTCACGGGCGACGCGGGCTTCTGGTACCACATCGGCGATGTGGAGACGGCGGCGCGCTGGGGTATCAACACCGTGACGCTGGTCAACAACAACCGCTCGGGCAACCAGTCCAAGCGTGGCTTCGATCGCGTCTATGGCGGGGAGCAGACCGAGGAGGCGCTGCGCCTGTGGCAGTTCACGGAAGTGAACTTCGCGCGAATCGCCGAGGAAATGGGTGCCGTCGGTATCCGCGTCGAGAAGCCGGGCGAGGTGGCGGGTGCCATTCAGCAGGCTTTCGAGGCGGCCAAGACCAAGCCGGTCATCCTTGACGTGACCAGCGACCTCAACGCGCTCGCGCCGCTGGCGGTCACGGGCTGACCGTCATGGCCGACACGACGTTCCGGCTCGCGACTGTCTCACGTGACGGCCGCGCGCCGTTCGTCCTCATGGAAACGGGCGGGGGCAACTATGCCCTCGACCCCCTCTACAAGGCCTGGCGGCAGGGCCGTCGCGGCGATGCGCTGGTCGGTGTCAGCAGCATCCAGCAGTTGCTGGGCGACTGGGACCGCAACTTCGACCTGCTGTGCGAGATGGCGGCCTTCGCGGCCGCCGGGTCCGCGCCGGACGACGTCCCGGTCGATACGGACGGCCTGCACTTCCTGCCGCCGATCCTCGCACCGGGAAAAATGATCTACGCGGCGGCCAACTATGGCGACCACATCCGCGAGATGGTGGCGGCCGGCACCGCGAAGAGCGACGAAGAACGCGATGACATGCTCGACCGGGACAAGTCGCGTGTGCGCCCGTATTCCTTCCTGAAGGCGCCCACCGCGCTCACGGGCGCGTTCGACGACATCGTCATCCCACCGGACTCTTCCAAGATCGACTGGGAGGTCGAGCTGGCCATGGCGATCGGGCCGGTCACCAAGCGCATTTCGGCTGAAAAGGCGATGGAATGCGTCGCCGGATTCATGACCACCAACGACGTCTCGGCGCGAAGCTGGAACATGCGCGACGACTGGCCGACGCTCCGCACCGACTGGTTCGGGGGCAAGAGCCACGACACCTTCGCGCCGATGGGGCCCTGGTTCGTACCGCGCGCCTTCGTGCCCGACCACATGAACCTGCGCCTGACCCTGAAGGTCAACGGCGAGACCAAGCAGGACGGCAACACGGGCGATATGGTATTTTCGCCCGAGGAACAGATCGAGTTCGCATCCGCCATGATCACGCTGGAGCCGGGCGATATCCTGTCGACCGGCACGCCCGCGGGCGTCGGACACGGCCAGGGCACCTATCTCAACCCCGGCGACGTGGTGGACACCGAGGTCGAGGGGCTGGGCGCCCAGCGCAACAATGTCGTCGCCGAGGCGGCGTGCTGAACACCGGGAGACAAACGATGGCCAACGCAGAAATCGTCGAGCTTTTTCCGAGCATCGAGAACCAGGTCAGCCCCGAGGAGTGGGAGACGCGCGTGAACCTCGCCGCCGCCTACCGGCTGGTCGAGTATTACGGCATGTCCGACATGACGCGGACCCACATCTCGGCGAAGATCCCGGGTGAGGAGACCTTCCTGCTCAACCCCTATGGCCTCATGTTCGACGAGGTGACGGCCTCCAGCCTGATCAAGATCGACCTCGACGGCAACGAGTTGGACAATCGCGGTCCCTATCACGCCAACGCGGCCGGGTTTACGATCCACTCTGCGGTGCATGGCGCGCGCGAAGAGCTGCACTGTGTGATGCACACCCATTCCGAGGCCGGGATGGCCGTGTCCGCCATGAAGTGCGGGCTGCTGTCGATCTCCCAGCATTCCATGCGGTTCCACAATCGCCTGAGCTATCACGACTACGAAGGCATCGCGCTCGATCTCGACGAACGCGAACGCCTGGTTGCCGATCTCGGGACCACCAAGGCGATGATCCTCCGGAACCACGGTCTGCTGAGCGCGGGCGCGACGGTCGCGGAGGCCTTCTCGATCCTGTTCTATCTCGAGAAATGCTGCCGTTCCCAGATCATGGCGCTGTCGGCCGGCGGCCCGGATGCGCTGGTTGTGCCGTCCGAAGAGGTGTGCGAGCACACGGCCAAGCAGTTCGAGAACGTGACCGAATCTCTGCCGATGCGTGACTGGCCGGGCCACCTGCGCCGTCTCGACGCCATGGACCCCAGCTACCGGACCTAAGGCGGATTCGCCGCAATTCCGGTCGACGCGGTGCACGTCCTCGCCTACAACCGGCGCTTCTGAAATTGAATTTCGGTCGCTTTCGCTATGCCGCGGAACATCGGTGGGACCCTGCTCAAGCTGTTTTTCCTGTCGCTGATCATCGGCGTCGTGCTTTCGGCGCTGGATGTGAAGCCGGAAAGCCTACTGGGCGCGATTGGCGGCACGGCGGAAGGCATCTTCAACGCGCTCGTCAATGCGCTGGAATGGGCCGTCCCGTATGTGCTGATCGGGGCCGTGGTCGTCGTGCCGGTCTGGCTGATTTTGACCGCATTGCGCATGGCGCGGCGGCGATAATCCGCCTCGACCGAGGGCCGTAAACAAAGGGTTTGCCCGGCACTGCGACGGGCATGATGGAAAAAGGGAGTATCTCGATGGATCAACAGGTTCAGGACGTGATCGAGCAGGTCTATACCGTGCTCGCAACCTATGGGCTGAATGTGGTGGGCGCGCTCGCCATCATCATCCTCGGCTTTATGGCTGCCGGCTGGGCGCGCAAGGCCGTGGAGCGGGCCTTCTCGCGCTCGAAGCGCGCCGACCCGACGCTGACCCGCTTCTTCGGTAGCCTGGTCCGCTACGCGATCATCGCCTTCGTCATCATCGCCGCACTGCAGCAGTTCGGTGTGGAGGCGACCAGCCTCGTGGCCGTCTTCGGTGCCGCCGGTCTGGCCATCGGCCTGGCCCTGCAGGGAACCCTCAGCAACGTCGCCGCCGGCGTCATGCTGCTGCTGTTCCGTCCGTTCAAGATCGGTGACTTCGTCGATGTGGGCGGAAAGGCCGGGACCGTGAAGGAAGTCGGCCTGTTCACCACAGAGATGGCGACCGGCGACAACGTCAAGGTCATCATTCCGAACGGCCAGATCTGGGGCCAGGCGATCATGAACTACAGCGCCAACCTGACCCGCCGCGTCGATTTGGTCATGGGCATCGATTACGCCGATAACATCGACACCGCGATCGCCACGATCAACCGTGTGATCGGCGAGGATTCGCGCGGCATGACCGATCCGGAGCCCGTCGTGGTGGTCGGCGAGCTGGCTGACAGTTCGGTGAACATCATCGTGCGTGTCTGGTGCAATGCTGGCGACTACTGGGGCCTGCGCTGGGACCTGACCAAGAAGCTGAAGGAACAGCTCGAGGCCGACGGCTGCTCGATCCCGTTCCCGCAGCGCACCGTCCACATGGTGCAGGACGCCGCCGAGTAGGCGTCCCCCATGCGTGCGGCTGTCGTCTCAACCCCGGGGATCGACAATCTGGCGATTGTCGATCTTCCGGACCCGGAACCCGGCCCGGGCGAGGTCCTCGTCCGGGTCCGGGCGGTGACGCTGAACTACCGCGACCTGCTGATGGTCGAGGGCGGCTACGGTTCACGCCAGAAGCAGGCAAACCTGATCCCTGTCTCCGACGGGGCGGGCGATGTGGTCGCCGTCGGCGAGGGCGTCACCCGCTTCGCACCGGGCGACCGGGTTGTCGCCAATTTCTTCCAGGACTGGCTGGGCGGCGAGCCGGACGATCATTCCATGCATTCCGGGCTCGGCGGCCTGATAGACGGCATGGCGACGGAACTGCGCGTCCTGCCGGAACACGGCCTGGCACACACGCCCTCACACCTGACGGACGCCGAGGCCGCCGCATTGCCCTGTGCCGGCCTGACCGCCTGGAGCGCTGTGATCGACCAGGGCGGCGTAAAGCCCGGTGACCTGGTGCTGACCCAGGGTTCCGGCGGCGTATCGGTGTTTGCGCTCCAGTTTGCCAAGCTGGCCGGGGCGGAGGTGATCGCCACATCCTCCTCGGACGACAAGCTCGCGCGCCTGAAATCGCTAGGTGCGGACCACCTTATCAACTATGTCGACACGCCCGAATGGGCGCGGCCTGCTCGTGATATATCAGGTGGGCGCGGCCTCGACCTCGTTGTGGAAGTCGGCGGCGCGGGCACGCTGGAACAGTCGATCAAGGCCGTGCGGCTCGGCGGCGCGGTCGCGCTGATCGGCGTGTTGTCAGGCGCCAACCACGAATTTCGCCTGCCGCTGGTGGTCACGCGCAAGGTCCGCTTGGAAGGCGTGACCTGCGGCAACTACCAGCAGTTCGAGGCGATGCTGCGCGCCATCGAAAAGAGCGGGCTGAAACCCGCTCTCGACGATACGCGGTTCGCGCTCGACGACCTGCGCGGCGCGATGGAACACCTCCGCGCCGGTCGCCACTTTGGCAAAATCGTGATCGAGATCTAGCGCCTACCGCGCGCCGGAGACGTTAACCTTGGTCCCGGCGATGTAGGACGCCTCGTCCGACAGCAGGAACAGGATCGCGTTGGCGACCTCCTCGGCCTGGCCGACGCGCTTCATGGGCAGGTTCGGGCCGACGGCCTCGACCCGGCCCTGCGGCTGGATTTCCGTGTCGATGACGCCCGGGCTGACCGCATTCACGCGGATGCCTTCGGCGGCCACTTCCTGCGCCATGCCCCAGTTCATGGAGTCGATCGCGCCCTTGGAGGCCGCGTAGGGCACGTTCACGCCCGCGCCGCCCAGGTGCGAGGCCGCGGAGGAAAGGTGCACGATCGCGCCGCCTTTGCCGCCATGCCTGGTCGACATGCGCTTGATCGCCTCGCGCGAGCACACGAAGGTCGCGGTGATGTTCAGCGTCCAGAGGTTCTGCAGCGCGTCCCAGTCGTCCAGCTCGTCGACGCGCGCATAGGGTCCGACGATCCCGGCGCTGTTCACCAGGTGGGTGACGGTGCCCAGTTCCTTATCCGCCGTCTCGAACAGCCGGATGATATCGGCTTCCTTTGTCACATCGGCCTGCACGGCGATGGCCTTCGCGCCGGCCTTCTCGCAGGCGGCGACGACATGATCGGCGCGCGCCTTGTTGCCCACATAGTTGACGACGATGTTCTCGTAGCCGCGCTCGGCTGCACCGATGCAGGTGGCGGCGCCGAGGCCCCGGCTGCCGCCGGTGACGATCAGGACTCGTGACATGGAAATTCCCCCGGGAAAGATGCGTTTTCTTGTTCCATAGATGCATACCTGTTCGTCCGGCGCCTTTCAATCAGCGGGCAATCAAGCCTTCCGCGCAAAACGGCTCTCCGGCACACTGCCGTCAACAAACACACGAGAATCCGGGAGAGAGACATGGCCGAGGACGATATCAAGACATTCGACGTGGCCTTCGAGTGCGACGCTACTGGCGTCGGCAAGATGCGCTGCGAGATGGATGTGCGCCTGGTGGTGCCACAGGTCATCGAGTGGGAGATGGCGTCGGATGAATACGGCTTCCACGGTGGTGACGGCACCGCGCCGCTGCCCATCGCCTATTTCATCGCCGGGCTGACGAGCTGCCTGATGACCCAGATGCGTGCGTTCTCCAAGCGCCTGCGCGTCGATATCGAGAACCCGAAGATCGCCTGCCGCTGTGAGTGGGTGGCGACCCAAAAGGGCCGTGATCCCTATGAGAGCGCGCCCAAAAGCATCACCATGGACATTTCCTTCGACACCGACAGCCCGGTGGAGGACCGCCTGCGCCTGATCGAGGCCGCCAAGAAGGGCTGCTTCATCGAGGCGATGCTCACCCCGCAGAACGAGATCAGGCACCGCCTGAAGACCGAGGACGGCTGGATCGACTGCTAGCACTTTTCCCTCTCCTCCCTTGGGGAGGAGAGGGCCGGGGTGAGGTGGGAAGCTGAACGCTTTGTGCGGCCCACCTCACCCGGCTCGCTTTGCTCGCCACCCTCTCCTCCTGGGAGGAGAGGGTTTGTTCTTCAATCCGCTCCGCCTTGGTACACTCTGCGCCTGATCATTTAGGGAACCCGCCGCCATGCCGAAATTTTCGTCCTGCATCATGATGATGTTCACCGAGCACGCCCTGCCGGAGCGCGTCACTGCGGCGGCGGATGCGGGATTTCCCGGCGTGGAGATCCAGCGCCCCTATGGCGAGGACCTGGACGATATCCGCAAGCGCCTCGATGCGGCGGGCATCGAATGCACCCTGCTGAACACGCCCTATGGCGAGACGGAGGCGACGAAGTTCGGCCGCGCCGCCATCCCGGGGGAGGAGGCGAACTTCCTCGCCGACCTCAACATAGCGATGACCCATGCCGAGGCGCTGGCCTGCACGCGCATCCACGTCATGTCGGGCACGATGCCGGCGGGCGCGGACCCGGCAGCGCACCGCGCGACGCTGGTCGCCAACATGCGCGAGGCGTCGGACCGCGCAGCGGAGAAGGGGATCACGCTGCACCTGGAGCCGCTGAACCACACCGACAATCCCGGCTATTTCCTCGTCGGGCAGGCCATGGGTCACGCCATCGCCGACGAGATCGCGCGGGACAATGTGAAGGTACAGTTCGACCTCTATCACACCCAGATGGCGGAGGGGTTCATCGCCGACAGGATCGAGCGGTTCCTCGCCAAATCCGGCTACATCCAGTTCGCCGGGGTGCCGGGCCGCCACGAGCCCGACTTCGGCGAGATGCACTACCCGTTCATCTTCCGGATGCTGGAAGAGCACGGCTATGACGGCTGGCTGGGCGCCGAATACAAGCCCCGCGCGGGCACGCTGGAAGGCCTCGGCTGGGCCAGGTCCTGCGGAATCGGGTAGCCGCCAGCCTTACTTGTCCGGCGTCCAGAGGATGTCCGTCGTGATCGATCGCGGATCGCGCATCTCCCAGCGGCCGGCATCGACGCGAGTGAGAAAATCCCCGAGCATCTGGTTGAACAGCGCCGGTTCCTCCAGATTGATCAGGTGGCCCGAGCGGGGCAGCAGCACCAGCGCGGACGAGTGGATGTTGCGCTTCATGAACAGGCCGACATCGAGGCACGGGTCGTCCTCGTCACCGTTCATGATCAGGGTCGGGACCTTCAGCGCCTGCATGTCCTCCGCGAAGTCGTAGAGGGAAGGGCGGCCGCCCTGGACCGCGCGCATGGTGTTCGCTGAACCCGTCGTCGAGTGGTCGGCGAGCTCCTTGGAGAAGGCCTCCCAGCCACGCGGGTCCTTGTTGGCGTACTGCACGCGGGTCGGGCCGATGGCGTAGATTTTCGAGAACTCGGCCATGGTGTCGGCCTCGATGCGGGAGGCGACGTCCTTCGTCTCCTGTGCGAACTGCGCGTGCACGTCGGGATGGGCGCCGTAACCCGCGCCCGCGACGGTGAGCGACAGGGCACGGTCGGGATAACGGAAGCCGAAGTGCAGCGCCGCAAAACCGCCCATGGACAGGCCGACGATGTGGGCCTTTTCGATCTCCAGCGCATCAAGCACGGCGAGGATGTCGTCCACGGCGCGGAACTGGCCGTACATCCCGACGTCTTCGGGCACGTCCGAGGGCGGGTAGCCTCGGGCGTTGAAGGCGATCGCGCGATAGTTCCGTGCGAAGTGGCGCAGCTGGGGCTCCCAGCTGCGGATGTCGCCGCCGAATTCATGGGCGAACACGACAGGCGTACCGCTGCCATGCTCCTCGACCCAGAGGTTTACGCCGTCGTCGGTTGTGATGTGGGGCATGTCGTGCCTCCTGCGTTGAATCATCCTCATGCTGAGCTTGTCGAAGTATAAGGATGTCGCCCTCGTCCTTCGACAGGCTCAGGATGAGGGCTCAGTCGGGTGTATGGCTATTTCTTCTCCAGCGCCTTCAGCAGCGCGTTGACCGCGTCGTCGTGTTCGTCCGTGTGATGGGCGAGCGCCTGGAAGGCGGCGGCCATGTCGAGGATCGTCTCCAGGCGCGAATGCATGCCCTCGCGCAGCAGCTTCTTGGACATGCGCAGCGAGTGGCCCGGGTTGGCGGCGATCTTGCCCGCCATGATGTGGGCCTCGTCCATCAGCGCCTCGTGGGGCACCACCTTCGAGACCAGCCCGATCGCCAGCGCCTCGTCCGCGCCGATCATCTCTCCGGTGAAGGTCAGCTCCGCCGCCTTGGACATGCCGACCAGTTTCGGAAGCAGGAAGGCCCCGCCGTCGCCGGAGATGATGCCCAGCTTCACGAAGCTTTCGGCGAAGCGCGCCTTCTCCGACGCGATGCGGATGTCGCACATGCAGGCGAGATCGCAGCCCGCGCCGACGGCCGCGCCGTTCACCGCCGCGATGGTCGGGACCTCCAGGTTGTAGAGGGACAGCGGGATGTTGTGGATGTCGCGCTTGTAGTTGTTGCGGATCTGGTACGGCCCGCCCTCCGACAGGCCCTTGCGGTCACGCATGTCCTTCACGTTGCCGCCGGCGGAAAACGCGCTGCCCGCGCCGGTCAGGATCACGCATTTCACGCTGTCGTCGCGGCTGATCCGGTCGGTCGCGTCGAGGAAGGATTCGTACTGCTTCTCGCCCGACAGCGGGTTGCGCGCATCCGGCTGGTTCATCGTCAGGGTAACGACGGCGCCGTCCTGTTCGTAGGTCAGAAAATCGCTCAAGGGGGCCTCCCGGGGCACGTGCTGTTGGTTGTTGGGATGCAGACTAACCGCCGACATGCCGGGGGAGAAGGGGTGCCGGGAAAGAGGCTCCCTCTCCTCCCCGTGGGGAGGCGAGGGTCGGGGTGAGGTGGGGCCTTGCGCTGTATCCGGGCCAGCCCACCTCACCCGGCTCGCTGTCGCTCGCCACCCTCTCCTCCCGGGAGGAGAGGGTTCTGGGGCGCAGGCATGACGATCAGAGATGGCATCGCCGTCCGGCGTGCAAATCGCTAAACTCCCGCCGGTATAGGGAGAGGACTTTGTCACAGCTTGTGTTCCAGCCGCGCGAACTGCCGCCGGAGGCCGAGGCGCTCCGTGGCGAGGTGCGCGACTTCCTGGCCGCCGAGATCGCATCCTATCCGCCCGCCGGTCGGGCGCGGTCCTGGGTGGGGTTCGACACGGAATTCTCGCGCAAGCTGGGCGCGCGTGGCTGGCTGGGCATGACCTGGCCGGAACCTTGGGGCCGCAAGGCCAGCGCGCTGGAGCGCTACGTCGTCATCGAGGAATTGCTGGCCGCCGGCGCGCCGGTGGCAGCCCACTGGATCGCCGAGCGCCAGTCCGGCCCGCTGCTGCTGCGCTTCGGCACCGAGGAACAGCGCACCCGCATCCTGCCCGGTATCGCGGCGGGGGAGACCTATTTCTGCATCGGCATGAGCGAGCCGGATTCCGGCTCCGACCTGGCCTCGATCCGCTCGCGCGCCGAAAAGGTCGATGGCGGCTGGAAGGTGAACGGTCGCAAGGTCTGGACGACCTATGCCCACAAGTCCCACTGGATGATCGCGTTGCTTCGGACAGGCGAGGCCGGGGAGAACCGCCACGGCGGCACCACACAGTTCCTGATCGACCTGTCCTCGCCGGGCGTCACCGTGCGGCCGATCCGCAACATGATCGGCGACGAGGAGTTCAACGAGGTCACCTTCGACGATGTGTTCGTGCCCGACGGCATGCTGGTCGGCGCGGAGGGCGAGGGCTGGCGGCAGGTGACGGCAGAGCTCGCCTTCGAGCGCAGCGGTCCGGACCGCTTCCTGAGCGCCTTCGCACTCTTGGTGGAGCTGGTGCGCTTCGCCGAGGGGCTGGGGCCGGAATCGGGCGCCCATACCGCGATCGGGCGGCTCTACGCCCACCTGTCCGCGCTGCGGGCCATGTCGGTCTCCGTTGCCGCTCGGCTCGATGCAGGTGAGGAGCCGGCGCTGGAAGCCTCCGTGGTGAAGGACCTCGGCGTGACCTTCGAGCAGGAGATCCCCGAGATCGCCCAGCAGATCCTGGGCTTCGCGCCGCGCCTCGATGGCGGCAGCGACTTGGAAAAGGCGCTGGCCTATGTCCAGCAGGCCTGCGTGTCGTTCTCGCTGCGCGGCGGGACCACCGAGATCATGCGCGGCGTCATCGCCCGAGGACTGGGACTGCGATGATGTTTCGCGGAAACCCACCTCACCCGGCTCGCTTTGCTCGCCACCCTCTCCTCCCCGGAGGAGAGGGTTACATGCGCCCGACAAATCTCCCTCTCCCTCCCTTGGGGGAGGAGAGGGTCGGGGTGAGGTGGGGTTCGTCATGACCGACACACGCAACATGATCGCGGAGACGGCCGAGCGGCTGTTCGCGGATCATGCCGAAGCGGCACTGGCGGTATCGGAGGCCGGCGAATGGCCGGCCGCGCTGTGGGCCGAGATCACTTCCAACGGCCTCGACCGGGTGCTGGTGCCGGAAGACAGCGGCGGCTTCGGCGGCGGCTGGCAGGACGCCTTCGTTATCCTGTCCGCGGCCGGGCGGCACGCCGTGCCGGTGCCGCTGGCCGACACCATCGCGGCGACGTGGCTCCTGCAGCGTGCCGGCCTTGATGCCCCGGAAGGCCTGCTGTCGCTGGCCGACGGCGATGCGGTCGGCGTGTCCGGTGGCAAGGTCATGGGCACACTTTTGCGGGTGGCGTGGGGCAGTTCGGCGAAATGCATCGTCGCGCAGGCCGTGGACGACGACCCGGCGATGATCGCCGCGTTCTCACCCGTCGGCGGCAAGGGCGCACAAGACCGCAATATCGGCCGTGAGCGCCGCGACACCCTGCTGATCGACGGGCTGGACGCGCAGTTCGGCCCCGGTGGTTCGGTGATGGCCGCTGGGGCGCTGGCGCGGTCCTGCGAGTTGGCGGGTGCCATCGCGCAGGTGCTGGACCTCTGCGTCACCTATGCGGGCGAGCGGGTCCAGTTCGGGCGGCCCATTGCGCGCTTCCAGGCGATCCAGCAGCAGTTGGCGCGCCTGGCGGGCGAGGCGGCCGCGGCGGACATGGCAGCCCAGGTCGCCTGCCGTGCGGTCGATGAGGGCGCAGACGGGTTCATGGAGATCGCGGCGGCCAAGATCCGCACTGGCGAGGCCGCCGGCAAGGCCGCGGCCATCGCGCACCAGGTCCATGGGGCCATCGGCTTCACGGAGGAACACCGCCTGCATCACCTGACGCGGCGGCTCTGGTCGTGGCGGGCGGAGTTCGGCACGGAGAGCGTGTGGGCGGGTGAGCTCGGCCGCCTCGTGGTGGCGCGGGGCGCCGACAACCTCTGGCCCCGCATGACGGGAACAGTTTGATTCACCCTCTCCTCCCATTGGGGAGGAGAGGGCCGGGGTGGGGTGGGGCGCCACCAAAGCAGCCGCCCACCTCACCCAGCTCACTTTGTTCGCCACCCTCTCCTCCCGGGAGGAGAGGGTTGGTTGCACTTTCTAGTTATCCGATGACGCGATAGTCTCCGCTCTTCAACGGGGGGACACATGCAATTCTTGAGTTACATCGGTAGCGGCGGCCCGACCTGGGGCCTCGTCTCGGGCGACGGCGTGGTGGATCTCGGCAGGCGCGGGCCGCATGCCAGCCTGAAGGCGGCGATTGCCTCAGGCGAACTGATGGCGATCGGCAAGGCCGCGGCGTGCGAGAGCCCCGATGCCGCGCTGGCGGACATCACCTGGCTGCCGGTGATCCCGGACCCCACGCACATGTTCTGCGCGGGCCGCAACTACAAGGACCACGTCGCCGAGATGGGCATGGAATTGCCCGAGAACGTGACGGTGTTCCTGAAGGCGAATTCCACGCTGGTACCCCACGGCGGCCGCATGATCCGGCCGAAAATCTCCGAATGCCTCGATTTCGAGGGCGAGCTCTGCGCCGTGATCGGCAGGGAGACGCGCCACGTCTCCGAGGCCGAGGCACTGGACTACGTCGCCGGCTACACGATCATGGTCGACGGCTCGGTCCGCGATATCCAGAAGCACTCGGTGACGGCGGGCAAGAACTTCATCGGTACCGGCCCGCTCGGCCCCGTCATGACCACCGCGGACGAGGTTCCCGACCCGTCGGAGCTGCACATCACCACCACGCTGAACGGCAATGTGGTGCAGGATGCAGGCGCGGATCTGCTGATTTTCGATATCCCCTACATCATTTCGTACCTGTCGCGGATCACACCGCTGCAGCCGGGTGACATTATCGCTACCGGCTCGCCGGAAGGTTCCGGCGCGGGGCGTACGCCGCCCCTCTGGATGAAACATGGCGACCGGCTGGAGGTGAACATCAGCCGGATCGGAACACTGGCCGTCGATATCGTCGACGAGGCCTGAGGAGAACGGACATGGCCATCACACGGGTTGAGAAGCTGATCTACGGCGTCGAGGATGTTGGCGCAGGTGCCCGCTACTACCGTGACTGGGGACTGGAGGAACTGGACAACAGCGCCGATCGCGCCCTGTTCCGCACCCGCGCCAACCAGGCCATCGAGATTCGCGCTGCGGACGACCCGTCGCTGCCGCCGTCACCGGATGAGGCGAAATCGACACTGCGCGCGGCGATCTGGGGTGTTGCCGATGCGGACCGGCTCAAGGAACTCGGCGATGATGTCGGCCGTGACCGGGACATTCGTGAGGAGGGAGGCACGCTCTGGTTCACGGACGAGAGCGGCAACGGGCTGGGCCTGACCGTTTCGCAGCCCGCCGAGGTGGATGTCGACGTTGTCCCGCTCAACGTGAATACGATCCAGCCGCGCATGAATGACTTCGTCGACCCCAAGGTCCAGGCGAACCCGATCCGCATCGGACATGTGGTCTACGGGATCGAGATGGCAGATCGTGAAAAGGCCGTGTCGTTCTATCTCGACCGCCTGCGGTTCCGCCTGTCGGACAGCACGAAGACCGGCGGCGATTTCATGCGCTGCGAGGGCGGGAACGACCACCACAACCTGTTCCTGATCAGCCGCGCCGACCGCAATTTCTTCGACCATGCCTCGTTCGAGGTCGAGAATTTCGACATGGTCATGATGGGCGGCAAGTACATGTCCGGTGCCGGCTGGGAGCCGGAAACCATGCCCGGCCGCCACATCCTCGGCTCGAACTACTACTGGTATTTCAAGAATCCGTCGGGCGGGAAGACCGAGTATTTCGCCGACATGGACCGCATGGACGACAACTGGGAGCCCCGCTACTGGGACGAGAGCCCCGGTTTCTCGCTCTGGGCGCTGGACGACGCCTCGCTGCTCTAGGCGCTAGCCCATCTCCTTCAGCACCGCCGCCATCGCGTCGAGATGCGCGGCCCCGAATTCACGGCAGCGCGCCGGCGACCAGCCGAAAGTCTCGTCCGGACGGTCGGCATTGTCCTTGAAGGGCATTTCCAGTGTCGCGGCCATGCAGCCGAATTCCTCGGCCACCCAGTTGGAGCACAGGGTCATGTTGCCCTTGCCGGGTTTGGCGTCGGGATAGCCGTATTTCGTCTGGAAATCGGGTGAGGCGGCCAGCAGCGCGTCCGAGAAGGTCTGCTGCAGCGCCTTCTGGGTCTCCGTCAGGGACGGGATGCCCATCATGCCGGCGATAAAATTGTAGGGCAGGGCCTCGTCGCCATGGACATCGAGGCAGAAGTCGACGCCCGTCTCCTGCATGCGTTCGCGCACCAGATAGACCTCCGGGCTGCGGTCCATGGCCGGTTCGGCCCATTCCCGGTTCAGGTTGGCCCCGCAGGCATTGGTGCGCAGGTGGCCGCGGCGGGAACCGTCCGGGTTCATGTTCGGCACGATGTGGAAGGTGACGGCCTTGCGCAGGGCCCTGGCCGTGCGGTCGCCGGGATCGAGCAGGCGGGCGAGGAAGCCCTCCATCCACCATTCTGCCATGCTCTCGCCGGGATGCTGGCGCGCAACGGCCCAGAAGTTCTTTGGCCCGGTGCCGATCCGCAGCAGGTCCATGGCCTGCCCGTCCAGCGTCTGGCCCAGCACCTCCAGAGAAACGCCGTCCGCCTGCTGGCAGCGCGCGACCAGGTCGGCGTGGCGCTCCATCGAGAACGGCGCAAAATAGGCGAACCACACCGAATCCGCCGCCGGCGTGTGGGAGATTGCCAGCACGCCGTTTTCATAGGTGGTGGGGACGCGCACCCAGTTTTCCCGGTCGGTGGAGGCGACGGCGCGGTAACCGTCCCAGCCCCGTGTGTAGGCCGCCCCGCCCGCATTCATGATCTTCAGCACGCAGGCCGTGTCCTTTGCGCCGGTCAGGCGGAAGTGGAACCACTGGTAGAAGTCCGAATTGTTGTCCTTGCGGATCTCCAGGCGGATATCGGCTGGGTCGTCGGCGGACAGGCAGGTGATGTTGCCGCTGTCGAAGGCGTCGGAGATGTGGAGTGTCATAGACGGTTCCCTGTGAATGATCAGGCGGGAATGATCCGGCGTTCGCGCAGCCGGTGAAGCTGCCGGGTGATCGTGGTCTCGGTGTCCCAAAGCTCGGTCCAGCCCGTGCGCACGATCTTGGTGATGCTGGAGACCTGGTCGCGGTCGTTGCCCAGCGCCATGTCGAGATAGGCCCAGTTGACCACTTGGTCCAGCCGGTAGGGGGCGAGGCCGTGTTCCGCGACCATCCGTTCCCAGACGGGGCCTTTCTCGCCCATCACGGCGGAGATATTGATGGGGTCGGGCTCGGCGACCTCCATCTCGAAGAATTCCGCGATCCGCGGCCAGACATGATGCCAGCGGAATAGGTCACCATTGGTGATGTTGTAGGCGTTGTTGGCCGCGCCCGGCGTGGTCGCCACCCAGGCCATGGCGCGCGCCAGCAGGTCGGCATCGATCAGCTGGTAGAGCCGGTCATAGAAGCCAGCATTGCCCGGCCAGGCCAGCGGGCGGCCCTCCGCCTTGGCGATCGCGGCGTAACAGGCGATGCCTGTCAGCAGGTTCATGGCGCTGCCGGTCGAAAAACCCCACACGCCGTGGGGGCGCATGGCCGACCATGTCCAGGGTTTCCCGGCCTGGCGTTCCTCCAGCCAGTCCTGCTGGGCATGATAGAAATGGGTCACGGGCGGGCGCGGGTTGTCCTCGCGCGCCGGGGTCCGGTATTCGCCCAGGAAGGTGCCGTACCACTTGGCCCCGTGCATCAGCTGCACATGCTGAAGGTTCTTTGCCGCCGGCTCGAGCGCGTCCATCAGGTTCTCCACCATCGCCACATTGGGCGCGATCTCGTCCGCCACCTCCGGGCGCGGCGAATAGGCGGTGAAGAACACATGGGTGATGTCCTTCTGGCCGGAGAGTTTCTCCTGGCAGTCGGCCGGGTCGGACAGGTCGACGGAGATGAACCGCGCGCCCGTTACAAAATCGGGTGCGCGGCGTGAAAGCGCTGTGACGGACCAGAACGGGTCTCCGTCCAAGTGTTCCAGCAGGGCCCGGCCGGTGACGCCCAGCGCGCCGGCGATGAGAGCTTTCTTCGGGTTCATGTCAGGGGATGATCCGCTGCGCGCGCAGCCGGGCGAGCTGGTCGGTGATGGTGTCTTCCGTGTCCAGGACTTCGGTCCATCCGGCCTGGCGGATCTTCGTCAGGCTCGACATCTGGTCGAAGCCGTTGGCGAAGGCGTAGTCGAGGAACGGCCAGGTGACAATGTCGCCCAGGGCGTATTTCCGAAGCTGGTGCTTCTCCACGATATCCGCCCAGACCGGCTCCTTGTCGGCCATCAGGTCCCGGGTGCTGGTAGTGCCGACGGCCCCCACCTCCATGTCGAAGAACGCTGCCAGCTTCGGCCAGAGATGGGACCAGCGGGTGAAGTCGCCGTTGGTGATGTTGAAGGCCTCGTTGGCCGCCGCGGGCGTGGTGGCCGCCCAGACCATGGCGCGCGCCAGCAGCGCGACATCGGTGATCTGGTAGACGCAATCGAGCAGGTCCGGGTTTCCGGGCCATTTCAGCGGCATTCCCAGATGGCGTGAGATGGCCGCATAGGCCGCCAGCGAGGTCATCATGTTCATGGCGCTGCCGGTCGAAAACCCCCAGACACCGTGGGGACGGAGCGCAGACCACGTCCAGTCCCGGCCCTTCTGGCGTTCGACCAGCCAGTCCTGCTGGTCGTAGTAGAAGTTCGGCGGCATGTGGCGCCGGTCGTCCTCCCTCGCCGGGGTCCTGTAGGGCTTGCCGAACTGGACGCCGTACCATTTCGCGCCCTGCATCAGCTGGATATGCGCCAGGCCCGGCGCCACGGGCTCCAGTGCATCGACCAGGTTCACCAGCATGGCGAGGTTGGGCGCAACCTCGGCGCCGAAGTTCTCGCGCGGGGCGTAGGGTGTGAAGAAGACATGGGTGACACCGGTCATCCCGCCCAGCGCCGAGGCCGTGGCGGCCTGGTCCAGCAGGTCGAGGGAGACAAATGTGGCGCCGGTGTCGAAATCCGGCGCGCGCCGCGACAGGCCGATCACCGTCCATTCGGGATCGGACTCAAGGTGCTCGACCAGGGCGCGCCCCACCACACCCAGCGCACCGGCAATCAGGGCGGTTTTCTGTGTCATCGCGGGTGACCTCCTCCGGGAGTCGAAACTCTACGCACAATGCACATGAATGTCCCGTCAGGCCCGGAGATAAGGCGGAATCCGATATTGATATATTAGAAGGATATGTGTAATGTTTCACGAAATTCCGCCGGAGAGACCGCCATGCCGGAAAGTCAGGCCGAACAGGCCTATGAGAAACTCGAGGAACTGATCGTCACCCTGCAACTGGCGCCGGGGGCGTCCATTTCCGAGGGCGAGCTGTGCGAGCGCACGGGCTTCGGCCGCACGCCGGTCCGCGAGGCGCTACAGCGCCTGTCCCAGCAGCGGCTGATCAACATCCTGCCCCGGCGCGGCATGGTCGTGACCGAGATCAATGTGGAGACCCAGCTCTCGCTGCTCGAACTGCGCCGCGAACTGGAAGGTTTCATGGTGCGGCTGGCCGCGCGCCGGCGCACCCGCGAGGAAGCCTATGCGTTCGGCGAGATCGCCAGCGACATGGAGCGCGCGGCGGTCGAGGGCGACGAGGAAGGCTTCATGGTGCTGGACAAGGCGTTCAACACCCTTGTTGGCACCGCCTGCCGCAACAATTTCGCACGGTCTTCCATGGAGCAGTGGAACCCGCTGTCGCGCCGGTTCTGGTTCCGCCACCACCGGCGGGTCGGCGACCTGGAGCGCATGGCGACCCTCCACGCGGATGTCGCTTGGGCGATCGGCGCCGGAGATCCGGCCGCGGCCGAGCGCGCCAACGAGGCATTGATGGGGTATCTGGCCGGGTTTACCCGCGCCACCCTCGAAGAAGTGGACGGTTAGGGCGTCCTGACCTTTTCAGATATATCAGATAGACGAATGCGGCGATGAACCGCCGCGGGAGAGAGACATGAGCGAGAAAACCCTTAAATACTATGGCTGGGGCTATGCGGATGCCGGCCTCGACGCGGACCAGACCAGGGCCCTGATCGCCACCTTCAGGGACGGGTTTGGCATCGAGCCGTCGCGCGACGGCGCATTCCCCACGATGGACGAGATCGAGTTGCCCGCGCCCAAGATCGTGGCACCCGCGAACCTCGGCGGGATCTGCAGCACCGACAAGCATGACCGGGTGGTTCACGCCTTTGGTCAGTCCCAGCCGGATTCGATCCGTATTTACGACCGGGATTTCGCCCATGCACCGGATGTGATCGCCTATCCGGAGAACGAGCAGCATATCGCTGAGATCTATGAGTGGGCCGACAAGGCCGGCGCGGCCGTTATCCCCTGGGGTGCGGGCTCATCCGTGGTCGGCGGTGTCACCAGCGATGTGGGGTCCGGCTACAACGGCACCATCTCGGTCGATATGGGCAGGATGGACAAGGTCGTGGAGGTGGACGACGTTTCCCGCGCGGCCCGCATCCAGGGCGGCGCGCGCGGCCCAGCGCTGGAAGCCCAGCTCAAGCCGCATGGCCTGACGCTCCGCCACTTCCCGCAATCCTTCGAGCATTCCACCTTCGGCGGCTGGATCGCGACCCGCTCGGGCGGGCATTTCGCGACGCTCTACACCCATATCGACGACCTGGTGGAATCGACCACCACCGTCACCCCGGCGGGCAACATCGTGTCGCGCCGCCTGCCGGGCTCCGGCGCGGGGCCCAGCCCCGACCGTTTCATCGCCATCGGCAGCGAAGGCGCGCTGGGCATCGTCACCGAGGGCTGGGCGCGTCTGCAGGGCCGACCGACCTTCAAGGCGACGGCGGGCTTCCGCTTTGCCGACTTCTTCGACGCCGCCCGTGCCGTGCGCGCCGTCTCCCAGGCCGGGCTGTTCCCGGCCAATGTGCGCATCGTCGATGGGGTGGAACTGAAGGTGAACGGCTCCGGCGACGGCTCCTTCACCCTCATGGTCGTGTCCTTCGAGAGCGCCGACCACCCGGTGGATGCCTGGATGGCGCGGGCCGAGGAATGCTGCCTCGACAATGGCGGCGTGGTGGACGTGGACTGGCGCGACAACCCGGACGCCCACCTGCAGGGCGCGGTGGGTGCGTGGCGCGCCGCCTTCATCCGCATGCCCTACAACCGCGAGCAGCTCACGCCGCGCGGCATCATCTCCGACACCTTCGAGACGTCGATCACCTGGGACCGGTTCGAGGAATTCTATCAGGCCATCAAGTCGGCAACACAGCAGGCCATGAAGGAGGTGACGGGGCACGAAGGCGCGGTCTCCTGCCGCTTCTCCCACGCCTATCCGGACGGCCCGGCGCCGTATTTCGCCTTCCACTGCCCCGGCGACCCGAACGGCGGCATGCTGGAACAGTGGCAGGCGATCAAGAACGCCGCGTCGGATGCGCTGATCGCCAATGGCGGCACCATCACCCATCACCACGCCGTCGGCCGCGACCACCAGAAATGGTATGAGCAGCAGCGCCCGGCCCTGTTCGGCGACGTCCTGACCGACGCCAAGAAGCGCCTGGACCCGAAGGGTATGCTGAACCCCGGGGTTATTGTGGGGTGAGCCGCGGCGCGTTACGTTTCGCGAAAGCGTGTCCGTATCGGGGGGATCAAGGATGGACAGTCAAATCGGCACATGGGAACTCGTCCGTGTCGAGGCCGTGGATGCGGACGGGAACCCCGTCAGCCCGGCGCCCTTTGGTGACGGCAATTTCATCGGCCGGGTGGTTCTGACGGCGGACCGCCTGTCGTCCACCATCACCGATGCCCGTCCCGTCCTGCCCGAGGGCGAGGCGCGCGAGTACTCCTGCTACACCGGCCTCTACACTTTCGATGGGAAGACGCTGATCACGAAGGTGGACCAGTGCTCTGACCCGGCCCGCATGGGCACGGAGCAGGTGCGCGACGTCACCTTCGAGGGCGACCTGATGGTCCTCCGCCCGCCGCTCCAGCCCTATGGCAGCAAGCCGGCCGAGCAGCGCACCCTGTGGTGGCGGAAGATCTCCGACGTCTGACGGCCCGGTTGCTACGGCGGCGAAATTCGGTCTTATCTGGTGAGCGCGCGAGTTTGAATCGCGGCGGCCCGCCTTTATGCTCCGTTCCAAGAACTACACCAAATTTATGTGTTGGAACGCCTCATGCCCCGCCAGATCCACCTGAACCTTTTCATCCAGTCGCGCGGTCATCACGAGACCGCGTGGGACCATCCGGGCGCCGATCCGCGCTCGCTGATGGACATCACCTATTACGCCGACCTGGCGAAGCGGGCCGAGGCCGCGAAGTTCGATTCCATCTTCTTCGCCGACGTGCTGATGCTCACCGAGGACGCGATGCAGACCGGGCGCTTCTGGCCGGACCCGGTCATCCTGCTGTCCGCGCTGGCCATGGCGACCGAGCGGATCGGGCTGGTGGCGACGGGCTCGTCCACCTATTCCGAGCCCTACAACCTGGCGCGCCAGTTCGCCTCCATCGACCACATCTCCAACGGCCGGGCGGCGTGGAATATCGTCACCACCTGGGTGCAGGCGGTCGCGGCCAATTACGGGCGCGAGCACACGGCCCATGGCGACCGCTACGAGATGGGTGAGGAGTTCGTCTCCGCCGTGAAGGATTTGTGGGATAGCTGGGCGGACGATGCGCTGGTCGATGACCGATCCGGTGGCGGGTTGTGTGGCAACACCGACCGCATCACACCCATCGATTTCCAGGGCGAGTACTACAAGGTGAAGGGCCCGCTGAATGTGCCGCGCTCGCCCCAGGGCCGCCCGGTGCTGGTGCAGGCCGGTGCATCCGACCGGGGGCGGGACTTCGCCGCCAAGCACGCCGAGGCGATCTTCACCGCGCATCTGGAGAAGGAGACGGCGCAGGAGTTCTACGCCGACATCAAGAAGCGCGCCGCGGGCTTTGGCCGCAACCCGAACCAGATCGTCGTCCTGCCGGGGCTGAACCCCGTGATCGGCGGCACGGAGGAAGAGGCCCACAGGAACCTGATGGACCTCAATTCACGCATGGACCCGGAGGTGGGCCGCCGCACGCTGTCACAGCGTTTCGCGGGGCACGACTTCGACCATATCGACCTCGACCAGCCGCTCAAGGTGTCGGACTTCCCGGATCCGAATTCGCTGGAGACGATGAAGTCCCGCGCGGCACTGATCGTGCGTATCGTCGCCAATGAGGGGCTCACGCTGCGCGAATTGCTGGCGCGCTTCGCCGGCGGGCGCGGCCACTACACCACGGCGGGCACGCCGGAGCAGATCGCCGACCTGATCCAGGACTGGTGTGAGGACGGCCCTGGCGGTCCCGCCGCCGACGGCTTCAACTACATGCCGCCGGTCATCCCGGCCCTGATGGACCCGTTCATCGACGAGGTGATGCCGATCCTCCAGAAGCGGGGCATGTTCCGCACGGAATACGAGGGCGAGACGCTTCGCGAGAACCTCGGCCTCGACCGCCCGAAAAGCCGGTTCTTCCCGGACTAGGGCGCGCCCGGCCCACCTCACCCGGCTCGCTTCGCTCACCACCCTCTCCTCCCAGGAGGAGAGGGTTCGTTGGTTCCCCCTCTCCTCCTGGGAGGAGAGGGTCGGGGTGAGGTGGGACTACAGCCCCAGAATCTCCCGGGCCTGCTTCTCGTTGGCGACCTCGGAGCCCATGGACTCGATGATCTCCTTTGCACGTGAGACGAGCTGGGCGTTGCCGCTGGCGAGCTCGCCGCGCGAGATATAGAGGTTGTCCTCCAGTCCCACACGGCAGTGGCCGCCGAGCAGTACGGCGCTGGCGACCATCGGGAACTCGAAGCGAGAGATTCCGAAGGACGCCCAGTTGGCGTTGGCCGGAAGCATGTCGCGCATGGCCATCATCATCTCCGCCGTTGCCGGCGCACCCCACGGAATGCCCAGGCAAAGCTGGTAGAGCGGCTTGTCGTCCTTGATGACGCCCGTCTCGACCATGTGGTTGGCGAGGCGCACATGGCCGGTGTCGAAGACCTCCAGTTCCGGCTTCACGCCGGCGTCCTGGATGAGGGTCGCCATCTTGTTCAGCATGTCCGGCGCGTTGACCATCGGCCGGTCGCCGAAGTTCATCGTCGCCACGTCCAGCGAGCAGATGTCGGGCTTGTTCTCGACCACGTGTTCGACGCGCTCCTCGGCGGTTTTCATCACCGTGCTCGCGGCGGCCTGGCTGGGATTGTCCAGCTCCGGCACGAAGCGCGCGCCCGGGCCCGTCGTCAGGTTGATGATGACCGGCGCGCCGGAATCCCGGATACGATCCACGACTTCCTTGTAGAGCTTGGGGTCCATGCTGGCCTTGCCCGTCTCCGGGTTGCGCACATGGATGTGCACGATGGCCGCGCCGGCCTTGTTGGCGGCGATGGCCTCGTTGGCGATCTCTTCCGGGGTGACAGGCACGGCCGGGTTGGCGCCTGCGGAATCGGCCGCGCCGGTCAGCGCGCAACTGATGATGATGGGTCCGGACATTCTCTTGTTTCCCCTGCTGGCCCGCCCTTTGCGGACGGTGTGTTGTTTGGCACAGTGCGTTTCAATGATCGGCAGGCACCCTAGTCAGGCGGCCTGTGCCAAACAAGAGGAGGAAATCCGTCCATGTCCGATATCGCCCGCTCCGAGCAGCACGTCTCACCGAAGATTTCTGCCGAAGAAATGGAATCCAGCCGGGTTGCACGGTTCAAGGACCTGAAGAAGTTCAACGTCGCGTTTGTTGATTCTCTGCTGCCCGAGCATCGCAAGAAGAACCTGAAGGTGATCGGCCGTGGTGTTGTGGAGGATCCGCGGATGAGCCCGCCGATCGCCGACGATCACGGCTTCACGGTCGCGTTCATCACCTGCGAGCCGAATGAGGGTGCCGGGCTTCACAGCCACGAGACCGCAGAGGTGTTCATGCCGTTGAACGGCAAGCTGATCGTCTACTGGGGTGATGAGGGAGAGGAAGAGCTGGAACTGGAGCCGTGGGACACGATCTCCGTGCCGCAGGGCGTGATGCGCGGTTTTCGCAATCCGAATGACGAGGAACTGGTGATCCTGGCGATGGTCGGCCAGCAGGATGGCGGCGGCCCCGTTACCTGGCACAAGGACATCCTGGAGCGTGCGAAGGACACCGGTCTGGCTGTAGAAAACGGCAAGCTGGTGCGGCTCGACAATTTCCGCCTGCCCGAGGGTATGCAGGAAATCGAGAACGCCTGACGGGCGTTCCGTCCCCGGGAACAGGTCCTTGGCCATCGGGCCGCTGGACTTGGGCTCCGATAGAATCAACTTCCTGCGGGCATGTGGCGTCATGAGCGCCGCACCCGCATCCGATGACGCTTGAGAGGAAACAACATGGTCAAGGCCATCCGCATTCATGAGTTCGGCGATCTCGATGTCCTGAAATGGGAAGATATCGAGGTTGGCGATCCGGGCCCCGGCCAGCTTCGCCTGCGCCACACGGTGATCGGCTTCAACTTCCTGGATATCGCCGTACGCCGGGGCATCTATCCCGTGCTGCCGCAGCTTCCTTCGGTGCTGGGCACCGAGGGATCCGGCGTGATCGAGGCGGTCGGTGAGGGAGTCACAGGGTTCTCGGTCGGCCAGCGTGTTGCCTACGCTTCGACGCTCCCGGGTGCCTATGCCGAGGAACGCCTGATCGATGCGGCGCAGGTGGTCGCCCTGCCGGACAGCGTGTCCGATGAAGATGCAGCGGCCAGCATGCTCAAGGGCATGACGGTCGAATACCTGATCCACCGCTGTTTCCCGGTGAAGGCTGGCCAGACCGCGCTAGTTCATGCGGCCGCGGGCGGTGTTGGCCTTTTCATGTGCCAGTGGCTCGCGGCCAAGGGCGTGAACGTGATCGGCACCGTCGGGTCCGACGCCAAGAAGGAGACGATCCTCGGCCTCGGCGCGAAACATGCGGTGAACTACAAGACCGAGAACTTCACCGAGATCGCCCGCGAGGTGACCGGCGGGACGGGTGTCGACGTGGTCTATGACTCTGTCGGCAAGGACCATTACCAGGGCTCGATCGATGCGCTGCGCCCGCGCGGCTATATGGTCAACTTCGGCAACTCGTCAGGGCCGCTGCCTCCGATCGATTCCGTCGAGCTCAACGTGAAAGGCTCGCTGTTCTTCACAAAGGCCTCCATGCGCTTCTACCAGCTCACCCGGCAGGAGCTGGACGACAGTGCGGCCACTCTGTTTGCTGCCATCGCGGCGGGCGACGTGAAGCCGGTCATCGGCCAGCGCTACAAGCTGGAAGACGCCGCCCGGGCCCATGCCGATGTGGCGGCCGGCAAGACCACCGGCTCGACGGTCTTCACGATCTAGGAGAGTCCGATGTCCTTCGAATACACCACCGTCTCCGAGGCCGCGCTCACGCTGATGCGCGAGGGGCACAACAACCCCGAGATGTGCGCGATCCTCGACGAGGTGGCGGCCGAAGGCGTGCCGCCCGCACCGAACAACACGGACGGCGAGGTGGAGGACATCGGCGGCGGGCTGTCTGTCACTCACCGGTTTGTCGAGGCACCCGGCGAGTGCGAGACGCTCACCTGGCACTATGTCGAGGCGGGTGAGGGGTTCCCGCTGGTGCTGATGCACGGCATCCCGCAATCGTGGTGCATGTGGAAGCCGATCCTGCCGGAACTGGCGAAGCATTTCCGGTGCATCGCCATCGACCTCAAGGGCTACGGGCAGTCGGACAAGCGGCGCGGTGACTACCGCCATGAAGGCGTGGCCGGACAGGTGGTCTCGCTGCTCGACACCATCGGGATCGGCGACTTCCACCTGTTCAGCCATGACCGTGGCACCATGCAGGCGGACTACATCGCCGCCAGCCAGGGCGCGCGGGTGAAGCGCTATATCCGCGGCTCCCAGCACCTGCTGCGCTTCCACCCGGACCTGTCGCCGCAGGAAATCCTGTTCACCGATGTGGCGACGCGCGGGATCCTCCAGGACCCCATGCAGATGATCAACTGGGGCTTCCGGCGTCTGTGCAAGCACCCGATCCCCAAGCCCGTCGTGGTGCGCGGCGTGCAGGAATTCTCCCGGCCCGGCACCGGCTCGGCGGTGGAGCGGTATTTCCAGTCCTCGACCTTCCGGAAGGACTGGATCGACCGGCAGACACGGGTGATCCCGGCCTGGAAGGCCGAGATCATGGTGCTGCAGGGCTCCGACGAGCCGCCGATGCCGAAGGAGATGTATGAGGGCCTCGAAGGCGAGCTGTCGGGTATCCGCTTCGAATATGTTGACGGCGGGCACTTCTACGTCGAGGAAAACCCAGAAGAGACGCTTGCGAAGGCGCTGCCCTTCCTGACGGCCTAAAGGCGTCTAAACCTTTGTCGGCTGGCCGCTGGCGGCGGATTTCGCGATGGCCTCGTGGATGGCTGCTGTGTGCGCCATCTCCTGCGGGGTGAAGAGGTAGTCTTCCTGGCCCATGCAGGCGGCGGCGAAGTTCTCGTCGTTGATGCGAACCTGTTCGTAGATGTCCCGGTAGGGCAGTTCGAGCTCCTCCGTGTGGCCGCCGGACTCCTCGGGCTTGCCCGCCCCGAAGCAGGTGACGACCTTGTTGGTGTCCATCCACTGGTTGGCGCGTGCCCAGCCTTTCGAGCCCATCACATGCAGGTGGAAGGTGGCCGGCGTGGTCATCAGGTCGGCGAGGTAACCGGTGCACCCATTCTCGAACTTCACCAGCACGGAGCCGACGTCGTTGGTGATGATCCTGGATTCGAGCTGTGCATAGACCTCGCGCATCGGCCCGCCATACCACTGCAGGATATCGATGACATGGGCGCCGAAATGGATAATGCCGCCGGTCGGTGCCTCCTCGTCGGAGCGCCGCCAGCCCTGCACGCCAAGCTGGCCCTGGTGGCTGAGGTTGCCCTCGATGTGGTGGATCTCGCCCAGCTCGCCACTGTCTATCAGTTCCTTGATCTTCCAGATGGCCGCGCCGTAGCGGTAGTTGTGCCCGATGCCGAGCGTCAGGCCGGCATCCACCATGGCGTTGGCGGCGCGCTCGCCATCGGCCTTCTTCAGTGCGAATGGCTTTTCGGTCAGCACATGCTTGCCCGCCTTCGCGCCCGCCACGACCTGGTCGGCGTGCTGGGTGTGGGGCGTGACCAGCACAATGGCATCGATCTCGGGATCGGATAGCGCATCGTCCATGCTGTTCGTGAGCGTCAGGCCGTTCTCCTCGCAAAACCCGCTGACCTTTTCAGGCGCGAGGTCGACCGCGCGGGTGAAGCGAATCTTCTCCGAATCCTTCGTGGCGATGACGTGGTTCTGGCCCCACCAGCCCAGTCCGACGATGGCTGCTTTGATCATTTGGTGTTCTCCCCCTGGGTGTCCTTAGGCGACCGGCTCGCGTTTGCCCGACTTGAGCGAGCGCGCGATGGCATCCAGTGCCGCCACATCGTGAATCATCTGCTGGTTGGTGAAACGGTAGGGTGCGCGGCCCGCGACGGCGTCGGCGAAGCCTTCCATGTTTGCGCGCACAGGATTGATGTCGGCGACCGGGACGGTTTTGGGCTCCTGACCCCGCATCGCGACAGTGAACACGTCCATCCCGGTCAGCCGCACCCAGCCCTTCGAGCCGAAGACCGCGAGGCTCCGGGTCGGCGCGGTCACCATGACATTTCCGATATAGGCGGTCGGTCCGCCCTCAAAGGTCAGCAGTGCCTGGGCCGAATCCCGTTCGATCACCCGGTCCACCGCCTGGGCATAAACCTCGCGCACCGGCCCGGCGAAGTGCTGAAACAGGTCGAGATAGTGGCTGCCCATGTGCCAGAGCCCGCCGCCCGGGGCCTCCTCGACACTCTGGCGCCAGCCGGTCACCTCGGACAGGGTGTCGTGGCTGAGGTTCCCCTCCATGTGCATGATCTCGCCGAGTTCGCCCGCCTCGATCATCTCCTTGATTTGCGTCTGCGCCGCGCCGTAGCGCTGGTTGTGGCCGAGGCCCAGCTGGATGCCGGCCGCCTCCGCCGCCGTGACGGCCCGCTCGGCCTCGGATTTCGACAGCGCGAAGGGCTTCTCGGTGAAGACGTGCTTGCCCGCGGCGGCCCCGGCGACGATCTGGTCGGTGTGCAGCGAGTGCGGCGTCACCAGGATGACGGCGTCGATGTCCGGGTCGGCGAGTACGGCGTCAAAGGTGTCCGCGACCTTCAGCCCGTGTTCGGCGGCGGTCTTCTCCGCAAGGGCCCGGTCCAGGTCGACGACGGTGGTGATGGCGACCTTGTCGCTCTGCCCGTGGGTCGAGCGGATGTGCATCTGGCCCCACCAGCCGAGCCCGATAACGGCGGCTTTCAGCATGATTTCCCCCTGATTTCGCGAGTTTCGCCTTTAACCGGGCATTCCCGCGTTTTCGGTGAACGGCTTGCTCATATGCCGAGACGAGCGCTCTTGTGATCCGCCACCGGGTTTCCTGCGTGATAATTACCATGAGAGCTTACGGAGGCAGACCATGAAATTCGGATTGTTCGGCAGTGCGCAGGCCAAGCGCGGCGGTCCCGACGTGGACAGCGCCAAGGGATACCGGGACTGGCTGGAATACAACACCGAGGCCGAGGCGCTGGGGTTCCACTCAACCTTCGCGGTGGAGCACCATTTCACCGGGTTCGGTCAGGTCTCCGCGACGGTGAACCTGCTGACCTATCTGGCCGCACAGACCTCGACGATCCGGCTGGGCACCGCCGTGATGGTGCTGCCCTGGCACAACCCGGTTCTGCTGGCCGAGCAGACCGCCACCCTCGACCTGCTGTCGGGCGGGCGTTTCGATTTCGGCGTCGGCAAGGGGTACCGCTTCAACGAGTTCAAGGGCTTCCGCATCCCCATGGAAGAGGCCGGGGAGCGCTTCGAGGAATCCCTCGAAATCATGACCAAGGCCTGGACCGAGGACAAACCCTGGACCTATGAGGGCAAGTACTGGTCGTTCGAGGATGTGATCGTGGAGCCGCCGACGGCCCAGAAGCCGCACCCGCCCTTCTGGATGGGCGCGGGCAGCCCGCAATCCATCGCGGCGGTGGCCCAGCGCGGCTACAACCTGCTGCTGGACCAGTTTGCGCCCGTTGACGCGATCTATGGGCGTATGGACACCTTCCGCGACGAGGTGGCCAAGCGCGACCGGGCGTTCAATCCCTATGAGGTGGGCGTGGCGCGCGGCCTGTATGTCGCGAAGGACGCGGCCGACCGCGACCAGGCGCTGGAGAAGCGCATCACGGCGCGCCGGCGCGTCGACAACCTCGCGCAGCGGCCGGACGGCGGGAACAAGTCCTCGCTGATGTCCTATGACGACACGCTCGAGGCGACGTCGGAGGCGGCGATGTTCGGGACCGTCGACGAGATCGTCGAGAAGATCCAGCGCATGCGCGAGGCCGGCGTGCGCTACATGCTGTTCTCAGATGGTGGCTCCGGCATAGAGGGGCTTCGCACCTTCTCGAAGGAGATCATGCCCCACTTCGCCGATGCGGAAGACGACGCGGTGGTGGCGCGCGCGGCGGAATAGGGTTGCGGGAGATGCGCTTGCGGCGCGAAGTCCGGCGCGATAAGCCTTTCGGCCATATTTCTCCGGACAGGACGCGCCCATGGCCCTCGAGCTCTATCACCACGACGCCTCCACCTGCAGCCAGAAGGTGCGTATCTGCCTGGCCGAGAAGGGGGTGGAATGGGTCAACCGGCATGTCGACCTCGGCAGCCAGGAAAACCTGACCCCGGAATACCTCGCCATCAACCCGAACGGGGTGGTCCCGGCCTTCGTGCATGACGGCACGCCGATCATCGAGTCCACGGTGATGTGCGAGTACCTCGACGAGGTCTGGCCGGACGGGCCGCGGCTGACACCTGAGGATCCCAAGAAACGCGCCGAAATGCGCGCCTGGCTGCGCTACATCGACGAGGTGCCGTCGATGGCGGTGCGGGTGCCGACCTTCCAGGACCTGCTGATCGAGCGCTTCAAGGCGATGAGCGAGGAGGAATACGCGGCCTTCCGGGATTCCAACACGCTGCGCCGCGATTTTTTCATGCGCCTGAACCGCACGGGGTTCAGCAAGGAGGAGTACGAGAACTCCCTGATGCAGCTCCGCGCGACGGTCGAGCGCATGGGGGAGGCGCTGGCGAAGGAAGGCCCATGGCTGGTCGGTGAGCAGTACACCATCGCGGATATCTGCATGGCACCACTGTTCCAGCGCATGGAAGACCTGGGCATGACCAATATGTGGGAAGGAGCGCCGGAGGTGGCTGACTGGTTCGCGCGCATCAAGGCGCGCCCGGCCTATGACAAGGCGTTCTACCCCGGTTCGCGGATGACCGATGTCTTCCCGCATCTGCGCGAAAAAGCAAAAGCCTGAGCCAGATATATCACGAGGGGCTCATGGCTTCCGAAGACCCGCGTTCCGTACTCGATTCCTTTATCGCGCGCGCCCGCGAGATCCGCACGCCCTGCGGTGACGGCGACATGGTCTGGCGCGAATGGGGTGGCGCGGCACCCGGCACCCTGCCGGTTGTGCTGCTGCACGGCGGCTCCGGGGCCTGGAACCACTGGGTGCGCAATATTCCTGTCCTGGAGGGCCGGTATCGCGTTGTTGCCGCCGACCTGCCGGGTTGCGGCGATTCCGCCGACGCGTCCGAGCCGTATGACGCGGACAGCCTCGCGGCCATCGTGTCGGACGGCCTCGATATCGTTGTGCCCGGCGGCGGGCCCTATGATCTCGTCTCGTTTTCCTTCGGCGGGGTGCTTTCCGGCCTCGTGGCGCAGCGCCAGGGCGCGCGCCTGCGCAGCCTGACTATTGTCGGCACCCCCGTTCTCGGCCTGATCAAGGGCGGCAAGGCGAATGACCTGCGCGCGGTGCCGGCGGATGCCACGCCGGAAGAGGCCGCACCGATCTACCGGCACAATCTCGAAAAGCTGATGGTCCACGATCCGGCAGCCATCGATGACCTGGCGATGTGCCTGCACATGGAAAACATGGCGAATGTCCGCCTTCGCTCACGCTGGATCGCGCGTCGCCATCCGGTGATGCGAGATCTGGTCGGTGCGACTTGTGCTTTGAACTTCATTTTCGGTGAGCACGACCCCACGCTGCACCCCAGCCTGGAAGGTGTACGCACCTATGTAGCCGAGAACCACCCGAACGCGGGTTTCGCGGTTGTTCCAGGTGTCGGGCACTGGGTTCCGTATGAGGCTCCGGAAGCGTTCAACCAGCTCCTCCTGTCCTGGCTCGACAGCCTGGGCTGAGCGCCGCGTACGCTCACTTCAAAGTGTATTATTGCAGTGCAATATTTAGTGTTCTCCAAGGCAGCATTGATGATGCATTCTTGGTTGGAGCACGTCAGAAATTTCATTCTGGCTTGTGCTGATGCCCGCCAAACGATGCTGGCCTCTGAGCCATACTGATCCGGCCGCGCGCCGTCCCGGTCTGCGTGCCGGGCGGCGTGTTGCGCGCCCGCGGGGAACGCGCGGCGGCCGCGCCGGAGCGACTTGTTGTCAGGAGTGTCCCCTCCCGCGGGCCTCAAGATGCGGTCTTTCTGGCCGGCCCCGTTAGTCGGATGCCTCGCATAACCGGTCTAAATAATTGCGATAATTGAACAATTCGAATATATTCAAAAATATTTGAGTCGTATTTCAACATTATAAAATTGATTTATATATTGGATTATGAAATACATATTTTTTGTTCTGAAATATTTCAGAATTCATTAAGGCCGTTATCCGGCCTTTCCTCAGACAAGGAAATACTATGGAAAAGCGTTCATTGCTCTCGACTTATGTAGAGGGAGATTCCGTGAAGCGGATGCTTCAGGGGCTCGTGGTCGGGATAATTGGCACATTTGCCATCGGGTTTACCCTCGGCGGCTGGGAATTCGGTAGCAGTGTCGACCTCAAGGTTGTCGAGGCGGACCGCTCCGCGACGGTCGCCGCCCTGGCCCCGATTTGCGTCGACCGGTATGAGGCTGCAGCCACAACGGACAGCACCCTGGTGCCCCAACTGGCCGCACTGCGCTCCTGGGAGCGCGACACACTCCTCATGAAGACCGGTTGGGCCACATTCCCGGGCGATGAAAAGCCCAACGAATATGTGGCGGAAAGCTGTGCCGATATGCTCAGCAAGAATTACGACCTGAAAAACTAGCGCCGTTTGCGCGAATCCAGCCCGGCGCGCGCCTCGGGCCCGCGTCGGTCGGATTCCGGGTTGTGCCCGGTCTAGCTGTTCTGCTCGGGAAGCTTGGCTTCCTTCGGCTCGGTCGGGTACTCGGCCTTCTTCCAGGCGCCATAGCCGCCGCGCATATGCGCGACCGGCCCCAGGCCCATCTCGTGCACAGCCAGCGCGGCCAGCGCGGAGCGCATGCCGCCGGCGCAATAAAAGATGAACTTCTTCCCGGAGCCGAAAACTTCACGATAGTAGGGGCTTTCGGGGTCGACCCAGAACTCCAGCATGCCGCGCGGGGCGTGGATTGCGCCGGGAATTGTACCGTCGCGCCAGAGTTCGCGGATGTCGCGGATATCGACCAGTTCCACGTCGTCATTGTCGCGCACGGCCATGACCTCTTCCACGGTCATGGTCTCGATGACCTTTTCCGCGTCTGCGCAAAGCTGCTTGATGCCCTTGGTGATCATGACTTCATTCTCCTCGTGCCGGTGGGACCGGCTTTTTGGTATCTGGTCGTTGTTCGAACGCGAATATAACGAAAGAATCCACCGGCGACTCGGAATCGGCGTCGGGATTTGTGATAACTACACCCTGATTTTCGTCCATGCCGACCGGCGGGACGCCCAATGACATTCGACTGCCAGGATCTGACGGAGGCGATGGCTCATGACCGAAATGATTAACGCGGGCAACATTCAGGTCGCCGCACCGCTCTACAACTTCATCAACGACGAGGCGCTGCCGGGCACCGGCATCGAGCCGGACCGTTTCTGGTCGGCGCTGGACGAGCTGGTGAACACGCTGGGCCCGCGCAACAAGGCACTGCTGGCCAAGCGCGACGCGCTGCAGGCCCGGCTGGACGCCTGGCACAAGGAAAACCGCGACAAGGGCTTCGACCTTGGGGCCTACAAGGCCTTCCTTGAGGAGATCGGCTATCTGGTGCCCGAGGGCGGGCCCGTCCAGGTCGATACGGCCAATGTGGATGCGGAGATCGCGTCCATCGCCGGCCCGCAGCTCGTGGTGCCGATCACCAATGCGCGCTATGCGCTGAACGCCGCCAACGCGCGCTGGGGCAGCCTCTACGACGCGCTCTATGGCACCGACGTCATTCCGCAGGATGGCGCGCCCGTCTCCGGCTACGATCCGGCGCGCGGCGCCAAGGTGATCGCCTATGCACGCGGTGTGCTGGATGAGGCCGCGCCGCTGGCCGAAGGCTCCCACGCCAATTCCACCGGCTACACCGTCGAGGACGGCAAACTGGTCGTCGCTGTCGATGGCCTCGCGCCGACCAGTCTGAAAGACCCGTCCCAGTTCGTCGGCTTCAAAGGCGATGCCGCATCGCCGTCGTCGATCCTGCTGGTCAACAACGGCATCCATGCCGAGATCGTGGTCAACCGCGATCATCCCATCGGCAAGGACGATCCGGCCGGTGTGTCGGACGTGATGCTGGAATCGGCCCTGACCACGATCATGGACTTCGAGGATTCGGTCGCGACCGTCGATGCCGAGGACAAGGTCGTCGCCTACCGCAACTGGCTCGGCCTGATGAAGGGCGACCTGACCGCCTCCTTCGACAAGGGCGGCAAGACCGTCGCGCGTTCGCTGGAGCCGGACCGCACCTACACGGCGGCGGGTGGCGGGGAACTTACCCTGCACGGCCGTTCGCTGATGCTGGTGCGCAATGTCGGCCACCTGATGACCATCGGCATGGTCCTCGACCAGAACGGTGAGCCCGCCTTCGAGGGCATCATCGACGCGCTGGCCTCCGCGGCGATCGCGATCCACGATCTCAAGGGCACCGGCAAGTACCGCAACAGCCGCGCCGGCTCGGTCTATATCGTGAAGCCGAAGATGCACGGCCCCGAGGAGGTCGCGTTCGCCGATGAGCTGTTCGGCGCGGTGGAGAGGGCGCTCGGCCTCGACGCCAACACCATCAAGATGGGCATCATGGACGAGGAGCGCCGCACCACGGTGAACCTCAAGGAGTGCATCCGCGCCGCCAAGAGCCGGGTGTTCTTCATCAACACCGGTTTCCTCGACCGCACCGGCGACGAGATGCACACCTCGATGGAAGCGGGCGCGATGATCCGCAAGGGCGACATGAAGGCCGCCCCGTGGATTCAGGCCTATGAAAACTGGAACGTCGATATCGGCCTGGAATGCGGTCTGCCGGGCCATGCCCAGATCGGCAAGGGCATGTGGGCCATGCCGGACCGCATGGCCGATATGATGGAGCAGAAGATCGGCCACCCCATGGCCGGTGCGAACACCGCCTGGGTGCCGTCGCCGACGGCGGCCACGCTGCACGCGCTGCACTATCACAAGGTCGATGTGGCGGCCCGCCAGGCCGAGCTGAAGTCACGCGGGCGCGCGAACATCGACGACATCCTGTCGATCCCCGTGACCGAGCGTCCGAACTGGCCCGAAGCGGACATCCAGAACGAGCTCGACAACAACGCCCAGGGCATCCTGGGTTATGTCGTGCGCTGGATCGACCAGGGCGTCGGCTGCTCCAAGGTGCCGGACATCAACGACATCGGCCTGATGGAAGACCGCGCGACCCTGCGAATCTCCAGCCAGCACATGGCCAACTGGCTCCACCACGGCATCGTCACCGAGGAGCAGGTGATGGAGACCATGCAGCGCATGGCCAGTGTGGTGGACAAGCAGAACGAGGGCGATGCGGCCTACCGTCCGATGGCGGGGCACTTCGACGACTCGGTCGCCTTCCAGGCGGCCTGCGATCTCGTCCTGAAGGGCCTCGAGCAGCCCAGCGGCTACACCGAGCCGATCCTGCACGCCCGCCGGATCGAGGCGAAGGCCAAGTACGGCCAGTAGTCACGGCGTTGCTGTAAAACGAATGCGAAAGGGCGGACCTCGGTCCGCCCTTTTTCTTTAGTCCAGCGTCTTCAGCCAGAACCGCATTGGCTTGTCGGTGTCTCCGCTCTCGCCTACGTCGTGCCAGCCGAACTGCGCGATCAGGTCATCGCGCGGCGCGAAGCCGAAATGCCGCCAGACATCGTCCAACGGCTGGGCATCGGCCGGTTTCAGCGGGTGGTCGTCGGATCGGACCACGCCGCAGAACGCCACGGTGTGGAAGCCGCCGAAGCTGCGCGCATGGTCCTCCCGCACCTCGAAGAAGCGGCGGTAGAGGCCGCGCCCCCGGTATTCCGGCAACAGCACCGCCTCGCCGAAATAGAAGATGCCCGGCGTATCGAGTCCGGCCTGCAGGAACGGTGCGCGCAGCTCATCGTCCTCGTCGTCGAGCGGCACCGCCGTGGTCGCGCCAACCACCTTGTCGCCGTCGAGCACGCAATAAAGCAATGCGCGCTGGGAGGCCGCATAGACATCGAGGTAATCGCGCTCGGATTCCATGGTCCCGTCATAGAGATAGGGCCAGTCCCGGAAGACGGTGATCCGCAGGCGCGCGAAATCGTCGTGCCGGTGGGCGATGTCGGTACCAGTGAGGTGCTCGAAGCGGAGTTCGCTCATTCCCGTGCCGAGACGTAGGCGGAGACGCCGCGGGTGTTCTCGTCGGTCTCGAGCGCATGCGCCACCGGCGGGAAGGCGCGCTGGGCGCAGTCCATGCGCGGGCAGGTCCGGCACGACACACCGATGGGCACGATGCGCTCCGGCCGGTCAAGGTTGATGCCGTCGGCATAGACCAGTTCACCCGACTGGCTCATTTCGCAGCCCAGGCCGATCGACAGGTAGCTGCGCGGCTGGCCGAAGCCGCCGCTGTTCTTCAGGACGGTCCGGGCAATGCAGAAGAAGGTCTGGCCGTCGGGCATCTGTGAGATCTGCACGTTGATCGCGCCGGGCTGCAGGAAGGCCGTGTAGACGTTCCAGCGCGGGCAGGCGCCGCCGTGGCGCGGGATATGGATGCCCGAAAGCGAGAACCGCTTGGAAATGTTCCCCGCGATGTCGCTGCGCAGCAGGTGGAACGGCACCCCGCGCTTGCGCGGGCGCTGAAGTGTCGTCAGTCGGTGGCAGGCCTGCTCGAAGCTCACACCGAAGCGGTGTTGCAGCAGTTCCACGTCGTACCGGTGGTGCTTGGCTGCCTTGTGGAAGGAGTCATAGGGCATGAGAAGAGCGCCCGCGAAATAGTTCGCCAGCGCGATGCGGGCCAGCCGGCGAGCATCGTCGTCGGTGAAATCGCCTTCCTCGACCAGCATGTTGATCTCGCGTTCCGCCGCCAGCAGGCCGATCTGGTGGGCCGCCTGGAAGTTGCGGCTATCGGCGCGCAGCATCCTGGACAGATGCAGCACGCCCTTGTCGGGGTCGAACCGGCGCACGGCGCGGTTGTCGTCCTCGGGCAGGTCGCTGACGCGCACATCGAAGGTGTTGGACAGGAAGGTGGCCATGGCGCGGAACGGGTCCTCGCCGGACAGCGAGGAGTCGTGGTTCACCCGCTCGGCGGCCTCTTCCAGTTCCGCGAAGTGGTTGGCGCGGGCCTGCAGGAAGTCGGAGACCTGTTCGCTGGGTAGGCGGTCGCTGACCGCCGCGTCGTCGCCCCTGCTCGCCGGGCGCGCGCCGGTCACGGCGGCGTCCTCGCGCATGTTGCGGTAGCGGTCGTAGAGCGCCAGCACGGCGCGCGCGACGGTCGCGTTGGAGGTCACCAGATCGCGCACATCCGTGTTCGTCAGGTCGATATCGCCGAACAGGTCGTCCCCGAAGGCTTCCATCAGGTCCGCGCTCAGGCGGCTCTCGTCACTCTCGGCAATCTCGCTGAGTTCGAGGTCGAACCGTTCCGCCAGCTTGATCAGCAGGGGGACCGTCAGGTTGCGCCGGTTGTGCTCGATCAGGTTGAGGTAGCTGGCGGAGATCCCGAGCTCGCCGGCAAGGGCGGCCTGGCTCATGCCCTCCTGCCGGCGCAGGCGCCGGATGCGACCGCCCAGCTTGGGGGAATCCCCCTTCGGGCCGTTGTTGGTCGAGGAATTGGCGGCGATGGCGTCGAGGCTGGCCATGTCGAATCTCCGGTTTTCCGCCGCTTCCGCTTTTACAGCGTTTTCAGATGCGGCGCAAAAAATTTACAGATATTTACACGTTTTCTTCAATGAACTCAGTAACTTGTTGCATTGTGCGGTCGCGTTGTCAATTTTTCACACAACGTTGATCGGCGAGGTGCCGGGCAACAGAATTTTTCACCGATGGAGTTACCAATGCCCAACGACATGTCCTCAATGATGCGCCGCCCTGATAACAACCCGGGGGGATCGAACCCGGGTGGCAACGAGACCTGGCAGGCTCCGGAATGGGCCTCGGACCGCTGGAAGAACATCCAGCGCGACTACACCCGCGCCGATGTCGAGCGCCTGAGCGGCTCGCTGCCGATCCGCCACACCCTCGCCGAGAACGGCGCGCGCAAGCTCTGGCAGCTTCTGCAGGATGAAGAGTTCGTGCCGACGCTGGGTGCCTACACCGGAAACCAGGCAGTCCAGCACCTTCGCGCCGGCCTCAAGGCCATCTACCTGTCGGGCTGGCAGGTGGCGGCGGACGCCAACTCCTCGGGCCAGATGTACCCGGACCAGAGCCTCTATCCGGTGGACAGCGTCCCGTCAGTGGTGCGCCGGATCAACCGCGCCTTCCAGCGCGCCGACCAGGTGCAGACCATGGAGCGCGCCGACGGCCAGGACACCACGGACCTCGACTTCTTCGCGCCGATCGTGGCGGATGCCGAGGCCGGTTTCGGCGGCCCGCTGAACGCCTTCGAACTGATGAAGTCCATGATCGAGGCCGGGGCGGCCGCGGTCCACTTCGAGGACCAGCTCGCATCCGAGAAGAAGTGCGGCCATCTCGGCGGCAAGGTGCTGGTGCCGACTGGCCAGTTCATCCGCACCCTGAACGCGGCGCGCCTAGCGGCGGACGTCATGGGTGTGCCGACGCTGATCATGGCCCGCACCGACGCGGACGCGGCCAAGCTGATCACCAGCGATGTCGATGAGCGTGACCACCGCTTCCTCACGGGTGAGCGTACGGCGGAAGGCTTCTACCGGGTGACCGGCGGAGTCGAGGCCGGTATTGCCCGCGGCCTGTCCTACGCACCGTATGCGGACCTGATCTGGTGTGAGACCTCGACCCCGAACCTCGATGAGGCACGCCGCTTCGCCGAGGCGATCAAGGCCGAGTACCCGGAACAGATGCTGGCCTACAACTGCTCGCCGTCGTTCAACTGGGCCAAGCACCTCGACCGTGACCAGATGCGCAACTTCCAGCGCGAGATCGCAGCCATGGGCTACAAGTTCCAATTCGTGACGCTGGCCGGCTTCCACAGCCTGAACTACGCCACCTTCGAGCTGGCCAACTCTTATGCCCGTGACGGCATGGCGGCCTATTCCGAACTGCAGGAGGCCGAGTTCGCGTCCGAGGACCGCGGTTATTCCGCGACCCGTCACCAGCGCGAAGTGGGCACGTCCTACTTCGATGCGGTTTCGACGGCGATCTCGTCAGGTCAGTCCTCGACCACGGCGATGGCCGAATCCACCGAGGCGGCACAGTTCTAAGGGAGGAGCTGCGACCCGGCAGGAAGGCCCGCGGCAGGTATGCCGCGGGCCTTTTCTATTCGCTCTCGCGTCGGGCCGTGTGCACCAAAACCATACCGACACCGGCGAGCAGGCCGAGCAACACCATGCACCATCCCAGCGGCACGGCATCCACCGTCGGCAGGTTGCTGAGGGCAAAAGAGACGATGGCCCCGGTTCCCAATTGCGCAAAGCCGAGGAACGAGGATGCGGACCCGGCAATTCGCGGGTCGACGCTGGTCGCGCCTGCAAGGGCGTTGGGGAATATGAAGCCGTTGAAGAATCCGAAGACCATGAACGGCAGGACCAGCGCCACAAGTCCGGGGTCCCGGGCCACAAGCAGAAGAGCCAACGAAGGCGCGGTGATCCCGGCAACGGCGATCCAGAGGATACGGTCCGTGCCCAGGCGGCGAACCAGGCGGCTTGCGACCCAGGCGCCGGCAACGAACTGTGTGGCGATCACCATGAGGGACAGGCTGAATTCGAGCGGCGGGTGTCCGAGATTCTCGATGACAAGGGCGGGACCGACCGCCAGATAGCCGAAGTAGCCGGTTGTCCCGAAGGTGAAGGTCAGCGTGTAGCCGACATACAGCCGCGAACGGAACAGGCGGGCGTAACGTGTGAGGATGGTCGTCCAGCCGTTGACCTGTCCACCCGTGACCGGGCGCGTTTCATCAAGCCAGATGGCGGCGCCGAGGGCCATGCATCCGGCGAGAAGCGTCAGGAACCCGAAAATCCAGCGCCAGCCGAGCAGCGCGTCGATGCCGCCCCCGACGATCGGGCCGACCGAGGGCGCCACGGATTGCAGCATGGCCACAAAGGCCATCATGCGCGCGGCCTCTATCCCCTTGTGGGTATCCTGCACCACAGCCCGGGGCGTGATGAGAGCGGCGCAACCGCCCGCCCCCTGGATCACGCGGGCTGTGATCAGGATTTCAATCGAGGGCGCGAGGGCTGCGCCGACGCTTGCGAGCGCATAAACCAGCAGGCCGGCGTAGAGGACCGGCTTCCGCCCGAAGCGGTCTGACAGCGGCCCCACGATGAGCTGCGAGACGGCAAAGCTCATCAGGAAGGCCGACACCACAAGCTGGGCCGCGCCATAAGGCGCATCGAAGGTCGCGGCGATATCCGGGATCGACTGCACGGGAATGCCGAGCGACAGCGGGCTGATGGCCGCGAGCAGGCCAAGGAACGCGATCGGGGGTATGCGCGGCGGCGTACCGGATTTGAAGGTGGTCATGAACGGGTCAGTCTTCGAGCCAGTCCGAGAAGTACCTGGCCGCATCGCCCTCCAGCTTGTCGGGGTCGGCCTGGAAAAGCTCCAGCAGTACGCCGTCGGGGGCCGGACACATGATGTACTTCCAGGCCCCGAAATCGCGGATGCCGCTGCGGAAGGCGACGCCTTTCTCGCGTAGCCGGGCTTCCAGAGATACAAGATCATCCGTCCGGATGCCTACATGATGCACGGCACCGCCACCGCCGTCGCGCGGTGGCTGGTCATACAGGTGCAGCCGTCCTGAACCGACCCGCATGAAGACATTGCGGGCCCCGCCGAAATCGCCGTCAAACGCCACCTCGGCACCCATCATCTCGCACCACCAGGCGATGGTTGCGTCGATATCGGCACAAAACAGGTGAACGTGGTGGACGTGTTCGGACATGGAATTCGTGGCAGGTTGCGACGCAACATACCACGAGTGCTGCAAAACCGCGCACCGGTCTGATCGCCGATCAGGAGGAAACAATGACGTTCATCGACCCGAAGATGCGATACGAGAAGAAGTTCATCGAGGTGAACGGCCTGCGCATGGCCTATGTCGACGAGGGCAAGGGCGATCCCATCGTCTTCGTCCACGGCAACGCGACCTCGTCCTATATGTGGCGCAACATCCTGCCGCACATGGAAGGCCTCGGTCGGCTGGTTGCGCTGGACAATATCGGCCAGGGCGATTCCGACAAGATCCCCGACAGTGGGCCCGACAGCTACATGATCCCGGAGCACCAGGAATACTTTGATGCGGCGCTGGACGCGCTCGGGGTGCGGGAGAACGTCACCTTCGTCATGCATGACTGGGGCGGCACGCTGGGCCTGTCCTGGGCGATGCGCCACCCGGAGGCGGTGAAGGCGTTCGCCCATTGCGAGATCGTGGCCGCGAACCACGAACGCTACAGCGACTATCACGACGGCCATGGCGACCGGCTGAAGGCGGCGCGCGGGCCCGACGGCGAGGCGCTTGTGCTGGAGGACAACTTTTTCGTTGAGCGGGTCTTCACCGGCGGTGTGATGCGCGAGATCGACGCGGAGACAATGGCGGAAATCCGCCGGCCCTACGAGGCACCGGGCGAGGCGCGCCGGCCCACCCTGTCATGGGTGCGCCAGATTCCCATCGAGGGAAAGCCCGCGTTTGTCGCCGAGTTGACCGCGCAGCTTTCCGGCTGGGCGGCGACGACCGACTACCCAAAGCTCTTCATCGAGGCCGATCCGGGCCAGATCATCCTCGAGGCCGACCACAAGGTTTTCGCGACTTGGCCCAACCATTCGAAGATCACGGTGCGCGGCCTGCACCACCCGCAGGAGGACTCGCCCGACGACATCGGGCGTGGCCTGGCGGCGTGGTACAAACAGATTTCCTGATCCCCGACAAAATTGCAGAACACCGGAGAGCCTTACATGGCGGACATCAGCCCCCGTATGCCCTACGAGAAAAAGCTGGCCGCTGTGGCGGGCCAGAAGATGGCCTATGCCGAGCACGGCGAGGGCGACCCCATTGTCTTCATGCACGGCAATGCCACCTCGTCCTATATGTGGCGCAACATCATGCCCCACATGGAAGGCCTTGGCCGGCTGATCGCGATCGACAACATGGGCCAGGGCGATTCCGCGCGGCTGCCGAACACCGGGCCGGAGAGCTACACGCTCGCCGAACAGCAGACCTACATCGACGGCATGCTGGACGTGCTGGGCGTCTCAGACACCGAAAACATCACCTTCGTCATGCACGACTGGGGCGGGCCGCTGGGCATGAGCTGGGCGCACCGCCACCCGGACCAGATTCGCGGCCTTGCCTATTGCGAGGTGCTGGTCTGCAACCACGAAAGCTATGACGACTACCCAAATGCGGTCGGTGGCATGCTCAAGCGTCTGCGCGGGCCGGAGGGCGAGCAGCTTGTGCCGGAGGAAAACTTCTTCGTGGAGAAGGTCTTTACCGCCGGTGTCATCCGGGACATCGATGAGGAGACCATGACGGAAATCCGCCGTCCCTACGCCGAGCCGGGCGAGAGCCGCCGCGCCACGCTGACCTGGCCGCGCCAGATCCCGATCGAGGGCAAGCCGGCGGATGTGGCGGCGCTGATGGACACGCTGTCGACCTGGATGCAGACCAACGACATCCCCAAGCTGTTCATCAATGTGGAGCCAGGCCAGATCGTCTTCGAGAAGGACCTTGAGATCCTGCGGTCATGGAGCCATGCCACGGAGGTGACCGTGCGCGGCCTGCACCATCCACAGGAGGATTCCCCCGATGATATCGGCAAGGCGCTTGCCCGCTGGTACGGGGCGCTGTAATCGGTCAGCACAACAACACAATCGGGGAGGATGGCGTCATGGATTACGAAAAGGTCTGGGACGAGGTCGAGTTCTATTCGAACGGCAACAAGACGGCCGCTTATCTCTACCGTCCGAAGGACTGGCAGCCCGGCGACCCGCCGCGCCCCGGCATCTGCGTGCTCCACGGCTATACCGGCATGAAGGACGTCTATGGCATGGATGTTCCCCAGTGGCTCTGGGAGAACGGCTACTTTGTCCTGTCGCACGACTACCCCGGCTTCGGCGTGTCCGAGGGCGAGCGCGGACGGCACCGCCCGCTGGAACAGGCCCAGAGCGTCTATGACGCGGTGACCTACCTGCAGACCGTTGACGGCGTCGATGCCGAGCGCATCGGCTACTACGGGTCCAGCTATGGCGGTGCCCACGCCATCTGGTGCGCGGCCTTCGATGAGCGCGTGAAGGTCGTCGTCTCGGCCGTGATGGTGGCCGACGGGGAGCGTTGGATGAAATCCGTGCGCCGTCCCCATGAGTGGGAAGCGTTCAAGGCGAAGGTCGAGGAAGCCGAGCGCAAGCGCGTCCTGACCGGCGAGAAGACCAATATCCCGCTGCCGGAGATCATGCTGACCGACCCGCACACCCAGATGGTGATCGAGCAGTTCCACGCAAAGAGCGGTCGCTACAATCCGGAATACGACCTGGAAAGCGCCATGGCCAACATGCGCTACAAGCCCGAATGGGTGGCGCACAGGATCTCGCCGCGCCCGGTGCTGATGGTCTATGCCGAGAACGACAACCTGGTGCCGCCCGAAGAGCAGCTTTCATGCTATGAGGCGCTCGGCGAGCCCAAGAAGCTGGTGAAGCTTCCGGGAATCCAGCACTACGAATCCTACCAGTTCTGCAATGCCGAGGCGCACGCGATCCAGAAGGAAGCGGCGCTGGCGTGGTACGCCAAGTACCTGTAGGCCAACCCCAGACAGTCCCGTACGCCGATGAAAAATCTCTGGTCCGACCGTGAAGCCCGCGCCTTCGTGCGCCGATACGCCAGCGATGGCGTCAACCGCGACGTGGCACTGCGCGTCTATACGACCCGCCTGCTGGGCGGCGATCCCCGCCTCGTGCTGCATGGCGGCGGCAATTCCTCGGTCAAGACGAGCCTGCGGGACCTGACCGGCGACGACGTCGAGGTGCTGTGCGTGAAGGGCAGCGGCTGGGACATGGGCGACATCGAGCCGCCGGGCCTGCCGGCCGTGCGGCTGGAGCAGCTGCGCGAACTGGAAGCGCTCGACGGGCTCAGCGACGAGGACATGGTCAATGCGCTCCGGCGCAACCTGCTGGATTCGAAAGCGCCCAACCCCTCGGTCGAGACGCTGCTGCACGCGTTCCTGCCCCACAAGTTCGTGGACCACACCCATTCGACGGCCGTCCTGGCGCTGACCGACCAGCCGGATGGCGCGAAGTTGTGCCGCGAGGTCTATGGCAAGCGCGTCGCGCTGGTCCCCTACATCATGCCGGGTTTCGCGCTGGCGAAGGCCTGTGCCGAGGTGCAGCGGGCGAATCCGGACGTCGAAGGGCTGATCCTGCTGAAGCATGGCATCTTCACCTTTGGGGAGACGGCCGAAGAAGCCTATGGCCGGATGATCGACCTGGTGACGGTCGCCGAGCGGCACCTCAAGTCCGCGCGGAAGGACAATTTCCTGGCACCGGCGGCGACGGGGAAGGGGCGGCCGCCCCGCGTGGCCGATATCGCGCCGCACCTGCGCGGCATGCTCGCCTTCGGTCTGTCGGATGCGCCGACGCGCTTCGTCACCACCTTCCGCACGGACGCTGCTATCCGGCGCTTCGTGGATGGGGCGGAGGTTGCCCGCTACAGCCAGCAGGGCACGGTCACACCCGACCACGCGATCCGCATCAAGCCGAAGCCGGTCATCCTGCCGCGCCCGGAAGCGGGCAAGCTGGATGCGTTTTTCGATGGTGCGAAAAAGGCGATTGCGCGCTACGAGGACGACTACCGGGCCTATTTCGCGCGCAACAACGCGAACCAGAAAGACCCCAAGACCCAGCTCGATCCCGTCCCGCGCGTGCTGCTGGTGCCGGGGCTGGGCTTCTTTGCGGTGGGGAATTCGGGCAAGGCCGCCGAAATTGCAGCGGATGTATATGAAAACAATGTCGAGGTGATCACGGCGGCCGAAGGCATCGGCAAGTTTCGCTCGATCTCCGAACCCGACACCTTCGATATCGAGTACTGGTCGCTTGAGCAGGCCAAGCTGGGCAGCGCAAAGGAAGCGCCGCTGGCGCGCCAGGTCGCGGTTATCACCGGTGCCGGCGGGGCCATCGGGCAGGCTACCGCACGTGCGTTCCGCGCGGCGGGGGCGGAGGTTGTGCTGCTCGATCTCGACGAACGCATGATCACGCCGCTGGCGGACAAGCTCGGCGGGCTTGCCGTCTCCTGCGACGTGACGTCGGATGCTGCCGTGGAAGGTGCGTTTGCCGCTGCCGCTGCGCTTTTCGGCGGCATCGATATCCTGGTTTCGAATGCGGGCGCTGCATGGCAGGGCCGGATCGGCGAGGTGGACGACAAGGTCCTGCGCCAGAGCTTCGAACTCAATTTCTTTGCCCACCAGCGGGTGGCCAAGGCCGCCGTGGCGGTCATGCGGGCGCAGGGAACGGGCGGTTGCCTGCTGTTCAATGCATCCAAGCAGGCTGTGAACCCCGGCAAGGACTTCGGGCCCTACGGCCTGCCCAAGGCGGCAACGCTTTTCCTGTCGCGCCAGTACGCGCTCGACTATGGCGCGGAGGGTATCCGCTCCAACGCCGTGAATGCGGACCGTATCCGCTCGGGTCTCCTGACCGACGAGATGGTGGCGTCCCGCTCGGCGGCGCGCGGGCTCAGCGAGGCCGACTACATGGCCGGTAACCTGCTCAAGCGCGAGGTGCGCGCCGAGGATGTGGCTAAGGCCTTTGTCGACCTGGCGATGTCCCCGAAAACCACTGCGGCCGTGATGACCGTGGATGGCGGCAACATAGAGGCCGCGCTGCGTTAGCCGGTCAGGAGCTGAGTTTGCGGATGGCCGAGCGCAGCTTGCCAAGTGCGCTGTCGCTTGCATCGGTGCCAAACATGGTCTCGATCATCGCGAAGCGCTGTTCCTCGCGATAGGCGCTGTCGTCCGACAGCTTCAGGCCGGCAGCTTCGCGCTGGCGAACCGCCGATCCCAGGAAAGGTGAGGAAGAAGCGGGCGACAGCATGTCCCAGATCACGGCACCGGCTGGATAGAGCGAGGCCGATCCGCTGAGCATGGTCGCCTGTTCGGTCGCGTCGGGCGCACGCACGATTGCGCTGCCCGGCGGCAGGAGCGCCAGCAGGCGGTCGTTCTCCGCCGCGTGCTCGATATGGCGGATTTCCAGTTCGCTGTCGGACATCGCGCCCAGCAGGTTCTGGCGTGCGGAGTTCAGCCCCGCCGCGTGATTGCTGGCCAGGATGACCTTGGCCGGGCGTGCTGCGCACATGTCGCGGCCCAGCGCTGCGGCCAGTGCGCGGGCGTCGGAACCGGCTCCGAACACGAGAACTTCGGACGTGTCCGCGGGAAGGATGCGGTCGGCGGCCCGCCGCGCGGCGGTCAGCCGCGGTGCCGCGGCCTGCAGAGCACCGGGGACACGCACGATGGTGCCGACCTCGCCGAGCAGGCGGCAAGCGTCGTCCATGACGTCGAAGTTGTCGGTCCGTCCGTCGAAGAAGGCCCGTGCAGGCTCCATCACGAAGGCGCCGCGCGCATTGTAGGAATCCTGTAGGAACTCCAGGACCTGCAGGCAATCCGCTTCGGTAGGCGCAGGACCCATGGGCAGGTCGACTACTGTGCAGGAACCGGCGCCCAGCGCGGCAACACCGGCCTCGGTCAGTGCGCGGATCGCCGGGTCAGCCTGCCGGCTGACAATCGCATAGACCGTGGGGCCTTCAGGTGATGTCGGCAGTGAGACCATGACGTGATACGCGTACCGTTCTCAATGAACTGTCTGAATACAGTAACACAATCACAAAAAAGGGCCCGGTTCTGCTACCTTCGATTGCGGATCGCACAGGGAGGGGAGTCGATGCCGAGGATCGTTCAGTTTCCGAAATACGGTGACGCCGGTGTGTTGGAGGTCGTGGAACGCGACACACAGGAGCCCGGACCGGGCGAAATCCGGGTGCGGACAGCCGCCATCGGGGTCGGCGTGCCCGATATCCTGATGCGCTCGGGCAACTATGCGTGGATCCCGCCTTTGCCGGTGGTCCCCGGCAACGAACTGGCCGGTGTCGTGGAGGCTGTCGGCGCGGGTGTCTCCCAACCTTCGGTGGGGACGCGGGTCTACGTGAATGCGCGCGAGTTGCCCCGGCGCGGCGGGTGCTATGCTGACGAGATCGTGGTGCCTGCGGCGGCCGCATTCGTGTTGCCGGATACGGTGAGCGACGAACATGCGGTCTCTCTGGGCAATTACCAGCTCTCCTGGTTGCTGCTGAACTATGCCGTGAAACCCGAGCCCGGCGACCGTGCGCTCGTGCATGCCGCCGCCGGCGGTGTCGGTGCGGCTCTGGTGCAGATGGCCAAGGCCAAGGGGCTGGAGGTGACCGGCATCGCGGGGTCTGCGGAAAAGGCGGCCTATGTCTCGAACCTCGGCGCGGATCACGTCATCGACCGGAGCCGGGAGACGATCGTGGATCGGGTCGAGGAACTGACGGGCGGCGCCGGGGTCGACGTTATCTACGATTCCGTCAGCGGCCCGAAGTTCGGTGAGGCTTTCGACATGCTGGCCCCGATGGGGACGACCGTGCTGTTCGGCTATCTTGGCGGCAAGCCGCCGGCCGAAGCCTTCCCGCCGGTATTCGAGAAAATGGGGAAGTCGATGGCGATCCGTGTCTTCTCGATCCACGTGCTTGATGACAAGCCGGACATTCGCCGCCACTCGATGGAACAGGCAATCGCGGCAATGGCATCGGGTGCGGTTGCGCCGTACATCCACTCGAAGCTGAAACTGGCTGAGGCAGCCGACGCGCATCGCCTGCTGGAGACCGGGACCGTAAACGGAAAGATCGTACTCGTGCCTTAATTGGCCATACGCCATAAATAATCGGTATACCCGCGTACCGCGACCGTCCATGATGCCACGCCATGGAATCGCGGCAGCTTCGATACTTCTGTGAAATCGCCGAGGCGGGCAGCTTCACGGCCGCCGCCGCGCGGCTTCGCATCGCCCAACCGGCTTTGAGCCGGCAGATCGCGGCCCTCGAGCAGGATCTCGGCGTGCCCGTGTTCCAGCGCGGCCCGGGCGGCGTCCGCCTCACGCCCCATGGCGAAATCCTGTTGCGGCATGCCGATGCGATGCGCGTCCACGCGGCACGCGCGCGCGAGGAGATCTCCGCCGCCCTGGGTGGACACTCCGGTTGGGTTTCGTTCGGAACAAATCCGGCGCTTGGCCACCTGCTGTTCGGGCGGGTTGCGGCGGCGATGGTGGACCTGTTCCCGCAACTGCGGATCAGCTTCATCGAGGGAGTCAGCGCCGGGCTCGTCAACGCGCTCTCGGATGGAACACTGGACCTCGCGCTGACCTCGCGTCCGGTCTACGCCCCGGGGATCGAGTTCCGGGAGTTGTTCACCGAGCCGGTCTATGTTGTGGCCGGGCCCGGACGCACGCTGCCCTCCGAGGTGCGCGGCTGGGACGATCTGCGGGGCCTGCCCCTGGTCGTGACCAACCAGCAGACCTCGATGGCGTCCTGGGTCGAGGAATTGTCCGGCCAGACGGACGCGGAACTCGATCTGCGCTATCGCGTGGAAAGTTCACAGGCCGCGCTCGATATCGTGCGTCGTGGCCTCGCGTTCGGCGTCATGCCGGAATCCACGCTGCGCGAAGACCGGGACCGGCATGCGCTGGACATCATGCCGATGCGCTCGGTCTCCCTCGGCCGTTACCTTGGCTGGTCCGCCGAACTCGCCGGGGCACCGGCCATCAAGACCCTGCGTGAGGTTGTCGATCGGGAGGCCCGCGAAGCCATCGGTCAAAGCGGTATTTCCGGACCCTGATCATGCCGAAACGGCATGGCGGATTTCCGAAGAGGTATTATCCGCGAATGCGATTAAGCACTAGGCTGTGCGCCAAATTACCGAAAACAGGAGGAAGCCATGAAATCCGTTGAAGTCTCGCCCGAGGAAATGGGCAAGCGTACCGCGCGCTTCGCCGAGTTGCGTCCGTACAGCGACCAGCACGATGAGAGCACCGGTATCCCGAAGAAGGCGATGGAAAAGCTGACCGCGCACCGCGTCTATCCGGTGATGGTGCCGAAGGAATACACGGGCCGCAGCGCGATGGCGCCGGTCAAGGCAGGCGAGCGGGTCGTGCTGGCCATCGCCGAGTGCCCGCCGGGGGACGGTCCGGGCCTGCACAACCATGAAATCACGACAGAGAGTTTCTTCTGCCTGCAGGGCCGCTTCGAGATTACCTGGGGCGACGAAGGTGAGCACAGCACGATCCTCGACCCGATGGACTTCGTGTCAGTGCCGCAGGGCGTGATGCGCGCCTTCCGGAACATCTCCGACGAGACGGGGCGCCTGTTTGTGACCATCGAACTGGGTGAGCCGGGCAGCAACGACCGGGTGGCTTATCACCCGAATGTTGCCGAAGAGCTTGAGGAAACCTACGGCGCCGAGGCGGTCGAGAACCTCAAGAAGATCGGTTTCAAGTTCGACGGCGCCAGCGCGGAGTAGCGCTGCTCTCGCAATGAAGATCGTTCGCTTTCACGAACATGGAGACCCGGACGTTCTCAGGTACGAGGACGTCCCGGATCCCGAACCGGGTCCCGGAGAGGTGCGCGTGCGTGCCGAATGCATCGGCGTCGGCATCCCGGACGTGCTGGTCCGCACGGCAACCGACGTGAAGACCTGGCCGTTGCCGATGATCCCCGGCAACGACATGGTCGGGACGATCGATGCCGTCGGCGCGGGTGTTCGGAAGTATCGCGGAGGCGAACGGGTCTATGTCAACTCCCGCGAGTTGCCGCAGCGTGGCGGTTGCTATGCGGAGGCGCGCGTCGTTCCGGAGTCGGTGCCGTTTGTGCTGCCGGAGCAGGTGAACTCCGAGGAAGCATTGCAACTCGCCAACTACCAGGTGGCGTGGTTCCTCCTGCACAACGCGGTACAGCCTCAGGCGGGACAGACCATCGTTGTCCACGCTGCCGCAGGGGGCGTGGGGAGCGCGCTCGTCCAGTTGGCGAGCCAGCACTCCCTCAATGTGATCGGAATTGCCGGGGGTGGCGAAAAATCGGCTCTCGTTCGTGACATGGGTGCCAGCGCGGTGATCGACCGGCACGCACAGGATGTTCCCGAGCAGGTCATGGCCGCATCCGGCGGCGCAGGCGTCGACGTCATCTATGACTCTGTCGGTGGCCCGGAGTTTCACCGGAACTTCGAACTGGTTCGCCCGTTCGGCAAGCTCGTCTGTTTCGGCTTCGTGGCCGGCCACCCGGACCCGTCGATCTATACGCCGATGGCGCGAGATTTCAGCCGGAACCTGGGGTTCCAGATATTCAGCATCCACTATTTTGATGACAAGCCCCAGATCAGGCGGCCGGTCATGCAGGCGCTGATTGCCATGCTAGCGGCAGGTGAGATCACACCGCGCATCCACGGCCGTATGCCGCTGGAGAAAGCCGCCGATGCGCATCGTCTCCTCGAGAGCGGCGGTGTTATCGGAAAGCTGGTGCTGGTCCCCTAGGTCCCTGTTTCCGGGAGCCTGTCCCTGGCCGGGATTGCCATGCCGAGCCTTCGGGCAAGAAAATGAAACCGGTCCGCCCTGAGGAGTACGATGAGCAACACGTCCCTGAACACCGCACAGGAGCGCCGCATCCGGAGCGATGACCGGCTGCCCGTGCTCGACCTCGGCCCCTACCTGGCGGGTAAGCCCGGGGCGGAGGCGATCCTGGCTTCGCAGTTGCGAACAGCGTGTGAAGACATCGGCTTTTTCTTTATCACAAACCACGGCATCGACCCTGCGCTGGTGGATGAGTGCTTTGTGCAGTCCCGGCGCTATTTTGAACTTCCGGCCGAAGCGAAGCTCGCGAACGCGATGAACGAGAGCCAGTCCGGCTACCAGCCGCTGCGCGCCTCCGTCTACCAGGACAATCTGAGCCGCGAGAACCGGAAGGCCAGCGTCAGCGAGGCCTACAAATACACCTTCGATCTGTCCGAGGATGATCCGGATTTCGGGACGGGCCGGCGTTTTCGCGACCAGCCCAACTGGCCGGAGGGACTGCCGGGGTTCCGGGAGTTCTGCCAGCGCTACATCCGCGCATTCGATGACCTTGCGAACACGCTGCTTGCGCCGCTGGCCCTGTCGCTCGACCTGCCGCGAAACTTCTTCGCGGGCGGCTTTGACCGTTCGACGTCAGCCGTGCGCCTTGCCCACTATCCGCAACTCCCGCCGGCAGAGCGCACCGGGAACATGGGGTCGTTCCCGCACCAGGACCTTTCGTTCCTGACTCTCATTCCGCCCACCGATGTGCCGGGACTGGATGTCCTGTTGCCGGGCGGTGAATGGCTCGAGGTGCCGCGTGTGGACGGGGCGATCCTTGTGAATACAGGAACCGCTCTGGAGCGCTGGACCGATGGCCGTTTCGGCGCCACGCCTCATCGCGTTCGGGTCCCGCAGGATACGGATCGCTACTCCAACATCTTTTTCTACTACCCGAACCTCGAAGCGCGTATCGCGGACCAGATGACCTTCGAGGACATGCACATCGCCTATTGCGACAGGAACTTCCGCTATGTGGATGCGATTTCGGGCGCATCCTGAGACAACAAGGGTGAGCCAGCTTTGTGCGCCTTTGGTGCGGTGCTAGTTTGAGAGTCAAATGACGCGGCAGACATGGGCTGCACGCGATTATGGGGAGAGGATAAGCCAGTGAGAACCGGTGGTCAGATTTTGGTCGACAGCCTGCGCCTGCATGGTGTCGACACGGTGTTCGTTGTTCCCGGCGAGAGTTATCTGGGTGCACTCGATGCGCTCTATGACGCAAGGGATTCGATCCGGGTTATCACCTGCCGCCACGAAAGCGGTGCGACCTATGCGGCAGAGGCCTACGGCAAGCTGACGGGCAAGCCCGGCGTGGCCTTCGTCACGCGCGGCCCCGGCGCGTGCAATGCCTGTATCGGCGTTCACACGGCACTGCAGGATTCTTCCCCGATGATCCTGTTCGTTGGCCAGGTGCCGCGCGAGTTCAAGGGGCGCGAGGCGTTCCAGGAAGTCGATTTCCCGGCCATGTTCGGCCCGCTGGCCAAGTGGGCCACGGAAGTGGACGACCCGGCGCGGATGTCCGAGATCACGGCACGCGCGTTTGCCACGGCCGCGGGGGGACGCCCGGGCCCGGTGGTGATTTCCCTGCCCGAAGACATGCTGGTCGAGGAAGTCGAGTCCGGCGACGTATCCGTGTCTGCCTATCCGGCGCCGGAAGCCTCGGAAGCTGACCTTGCGCGTGTACGCGATCTGCTCTCGGCGGCCTCAAAGCCGATGGTGGTGTTTGGCGGCGGAAGCTGGACCGCACAGGCCGTGGCCGACCTCGAAGCCTTCTGTGAGGCGAACGACCTGCCGGCCGTGGCGTCGTTCCGTACCCAGGATATCTTCAACAACGACCATCCGAACTTCATCGGGGAGCTGGGGTACAACACGAACCCCAAGCTGGCGCAGCGTGTGAAGGATGCAGACCTGCTGCTGACCATCGGGGCACGACTGGGCGAGACGGCCACACAGGCCTATACGCTTGTGAAGGCGCCAAAGCCCGACCAGACGCTGATCCACGTCTATCCGGATCATTCCGAACTGGGCCGCGTGTTCCAGGCCGATCTTCCGATCGCGTCCAATCTCGGCGCGTTCCTGGCCGGTGCCCGACGTCACGTGCAGGTCGATTCGGGCAAGTGGGCTGCATGGCGTGCCGAGGGACGGGCCGACTTCGATGCCTGGACCGAGCCGACTGATGTTCCCGGTCCGCTGAACCTCGCCCAGCTGTTTGTCCAGCTTCGCGAAATACTCCCGGACGACGCCATCATCACGACGGATGCGGGCAACTTCGCGGGCTGGAGCAGCCGCTTCTACAAGTTCCGCAAGTACCGGACCCTGCTGGGCCCCGCCAACGGTTCCATGGGCTACGGCATGCCGGCCGCACTGGCAGCCAAGGCAGCGCGCCCGGACCTGCCGGTTGTCTGCTATGCGGGCGACGGCGGCATCCTGATGACCGGCAACGAGCTGGCGACGGCCGTGCAGCACAACCTGCCGATCGTCCTGATGATCGCGAACAACGGCATGTATGGCACCATCCGCATGCATGAGGAGCGCGAGTATCCGGGCCGTGAGATCGCAACGGAACTGCGCAATCCCGAATTCGTGGCGTGGGCCGAAGCCTTCGGCGCACATGGCGAGTGTGTGACCGCGACCGAGGAGTTTGCCCCGGCGATGGAGCGCGCGCTGGCGGCGGGCCGCCCTGCGGTCATCGAGCTGAAGGTTGATCAGGAACTGATTTCGTCGAACTTCACCCTGAGCCAGCTCCGCGAGCGGGTGCGAAAGGCGGCCGAGTAGTTCCACCCATGTCTTCAGATGGACGGCGCGCGCTGTTTCTCGACCGGGACGGCGTCATCAACATCGACAGTGGCTACATCTGGCGTCCGGAAGATTTCATCTTCAACGACGGCGTGTTTGATGCCTGCCGCAAGGCCCAGAATCTGGGCTACCTACTGGTGGTGGTCACCAACCAGGCCGGGATCGGGCGTGGTCTGTTCTCGGAGCAGGATTTCCGTGGCCTGACCGAGTGGATGACCGAACGATTTGCCGAGGAAGAGGTCGAGATTGCGCGGGTCTATTTCGCGCCAACCCATCCTGACGAGGGGATCGGCGTCTATCGCCGTGAGTCTCCCGACCGCAAGCCGGGACCCGGGATGCTCTTCAAGGCCCGCGACGAGTTCGGGATCGACATGAAGGCCTCGGCCATAGTCGGCGACCGCGAGACGGACATCGAAGCGGGGATCAATGGCGGCGTGGGCCGGCGCATCCTGATCGAGGGTGCGGAGCCCGACACGTCGCGAACGCGTGCAGATGTGGTGGTGGGCTCGCTTGCCGAGGCTGTGGACTGGCTGGCCCGCCGGCGCGGACGCCCGTCCTAGACCTGTGCGTTCCTAGTTTTTCCGGCTGCCACTCGCTCGGCGACATAGGTCGGGTGGGCAAAGGCGCCCCGGTGCAGTGCGGGATTGTAGTAGCGCGTCTTGAGCCCCGCGTCGGTGTATCGTGCTGCAAGTGTCGCCTCGTCGGTCTGCCTTAGCGCGGCGTCGTCCGTTCCCCAACCGAAGGCCATAAAACCGCCCGCATAGGTAGGCACCGGCGCGATATAGGCGTGATTGTCGGCGAAATGGTCGCCCAGCCGGCTGACAGTCGTGGTCAGTTCGTCGCCCTGGACCATCACCACGCCGGACTGGGTGGTCATCACGCCGCCGGGGATCAGGCAGGACTTGCAGTCGCCGTAGAATTTCGACGTGAACAGCACCTCGCCCGGGCCCATAGGGTCCGTCGAATCGACCACGATGACGTCGAATCGCCGCTCCGTTTCTGCCATGAATTTTGCGCCGTCGGCGATCACGATGTCGGCACGCGGGTCGTCGAAGGCGCCGTCGGAGATCGAGGGCAGGTACTCGGTGCAGAGGTCCACGACCGAGCGGTCGATCTCCACCATGGTCACGCGGTCGACCGGGTGGCGCAGCGCCTCGCGCAGCATGCCGCCATCGCCACCGCCGATAATGCACACCTCGCGGGCATTGCCATGCGCCATCATCGGCACATGGGTCAGCATCTCGTGATAGATGAACTCGTCGCGCTCGCATACCTGGATGATACCGTCGAGGGCCATCACCCGGCCCCATTGGGCGGTCTGGTAGATCACCAGGTCCTGGTGCTCGGTCTGCTCGCGGAAGAGGATGTCCTCAACCTTCAGTCCGAACTGGTAACCGGCGTTCAGGGCCTCGTCGAAGAGTGCCCAGCCGTCGGTTGGACCGGTCAACCGACCAGGCCTCGGCGGGATTCGCTAAGGGTGAGGGCGCTGGAGTTGAACGCGGACTTCAGGATCGGGAGTGCCTTGTGCGGGTCGCATGTGCCGCACATGAAGACGTCCAGCGCCGCGAAATCGCGTTCCGGCCATGTATGGATCGAGATATGGCTCTCCGCGAGGATCGCCACGCCCGAAACACCGCCTGTATCGGAGAACTGGTGCAGGTGCACGCTGAGCACGGTCGCGCCGGCTTCCTCGGCCGCGCGGCGAAGCGCGGCCTCGATATACTCCGGGTCCGTCAGATTACTGGCTTCCCACAAATCAATCAGCAGGTGCCGGCCGGCGAACGCCACGCCGTCTTCCTTGATGAAATAATCGATGAGCGGAACGACATTCGTTCCGGCTGCCGCACCTTCGGACATCTCCGGTCGTACTCCTAATGATTAGGTGGTGAGGAAACTGAGCGGGGCGTTTTAAGGCAATTTTCCCGCAGCGCAACACTTAATGAAGTGCGCGGGTCGATTTTTTCAAGATGGGGGGTGGGACGGTGACCGTAGAACTCCCGGCCACCGTCCCTGAGGGGAGGCTTGCTTCCTGGGTAAGGGAGCAATGAGGTCAATGTAGGGGGGAACCGCCTGTTGCGATGTGACGTGCGTCACATCCGGCAAATTTTATTCAAAAAAGATCTTCCGCCAGCGCCATTACGGCATCGCCGCCATCGGTGATGGTGTCCAGGTACATGCGCGCCCGCGGCAGTACATGGGTGGCATAGAACTGCGCGGTGATGCGCTTGGCAGCCCGGAATTCCGGGCTTGCGCCGCTCACATCGCCGTCCGCCGCCGCCAGCGCTGCGCGGGTCATCAGCCAGCCGCCGACCACCGTGCCTGTCAGGTTCAGGAACGCCGCGGCACCTGCGAATTTCCGGTTGGTGTCGTTGTTGGCGGGGTCGAGCATCCATTCGGTGGCGGCGCGTAGCACGGCGTTGGCCGATTTCTGGGCGTCGATCATCGAATCGAGTTCGCTGTCGCCCGAGGTGTTGGAAATCGCGTCCATCTCGTCGAGGAGTTCTTCCATCGCCGCGCCACCGTCGCGCAACAGCTTGCGGCCCAGAAGATCGTTGGCCTGGATACCATTGGTGCCTTCATAGATGGGGGCGATCCGCGCATCACGCAGGTGCTGGGCGGCCCCGGTCTCCTCGATGAAGCCCATGCCGCCATGGACCTGCACGCCGATGGAGGCGAGATCGACGCCGAGATCGGTACACCACGCCTTTACGACCGGGGTCAGCAGGTCGGTGCGGCGCGAATTGTACGCGCGGATGTCGGCGTCATCGTGGTGGCGCGAGCGGTCGAGCGCGGAGTTCGTGTAATAGGCCATGGCCCGCATCGCCTCGGTCTGGGCGCGCATGGCCATCAGCATCCGGCGCACATCCGGGTGTTTGATGATGGTTGCGGATTCCCGCCCGCCATCCACCGGCGCCGATTGCACACGCTCACGCGCATAGGCGACGGCGCGCTGGTAGGCGCGCTCGGCAACGGCAACGCCCTGCAGGCCGACGTTCAGGCGCGCGTTGTTCATCATTGTGAACATACAGCGCAGGCCGTCATGCTCTTCGCCGATGAGGTAGCCGATGGCGCCTTCGCCGGACTCCCCATAGGACATGACGCAGGTCGGGCTCGCATGTATGCCCAGCTTGTGTTCCAGCCCGATGGCCTTGAGGTCGTTGCGCTCGCCCAGCGAGCCGTCCTCTTTCACCAGGAATTTCGGCACCAGGAAAAGGCTGATGCCTTTCACCCCCGGCGGTGCGTCGGGCAGGCGGGCCAGCACCAGGTGGATGATGTTGTCGGTGAAGTCCTGCTCACCATAGGTGATGAAGATCTTGGTGCCGAAGATCCGGTAATGGTCGCCCTCGCGCTCGGCGCGGGATTTCAGCAGGCCCAGGTCTGTGCCGGCCTGCGGTTCGGTCAGGTTCATGGTGCCGGCCCATTCGCCGGAGACCAGCTTCTCGAGATAGATCGCCTTCAGTTCGTCCGAGCCGTGGGCGACAAGGGATTCGATCGCGCCGATGGTCAGCAGCGGGCAGAGCGACCAGGACAAGTTCGCCGACTGCCACATCTCCTGAAGCGCCGTGGTGATGGTCCAGGGCAGACCCATGCCGCCATGCTCGGGTTCGAAGGGCGTGCCGTTCCATCCGCCCTCCACAAAGGACTGGTAGGCCTCCTTGAAGCCGTCCGGAGTCGTGACCGCGCCGTCCTTGAGGTGCGAGCCCTGCTGGTCGCCGACCTGGTTCAGCGGGCCCAGTACCTCGCCTGTGAAACGCGCGGATTCGACCAGAATCTGCTCAACGAGGTCCGCTGAAGCTTCCTTGAAGACCGGGAACGCGCGCAGGCCCTCCATGTCGCAGAGGTTTTCCAGCACGAAGCGCATGTCCCGCACGGGCGCGTTGTAGTCGGACATCTGGGGCAATCCTTGATGATCGGTCTGCCGCCTTTATAGCGGGACAGGGGTGCTGCCCACAAACAGGTCATCGGTTGCTGTTTCGCCATGCAGGTGTGCCATTGGCCCCGTTCTGACAGTCTTGCGGGCCCGTATTTCCAGGCATTTTGCGAAACCGTGGTAATGGCATGCATCCTGCGTAGACTCCGCTAGGCAGGCAGTCTCCACACAAAGGAGGACAGGGCATGAGCGGCAGCAAACTTTCGATCCCCCTGATCGACATTTCGGGTTTTAACAGCGGCGATCCCGCGGCCCGTGACGCCGTTGTTGCGGCGGTCGGTGCGGCATCTGAGGAATACGGGTTCATGCGACTGACGGGGCACGGCGTGCCCGCCACGACGGTCGATGACCTCTTCACCGAAGGCCGCGCGTTCTTCGCCCAGCCCGAAGAGGCGAAGCTGGCGATACGGGACCAGTCGGCGAACCGCGGCTATGTGCCGATGTTCGATCAGGTCTTCCCCGGCGAGAAGCCGGCGGGACAGGAATCCTTCAGCATGGGCCACCCTGTGTCGCCCGAAGATGAGAGCCTGCGGGACCTGCCATTCTACAGGCAGGCACCCTGGCCGGACGCGCCCGGTTTCAGGCCGGCGATGCTGGGCGTCTATGACGCCATGTTCCACGTGGGCGAGACGGTGCTCTCGGCCATGGCGCTGCACCTGGGCCGCGAGGCCGATTTCTTCACCGGCGCACTCAAGGACAGCTATTCCAACATGCGGGTCATCCACTATCCCGCGCCCGACACAATCGCCGATGTCACTGACTTCGGCTCGCGCCCGCACGAGGATCGCGGCCTGATCACGCTGCTGATCCAGGACGGTAATGGCGGTCTGGATGTCAAGGGGCCGGACGAGGAATGGATCGGTGTCGAGCCCGACCAGACAACCGTGATCTGCAATGTCGGCCGCCTGCTGCGCCGATGGACCAACAACCGCTACACCTCGGCAATCCACCGGGTGGTCAACCGGTCAGGCCGCAGCCGCCAGTCGATCCCGCTGTTCGTGCATCCGGGCTTCAAACAGGTCATCGATGCCGCGGACTTCGCGGCGCCGGGTGAGGATATGAAGTTCGATCCGGTGATCGCCGGGCCGTTTACTTACGAGGATTTCGCGATGCAGCGGCCGTCCTGGAAGGTCAACGCGGCGGAGTAGTCGGCTTCGGGTAGCCCCTAGAGGACCTTGCCCGGGTTCATCAACCCCTTGGGGTCTATGGTCGCCTTGATGGAACGCATCAGGTCAATCGCAACCCCGGCCTTGAATGTGGCCAGTTCTTGGACCTTCAGCTTGCCGATGCCGTGTTCGGCGGAGAAGCTGCCGCGCATCGAGTGGGCGATATCGGCCACCATTCCGGTGATCTCGTCCCAGCGTGCGAGAAATTCCTCGCGCTCCGCCTCGACAGGCTGCTGCAGGTTGTAGTGCACGTTGCCATCGCCGACATGCCCGAATGCCATGGGGCGGATGCCGGGGCAGGATTCTGCTACCGCTGCATGGGCGCGGCGGATGAACGCCGGTATTGCGGAGATCGGCACGGAAACGTCGTTCTTGATGCTCGCACCGTCGAATTTTTGGGCGTGCACCATCGCTTCGCGCAGGAACCACATCTCGTTGCGCTGCGCATCCGACTGGGCGACAGCGGCGTCGACGATCAGCCCGTCCTCGAAGGCAGATTCGAGGAAGGACTGCATGGCTTCGCCCAGCCCGGCATCGGCCTCGCTGGTCTCGAACTCGATGATCGCGCACCAGTCATGAGGATCGTCGAGGAAATCCTTTGCTCCCTCGATGTGCTTGACCGAAATCTCGATGGCGATACGCGGGATCAGCTCGAAGCCCGAAACCGTGTCCGCGCTGGCCTTGCGTGCGCGCCCCAGCACCTCCAGCACACTGTCCAGGTCGCGCAGGGCGACAAAGGCCGTGTGTCGCTCTACGGGCTTGGGGAACATCTTCACGACAGCACCGGTGATGACGCCCAGCGTGCCTTCCGCGCCGATGAACAGGTGCTTCAGGTCATACCCCGTGTTGTTCTTGCGCAGGCCCGTCAGCCCGTCCCAGATGCGCCCGTCGGGCAGCACAACCTCCAACCCAAGGGTCAGTTCGCGGGTGTTGCCGTAGCGGATGACGCCGGTGCCACCGGCATTGGTCGACAGGTTTCCGCCGATCCGGCACGAACCCTCGGCGCCCAGCGACAGCGGAAACAGCCGGTCGTGCTCGTCCGCGACACGCTGCAGGTCCGCCAGAATGCAGCCTGCATCGACGGTCATGGTGAAATTCACCGGATCGACCGCGCGCACCGTGGTCATGCGCGACAGGCTCAGGATCACCTCGCCTGAGGCCACGGCACCGCCGCACAGGCCCGTATTGCCGCCCTGGGGCACCACGGCGACGTCTGCTGCATAACAGGCGGCCATCACCTTCGAGACCTCCTCGGTGGAGGCCGGGCGCACCACGCAGGGCGAGACGCCACGGAACAGCCCGCGCTCCTCGGCCAGGTACGGTTCCATATCGGACGGATCGGTGATGAGCCCCGCAGGCCCGACGATCTCGAGGAGTATCTCGATAAAGCCTTCGGGCAGGGGGGCGGCGGTGTTTTCGGCGAGTGCGCTCATGTCCGCAGATTTAAACCGCCCGCGTGGCGCGGGCAAGGCGCGCTCAAGCGCGGGAATTGCCCCCGCCGGAACCCGCAGCCGCGCGCCGCAGCCGGTCGTTGATGGCGCGCCCCAGCCCCTCGTCGGGAATGGGGACCACGGCGATGCCCCGGAACGTCGGATCATCAAGTTCGCGCAGCGTCGCAAACAGGTTCGCTGCTGCCTCGACCAGATCGCCGGACGGGCTGAGATTGGCGGTTTTCCGGGCCCCTGAAGGGTTGTCGGCGCCGAATGCGATCAACGCCTCACCATTAGATATATTAGTTGCATATAAACGGAGTGGCAGGTGGGGCGCATAGTGTCGGGCGAGCTGTCCCGGTGATCGGGGGGCTTCGCCTTCGGCCGGTGAGGTTGCGTCCGAGACATCGCCCAGGGCTTCGCGAAGCTGTTCCAGGGTGACTGCACCATGCCGCAACAGCGCCGGGATGGGGCCGGACAGGTCCACCACGGCCGATTCCAGCCCCACCGCACAAGGGCCGCCGTCGAGGATCAGGTCCACCCGCTCGCCGAGGGACGCCGACACATGTTCTGCCCGGGTGGGGCTCACTTCGCCGGACGCGTTGGCGCTGGGGGCTGCGACAGGCCCTCCGAAACGCGCCAGCAGGTCCCGTGCCAGCGGATGGGCGGGCACGCGCACTGCCACGGTGTCCAGCCCGGCGCTGACCAGCAGCGACAGGGAGCAATCGGGGCGTCGCGGCAGTACGAAGGTCAACGGGCCCGGCCAGAACTGCTCGGCCAGCGCTTCCGCCCGCGCATCGAACGCGACATAGTCGAGTGTAGCGACCGCATCGGCAAGGTGGACAATCAGGGGGTTGAAGCTGGGCCGGTTCTTGGCCGCGAAGATGCGCGCCACGGCCTCATCGTTCCGGGCATCCGCGCCCAGCCCATAGACCGTCTCGGTCGGGAACGCGACGAGACCGCCTGCCGCCAGCCTTTCAGCGGCGCGGGCGATGCTTTCGTCCGTTGCAGGCTCGATATGTCCGGGTCCGTTCATGGCCGCTGTATGCCGCAGCGGCGAAAGCGGGTCCAGCGAACTTGAGCTAGCGCCGCCCGAAGGCAACAAAGCCGGGGTTCAGGAAGTCCTTCTTCCCATAGTCGAAATGGGTGCCGTCGATCTTTGTCAGCGACCCGCCCGCGGCCAGCACGATGGCGTGTCCGGCGGCGGTGTCCCATTCGCAGGTCGGACCGAAACGCGGGTAGATGTCCGCGACGCCCTCGGCCAGACGTCCGAATTTCAGCGCGCTGCCCTGGGGGATGCGTTCGCGGATGGTCTCGTCGGCCAGGTATTCGTCCACCTTGCCGCCGATCGAATGGGACCGGCTGACCAGCACGCCCAGTCCGTCAGCGGGGGGCAGGCGGCAGGAAATCGGCCGTTCCTCGCCGTCACCCTCGATCAGAGTGGCGCTGCCGGTGCCCGCGCCCGCATACATCAGGCCCAGCGCCGGGGCGAACAGGACGCCCAACACGGGCACGTTGTCCTCGATCAACCCGATATTTACGGTGAACTCGTCGTTGCGCTTCAGGAACTCGCGCGTGCCGTCCAGCGGATCGACCAGCCAGAAGCGCCGCCCGACCTTCTCCGGGCTTTCCCCGGCGGAGAATTCCTCCTCCGAGACAACAGGAATGTCCGGTGTCAGCGCACGCAGGCCGGGTACGATGGCGGCTTCCGCCGCCGTGTCCGCCTCGGTGACGGGCGATCCGTCATCCTTGCGCTCGGAGTCGAAGTCGGTCCGGTACACGGCCATGATGGCTTCGCCCGCCGCACGGGCAAGCTCGCGCACCGGCGGGATCAGTTCCGCGGTGTCGATGGGAAATCCTCCGGTTTGCGGACAGCGTCTATTCGGCTGCCATCCGCGGGTTGGCGAGTGCCCAGATCACGTCGGGGGTGGCGGGCATGTCGACTTCGGCGATATGGCCGTCCGTCGAGAAGGCGTCAACGATCGCGTTGATGATCGCCGCCGGAGCGCCGATGGCGCCGGCCTCGCCCGTGCCCTTGATGCCCAGCGGGTTGGTCTTGCACTTCTCGTTTCGCATGGAGAAATCGAAGTTCGGCAGGTCTCCGGCACGTGGCAGGCGATAATCCATGAAGGAGCCGGACATGAGCTGGCCCGAGGCCTCGTCATAGACGGTGTGCTCGTGCAGCGCCTGGCCGAGGCCCTGGACGATGCCGCCATGCACCTGGCCTTCGATCAGCAGCGGGTTGATCACATCCCCGAAGTCGTCGACCACCGTGTAGCGCAGGATCTCGAGGTCGCCCGTTCCCGGGTCGATCTCCATCTCGCAGATGTGACAGCCGTTCGGAAAAGTCGGCGCATCGGGCTGCTGGGAGGCCTTGGTGTCGAGGCCCGGCTCCATGCCGTCCGGCAGGTTCGCCGGGTCCAGCGCGGCCTTGGCCACCTCGAACAGGCCCATGGCGCGGTCGGTGCCCGCCACGCGGAAGGTGCCGTCGGAGAACTCGATATCTGCCTCCGCCGTCTCCATCATGTGGGCGGAGATGGCCTTGCCCTTCTCGACAATGGCCTCGGACGCTTTGGAGACGGCAACGCCACCCACGGTGACCGAGCGCGAGCCGCCCGTCATGCCCGGCGGGACCACGTCGCTGTCGCCCTGCACCATCACCATGTTGTCGGTGTCGATACCCAGCCGGTCGGACATGATCTGCTTGTAGGATGTGTCGTGGCCCTGCCCGTTGGACATGGTGCCGATGTAGAAGGTGATGGTTTCGCTGTCCGGGTCGATGCGCACATCGGCCACCTCGGGGTTGCCGCCGCCGCACTTCTCGACATAGGTCGCCATGCCGATGCCGCGGACCATACCGCGCTTTGCGCTCTCGTCGCGACGGGCGGCGTAGCCGTCCCAGTCGGCCTTTTTCATGCCCTCTTCCATGATCGCGGTGAAGTTGCCGCTGTCATAGGTGTCGCCCAGCGCCGTGGTGAACGGGAGCTGGTCAGGCTGGATGAAGTTGCGCCGGCGGATCTCGTCGGGCGACAGGCCCAGTTCGCGCGCGCATTTGTCGACCAGCCGCTCGATGCAGTAGATCGCCTCGGGCCGGCCCGCGCCGCGATAGGCATCCGTCGGCACGGTGTTGGTCATCACGCCCTTCACGTTCACCCAGGCGGTGGGGAAGGCGTAGAGGCCGTTCAGCATCGCCGTCCCGGCCTCGGTCGGGATGTAGGTCGCGAAGTGGGACAGATACGCGCCCAGATTGGCGTGGGTCGTGACCCGCAGGCCGAGGAACTTGCCTTCCTTGTCGCAGGCGACTTCCGCCTTCGTCACATGGTCGCGGCCCTGCACGTCGGACAGGAAGGCCTCGCTGCGCTCCGAGTTCCAGCGCACCGGGCGTTTCAGCTTCATGGCCGCCCACACCACCATCGGCTGTTCGGGGTGCGGGAAGATCTTCATGCCGAAGCCGCCGCCCACATCGCCGGTGACGACGCGCAGCTTGTCCTGGTCGATCTTCAGGATGGCGTCGGCCAGCGTGTTGCGCAGGCCGATGGTGCCTTGCGAGGAGGTATAGAGCGTCGCCTTATCGGCGGCGGCGTCATAGACACCGATGGCCGCACGCGGCTCCATTGAATTCACCACAACGCGGTTGTTCACCAGTTCAAGCGTGGTGATGTGGTCCGCCTTCGCAAACGCGGCCTCGGTGGGTTCCTTGTCGCCCTTGCCCCAGTCGAAACAGAGGTTGTTGGGCATGTGGTCCCAGACCTGGGGGGCGCCGTCGAGCGCCGAGCGGTAGGTGTCGGTCGCTGCGGGCAGTTCCTCGATGTCCAGCTCGATCAGCTCGGCGGCGTCACGCGCCTGGGCCAGCGTCTCGGCCACGACCAGCGCCACGGGCTCGCCCACATGGCGCACCTTGTCCTGTGCCAGGAGGGGACGGTGGGTCTCGTGCCGGGTCTCCCCGTTCATGCTCTTGACGGGGAACATGTTCGGCATGCCGCCCAGCCCGTCGGCCTTCACATCCTCGCCGGTCAGCACCAGCAGCACACCCGGAGCGTTCTTTGCGGCTGACGTATCGACGCCCCTCAGGATGCCGTGGGCCACCGGGGAGCGCAGCACAAAGGCGTGGCTCTTATTCTCGAGTTGCACGTCATCGGTGTACTTGCCGCTGCCGGTGAGCAGGCGATGGTCTTCGATACGTGTGACGGACTGGCCGATGCCGAACTGGCCCATGGGGACACCCTCTTGGAAACGGAATGTGATTGCCTGAATAGGTGCGGATGATATGCGACCGACCCCCTGCAAACCAAGCCCCCCACTCACCTGCGGGCGGATTCCTCTGGTATGTTATTTCTGGAAATGAGCGATCTCGCGGATATTGAGAGCGATCTCGAAGGCTTCCCCGCCCGCTACTGGCATGCGCTGGAGGACGGGCGCATCCAGTGTGACCTGTGCCCGCGTTTCTGCAAGCTGCACGAGGGCCAGCGCGGGTTGTGTTTTGTCCGTGCGCGCACGGACGACCGGATCGTGCTCACCACCTACGGGCGCTCGTCGGGTTACTGCATCGACCCCATCGAGAAGAAGCCCCTCAACCATTTCCTGCCGGGCACGCCGGTCCTCAGCTTCGGGACGGCGGGCTGCAACCTGACCTGCAAGTTCTGCCAGAACTGGGATATCTCGAAATCGCGAGAGTTCGACCGGTTGACTGATCGCGCGATGCCGGACGCCATCGCGAAGGCCGCGGTGAAACACGGCTGCCGATCAGTCGCGTTCACCTACAACGACCCGGTGATCTTCCTGGAATACGCCGTCGATGTGGCTGCGGCCTGCCGTGAGGCGGGGGTGCGCACCGTCGCCGTGACGGCGGGATACATCTGCGAGGAACCGCGCAAGGAGTTCTTCCGGGCGATGGACGCGGCGAATGTCGATCTGAAGGGCTTTACCGAACGGTTCTACCGCGAACTGTCCTCGGCCTCGCTGTCGAATGTGCTCGATACACTCGTCTACATTCATCACGAGACCGACTGCTGGCTGGAGATCACCAACCTCATCATCCCCGGCGAGAACGACGACCCGGACGAACTGGCCGCCATGTCGCGCTGGATCCACGACAATCTCGGGCCGGACGTGCCGGTGCATTTTTCGGCGTTTCACCCGGACTGGAAGATGATGGACACGCCCTCCACGCCGTTCGAGGTGCTGACGGTGGCGCGCCGGGCCGCCCATGATGCGGGGCTCAACTACGTCTATACGGGCAATGTCCACGACAAGGGTCGCCAGAGCACCTACTGCCCGAATTGCGGCACGCGGGTGATCGGGCGCGACTGGTACGAATTGTCGGAATGGCGTGTCGCGCCGGTCGGCAACGCGGGCGGCGCCTGCGCCAACTGCGGCACGCGCCTGCCGGGCGTGTTCGACGCCAAACCCGGCGACTGGGGCCGCAAGCGCATGCCGGTGAAGGTCTAGCCTAATCCGGCAGGGGCTTGCCCTTGCCCTCGCGCAGCATCAGCGTGAAGACCAGCGAGATCGCGGCGGCGACGATCAGGTACCAGACGAAGCTGCGGTCATCATGGGTGCGCTCCAGCAGCCACGCCGCGATCATGGGCGTGGTGCCGCCGAAGATGGCCATGGAGACGTTGTAGCCCACGCTCATGGCGCTGACCCGCACCCGGCGCGGGAACATCTCCGACAGGTTGGCCGGGCCTGCGCCCAGCAGGAAGGCGACAAGCACGGCGAAAATCACCTGCCCGGCGAGGATGCGGATGAAGTCTGGCTCATGCATCAGCCAGACCAGCGGGTAGCTGAGGACGACGAACCCCGCCGCGCCGATGGCCAGCACCGTCTTGCGCCCGATCCGGTCCGACAGCGCACCCACGCCCGGGATCAAGACGAGAAGCACAACAAGAGCAATGGTGTTGATGTCCATGGCTTCGGAACGGGGCTCCTTCACCTGGTCCACCAGCCAGGTCAGCACATAGACAAAGGCGATATAGAACCCGACGGCGTTGATGATGGTGTAGCCGATCATCTTGCCCATGGCGCGCCACTCGGTGCGGATGGCCTCGATGGCCGGGGAGCTCGCGCCTTCTTCAACCTCCTCGACCGGGGTGTCAGGCAGGTGACGGCGGATCAGCAGGCCAACCACGCCGACCAGGATTCCCAGCAGGAAGGGGATGCGCCAGCCCCATTCGGTCAATTGCGCGTCGGTCAGCAGGTTGGTCATCAGCGCGCTGATGCCGGAGCCGAGCAGGATGCCGCCCACCGCGCCCACCTGGGTCCAGCTTGCGAAGAAGCCGCGCCGCATGATGGGCGCATGCTCGGCGACGAAGGTCACCGAGCCGGTGTACTCGCCGCCGACCGACAGGCCCTGCAGCATCCGCATCCCGACAAGTGCGATGGCCGCCGCGATCCCGATGCTGGCATGGGTCGGCAGCAGGCCGACGATCCCGGTGGGGATGGCCATGAGGATGACCGAGAACACCAGCGCCTGCCGCCGGCCGATGCGGTCGCCGATATAGCCGAAGATGAACCCGCCGATGGGCCGCATCAGGAACCCGGCGGCGAAGGCGCCGAAGGACGCGATCAGGGAGACGACCGGGTCGTCCGAGGGGAAAAACAGCGTGCCGATGATCGGCGCGAAGAAACCGTAGACGCCGAAATCGTACCACTCGAGCACGTTTCCGCTGACACCGGCCAGGATGACCTTGCGGCGCGTTTTCGGGTCGGCGAAGGCTTTGTCGGCATCACTCATGATGACGGTCCCAGTTCGTTATTCCGGCAGGGGTTTGCCCGATCCCTCGCGCAGGGTCAGCACCACGAGGAAGGACACCACGGCACAGCCGATCAGGTACCAGGCGATGGACAGGTCGTCATGGGTGCGGGAGATCAGCCATGTGGCGATCAGCGGCGTCGTCCCGCCGAAAATGGCGAGCCCGGCATTGTAGCCGATGCTGAGCGCGCTGACGCGCACGCGGCGCGGGAACATTTCGGTCAGCGTTGCCGGGCCGGCCCCGAAATACGCACCGACCAGCACCGCGAAGCCAAGCTGGCCCAGCAGGATCATGGTGAAGTCGGGGTGGTGCATCATCCAGATCAGCGGATAGCCCAGGATCGCGATGCCGCCCGCCCCGAACAGCAGCAGCGGCTTTCGGCCGATTCGGTCAGACAGCGCGCCGAAGAAGGGCACCAGGACAAGCAGCACCGCCATGGAAATCGTGTTGATGTCGAGCGCGTCGGAGCGTGGTTCCTTCACCTGCTTGATCAGCCAGGTCACCACATAGACGAACATCATGTAGAAGCCGACGGCGTTGATGATGTTGAAGCCGATCACCTTGGCCATCTCGCGCCACTGGGTGCGGAAGGCCTCGAGCACCGGGTTGTCGGGGCGTTCGGCCTCCTCCTCCACATCTGGCAGGTGGCGGCGGACCAGCAGGCCGACCACGCCGACGAGAATTCCCGACAGGAAGGCAATCCGCCAGCCCCAGGAGGCCACCTCGGCATCGCTCAGGACGTTCGCGATCAGTGCGCTGACACCGGAACCGAGCAGGATGCCGCCGACCGCGCCGAACAGGGTCCAGCTTGTCAGGAAGCCGCGCCGTTTGTCCGGCGCATGCTCGGCCAGATACACGATGGATCCGGTGTATTCGCCGCCGACCGACAGGCCCTGCAGCATGCGCATCGCCACCATGAGTGCGGCCGCCGCGACACCGATGGTTGCGTGGTCGGGCAGGATACCGATGATCCCCGTGGGGATCGCCATGAGCATCACCGACAGCACCAGCGCGCGCTTGCGCCCGATCTTGTCGCCGATATGGCCAAAGATGAAGCCGCCCACCGGCCGCATCAGGAAGCCCGCCGCGAACGCCCCAAAGGACGCGATCAGCGAGACCGTCGGGTCGTCGGAGGGGAAGAACAGCTTGCCGATGATCGGAGCGTAGAAGCCATAGACCGCAAAGTCGTACCACTCGAGTACATTGCCTGTGATGCCTGCGGCGATCACCTTGCGGCGGTTGCGCGCCGCTTCAACCGTGTCGGTCATGTATCCGTCCCCGTATTGCCCCCGAACAGCTAACCGCAGGGGGTGGCGTCGCGGCAAGGGGATGGTGGTTGATCTTGCTTTCGGCGGCTGATCCTATGGCACCTGCACACCGGAGTTGCCCATGTTTTCCGAACGTCAGCCGGTACTGATCGGTTCGGGACAGATCACACGTCGCGAGCCTGACTTCGATTCGTCTCCGCTCGACCTGATCGCCGACGCCGCGTGCGCTGCCGCGGAAGACGCGGGAGCGGGACAGGCACTGCTGGCTGCGCTCGATACCTTGGTCGTGATCCGTTCCTTCTCCGAGACGAGCTGGCGCTTCGCCTCGCCCTTCGGTGACCCGTCGAACCCGCCCAAGTCCGTGGCGTCGCGTATCGGTGCGGATGGCGTGCGGCGCCTCGTCTATACCCATCCGGGCGGGAACATGCCGCAAGGGTCGTTGAACCGGCTGTGTGGGATGATCGCGCGGGGCGAGACCCGGGCTGCGCTGATCGCGGGTGGCGAGGCGCTCGCCACCCAGAAGGCGGCAGTGCGCGCCGGGCAAGACCTCGACTGGCGCGAGGATGCCGGCGGGTCGCCCGAATTGTGGGGCGTTTCCACGCGCGGCTGGAACGACGTTGAGGATCGCCACCGCATGGCCGGTGCGATCTTCGCTTATCCGCTGTTCGAGAACGCGATCCGGCATGCGCGGGGACGAGACCTCGACTCCCATCAGGCAGAGATGGGCCGCCTGCTTGCGCGGTTCGCCGCGGTGGCGGCGGACAACCCACTGGCCGACCGGCGCGACGGGTTCTCTGCGGCCGAGATTTCGACCGTGACGGACGCCAATCCCTATATCGGCTTTCCCTACACGCGTCTGATGAACGCGAATGCCTTCATCGACCAGGCGGCGGCCTTGATCGTGACCTCCGTGGCGGTGGCGGATCAGCTCGGCGTCCCGCTCGAGAAGCGTGTTTACCTGCATGGCTGCGCCGATGCGCATGACTCTTGGTATGTGATCGACCGGGATGATTTTCACACGTCACCGGCGATGGCTGCGGTGGCCCGGGACGCGCTTTCCATGGCGCGAACCGACGTTGGTGTGATCGATTTTCTGGATATCTACAGTTGCTTCCCGTCCGCCGTCGAAGTCGCGTGCGAGACCTGGGGAATCGCGGAAGACGATCCGCGGGGCCTGACCGTGACCGGCGGATTGCCGTATTTCGGCGGGCCGGGAAATAACTACGTGACCCACGCCATTGCCGAGATGATGGCGCGGCTGCGCGCCCGGCCCGGCGCACGCGGGCTGGTCACGGCCAACGGCAACTACCTCACCAAGCATTCGGCGGGTATCTATTCGACCGATGAACCGGACCGGCCCTTCGCGCCCGTGGATCCCGCGACCGTGCAGGCGGAACTCGACCGGCGCCCGGCACCGGAGACGACCGATACGCCCGACGGTGCCGCGACCGTCGAGACCTGGACGGTGATGCACCAGCGCGGCGCGCCCGACTACGCCATCGTCTATGGAAAAACCACAGACGGGCGGCGCTTCATCGCCAACACACCGGACGACCCGGCGCTGCTATCCGAGATGACACGCAACGAGATAATCGGTGCAGCCGGCCGTGTGCGCACTGACAACGGACAGTCGGTGTTCACGCCCGGCGCAGGCTGAGCCGTTGAGCGAGTGAACTGGAAACTTTTTATTCAGATTTTCTGACTAATTTTTGAGCGTTGCCTCAGAGAAACCAGAACCGGTTGAGGCATCGGGCGCAGATTCGCGCCCGTCCCACAGGTAGTGAGAAAAGGAGCACCAGAATGCGTGCAATGAAAATCTTCGTTCCGATGATCGCCATGATGCTGGCTTTTGCGCCGGCCCAGGCGAAGGAAACTTCACCCGAAACCATCCAGGGGGCCACCACGATCACCGTGGATGAGGCCAAGGCGCTGTTCGACAAGGGCGTTGTGTTCGTCGATGTGCGCAGCGACTCCGATTTTGAAGCTGGCCGGATCCCGGGCGCGGTTCATCTCGAGCTCAAGAAGGTCCTGACCGAGGCTGCTCTTACCGGTGCAGTCAGCAAGGACCAGGAGGTCGTGATCTACTGCAACGGCCACAGCTGCATGCGCTCTTCGGACGCAACGGCCAAGGCTGTCGACTGGGGCTTCACCAACGTGAAGTACTACCGCGACGGTTTCCCGAGCTGGCAGGGCGCCGGTCATCCGGTCGAGTAGTCAAGGCCGAGCCTGAAACCAACCAAAACAGATCTTTGAGAGGTGCGGCCGATGCTGCTGAGTAACAAAATTGTTATTGTGGCGTCGGCCGCTCTGATCTCTTTGGGTGTGGCGTTTGCTGTCAAGGAGGAGGTGGGCAAGCGTCATCATCAGGAGCGTTTCGAAACGGCGACGATTGACGCAAAGCAGGCGCTCTTTCGAAATGTCGAGCGGGTCGAGATCAATGGTCTCGAAGGGGCATTGAAATCGATCACGAGAAACCGTGACGCGATGTCTGCTCTCGCAGAGAAAGACCGATCTGCGCTCGATGATGCTCTTGTCGGAACCTACAACCGTCTCAATGCGACGAATGTCCTGAACGACATTTTTGTTCTCACCCCGGACGGCAATGTCATGTTCCCTGCTGAACAGCCGTCAGGCGCGTTCGCGGACAACTATCTGGTCGAACAGACCATTGCCGACGGTAAGCCCTCTCAGGGTCTGATGATAAGCAACGGCGTACCGGCAGTCGCGGTCACAACCCTTTTGTTCAAGGGGCGCGAGGCGATCGGCGTGGCGGTGCTGACCAAATCGCTGGAGCAGCTGGCGCGCGACTTCAAGGAAAGCGACGGAAGCGATGTCCTGCTGTTCGGGCCGGGCGGCGAGGAACTTTATTCGACTGTCGAACAGGTTCAGCCCGACGCTGAAAATCCCGAAGCAGCCCCGGTGGACGTGTCCTTTCCGGAGGTGCTTGCCGCCACGCCGGCATACGAACTCACGACGTCCGATGACGGGCGTGCATACTCGAACATCACGTTGCCCCTCATGGACGGGAATGGGCAGTCGCTGGGCCATATTGTTACGGCGAAGGATGCGACCGAATTCGTCGCCGGTGAGAGAAACTTCGCGATGTACGGTTACGGCATTGTCGCGGCTCTCGTCATCGGCTTCCTCGCCGCGATGGCCATCTTCCTGCGTTACCTGTTCCGTCCGCTGGCACGCGTCACGACGGCGATTGAACGGCTTGCCGACGGCGATCGTGACATCGAGATCGAAGACAAGGCCGGGCGCGACGAGATCGGCTCGATCTGGCGTGCAGTGGCGGTGTTCCAGGAAAAGATGACCGAAGCCGAACGTGCGCAGGAAGAACAGCGCCTCGCCGAAGAGCGCGCGGCGGAAGAGCGCCGGAGCACCGTTCTGTCTTTCGCAGAGAATTTCGAGCGGCGAATCCGCAAGGTGGTCGACAACGTATCGAACGAGGCCGAGCATACCGGTGAGGCGTCACGCGGCATGAATGAAATGATGCGTTCGACCGGCGGCACGGCGGAACGTGTTGCGGATGCCGCTGTGCTGGCATCGGGCAACGTCGAAAGCATTGCATCGGCGACCGAAGAACTCACCGCTTCGATCGAGGATATCAGCCGCCAGGCGGGCGAATCGCGCTCGACATCATCGGCGGCGGCCGATCAGGCGCGGAGCATCAGCGAACGCGTTCAGGGTCTCGCAGAGGCCGCGGAGAAGATCGGCGAGGTTGTTCACCTCATCAATGACATTGCGAGCCAGACAAACCTCCTTGCACTGAACGCGACCATTGAAGCTTCGCGTGCCGGCGAGGCGGGCAAGGGATTTGCGGTCGTAGCGAGCGAGGTCAAGGCGCTGGCAGAACAGACCGCGCGCGCGACGGACGAAATCTCGGGGCAGATCCAGGCCATCCAGAATTCGACCGGTGAGGCCGTTTCTGGGATCGACACCATTCGGGAAACGATCGATCAGGTGGCCCTGATTGCAGGAGCAATCTCCGACGGGATCGAGCAGCAGCTCGCGGCCACGCAGGAGATCTCCCGGAATGTCCACGAGGCGGCTTCCGGAACGCAGAATGTTTCAACCCAGATCGGTGAAGTCCGGCAGGCGGTCGAGGCCTCTGCGCAAACGGCGGCCCAGCATCTCGAATCTGCAGACCGCCTGCGCGAAACGGGAAAGGAGCTGTCCTCACAGGTCGAGCAGTTCCTTCTGGAAGTGCGCGCCGGCTAACCGTCCTGGTGAAACGTCTCGGCGGTGTAGCGCCACAGCCGGACGGAATCGCTCCAGAAGTCCTGGGAAAGGCCAGCCTTGGCCTTCAGGTGGCGCAGGAAGTCTTCGGCCTTTGGCACGCTTTCCCAGACCTGGGGCAGGAAAAGCCCGCGCCGTGATTGCCCGTCCGGGCCGTCGGCCTGAAGGATCACGCCGTCGACATCGGGGCGCAGCGCATCGACAGCCTCGGCCTCCGAGCCGAAGGCGATGGGGCGTGCGTGGGACAGGATCGAGACCGACAGGTCCAGCGAGCCCAGCTCGGCCTCGGTCAGCTGCGGGAAGCGCGGGTCGCCGAAGGCGGCCTTGTGGGCGTTGATCGCCACGTCCCCGATCAGGGTGCGGTGGGGCAGGATCGAACCGATGCAGCCGCGCAGTCGCCCGTGCTGGTTCAGGGTGACGAAGGTCGCCCGGAACGTTTCCAGCGGCGCCGAGAATGTGCCCAGGCGCACCTGCGCCGGCCGTCCGGTGCGCAGCCCGTTGGCAATGGACCGCCGCGCCGCGTCGATCAGCGTGGCCCGGTCCTTGTCGGATATGCGGGCCGAGCCGGCATATTCGAGCGCCCAGGACCCATAGCCGACCACACGATCGCGATGATCGCGCCCGGCCGTGTCGCCGGAGTTGCGCACGTCCAGTGTGGTCACGCGCAGGTCGAGCGCGCGGGCGCAGTTCAGCAGGCCCTTCACCGCAAAGCGCCCGCAGGCTTGCTCATCGGCGATCTGTTCGAGGTTGAGGGTCTCCACCAGCCGTCGGAAGCCCTGGTCGAGACGGTTGGCCTCGTCATAGTCGTGGTAATGGCTGAGGTCGGAACTGACGACGATCAGGGTCTCGGGCCCGCCCCACAGCGCGGCCAGCAGCGTGTCGACTTCCATGGGCGTCGGTCCGCCGACGATCACGGGCACCAGCGTGAAATCGCCCAGCACACGCTGCAGGAAGGGCAGGTGGGCCTCCAGCGAGTGTTCCTCGGCATGGGGCGCGTCGGACTGCTCGACACCGGGCACGGTGAGCGCGGAGGCAATGCCGTCCGCATCGATAGGGATATCGCCCAGCGGCGTGCGGAAGGCGGTGACGGCCGGCACGCAGAACTTCGGCACGGCGACACGGTGCGGCGGTCCCAGCAACACCACGCGCGTGATCTCCTTTGCGCGCCGCGCGATGGATCGGTAGGCGCTGCCCGCGACAGGGCCGGAATAGATCACGCCGGCATGTGGGGCGATCAGGGCCTTGGGATTGAGGCCGTTCTCGTTCGCCTCGGCCAGGCAGCGGTCCACGAAACCGGCCAGGGCGTCAGGCTCGGCGGGGTAGAACGTGCCTGCGATGGCAGGCGGGCGGATGGCGGTTGCGGCGGCGATTGTCATCGAGACGGCTTGTCCGGGACTCGGATCGGCATATATCGGCTGTACTGCAACCGACAATAGCGTGTCGCGACCGCGCGCGCCAAAAATCGGCAACCCCGCGAGGAATCCCAAGATGCTGACAGTCTACGGGCTGAAGACGTGCGACACGACGCGCAAAGCGCTGAAATGGCTTGAGCGTCGCGAGGCAGCACACCGCTTCCTCGACGTGCGCGCCGACGGCGTCGATCTTGAGAGGCTGACCGAGTGGGCGATGGAGGTCGGCTGGGAATCTTTGCTCAACCGGGGCAGCACCACTTGGCGCAGCCTGGATGAGGTGATCCGCGAGAATGTGACCGAAGATATCGCGCTCCAGCTCATGGTCGAGAACCCGACCCTCATCAAGCGCCCGGTGATCGAAACCGATGCGGGCGTGCTGGTCGGCTGGAAGACAGAGCAGCAAAGAACGCTGGAAGAGCTGCTCTAGAGGCACCATATCTGGTGTTGGAAAGAACCGCCGGACATAGGGTTCCGGGCGGTCCCGTTTCGTTCTGCGCAAATTGCCCGAGTCGTTTTTCGGCTCACCACCAGATTTTGGGTTTCGTGGCACAAAAGGGGCACAAACTCTTTTCAGCGCGCGGGCGGGGACTCGTAACAAATTGGCGTATTTGAACGATTCGGCGTTCGGCGCGTTGACTTAAAAACGCCACAGAATACAATGTTCTCTAAATGTTCACGGTGACAGCCTGACCATATTTGGTATTAACTGTTCGTTACGTCTCCAGATGTTGTGGATTTTGCGCATTTTCCCTCAGGAAATTGCCCACAGCTTGTGGAGGACCTGGATGATCGTATGGGAGGGGGCTTGGTAATGGACGGTTCTGCTGGGATTCAGGCGGAAAACGCGATTGTGGAAAAGACGCGCAAAACGCGCGAGACGGACGATTTGGACGTGCTTGAAACACTCGACCTAGAGCCCGAAACGGATGAACCCGAGGTGACTCGGGATGTGGATAACGATCTCGTCGGGAAGGACGCCGGTACGGCGAACGTCTTCCAGACCGAGCGTGTGCGCATCACCATTGACCCGTCGCGGGATTCCAACCTCACCGCATTCGGCCGGGAAACTCTGGAAGACCGCTACCTCCTGAAGGACGAGGCCGGCTCTCCCCAGAAGCTGTTCGCCCGCGTGGCGTGCCACTACGCCGATGATTCTGCGCACGCCCAGCGCATCTACGACTATGTCTCGAACCTTTGGTTCATGCCCGCCACCCCGGTGCTGTCGAACGGCGGCACGAAGCGCGGCCTGCCGATCTCCTGTTTCCTAAACGAGGCCTCGGATTCCCTCGAGGGCATCGTCGATCTGTGGAACGAGAATGTCTGGCTGGCGGCCCGCGGCGGTGGCATCGGCAGCTACTGGGGCAACCTGCGCTCCATCGGCGAGCAGGTCGGCCACAACGGCAAGACCTCGGGCGTGGTTCCCTTCATCAGGGTCATGGACTCGCTGACGCTCGCGATCTCGCAGGGTTCGCTCCGGCGCGGCTCGGCGGCGGTCTACCTGCCGATCGACCATCCGGAGATCGAGGAATTCATCGAGATTCGCCGCCCCACCGGCGGCGACCCGAACCGCAAGGCGCAGAACCTGCACCACGGCGTGCTCGTCACCGACGCGTTCATGCGCGCGGTCGAGGCCGATGAGGACTGGACGCTGGTGAGCCCGAAGGACCGTTCGCCCATCGCGACGGTCAAGGCGCGTTCGCTCTGGATCCGCCTGCTGACGGCGCGGATCGAGACCGGCGAGCCCTACATCATCTATTCCGACACGGTGAACCGGCAGATTCCCCAGCACCAGAAGCTGGCGGGCCTGACGGTCAAGACCTCGAACCTGTGTTCCGAGATCACGTTGCCGACCGGCAAGGACCACCTCGACAACGACCGCACGGCGGTGTGCTGCCTGTCCTCACTGAATGTCGAGAAGTTCCTGGAGTGGAAGGACCATCCGACCTTCATTGAGGATGTGATGCGCTTCCTTGACAATGTGCTCACGGACTTCATCGAGACCGCACCCGACAGCTTCGCGAAAGCCAAGTATTCCGCCATGCGCGAGCGTTCGGTGGGCCTCGGCATCATGGGCTTCCATTCCTTCCTGCAGGACCAGATGGTGCCATTCGAGTCCGCTGTCGCGAAGGCGTGGAACAAGAAGATGTTCAAGCATATCCGTGAACAGGCCGACGCGGCGTCCCAGCTGCTGGCCGAGGAACGCGGGGCCTGCCAGGACGCCGCCGACTACGGTATCAAGGAGCGGTTCTCCAACAAGATCGCGATCGCGCCGACGGCGTCGATCTCGATCATCTGTGGTGGCGCCTCGCCGGGCATTGAGCCGATCGCGGCGAACAGCTTCACCCATAAGACCCTGTCGGGCTCGTTCACCGTCCGCTCCAAGGCGCTCAAGAAGCTGCTGGCCGAGAAGGGCAGGGACACCGACGAGACCTGGTCCTCGATCACAAGCCATGAAGGTTCGGTCCAGCATCTGGATTTCCTGACTCAGGACGAGAAGGACGTTTTCAAGACCGCCTTCGAGATCGACCAGCGCTGGGTCATCGACCTGGCTGCCGACCGGTCGCCGTTCATCTGCCAGTCGCAGTCGCTGAACGTCTTCCTGCCGGCGGACGTGCACAAGCGCGACCTGCACCAGATCCACTTCCAGGCGTGGAAGAAGGGCGTGAAGAGCCTTTACTACTGCCGTTCGAAGTCGCTGCAGCGCTCCGAGAGCGTCGCGGCGCTGGTGCCGGTCACAGCGGATGACGAGGCCGACCGGGCCGCGGCCAGCCGCAACGACTATGAGGAATGCCTCGCCTGCCAGTAGGTAGTTGAGAAGCAAGATATGCGTTCCGCCCCGGGCCTGTCGGTTCCGGGGCGTCGCATCCGGGGAAGAGGATTGAGAGATGTCACTTCTGGAAGAGCGGGTACAGTACAAGCCGTTCCACTATCCGTGGGCCTATGACGCCTGGCTGATGCAGCAGCGCGTCCACTGGCTTCCGGAGGAAGTGCCGCTGGCCGACGACGTGAAGGACTGGCACCGCACGCTCAGCGCGGCGGAGCGCAACCTGCTGACGCACATCTTCCGCTTCTTCACCCAGGCCGATGTGGAAGTGAACAACTGCTACATGAAGCACTATTCGCAGGTGTTCAAACCCACCGAGGTGCAGATGATGCTGGCCGCCTTCTCGAACATCGAGACGGTGCACATCTCCGCCTATTCCCATCTGCTCGACACCATAGGGATGCCCGAGACCGAGTACTCGGCTTTCCTGAAGTACCAGCAGATGAAGGACAAGTACGACTACATGCAGGAGTTCGGCATCGGCACGAAGCAGGACATCGCCAAGACGCTGGCCATGTTCGGTGCCTTCACCGAGGGCCTGCAGCTTTTCGCCTCCTTCGCGATCCTCATGAACTTCCCGCGCTTCAACAAGATGAAGGGCATGGGCCAGATCGTGACCTGGTCGGTACGTGACGAGAGCCTGCACACTGCCTCGATCATCAAGCTGTTCCGCACCTTCATCAACGAGAACCCGGAAGTCTGGAACGAGGAGTTCCAGCGCGACCTCTATGTCGCCTGCGAGACGGTGCTGAACCACGAGGATGCGTTCATCGACCTGGCTTTCGAGCTGGGCGGTGTCGAGGGGCTCGAGGCGCGTGAGGTGAAGCAGTACATCCGCTACATCGCCGACCGCCGCCTGTCGCAGCTCGGCCTGCAGCCGGTCTACCGGATCGAGAAAAACCCGCTCCCGTGGATGGAAGAGATGCTCAACGGCGTGGAGCATGCGAACTTCTTCGAGAACCGCGCGACCGAGTATTCCAAGGCCGCGACGCAGGGCTCATGGGAAGAAGCTTTCGACTAGTTAGGCGCGACTCCCCGTCGTGATAGAACGGTCGGCATGACCTCCGACCAGATCATCATCTTTGCGATCCTCGGCCTGTCCCTCGTCTTCTTCATGTGGGGGCACTGGCGCTACGACGTGGTGGCGTTCACGGCACTGATTATTGCCGTCATTTCCGGGATCGTGCCCACCGACGCGGCGTTCGCGGGCTTCGGGCACCCCGCCGTGATCACCGTGGCCGCCGTGCTGGTGATCAGCCGGGCGCTGCAGGTCTCGGGCGTCATCTCACTCTTCGCTGATGCCGTGGTGCGTTTCGCCAAGGGACAGGGGGCCCAGATGGCGGCGCTCTCGGGCGTCGGTGCGTTGTTGTCGGCCTTCATGAACAATGTGGGCGCGCTGGCCCTGCTGATGCCGTTGGCGCTGCGGCTGGCTGACAAGCCCTCGGCTGTGCTTATGCCGCTGTCCTTTGCGACCATCCTCGGCGGGCTCGTCACCCTGATCGGCACCCCGCCCAATATCATCATCGCGACCTACCGCGCCGATTTCGCGGGCGAGGCCTTCGCCATGTTCGACTTCGCCTATGTGGGGCTCCCCATCGCAGTGATCGGGCTGGCCTTCGTGCTGCTGATCGGCTGGCGGCTGATCCCGTCCGGGCGGTCCAGCCGGCGTTCGGCGGAGGAGATGTTCGATCTCGACAGCTATGTCGTCGAGGCGCGGGTGAACGAGAATTCCCCCTATGTGGGCGAGACGGTTCGCGAACTGGAACTGCTCGACGAGGAACGCACCATGGTGGTCGGCCTGATGCGTGACGAGACGCGCCGGCTGATGCGCATCCAGAACGAATACATCCATGCCGGCGACGTGCTGCTGCTGCGCGTCGAACCGGCGCATGTGGACGATCTGGTGAAGAAGGCAGGGCTGACGCTGACCGGCAGCGAGCGTGCCGAGGACGAGAAGGTCCGCTCCGACCGGATCGGGCTGGTGGAGGCCGTCGTCCAGCCGGGCTCACGGGTGGAGGGACGCAGCGCGGCCTTCCTGCACCTGCGCCGCCGCTTCGGAGTGGCGCTGATGGCGCTGGCGCGGGAAGGCCAGCCGATCCAGGAGCGGATTGCGCAGGTGCGCCTGCGCGCGGGCGATGTCCTGCTGCTGCAGGGAGAGGAAAGCGAGCTGCCCGACGCCGTCGCCGCGATGGGCTGCCTGCCGCTGGCCACCCGCAACCTGAATATCGGGCGCGGCGGCAAGGTTCTGATCCCCGTGCTGGTCTTCGCCGCGTCGGTGCTGGCCACCGTGTTGGGCTACGCGCCGGTGCATGTGTCCTTCGCCGCGGCTGTCGTCGCGCTGATCCTGCTGGAGCGGATCTCGGCGCGGGAATCCTACGAGACCATCGAATGGCCGGTGATCGTCCTGCTGGGCGCGATGATCCCGCTGGGCGATGCGCTGCAATCGACCGGCGGCACGCTGCTGATCGCCAACAGCATCGTCGGGCTGGCCGGGCAAATCCCGGCCTGGGTCATCCTGGGCATCGTGCTGGTCGTGACCATGACCCTGTCGGACCTGATGAACAACGCGGCCACGGCCATCGTCATGGCGCCGATCTCGGTCGCCATCGCCACGCAACTGGGGCTGAACGCGGACCCGTTCCTGATGGCGGTCGCCATCGGCGCGTCCTGCGCATTCCTGACGCCCATCGGACACCAGAACAACGTGCTGGTGATGGGCCCCGGCGGCTACAAATTCGGCGACTACTGGCGCATGGGCCTGCCGCTGGAGATCATCCTCGTCGCGGTGTCGATCCCACTGATCATGTATTTCTGGCCATTGTAGGCGCGTCATGTGCGGGCGTTTCGGACTGTTCCACACCTGGGAAGACATGCATGCGGCCTATGGCCTGATCAGCCAGCCGCTGAACATGATGCCGCGCTGGAACATCGCCCCGACCCAGGCGGTGCATGCCGTCATCCGCGCCGCGGCCGGGCCACAGCGCGGCGGGCGCGAGATCACGGGTTTCCAGTGGGGGCTCATTCCGCCCTGGGCGAAGGATCCGGCCATCGGCGCGAAGATGATCAACGCGCGCGGCGAGACCCTGGCCGAGAAACCATCCTTCAAGAATGCGTTCCGCCGCCGCCGCTGCCTGATCCCTGCCAGCGGGTTTTATGAATGGCAGTCGGTGGGCAGCGGACCGAAGCAGCCGGTCTGGATCGCGCGGCCCGACGGCGGGCTGATCACCTTCGGCGGATTTTGGGAAATCTGGCACGGTCCCGACGGCGGCGAACTGCACACCTGCACCATCGTTACCACGGACGCGAATGAAACGCTGACGCCCTACCATCACCGTATGCCCGTGGTGGTCGCGCCGGGGGATTTCGATACGTGGCTGGGTGACGGGCAGGAAAGCCGCGAGGACGTGGCGCGGGCGAGCGAACTGATCCGTCCGGCGCCGGAGGACACGCTGGCCGTGCGCACCATCGGTCGCGCGGTGAACGACATCCGCAACGACGGCCCGGAATTGCTGGACGAAGCTGCGCCGCTGCCTGCCGCGCCGAAGCAGGGTGAGTTGTTCTAGGCGCGAGGGTGAGACTGCCAGTCTTTGCGGGTCAGCCGATAGACCATGCAGTCGTCCGTCCCGAACCGGCACCTGCCGACTGCGCAAAAGCCTAGGCGTTCATAGAAGCGGCGGGCGCGGGTGTTGGCCTCAAGCGGGTCGATGAGGATCGCTGTCACATTCGGTGCGGCGAAACACTTCACGAAGGCGCGGTGCATCATCTCCGTGCCGTAGCCCTTGCCGAGAAAATCGGGTTCACCGATCCAGATATCGAGGGCCCGCAGGCCGGGGCTGACATCGCCCCAGTACCGGTGCTCGTCGCATGCGGGGTCGAGGATCTGAACGATTCCGATGGGCCGGCCATCGACTTCCGCGATCAGCCATTCGCGCCAGTCGAGGTGGCGCCCCAGTTCCGCATCCCAGTCTTCCTTGGGATCGTCCCCGTAATTCTCTGCCACATGGGGTGCATGATCCCAGCGGCGCAGCATGTCCGCATCAGGAGGGCCGGCTGGGCGCAGCGACAGCACGGGTGGCTAGGCCGCCTGCGCGTCCCGCATCGCCTGCCAGACCTTCATCGGCGTGCAGGGCGTGTCGATGTGCTTCACGCCGAACTTCGACAGCGCATCCACGATGGCGTTGGTGCCCGCGGACAGCGAGCCGACCGTGCCGGCCTCGCCTGCACCCTTCACCCCCAACGGGTTGGTGGGCGTGGGGACCTCGTTCTCCTCGAACTCCACATGGCAGAAGTCGTCGGCGCGCGGCATGCAGTAGTCCATGAAGGACCCGGCCAGAAGCTGGCCCGTCTTCAGATCGTAGGTCTTGTCCTCCATCAGTACCTGCCCCATGCCCTGGGCGATGCCCCCCATGATCTGGCCGTGGACGAGCATGGGGTTGATGATGACGCCCACGTCATCGACCACCCAGTAGCCGACCATATCGACCACGCCGGTCTCCGGATCGACCTCCACCTCACAGATATGGCACCCGTTGGGGAAGTTGCCGGTGGTGGCGTTGTAGGTGCCGGTCTCATACAGGCCCGGCTCCATGTCGTCGGGCAGGTTCAGGCTGTTGAAGGCGGCCGCGCCGATCTCGTGGATATCTATCGCCCTGTCGGTGCCCGCGACGGTGAACTGCCCGTCCGCGAACTCGATATCGGCTTCCGACGCCTCCAGAAGGTGCGCGGCGAGCTTCCTGCCCTTCTCGATAACCTTGCGCGCGGCAATCGTCATGGCGCTGCCGGTCATGATGGTCGAGCGCGAGCCGCCGGTGCCCATGCCGAAGGCGGACACGTCCGTGTCGCCCTGCAGGATGTTCACCCGCGCCGGATCGACACCCAGCAGCTCATGGATGATCTGGGTCTGGATCGTCGCATGGCCCTGGCCGTGGCTGATCGTGGACGCGACGAAGGTCAGGTCGCCGGTCGGGTCGAAGCGGAACTCTGCCGTCTCCGTGGTGTTGTCGGCTGCCCATTCCAGCGTGTTCGACATGCCGATGCCACGCAGCTTGCCGCGCGCCTCGGCTTCCGCGCGCCGTGCCGGAAAGCCCGCCCAGTCGGCCATCTCCATGGCCATGTCCATGTTCTTCTCGAACTCGCCGCAGTCATAGGTGTAGGTCAGCGGCGTCTTGTAGGGCATCGCCTCGGGCGGGATGATGTTCCTGCGGCGCAGTTCCGCCGGGTCCATGCCCAGCTCGTCTGCCGCCATTTCCACCAGCCGCTCGATCATGAACGAGGCTTCCGGCCGCCCCGCGCCGCGATAGGGCGAGGTGCAGTGGGTGTTGGTCAGCATGCCCGAGATCTCGACATGGGCGACGGGCGTCGTATAGACGCCGATGGCCGTGCCGATATGGACGACCGGCGGGCTCGCACCCCGGTAGGACGGGAAGGCGCCGAGATTGCCCCAGCTTCGCACCTTCAGCGCCTTGAACGTGCCATCGTTATCAAACGCCAGCGCCACATCGACGATGTTGTCGCGCCCGTCGTCGTCGGACAGGTGGCTTTCGGACCGGTCGGCGATCCATTTGACCGGGCGGCCCACCATCTTCGATGCCCAGGGCATCAGCACCATCTCGGGATAGATCGACCCGCGCAGGCCGTAGCTGCCGCCGATATCGTCAGTCACGAGGCGGATCTTTGATTCCGGCACCTTGAAGGACTGGTCGGCGAGGGACTTGCGGAACAGCCAGGGGCGCTGGAAGCCGCAGCGCAGGGTGTAGCGCCCGTCGCGCGGCGAGTATTCGCCGATGACGCCCCGGTTCTCCATGGCGTTGGCCGTCACACGGTTGATGACCATGTGGTGGGAGACGACATGGTCGGCCTCCGCGAACGCCTTCTCCGTGCCCTCCCTGTCGCCCGCCGTGTAGAGGTAGGATTCGTTGTTGGGGCAGTCGTCATAGAGCTGCGGCGCGCCGTCCTGGAAGGCCTCCCAACACGAAACAACCGCGGGTAGCACCTCGTAATCGACCTCGATCAGCTCGCACGCGTCGCGCGCCTGGTTCTCGGTGTCGGCGACCACCATGGCGACCGGGTAGCCGATATGCATGACCTTGCCGACGGCCAGCGCGGGCCGGTCGGGAATGTACATCGGCCCACCGTTGCGGTGGGTGTAGTTGCCCATGCAGGGCACCACGCCCATGCCGTCGGCGCGGTAATCCTCGCCGGTGAAGACGGCGTGCACTCCCGGTGCGGCCTCGGCAGCTGAGGTGTCGATGGACAGGATCTTCGCGTGGGCGTGCGGCGAGCGCAGGATCACCGCGTGAAGCTGCCGGTCGTAGTTGATGTCGTCGAGGAAACGGCCGTTGCCGGTCAGCAGCTTCTGGTCTTCCAGCCGCGTGGGCGACTGGCCGATGGAAAACTCACCCATGAACGAACTCTCCCCCTGCGCACCGGCCCTACGCGCCGGAATTCCGTGTTGGCCGAAATGTATCAGCCGGTGCGCCCCGACGGAACCTGAGGGCGGCGCGATCCCCGTTCCCGATTCCGGGGCGCCATGGCCTTTGCGGCCACGATCGCGACAACCGCGACGGTCACGATCAGGATGGTCGCGAGTGCGTTGATCTCGGGCGTGAGGCCCAGGCGGACACTTGAAAAGACGACCATGGGCAGGGTGCTCGACCCCGGGCCTGAAACGAAGCTTGCCACCACGAGGTCATCGAGGGACAGCGTGAATGCCAGCAGCCAGCCCGCGATGAGGGACGGCGCGATCAGGGGCAGCGTGATCGACATGAAGACGCGGAGCGGACGCGCACCCAGGTCGAGAGCCGCTTCTTCAAGGCTGCGGTCCATCTGGGACAATCGCGCCTGGACGACCAGCGTCACATAGGCCGTGGCAAACGTGATGTGAGCCAGTGTGATGGTCAGCGCGCTGCGCCCGTCGGGCCAGTCCGTGACCTGCTGCAGCAGCACGAAGAGCAGCAGCAGCGACAGGCCGGTGATGACCTCCGGCATGACAAGGGGCGCGGTGGTCATGGCGGAGAACAGAAGCCGTCCGCGAAACCGCCCGAACCGCACGAGTACGATGGCGCAAAGCGTACCGAGAACCATGGCACCTGTTGCGGCGGCGGCGGCGATCTTCACGCTCAGGAATGCCGCGTCCAGGAGCTGCCCGTTGCGGACAAGTTCGCCATACCATTTTACGGAGAACCCGCCCCAGACGGTGACCAGCCGGGATTCGTTGAAGGAATAGACGATCAGCGAGAGGATCGGCCCGTAGAGGAACAGGTAGCCGGCCGCCAGCGCGGCCACGAGCCATGCCGACAGGCGTGTCATGGACGCGCCGTCCCGCGCCGCTGGCGCAAATGTTCAAGCCAGGCCAGGGGCGCGACAATCAGCAGCAACATCGAGACGGCCAACGCGGAGGCGAGCGGCCAGTCCCGGTTGCTGAAGAACTCGGTCCACAGCACCTTGCCGATCATGGCGGTACGCGAATTACCGAGGAGTTCCGGGATCACGAACTCGCCGACTGCCGGAATGAACACCAGCAGGAAGCCGGCGATCACGCCGGGCATGGACAACGGCAGGGTGATCGACAGGAAGGCGCGCCATGGCCGGGCGCCCAGATCCGATGCCGCCTCGAGCAGGCTGGAATCCTGACGTTCGAGCGATGCGAACAGGGGCAGGATCATGAAGGGAAGGTAGGAATAGACGATGCCCAGATGAATCGCGAAGGAGGTCTGGAGGAGCTGGATCGGCGCATCCGTCAATCCTGTTAGCTGCAGCACATTGTTGATCAGGCCATCGCTCTTCAGGAGGCCGATCCAGGCGTAGACGCGGATCAGAAAGGAGGTCCAGAACGGCAGGATCACGGCCAGCAGCAGCGGTGCGCGCCAGCGTTGCGGTGCGCGCGCGATGGCGAGCGCCACCGGGTAGCCGATCAGCAGGCATACAAAGGCGGATGTTGCGGCGATCAGGAGTGAGTTGAGGAGCGCTGTGACGTAGAGCGCATCACTCAGCAGGAATGCGTAGTTGTCGAGGCGGGCCAGGATTTCGCCGCCCTGAACAAGCGGCTCATAGGGTGGCACGCCGTAGCGCGACGTGCTGAGCGAGATCGCGAACACGATCAGGAACGGCGCGAGGAAAAACACCGACAGCCAGGCGAAGGGGATCGCCGTCACCAGCCGACGGCCCGCCGGACCTCTCGACAGGCTGAACCGGCTCACGCGGTCAGCACCACCCCGTCATCGGGGTGCCAGGTGAGGTGGATCGTGTCGCCCCAGGTGACGGGGGCTTCGCCGGTATGGTGCCGGTTGGCCTGTGAGACCTGGATGCGCGGCCCGCCGGACACCTGCACATGATAGATGGACATGTCGCCCAGATAGGCGATGTCCTCCACCACACCGGACAGGCGATTGGTTTCCTCTGAGCCCGGCGTCTGGTCGGTGATCGCGCGCAGCTTTTCCGGGCGCACCATCGCGGTCACCTTGTCGCCCTGTTTCACAGGTGCGGAGGTGGCGGACACATGCACGAGTGTCCCGGTGTCGGCGAGGCGGATCCGGGCGATCCCGTCGGTGTTTGCCACCACCTCTCCGGAGAGAAGGTTCGCCGTGCCGACGAAATCGGCCACATAGCGCGAGTTCGGGTATTCGTAGACCTGCCGCGGCGAGCCGATCTGCTGGATGCGGCCGGTGCGCATGACGGCGATCCGGTCCGACATGGTCATCGCCTCTTCCTGGTCGTGCGTGACCAGGATGAAAGTGGTGCCGATCTGTTCCTGGAGATTGACGAGTTCGAACTGGGTTCGCTCGCGCAACTTGCGGTCCAGGGCGCCGAGCGGCTCGTCCAGCAACAGGATGCGGGGGCGCTTGGCCAGCCCGCGTGCCAGTGCGACGCGCTGTCGCTGGCCGCCGGACAATTGGTCCGGCTTGCGCCCTGCCAGGTCCTGCATGTCGACCAGCGTGAGCACTTCATGGACCCGGTCGTCGCGCTCGCTCCGGGCCATGCCTTCCTGGCGCAGGCCGTAGGCGACATTCTGTGCGACCGACATATGCGGGAACAGGGCGTAGGACTGGAACACCATGTTCACGGGCCGCTCGTAGGGCGGGACATTGGTCATGTCCTGCCCGTCGATCAGCAGCCGCCCGCTGTCGGGCGTCTCCAGTCCCGCGATCACGCGCAACAGTGTCGACTTGCCGCAGCCCGAGCCGCCGAGCAGGGAAAACAACTCCCCCCGCCGGACCTTCAGGTCGACGTTGTCGACGGCTGTGACGTCGCCGAACTGCCGGGTCACGCCTTGCAGGTCCAGAATGTCCTCGGACACTGAAGCCTGCTCTGCGTGACCCGGATTCGATGAGGTCATTGACCTGTCTTGATCCGCGTCCAGATGCGGGTGCGCTGGCGTTCAAAGGACGGCGACTTCAGCGGCACCACGAAGAGGCGGTCACGGGTCTCGGCGTTCGGGTAGACGACAGGATCGTCAAGCCGCGCCTGCTCCACAAACGCTTCCGCGCCGGTCACCGCATTGGCATAGCCGACCGCGTTGGTGATCGGCCCCACGACATCGGGGCGCATCATGAAGTTGATGAAGGCATGCGCGTTCTCGGGATGCTTCGCATCCGCCGGGATCGCCATCACGTCGATCACCGCCTGGGCGCCTTCGCGCGGCAGGAAAACAGTGATGTCGTTGCCGCGTTTGGCCTCGGTGGCACGGTCGCGGGCCTGGATCAGGTCGCCGCCATAGCCATGCGCAACACAAATCTCGCCGTTGGCCAGGTCGTTGATATAGGACGACGAGTGAAAGTAGCGCACGAATGGGCGGATCTTCTCGATCAGCGCGGCAGCGCGCTCCAGGTCCTCGGTCTTCTCGGTCGACGGATTTATGCCGAGATAGGCGTAGGCACCGGCAAACACCTCATTCGGGTCGTCGAGCAGGGAGATGCCGCAAGCAGAGAGCTTCTCCGCCCATGCCGGATCGAAGACCATTGCCCAGCTGTCTGTCGGGGCGCCCGGCGCGGCAGCAGCCACCTTGGCGATGTTGTAGCCGATGCCGGTGCCGGCGATCATGTAGGGAACAGCGTGCTTGTTGCCCGGGTCACCGCCTTCGGCGAGGGACTTGAGGACCGAGGGCGTAATGTTCTGCCAGTTGGGCAGGAGGCTGCGGTCGAGTTCCCGGTAGATGCCGGACTTCACCTGGCGTGCCACGAACGGCGAAATCGACGGGAACACGACATCGTAGCCTGAGGATCCGGCCATCAGCTTGGCCTCGAGGACCTCGTTGGAATCATAGACGTCGTAGTTCACCTGGATGCCGGTCTCGGCCGTAAAGCGGGCGAGCGTGTCTTCCGCGATGTAGTCGGACCAGTTGTAAACGTTGAGGACTTTTTCCTCTTCCGCCATCGCCTGTCCGGCGGTTGCTGCAAGCGAGAAGACGAGGAGGGACTTGAGAAGGCTGCGCATTGCGATGTGCCCCTGAGTAAGCCGCTATCCATGCCGCGCCATCGCGGCAGGAGGTTCGGAAACTGATCGGGAGATTTCTTATCGGTTGGCAGGCTTGTCAACATGATCCGTTGTGCAGGTGCCAAATATTTTTGGATCGATCGGGACATGTTGGTTGGCGAGCGCGCCATTGCCGCAGATTTGTGCAGAATCCAGGTATCGCGTGACCGCGATCCGAACATGCGCACTCAAGAGTTCGTGAGCGGAATTTAAAGTTTCGCGCTGCATGTGCAGAATGATCGGGATTATGTCGAACCTGGTGACGTTAAAGCCGTTCAGAGCGGCGATTGCAGAATGCAGTGCGGGCGCACGTGGCACGGCCAGCCGCTTGTGGTTCGCTGTGGCGACGGGAGGCAGGCATGTCCGTGACTAAGACGCGCGCGCGAATCCTCGTTGCCGAAGACAACGCCGTGAACCAGCGGCTGGTTATCTCCATTCTCCGCAGCAGGCACTACGACGTCGAGGTGGTGACCAACGGTGTGCGGGCGATCGAGGCCGCGCGCACCGGCCAGTTCGACCTCGTGATCATGGATTTGCAGATGCCGGAAATGAGCGGCCTCGAAGCGTCGGCCCGGATCCGGGAGAGCGAAGGAGACGTCGCGGAGATTCCGATCATCGGATTAACGGCCTACGCGATGATTGCGGACCGCAAGCAGATCGTCGAATCGGGCATGAACGTCTGCCTGACGAAGCCGGTGGACTCGAAGAAACTTCTCGCCACGATCGCGGAATATCTGACCGCTCCGCGCGGGTAGGCAGCCGGGAGGAAACGGCGTCCCGGTTTCCCGGAACGCCGCCCCACTCAGACAATCTGGTCCTGGCTACTGAAGGTCGAAACGGTCCGCGTTCATGACCTTCGTCCAGGCCGCGACGAAGTCGCGCACGAACTTCTCCGCGCTGTCGTCCTGGGCATAGACCTCGGAATAGGCCCGCAGGATCGAGTTCGACCCGAACACCAGGTCGATCCGTGTGGCCGTCCATTTCACCGCGCCGGTCTTCCGATCGCGGATGTCGTAGAGCCCGCCGCCGGCAGGTTTCCACTCATTGGCCATGTCGGTCAGGTTGACGAAGAAGTCGTTTGTCAGTGCGCCTTCACGGTCGGTGAACACGCCGTGCTTCGTGCCGCCGTGGTTGGTGCCCAGCACCCGCATGCCGCCCACCAGCACCGTCATTTGCGGTGCGGTCAGGCCCATGAGCTGGGTGCGGTCGAGCATCATTTCCTCGGGGCTGACCACGTAGTCCTTCTTCAGCCAGTTACGGTAGCCGTCGGCCAGCGGCTCCAGCGGTTCGAAGGATTCCGCATCGGTCATCTCGTCGGTGGCGTCGCCGCGGCCGGGCGTGAAGGGAACCGCCACATCGAAGCCCGAGGCCTTCGCCGCCCGCTCGATGCCGAGGTTGCCTGCCAGGACAATCACGTCGGCGATGCTGGCGCCCGCCTCCGCTGCGATGGGCTCGAGGACCGACAACACTTTGGCCAGGCGATCCGGCTCATTGCCGTCCCAGTCCTTCTGGGGGGCGAGGCGGATGCGTGCGCCGTTGGCGCCGCCGCGCATGTCGGAACCGCGATAGGTTCGCGCGCTGTCCCAGGCGGTGGAGACCATCTCGGCGACAGACAGGCCGCTCGCCGCGATCTGCGCCTTCACCGCGTCCACGTCGTAGCCGGTGGGGCCGGCGGGAATGGGGTCCTGCCAGATCAGGTCCTCTTCGGGCACGTCCGGGCCGATGTAGCGGGCCCTGGGGCCCATGTCGCGATGGGTGAGCTTGAACCAGGCCCGGGCGAAGGCATCGCGGAAGGCCTCATGGTCGTTCATGAAGCGCTCGGAGATCTCGCGATAGGCGGGGTCCATCTTCATGGCCATGTCGGCGTCGGTCATGATCGGCATGCGGCGGATCGACGGATCCTCCACATCGACGGGCATGTCCTCTTCCGCGATGTCGATGGGCTCCCACTGCCAGGCGCCGGCCGGGCTCTTGCGGGATTCCCACTCGTACTTGAACAGCAGCTCGAAATAGCCATTGTCGAAGACCGTCGGATGAGTGGTCCAGGCCCCCTCGATGCCGCTGGTCACGGTGTCGCGGCCCTTGCCCTTGCCGGTCGGGTTCTTCCAGCCGAAGCCCTGCTCCTCCACATCCGCGCCTTCCGGGTCGGGACCCAACTTGCTCGCATCGCCGTTACCGTGGGTCTTGCCCACGGTGTGGCCGCCGGCTGTGAGTGCGACGGTTTCCTCGTCATCCATTGCCATGCGCTTGAAGGTCACGCGCACTTCCTGGGCGGTCTTCAGTGGATCGGGAACCCCGTTCACGCCTTCCGGGTTCACATAGATCAGGCCCATCTGCACGGCGGCCAGCGGGTTCTCCAGTGAATCCGCCTCGTCGTCGCTGTCATAGCGGTCGCGGCCGAGCCATTCCTTCTCCGAACCCCAATAGACGTCCTTCTCAGGGTGCCAGATGTCCTCGCGGCCGAAGGCGAAACCGAAGGTCTTCAGCCCCATGGATTCGTAGGCAATGTTGCCTGCCAGGATGATCAGGTCGGCCCAGCTCACCTTGTTGCCGTACTTCTTCTTGACCGGCCACAGCAGGCGGCGCGCCTTGTCTAGGCTGACATTGTCCGGCCAGGAGTTGAGCGGGGCGAAGCGCTGGTTGCCCGTGCCGCCGCCGCCGCGCCCGTCGGCAAGGCGGTAGGAGCCCGCCGCGTGCCAGGCCATGCGAGTCATCAGCCCGCCGTAGTGGCCCCAGTCCGCGGGCCACCAATCCTGGCTGTCGGTCATCAGGTCGTGGAGATCTTTTTTCAGCGCCGCGACGTCGAGCTTCTTCAGCTCCGCGCGATAGTCGAAGTCCGCACCCAGCGGGTCGGTCTTGCGGTCGTGCTGGTGAAGAATGTCGAAGTTGAGCGCATTGGGCCACTAGTCCATGACGCTCTCGCCCACATGGGTCGAGCCACCGTGCATGACAGGGCATTTGCCCGCGCCGCTCGTGTCGTTGCCGTCCATTGTCGATCTCCTGGTTTCATCCCGACGCCCGGTTGACGTCTTATATTAGAATAATTCTAAAATAAGACGTCTTCTCCTGTTCGTCAATGAACGATGGAAAACCGGTGTCCGTTCCACCGTCGCCGGCCTGTTCTCTTCCATCACAAGAACTTGTAGGGCCGTCCTCTGACATGACGACGTCGCGCCCGATACGATCACGCCTGACTGACAGTCCTGTACGAGGTAGATTTGTATGTCAGAGACCATCGATAACGTCCGCCCTGTTGTATCGTTTGGACGTTTCACGAACCCCGACTTCACCGATGCGGGCGAGAACCGTGCCCAGGTGCCACTGCGCGCCCTGTCCACCCTGTGGTTCAACACAGGGACGCTGTGCAACATCGAATGTGCCCATTGCTACATTGAATCGAGCCCGCGCAACGACCGCCTCCTCTACCTGACGACTGCCGACATCGCGCCATACCTGGACGAGATCAAGGCGGGCGGGCTTCCGACGCAGGAGATCGGCTTCACAGGCGGCGAGCCCTTCCTGAACCCGGACATGATCGCGATGGCGCGGATGTGCCTGGAGCGTGGCCACGAGGTGCTCATCCTCACCAACGCCATGCAGCCCATGCAGCGCCCTAGGGTAAAGAACGGCCTGCTGGAACTGAAATCCGCTTACGGCGACCAGCTCAAGTTTCGGGTTAGCATCGACCATTTCTCGGAACAGATGCACGACACCGAACGCGGCGCGGGCAGCTTCGTCCGAGCGCTTGAGGGACTCGGTTGGCTTGCGGAAAGCGGGTTCGCCATCGCCGTTGCCGGACGGACCCGGTTCGGCGAGGACGAACATACGCTTCGAGGCGGCTACCGTTCGCTCTTCACCGCGCGAGGCCTTCCGCTGGATGCGGATGATCCGTCGCAGCTTGTGCTGTTCCCCGAAATGGATGAGCAGGCCGACGTGCCGGAGATCACCACCGCCTGCTGGGGCATCCTCGACGTCTCACCCGATGCCATGATGTGTGCCGAGAGCCGCATGGTCGTCCGGCGCAAGGGCGCGGATGCATCTGTCGTCCTGCCCTGCACCCTGCTGGCCTACGACCCGGCCTTCGAGATGGGGGAGACCCTCTCCGAGGCGGCGGAGGCGGATGGCGGCAATTTCAGGGACGGCGCCGTGAAGCTCAACCATCCCCATTGCGCGAAGTTCTGCGTACTGGGCGGCGGAAGCTGCTCCCAGTAAGCCATCCCGCTGCCGCACAGGCACCCCACAAAAAATTCACTCGACGGACCGCCTGCGCGGGCGAAAGATCACGCGCCGGTGCTAGGTTGAGGCACCAACAGGCCGCATCCGTGCGGGGAGATTCCCCGGCTGGGCGGCGACACGCGGAGGAGAAGGAATGTTTTCCCACATCATGATCGGCGCGGACGACGTCGAGGTTTCCAAGAAGTTCTATGACGCCGTGCTTGGCGCGGTCGGCGTGCCGGAAGGCAAGATGGATCCCAAGGGCCGGATTTTCTATCGCACCCCGACGGGCACATTCGGCATTTCGAAGCCGATCAACGGCGTATCTGCATGCGGTGCCAATGGCGGAACCATCGGGTTCCTTTGCGAAAACCCGGAGATGGCTGACGCCTGGCATGCGGCCGGCGTGGCGAATGGCGGCACCACCGCCGAGGATCCGCCGGGCTGGCGTGAAGGTGCGGCGGGCAAGGTCTACCTGGCCTATCTGCGCGATCCCTTTGGCAACAAGATCTGCGCGCTGCACCGCCCCAAGGCTTGAGGCACGCCGCCCAAATCCAGTACGGGCCGCCGTCGCCTTGTCAGGCTCAGACGGCGGCCCCTACAGTTCCGGCCTGAGTTGTTTTTGCCGGAGGCTTGCATGCCCAGTTCTTCCCGCCCGGACACAATGTCCGGCACCAACTACCTGTCGCCCGAGGGCGCGATCGCGCCGACCGGAACCTGGACGGTCGGCAGCCGTGCGGGGGACTACGTCTTTGTCGCAGGCATGCGCGGCATCGATCCCGACACAAACGAACTGGTCGAAGGCGACGAGGCCCGTGTGCGCCAGGGCTTTGCGAACATGCTTCTCATCGCGGCGTCGGAGGGCGCGAAGCCCGAGGACGCGGAGCGCCTGACCATATCCGGTCCGACAACGGCAGCGAGTTCACGGCGAAGGCGGTGCGTGACTGGTTGCCAAGGGTGGGCGTGAAGACGTTGTACATCGAACCCGGATCACCCTGGGAGAATGGCTACAACGAGTCATTCAACGGCAAGCTCAGAGACGAGCTGCTGAACGGGGAGATCTTCTACTCAATAACGGAGGCAAAGGTGCTGATCGAACAATGGCGCAGGCATTACAACACCATCAGGCCGCATAGTTCGCTGGGCTACAGGCCGCCCGCACCGCAGACCATCGTGCCTCACCGCGGCGATCCGCCCTCCGCTGCCGGGAGGCTGCGGGCTACTCGCCGCTCAACAAACAGTCTAAACTAACCGCTGGTACTAAACGTGGGGACAGGTCATCAATTTTCGATGTAATGACGATTCCCTACTCTGTTGCCCGTCGGGCAGTCGTTCTCGCGCAACGGGGCGAGCATTCAGACTTTTTCTATGTGCGCAAATTCACCCCGGATGCAGGTGTTGATATCGGGGCAGGGGCTGGTGTGCCTGTTCTGGTGGTTGTCACTTGCAGGCTCACCGCTGGAACTGCAAGAACGCCGATCTCCTTGAGTAAGATTGATATTTACGGCGAAGTTCCCAGTGCGGATTATCGGGATCATCAGGTTGTTGTCACAACAGACAACGTCGAGACGGGTTATGTGCGTGCAGAAATAATTGGCACAGGCCAGGGACGCTTGACCGGTTGGTGGGAAGTTCGTTCGCCGACTGACCCGGAGATAGAGTTGATCGACCGGTTTACAGAGGCTTCGCTTCCAGAAGCTGATCGCGGCAAGCAAACCAAGTTCCGGAAAATTCAGCCATTTTCCTTCTTGATGCCGCTCGACGGAAAAATAACGATTGATGGGCCTTCGTATAAGAACCTCCCTCTGGATCCCCCGGGAACCTACAGTGTCCTGCTGAGGTTCGATTTGGTCTATGATCGGGAATCATTGTCGAATCTTGCCTCGGCCGGCCGAAGCGCAGGCCTTTACTCCGGCGCTGTCGCGGGTTTTGCCTTGCCAGTGTTAGATTACTGGGCGGAGCCAGGTATTTCTGGGCGGCCATCGGAAGTTCTGCAGCCGGTCCTGATCCGGCCTGGTACGCTTGACCTTCCAGCTTCAAAGGCTGCAGTGAAATGGGATCAGCGCAGTTTAGAAGATTTGGTCGTCGAAATCCGTGTTTCGAGTAATTCCAGCGGAACCGGAAAGTCCATACTCGCCCCTGGAGCGCTCGGTTATGTTGTGATCGATCAAGGGTATTTAAATGGTATTGATTTGTCGAATTCCTCATACGATTTTATTGTTAGGGATAAGGTAGGTAATGTTCTGAGAAAAACAATTTTGGTTCAGAGACAATAGTAGGCCGTAAAATATTTTATGTGAGGGTGGATGTGAGAGATTTGTCTAAAACTATTCTATTGATTGCCCGACACTGTCGGGGTCTGCTGCTTATTGCGGGGCAAGCGCGGACAGCTCGTTCGTGATTGCTCGGTCAACCCCGCAGATGAAACAACGTGCTCCGGCCGACCTGAAAATTTAGAACACGCCAAAGCGCCCGATGGGGCTGGATGTCCGCCGCGGTTTGCCTTTGGGGTGCGATCTGACGCTTATGTGGTCACTGCGATTGATATAACCAGCAGGAACGGAGAGCTGCGCAAACGTCGGAATTATTCTTGCCTTGCGGTCTGGGGCATCTCTGTTGCGTTATGTCGGCTATGAGTAAAACCAAACCCCTTACAGCACGCGAGGAAATGCTGGCGCTGGCGCATGCCATGATCCCTGTCGTGCGTGCGCGGGCCGGTGCCGCCGAGGCGGTGGGCCGTATTCCTGAAGAGACGATCCGGGAACTCCACAAGAACGGCCTGTGGCGCATCAACCAGCCGGCGCGCGTCGGCGGCGGTGAGTACGACTTCCGTCTGCTGACCGAGGTGGCCCAGGAACTGGCGCGCGGATGCGCCTCGACCGGCTGGGTCTATATCAACCTCGCCGTGCATCACTGGATGCTGGCCATGTGGCCGCCCGAAGGCCAGGACACGGTCTGGAACGAGAACCCTGACGCGCTGATCGCATCCTCGGTGATCTATCCGGCGGGGCGGGCGGTGAAGACCGACGGCGGCTACCGGCTGACCGGGCGCTGGCCGTTCTGCAGCGGCATCAACCACTCCGAATGGATCATGGTTGGTGGCATGGTCGAGGGGGCCGGTCCGGATGGCGGCCCCGAGGCGCGGGTTTTTCTGATTCGGACGCGGGACCTGACGATCCACGACAACTGGGACGTGATGGGATTGAGCGCGACGGGCAGTGTCGATAGCGAATGCGATGACCTGTTCGTACCCGAATACATGACGCTTGCAGGCAACGCGACGCGTGGCGACCGCACACCCGGCACGGATGCCAACCCGTCGCCCGTGTACCGCCAGTCTGTCGGCGGGCTATTTCCCCACATGATCTCGACGGTGCTGCTCGGGGTCGCCCGGGGCATGTGGGATGTGGGCGTGGAGTCCCTGCGCGAGCGCAGCGCCCGGCAGAGCGGGCGGAAGGTGGCCGAACTCGTGCCGGTGCAGAACAAGGTGGCCGAAGCGGGCGCGCTGATCGATGCGGGCCGGGCGCTTCTGTTCGCCAATTTTGCCGAATCCCTTGCCTATGCCGAAGCCGGTGCGGTGCCGCCGGTCGAGGCCAAACTGCGCTGGCGGCGTGACGGGGCGCTGGCCGCGAAGTTTGCCGGGGAAGCCGGGCGCGGCATCTTCAGCGTGATGGGCGCTTCAGCGATGACCAGCGCGGGACCGCTTCAGCGGCCGATGCGCGATCTCACAGCCGGGCTGACCCATGCCCATATCTCCTGGGAGATCAACGGCCCGGCCCATGGCCGCGTCGCGCTGGGGCTCGAGACCGACAATCCGCTGATCTGACTTGCGCCGCGTGCAGGCCGTTGCGCGTGGACACTGTGCCGCTGCCCGCCCTAGACTTCCCGAAAATATAAGGGAGAAACCGCCGTGAACGCTCAGGCTCATGACGCGCTGACGCAGCCGCAGACTGTTGCGTCGCTGAACTACCTCACGAATCTCGACAAGATTCCGGTGTTTGCACATGCCGCCAAGATTGGTGGCGAACACCGGAAGAATGACGATCGCACGCCGCGCGAAATACCGATCCTCAATGCGCGTCTGGCGCCGAACAGGTTCTCGCTCGACGTCGAGGGTTTCGCGCTGGCCGAACAGGTGACGAAGGTCACGGACTTCAACGACGACGAACAGCTCGCGAGCATCTACACGCCGGAGATCGAGAAGCTGATCGCCGAGGTCGCCGGCGGGACCGAGGCCGTGGTGTTCGACCACACCCGGCGTTCCACGAACCAGGAGCACCGCGAAAAATACGCCTCACGCGACCCGGTGCCGGCGCCGCATAGCGACTACACCGACAATTCCGCCTTCCAGCGCATGCGGGACAGGTTCGGAGACGAGGAGGCCGAGCTACGTCTGAATCGCCGGTTCTCCATCGTCAATGCATGGAGGTCCATGACCGGAACCCTGGAACAGTGGCCGCTCACAGTTTGTGACGCTCGGACGATCGACGACACGCAGCTAACCCAGACCCGCCGCGAGGCACCGCTGCGGCCCGAACCGTCCTTCGAATACAACCGGCCCAGCGAGACGCGGCATGCGATCTACGACCCAAACCACAAATGGTACTGGTTCCCGCGCATGACCCGCGACGAAGTGCTGATGTTCAAGAACTACGACACGCTGCGGGACGGCACGGCGCGCTATTCGCTCCATTCCGCTTTCGAGGATCCCGATACGCCGGCAAATGCGGCGGCGCGCGAGACCATCGAGACACGCGCCTTCGTGTTCTACGACTAGGTCCCGGACCGGCAACGGCGGTTCCTGCTCCGCCCGACGTATCGAGAGCGTGAGGTGGCTGATCATGAGCGATTTTACACATGTTCGCCGCACGGACAGGTTGATGCCTGACGAACGTGCCTTTGCGCTCCTGTTGCGCGGATACTGTGGAAGGCTCGCCACCGTCGGTGCCGACAACTGGCCCTATTGTGTGCCGCTTCTCTATGTGTGGCGCCTTGACGCAGGGGCCCGCGGCTCCGTCTGGGTGCACAACACCTCCGCCACCGGTCACTTGCGTACCAACATCGATCTCAATCCGAAGGTCTGCTTCGAGGTCGACGAGGCCGGCCCTGTGTTCGACTACGGGCGGTTCGAGTGCGATTCAACGCTGGCGTATGAAAGTGTGGTGGCTTTCGGGACGATTTCGATCGTCGATGACAGGAACGACAAGGCCGCTTTCTTCGATGCGTTCCTGACCAAGTACCGCAAGGCAACGGTAGAGCGGCCAAAGGGCTTCTATCCGCGTCTAGATGCGGTGACAGTCTATTCGATCGCCGTTGAGAGACTGACCGGCAAGGAAATCGCGTTGCCGGATGTCTCGGAGCAATGGCCAGCGCTGGACCAAACCAAGACGCCGCATGCAACGCCCTAGGGTGTAGCGTCATAGTGGGAGTGAACCTGAATGGCTGAGCCAGTGGTGACAGTCGAGGAGGCGGGTGACGAGATCGCCGTTGTCCGGATGAACCGGCCTGACAAGCGCAATGCGCTGTCTGCCGAGCTGAAGCGCGAATTGGCCCGGGTCGCGCGCGAACTGGCCGAACGCACTGACATCGGTGCAATCGTGCTGACCGGTGCCGGGGGTGCATTCTGCGCGGGCAACGACATCTCCGAGGCGGACTCGTTTGCTCAGGACAAGGTGCTGCTCGATGCGCGCCGACATATCCGGCTGGGTCTGGAAATGTGTCGGGCCTGGGAGGCGCTGCCGCAAATCACTATCGCGGCTGTGGACCGGTTTGCGATAGGCGGCGGCATGTCGCTGGCACTGTCATGCGATTTCCGGGTGTTCCAGACCGGGGCCTGGGTCCGCGCCCCCGAGGTCGAACTGGGGATCACCTATTCCTGGGGGACATTGCCGCGTCTTTTCCGTTTGGTTGGCCCGGCGCGCGCAAAGCTGGTTGCGGCGTTGTGCCGCCAGGTTGATGCCCGGACGGCTCTTGAATGGGGACTGTGCGAGGCTGTGTCAGATGACACGCTTGGGGCCGCGCTGAGCATGGCGCGCGAGGCGGTTGCCAAGCCGCGTGTCGCGCAGCAGATGGTCAAGGAAGCGGTGAACCGGCTTGCCGCTGGCCCGGATACGGCCACGTTGGAACAGGACCAGGTGCTGCTGAACATGTCGGACCCGGACACGCGTGCGCTGCAGGATGCTGCCCTGAAACGCCTGCGCGGTGACTAGTGGTTCCCGGCGGGCGCGAAGAGGTTCCTGACCCAGGCTGTCACGGGTTCGGGATGCGGACAGTAGTACTTATACCTCTTCCATCCAGCCGCCGATTCCGTTACACAAAAAGAAAAAATTACGTGCTCTTGTTAATCAGGGAGAAGAAAGCGATGCAATCCCACTTCAAAGCAACCGTGGTCGGTGCCGTTTCGGCAGTGGCCATGCTCGCGACCGGCTCGGTCGCCATGGCTGCCGGCCACATGAACTCCACGGAAGCTAAGCTCGCGCCGCTCGCCAAGGCAGAAGGCTCGGTCACGATCATTCACCCACTCTTCTCTGACCGCACGGCCCAGCGTATGGGCGAGGCGTTCAAGAAGCGGTACAACCTCGGGGACGACTTCCAGTTCAATAGCCTGCGAAAGGGCACCGGCGCGACCGTCGCGCAGGTCAAGCAGGAAATCCAGGCAGGCAAGTTCACCGTCGATGCCATCCTCGTGCACTCGCCGGCCTTCTTCGATGAGGCTGCCAAGCGTGGCGCGTTCGAGGCACTGGACTCCGTCAACTGGAACGACAGCAAGGGCCTCGCGGAATCGGCTGGTCAGTATTCCAGTTATCCGCATGTCGTGACCCCGCTGGCCTATACCTTCCAGCCGGTCTGGAACGCGTCCTGCCCGGGCATGGAGAACTTTAACGTGACGTCCTACAAGGATGCGGTCGATGCCTCGCTGAAGGGCAAGACGATCTCGTCCGACATCACGAAGTCGTTCACCTACACCAACACCGTTATCGCCATGCAGCAGAGCGGTGAGGTGGACTTCAATGAGTTCTGGCCGGCGCTTGCCAAGACCGATCCGATCGTCGAGTTCCGTACGGAGCCGAAGATGCAGATGGTTATCTCGTGTCAGCGTCCGTTCGACATGTGGAACCTCTCGGGCCGCGTTTACCAGAACGTGATCAAGCAGCCGGACCTCAAGGACAAGCTGAAGATGGGCTCCTATAAGGAAGGCCAGGCGATGCTCGGCAACCAGGTCGCCGTGCTGAAGGGTTCCAAGAGCCCGAACGCCGCGAAGCTGCTGGTCGAGTTCCTGCTCTCGAAGGAAGGCGCGGACATCTTCGTTGAAGGTGAAGCCGTTTACTCGTTCCGTGAAGGATATCAGGCCCCGGCCGCTGCGGCCCCGTACCTGATGGACCTTTCCAAGCACAAGCTCGTCGGTATGAAGGACTGGGTGAGTGCCGTGAACGAGTACAAGGACGTTCGTGGCGTCTGGCAGGAAAACTTCCGCTAGGCCATTCTGCTAACATCAGTTTTCAGGGTCCCGGCATAGCCGGGACCCTGTTGTCTGAAGGTAGCTTCAAGCCATCGAACTAGCGCTGGCCCATGCTCCCGGCTGTTAAGAATAATTCGCGCCCAGACGGAACATTGCGTTCCGCCAACAGAATCAGGTGAGTCCGCGATGACCACGGAAAGCTTGTCCCCGACGCAACAGCGTTCCGCATTCGAAAATCGTATGCGAGCGATGGTGACGCAGGAAAACATCATCACAGCGGTGGTCTCACTGATCGTCGCCGCCGCGGTGATCGTGCCGCTGGCTGTCTTGTTTGTGTCGTCTTTCAAAGTTCTCGACGCAAGTGGCTGGGATACCACCTGGGGGTTCGGCAACTACGAGATCATGTTCACGGACCGTATTATTCCCAAGGCGTTCGTGAACACGCTGATCATCTCGTCCGGCTCCACCGTACTCGCCTCGTTCCTGGGCGTGTCACTGGCCTGGATCAACGCGCGCACCAACTGTCCCTGGCGCGATTATCTTGAGCCCTACAACCTGATCCCGTTCTTCCTGTCGCCCTTCGTGGGCGCGATTGCCTGGCACAACCTGGGCGAGCCGCAGACAGGCCTTCTGAACAACTGGATTCGCTCGATCTTCGGGGTCGAGGGGGCGTTCATCAACGTCGATAACATCTGGGGTGTGATCTGGGTGACCGGCATCTTCTTCGCCCCGCTGGTGTACCTGTTCGTGGTCGGCTCCCTGCGCCGCATGGACCCGTCTCTCGAGGACTCCGCGCGTACGACAGGTGCCGGCCTCCTGCGCACCACCATGACGGTGACCCTGCCGCTGGTGATGCCGGGCATCCTGTCGGGGGCAATCATCGTGTTCGTGACCAGCGCCGGTGAGTTCGGTGTGCCGTTCAAGCTCTCCGCGCCCTATGGCTGGGAAACGCTGACCACGCAGATCTTCTCCAAGGCCGTCGGTGACGACGCCAACCACAACCTCGGCGCCGCCATGAGCATGGCGCTGGGCCTGATCACGGTCATCCTGATCTGGATCCAGCAGCGTTATATCGCACCGCGCTCCTTCACCACGGTGACGGGCAAGGGCTTCCGTCCCAACGTCCTTGACCTCGGTCCGTGGCGCTGGGTCGCGTTCACCTACAACCTGCTGTTCATTGCGGTGGCGGTTGTGCTGCCGATCATCTGCCTCATCCTCGTGAGCTTGCACCCGGTCTGGACCGGAGCGGTTCAGTGGGGCGAGATGACCACCATCAACTACGTGAAGACGCTGTTCTGGTGGCGCCCCGAGGCGATCTCCGCCGCGACGAACGGCATCGGGAACTCGCTGTTCCTGTCCTTCGTGGGCGCGTCGATCGCCATGGTCCTCGCGCTGGTGATCTCCTACATGATCCACCGCACCAAGGGCTTCGGCGTGCGCCTGCTCGACTTCCTGTCGGTCGTTCCGATCGGTTTCCCGGGCATTGTGCTGGCGATGGGCGTTCTGATCACCTACATCCAGACGCCGATCTACGCCACGATCTGGATCCTGATGCTGGGCTACATCACCCGCTTCTTCCCGTATGGTCAGCGCAACATCTCGTCGATCATGCTGGCGATCTCCGAAGAGCTCGACCAGTCCTCGCGGATGGCCGGGGCGTCGTGGCTGACCACGCTGCGGCGGATCACCATCCCGCTGCTCAAGCCGGGCATCTTCGCGGGCTGGATCCTGCTGTTCATCATTTTCCTTCGCGAACTCTCTATCTCGATCATCCTGTTCACGACAGGCACCGAGACCCTCTCGGTCGGCGTGTACTACCTGACGAACTTCGAGAACGAGCCGCTGACCTCCGCGCTGTCCATGGCGCAGACGGTCCTGCTGCTTATCGCGATCTACGCGTTCCGGCGGGTGGCCGGCCGCGAAGCACTCACGGCGTAAGGGGGAGAGACGTATGTGTGCCGCCGAGACGTCCGGGGCCTATCTCGAGGTCCAGAATCTCGTCAAATGGTTCGGCAATGACCGGGCCGTTGACAATATTTCGTTCGGTATTCCAAAGGGTTCGTTCCTGACCCTGTTGGGGCCGTCGGGCTGTGGGAAGACCACGACGCTGATGAGCATTGCCGGTCTCCACTCCATCGACGGGGGGCGCATCCGGGTTGGGGATGCGATCTTTACCTCGCCGAAGGAAGGCCTGTTCATGCCGCCGGAAAAGCGCGACATCGGCATGGTCTTCCAGAGCTACGCAATTTGGCCGCATATGACAGTGGCCCAGAACGTTGCCTATCCGCTCGAGATCCGGAACATCGAACGTTCCGAGATCGACGACCGTGTTGCCGCCGTGCTCAAGCTTGTCGGCCTGACCGACTGGGCCAACAGCCTGGCGACCAACCTGTCGGGCGGCCAGCAGCAGCGTGCCTCGCTGGCCCGAGCCATCGTGTCCAATCCGCGGCTGCTGCTTTTCGATGAGCCGTTATCGAACCTCGACCTGAAGCTGCGCGAGACCATGCGTGTCGAACTGAAGCGCATCCAGTCAGAGGTGGGTATCACCTCGATCTACGTCACCCATGACCAGTCGGAAGCGCTGGTGATGAGTGACGAGATTATCGTGATGTCGAAGGGCAAGATCGAGCAGCGGGGCGGGCCGGTGGAAATCTATTCCAAGCCGGTCAACGAATACGTCTCGAACTTCATCGGCGTTGCGAATTTGATGAAGGGCAAGGTGCTCGACGCCGCCGACGGCAAAGGCCGGTTGGAAGTCGAGCAGGGCGGTCAGAAGATCACCGTTCCCTGCATGATCGGGCCGGGCATCGGTGCAGGCGACGATGCCGTACTGTCCGTGCGGCCGGAGAATGTCCACGCGGTGCGCGAGAACGGTGCCGGCGTGAAGCTGGAAGGCGAAGTGACCCACGCCATCTTCCTCGGCAGCTATGTCGATTGCCGCGTCCAGTGGGGCGATTTCGAGTGGAAGGTCATTGCCCATCCGCGCGCGCGTCTCAAGGCCGGCGAGAAGGTCCATCTGCAATTCGATCCTGAACACACCCTGGCGGTGCAGCCATGAGCGTGAACGAAGCCATGAGCGCAAATTCCAAGCCGATGGTCTCCATCGAGCACCTTTACAAGCACTTCGGTTCCGAGACCGCGGTGGATGACTTCAACCTCGACATCGCCCCGGGCGAGTTCGTGACCCTGCTCGGCCCGTCGGGCTGCGGCAAGACCACGACACTGCGCTGCGTGGCCGGGCTGGAACGTCCGGAAGAGGGCGAGATCCGGATTGGCGACAACACCGTTGTGGCGCCGGCGAAGGACATCTACCTGTTCCCGGAACACCGCAACATCGGCATGGTGTTCCAGAGCTATGCGGTCTGGCCGCACATGACGGTTTTCGACAACGTGGCCTACGGCCTGCGCGTGCGCCGCGCATCGAGCAGCGAGATCAAGACCAGGACCACCCGTGCGCTTGAACTTGTGGGCCTGGATCACCTCGCCGACCGTTTTGCGACCAAGCTCTCCGGCGGCCAGCGCCAGCGCGTCGCGTTGGCCCGTGCCATCGTTTACGAGCCCGAAGTTATCCTGTTCGACGAGCCGCTCTCGAACCTCGACGCGAAGCTGCGTGAGCAGATGCGCGACGAGATCGTTCGCCTCCAGAAGGAAGTGGGCATCACCTCGATCTTCGTGACCCATGACCAGTCCGAAGCGCTGGTGATGAGCGACCGTGTGGTGGTGATGGACAAGGCGGTGATCCAGCAGATCGGCGATCCGCAGGACATCTACGCCAATCCGGTGAACTCCTTCGTCGCGAACTTTATCGGCGTGACCAGCCTGCTGCAGGGCAAGCTGCTTGGCCGAGAGGGCGAGACTTGCCAGGTCGAGGTGGGCATGGGGCAGGGCACGGAGCCGTTGCGGCTCGGCGCCGTCGGCGGCGAAGGCGCGCAGACCGGCAACCAGGTCTTCGTCAGCCTGCGTCCGGAGGACGTGGTACTGCACCTGTCGCGTCCCGATGTCTCCGGCGGAACGAATTTGCTGGAAGGCAACGTGATCGACACGATCTACCTGGGGAGCTTCCTCGAAGGCCGCGTCCAGGTCGGGCCGCATGAAATTGGCATCCAGATCGATCACTTCGAGAACCTGGCTTCGGGCCAGCAAGTCTGGCTGACGTTCCCGCCGGATCACGCCCTCTGCCTGGCCGAGTAGTCGCGGTATGGCACCCAGCGTTCTGGTTCTCGGCGCGGGCGGCGTCGGTGGCTATTTCGGCGCACGCCTGACCGAAGGCGGCGTTGACACCACGTTCCTGGTACGCGGCAAGCGCCGTGAGCAGCTGGACGCCAACGGGATCACTATCCGCAGCGATTATTTCGACGACGCGAAGGTGGACAAGGTGCAGACCGTGTCTGCCGGCGAGATCGACCGCACCTATGACTTCATCATCCTGACCTGCAAGGCCTATCACCTGGCTGCGGCGATGGATGACCTGGCACCGGCGGTGGGCGACAACACGACCTTCATTCCGCTTCTGAACGGCATGAAGCAGATCGATGTCCTGCAGGACCGCTTCGGGGCCGACAAGGTGTTGGGCGGCACCACCTATATCGGTGCGCGTGTGGATACGGAGACGGGCGATATCGTCCACTTCGGCGACTTCCATCGCATTGCCTATGGCGAGATTGACGGCGCCATGTCCGACCGCGTCAAGGCGTTCGGTGCGCTGAACGATGTGGTCAAGTTCGATGTCGATCCACGCGACGATATCGAGGTCACCATGTGGGACAAGTTTGCCATGCTGTGCGCCATGTCGTCGGTGAACACGCTGGCCCGCGCCACGGTGGGCGAAATCCTCGATACGCCGTCGGGCAAGGATTTCCTGTTCGCCGCGTTGGCCGAATGCCGCGATACGGCCGGCGCGCTGGGCCATCCGGTGAGCCAGAAGACGATCGAGACCTATGAGCGCATGTTCACGACCCAGGGCTCGAAGTTCGCATCCTCGATGTTGCGGGATGTCCAAGCGAACCGCCCGACCGAGGGGTCACATATCATCGGAGACATGGTAGACCGGGCGCAGTCCATCGGGCGGCACACGCCGATTCTGCTGGCTGCGCGTGCGGGCCTCGCCGTGCATGACCACCGGGTGGCGGCTGGCTAGTCCGCCAGGTAAAAGGGAAAAGTTTTATGGATATCAACAACGTCTCTGTTTCCGAGATGGAGAAGTTTGTCGCTCGTTTTTCCGAACTGACCGGGTCCGAAGAAGCTTTCGTCGACAGCCGCCTCCCCGGACATCGCCGTTTCAAGATCAACATCGTGGGCATGGGTGTGGTTGAGGCAACGGACAAGCCGGAGCTGGCGCCCAACATCCCGCTGCCGGCCAAGGGCTTCAACCTCGGCATGATCCAGGCCGACAAGGGCAACGGTGCGGCTCTGCACGCCCATGAGACCGAAGAAGTCTTCATGCCGCTGATCGGCGACTGGGAGGTCTACTGGGACACGAAAGAGGGCGAGAAGTCGATCACGCTCCAGCCGTTTGATTCCATTAGCATTCCCCAGGGCGTCTACCGCGGCTTCCGTCACGTCAGCGAAGGTCGAGGCACGTTGCTGACCATCATCGGCGGTCCGGATGCGGGCCGGGTGGACTGGCACCAGAACGTCACCGACGCAGCCTCCCAATCCGGCCTCAAGCGCAACGAGGTTGGCGACCTGGTTTCCGCATGAGCGCGGGGGTAAGCCGCCGGGCGCTCGTTACGGGCGCCTCGACCGGCCTGGGCCGGGAGACCGCACTGACTTTTGCACGCGCCGGCTATGACGTCGCCCTTGCGGATATCGACGCGGGCATGCTCGATCCGGTGATGAGCGACACCGCGCTGGCGAACGTCAACGCAACGGCCATCACGCTGGACCTGCGCTCCGAAGACAGCATTCGTAGTGGCTGCGCCGCGGCGATCGATTCACTCGGCGGCCTCGACGTGCTGGTCAACAATGCGGGCGTGCCGCTTCACCGCGCGGCGGAGGATGTCACCTGGGCCGAGTGGGATGCGGTCGTCGATGTGAACCTGAAGGGCGCTTTCTTCCTGTCAGGCTGCTTCGCCAGGCATTGCATAGAGGCCGGGCATGGTGGTGCCATCGTCAACATCGCCTCCACCCATGGCATGACGGGCCTAGCTGGGCGTTCGGTCTACGGCATCACCAAGGGTGGCCTGATCCAGATGTCACGCATGCACGCGGTCGAATGGGCCGAACACGGCATCCGTGTGAACGCGGTGGCGCCCACCACGGTCCTGACGGAAAGCCGGCAGGAAATCCTGAAAGATCCAGCGCGACGTGAAGGCATGCTCCAGCGCATCCCTCTGGGCCGCTTCCCGGACCCCGAGGAAATCGCCTCGGCGGTGCTGTTCCTGTCAGCTCCGGAGCAGAAGTCAGTCACCGGCCATGTGCTCGCCGTCGACGGCGGCCTGATGGCAGTCTGAGGATCAGTCCTCCAGCACGGCCACGGGGCGGATCGGGCTGCCCGTACCGCCACGGATCTTCAGCGGGAACGCGATGAAACGGAACCGGCCCTTGCCGACTACCTGATGGAGGTTGGCGAGCCCTTCCATGTGGGTGAAACCCATATCCCGGCAGACGAGGTGGACCTCGAAATTGTCCTTGCCGGGGCGTCCCGGGCTGGCGGCCTCCACACCGAACATCACGATCTTCTTTTGGCCGAGCCACTCGGCGGATTCCTTGGTCAGACCTGGGAAGTCCGTCATAAACTCCGGAGTGCCGAAAGTCCGGTCGTAATGGGCCATGTAGAGCAGCACTGTGTCGCGCGGCTGGATTTCGATCCCCGCGGCCTTCTCGGCGGCCTCAAGCTCATCGATCCCGATGCGGCTTTTCAGTTCCACATGTGACAGGTCGAGACAGACGGCGTGGGTGTAGAAGTCCTCCAGCGGCATCTGGTCCACGGATTTCGCATTCGGGTCGGCATCGAAATGCACCGGCGCGTCCACATGGCTGCCCGTGTGCTCACCGAAGGACATGTACTTGGACGCGATGGAGAACTTCACCCCGTCTGCCTCGCGATAGGTGTCGTGGGTGTTCCAGTCGGTGATCACCGCCGGGGGGTGATTCGGCAGGGTCGGGCACTTGTGGAAGATTTCGCCGCTCAGGTCGATCAGTTGCATGGCTCTACGTCCTAGTTCTCGTTTTCGTATTTCTCGACACCGCCGATCTCGGACAGGTCTTCCTCGCGACCCCGGAACTCGATGACATTGCGGTCCGGGTCACGCACGAAGACCGACACATGTCCGTCGCGGCCAAACTTCACCGGTCCCTGGGTGATGGTGATCGCATTCTCGTTCAGGGTCTTCACGGTCGCCAGGATCGAATCCACCCGAAAAGCTACATGGGTGAAGCCCGGGTACTTCGTCGGGATATCCATCAGGATGTTGTCGCCGCCGTTGTCGTCACCGCTGTTGAAGACGAGGTTGAGCTCCACGCCCTGGGCGTTTTTTACCACGGCGACCGGGTCGTTGTCGGCCTTGTGCTCGATCGCGAAGCCGAACAGGCCGTAGAAATCCATCGCGCGGTCCAGATCCGCCACGCGAATGCCGATATGGTCGATGGTCTGGACGTTCAGCATGATCGTGATTCTCCCCCTTGTGTCTGGAGAGTGTAGCTTTCACCCGGCTGTCCGCCAAACGGCCCATGGCCCGGAAAGCCGGCGCGCGGGCATAATGGGCGGACAGGGGAGGAACCGGCATGGCACTGAATGGAAAACCGCCGTTTCGCGCGGACCAGGTGGGTAGCCTGCTGCGCCCGGCGCGCCTTGTGGATGCGCGTGAGCAGGCAGCGGCGGGCAGGATCGATGCGGCTGAACTGCGCGGGATCGAGGACGAATGCATCGCCGAGGTGGTGAAGCTGCAGGAAGATGCGGGCCTGCAAGGCATAACTGACGGGGAGTTCCGCCGTTTCATGTGGCACCTGGATTTCCTCGAGCAGATCGACGGCGTGAAGATCACCGAGGGCAACTTCGTTTCGCATTTCCGGAAGGACGACGGCACCGAGGTCGGCATGACGCCGCCGACCATGACGGTCGAGGCCAAACTTCGCCACAGCCGCGATATCCAGCTCCGTGACTTTGAATACCTAAAGTCGGTGACCGGCCGTACACCCAAGGTGTGCATTCCCTCGCCCTCGATGCTGCATTTCCGCGGCGGCCGGAAGGCCATCAACGAAAAGGTCTATCCCGACCTCGACGGTTTCTATGCGGACCTCGCTGACGCCTACAACGCCGAGGTGACAGCGCTGGCCGATGCGGGCCTGCGCTACCTCCAGTTCGATGACACCAACTTCGCCTATCTGTGCGACGGCAAGATTCGAGAGGCCACAAAGGCGATCGGAGAGGATCCGGATGAGTTGCCGCGCACCTATTGCCGGCTTCTGAATGCGTCCATGGCCGGAAAGCCGGCCGAATTGGCCGTCACCGTGCACATGTGCCGGGGCAACTTCCGAAGTGCCTGGGTGGCGCAGGGCGGCTATGAGCCGGTGGCGGAGATCCTGTTCAACGAGCTCGAGGTCGACGGGTTTTTCATGGAGTACGACAACGAGCGTTCGGGCGATTTCGCGCCGCTGCGCTTCCTGCCCAAGGGCAAGACGGTCGTGCTCGGCATCATGACGACGAAGACAGCCGTGCTGGAAGACAAGGATGCGCTCAAGCGCCGGATCGACGAGGCAGCGCAATATGCGCCCATGGAGCAGCTCGCCATCAGCCCTCAGTGCGGCTTCTCGTCGACGGTGCACGGAAATGACCTGACCGAGGACGATGAGAAAGCCAAGCTGGCCATGCTGGTGGAGATCGCGGAGGAGGTCTGGGGAAGCGCCTAGCCCCCGAAGAACGCCAGCAGCGCCGGGATCGTCACGATCGCCAGCAGGGTCTGGGTTGTCAGGATTGCGGCCATCAGTTCATGGTCGCCGCCCATCTGGCGCGCCAGCACATAGGACGAGGTGGAGGTGGGCTGGCCATGGAACAACACCAGCATCGCCAGCACCGATGCCTCCAGACCCAGCAGCCAGCCGAGTCCGTAGGCAATGGCGGGCATCGCCAGCAGCCGCGCGACACTGGCCGTAAGGATGCCCGGCAGGTGTTCGCCGATGGAGGCGAGCCGCAGGCCGGAACCGGCTGTGAGCAGGGCCGCGGGAACACCCGCGCCCGCGAGCATGGCAATCGTTGCATCGACCACGTGGGGCACCTGGAGTCCTGACAGGTTGGCGCCGATGCCGATGGCCGTTGCGACGATGAAAGGGTTGGTGAGCAGCTTCTTTATGAGACTGGCGAGGTCGGCCTCGCCCTCGCTGCCCCAGCGGGCCAGCACAAGCACGCTGAGAATGTTCACCGTTACCGTGAAGAAGGCGACCGCCACAATGACCAACGCCGCGCTGTCCGCCGGGAGGAGCGCCGGGGCGGCGCCCAGGATGATGAAGAAGTTGGCGCGGATCGAGCCCTGGAAGACGGATGTGAAGCTCTCGTCGCGGCGGATCAGCATTGGCGAGAGTACCGGGCGAAGGACCAGCAGAAGTACCGTCATGATCGCGATGGCGCCGAGCAGGGCGATCGCCATGCGCGCGAAGGGCAGGGAGCCGAGATCGGCCGAATACAGGTCGTGGATTACCAGGGCCGGGATCAGCAGGTAGTAGGCCAGTTTCTCGATCGGCCGCCACATGCTGTCTTCGGGCAGCCAGGTGGCGCGCGCAAACCAGCCGAGGGCGATCAGCAGGAAGACGGGGGCCAGGGCGAGGAAGGTCTGGAGCATTGCGCCAAGAGTTTCAGACGGGATGGTCGTCTATAGCATCGTCATTGCGGGGCCGTCAGGCCAAAGCAATCCAGACATGCCGTGACTGCGACTGGATTGCGTCGTCGCTGCGCTTCTCGCAATGACGGTTGTGACAGATTTGTCCGTCTAGTGGCTCAGGATCTGGCTGAGGAAGAGCTTGGTCCGTTCGGACTGAGGGTTGTTGAAGAACTCGTCCGGCGTGTTCTGTTCCACGATCTGGCCGGCATCCATGAAGATCACCCGGTTCGCGACCTGTGAGGCGAAGCCCATCTCGTGGGTCACCACCAGCATGGTCATACCGGTGTCGGCCAGGTCGACCATCACGTCGAGCACTTCCTTGATCATTTCCGGGTCCAGCGCTGATGTCGGCTCGTCGAACAGCATGATTTTCGGACGCATGCACAGCGAGCGGGCGATTGCGACGCGCTGCTGCTGGCCGCCGGAAAGCTGTCCGGGAAACTTTTCGGCCTGCTCGGGAATCTTCACCCGCTCCAGGTATTCCATCGCGGTCGCCTCGGCCTCGGCCTTCGGCGTCTTGCGGACCCAGATCGGCGCCAGCGTGCAGTTCTCCAGCACCGTCAGGTGCGGGAACAGGTTGAAGGACTGAAAGACCATCCCGACCTCGCGGCGCACCGCGTCGATCTGCTTCAGGTCGTTGGTCAGACGCACACCGTCGACGATGATCTTGCCTTCCTGGTGCTCCTCCAGCCGGTTGATACAGCGGATCAGGGTCGACTTGCCGCTGCCCGACGGGCCGCAGATGACGATGCGTTCGCCCTGGGCGACGTCCAGGTTGATGTCGCGCAGCACATGGAAGGAGCCATACCACTTGTTCAGATTCTCGATCTGGATCGTGGGGCCGTCTGCGGCGCCGGTTTCAACGGTTTCGGTTGCGGACATGCGCGTCCTCCGGTCAGCGGCGGTCTGTGTCGAGCTTGCGTTCCAGATGGAGCGAGTAGCGCGACATGGAGAAACAGACCGAGAAGAAGAACAGGGCGACGAACACGTAGGTTTCCGACGACAGGCCTAGCCAGTCGGGGTTGGAAACCATCGCGTTGGCGATGCCCAGGATGTCGAACAGGCCGATCACGATCACCAGCGTGGTGTCCTTGAACAACCCGATGAAGGTATTGACGATGCCGGGAATGGAGATCTTCAGCGCCTGCGGCAGGATAATCAGGCGCATGGACTGCCAGTAGCCCAGCCCCATCGCGGCCGCGGCCTCGTACTGGCCCTTGGGGATGGCCTGGAGGCCGCCGCGGATGACCTCGGCCATGTAGGCCGATGCGAAGGCAGTGACCATGACGATCACGCGGATCACGGCATCCAGCGCGAAATCCGGCGGCAGGAAGATCGGTAGGATGATGTTCGAGACGAAGAGAAGGGTGATCAGCGGCACGCCGCGCACGGATTCGATGAAGATGATCGAGAACCAGCGAATCAGTGGCAGACGCGATTGCCGGCCGAGCGCCAGTAGGATTCCGGCCGGCAGCGAGAGCACGATGCCTGCGAGACCGACCGTAAGGTTCAGCGTGAAACCGCCGAGGTTGTTGGTTGTGACACCCTCAAGGACACCGAACCAGTCCCCGACCAGAAGCCACGCCGCAAGGAAGGGATAGATGATGGAGAACCAGCGCAGCCACCGCTCGCCGGGCATGTTCTCGACCAGCCATGGCGCCAGTGCGGGGAACAGCAGGACAAAGGCGATGTTGATCCGCCAGGTCTCTTCAGAGGGATAGAAGCCATAGAGGAACTGTCCGAAGCGCTGGTCCAGCCATGCCCAGCACGCGCCCTCGCCGGTGCAGGCAAAGCGGTCGGTCCCGCTGAGTTGGGCGTCGATGAAGGCCCATTCGACCAGTGAGGGGATTGCCAGCCACAGGATATAGAGCGCGATAAGGGTCAGGGCGGTATTGGCCCAGCCGGAAAACAGGTTGGCGCGCATCCAGCCCAGCACACCGACGGTGGCCGCCGGGGGTGGCCGCTCGGCGAGCATCTCGTCGTGTCTGCGGAAGAACGGCTGGTTCATGGCCTCACCGTTCCACCAGCGCGATGCGCTTGTTGTACCAGTTCATGTAGGCCGATGTGGCGAGACTGAGAGTCAGGTAGACCGCCATCCAGATGCCCACCACTTCCAGTGCCTGACCGCTCTGGTTCAGGATCGTCCCGCCGATGGACACGAGATCCTGGTAGCCGATAGCGATGGCCAGGGAGGAGTTCTTGGTCAGGTTGAGGTACTGGCTGGTCAGCGGCGGAATGATCACCCGCAGGGCCTGCGGGATGATGACCAGGCGCATGGTCTGGTTCTTGCGCAGACCCAGCGCGAAGGCGGCCTCGGACTGGCCACGGCTGACCGAGCTGATGCCCGAGCGTACGATTTCCGAAATGAACGCGCCCGTGTAGGTCGAGAGCGCGAACCAGAGCGCGATCAGTTCGGGTGTGACATTGAAGCCGCCGCTGAAATTGAACCGTGTACGCTTCGGCACGTCCCAGTCCAGCGGCTGTCCGAGGATGAAATAGACAATCAGGGGCAGGCCGACGATCAGGCCCAGCGAAGCCCATCCGGACGGGAATATCTGCCCGGTTGCCTCCTGGCGTTTGCGCGCCCAGTGCGACACGGCAATCGCGGCAATGATCGCGACGATAAAGGCGCCGATAACCCATTCCATGCCGGGCTCGAGGATCGGTGCGGCAGTGCGCAGCCCCCGGTTGTTCAGGAAGGACACGTCACCCAGCGATATGCTGTCACGCACCTTGGGCAGCGACGTCAGAATAGCCCACCAGAAGATAATCTGCAGCAGGACCGGCACGTTGCGGGTGAACTCCACCCAGGCCGTGACCATACGGCTGACGATCCAGTTGTCGGATAGCCGGAGCACGCCGCCGATAAAGCCGATGAGGGTGGCGGCGATGATCCCGAGCGCCGAGATCAGGATGGTGTTGAGCAGGCCGACGATCAGCGCGCGGCCGAAGGTCGATTGCGACGTGTATTCGATTAGCCGCTGGTTGATATCGAAGAATGCCGTGTCATTGAGGAAACCGAACCCTGAGGCGAGGCCGGCGTTCTGCAGATTGGCAATCGTGTTCGAGACGATGAAGGCGATGAACAGCGCGACACCGAGCAGGACCAGCAACTGGAGGACGACGGCGCGGCTGCGCTCGTCCGTCATCAGGCGCCGAACGTCAAACGAGTCCTTGGTGTCGTGTGCGGTCTGGTTCGCCACGTGACCGGATCCGCGAAAGTGCTGAACGGAAAGGAAGAAGGCCCGTGGAGGTGATCTCCGCGGGCCTTCGGTTCCGTTTTATCGCATTGGCGGGGCGTAGAGGATGCCGCCGTCTTTCCACAGCGCGTTCAGGCCGCGTGAGATGGCCAGCGGGGTATCCTTGCCGAGGTAACGCTCGAAGATCTCGGCGTAGTTACCTTCCGCCTTAATCGCGTTGACCGCCCAGGCCTTGTCGAGGCCTAGCATTTCCGCAAGCGAGCCTTCCGAGCCCAGCATGCGGTTAATCTCCGGGTTGTCTGTGCCCTTGGCCAGTTCTTCGACATTGGCCTGAGTCACGCCCAGTTCCTCGGCATTGACGAGGGCGTTCAGAACCCAGCGGCCGATATCCGCCCACTGGTCGTCACCCTGGCGCACGAGCGGGCCGAGCGGCTCCTTGGAGATGATCTCCGGGAAGACCATGTGCGCGGACGGATCCGGGAAGGTCGAGCGCGTCGCTGCGAGGCCCGAGGCGTCTGTCGTGTAGACATCGCAACGCTCGGCCTCATAGGCCTTGCGGGCTTCCTCGTTGGTCTCGATCGGCACCGGCTCGTAGCTGATGTTGTTGGTGCGGAAGAAGTCCGCTAGGTTCAGCTCGGTGGTCGTGCCGGTCTGGATGCACACGGATGCGCCGTCGAGTTCCTTGGCGCTCTTCACGCCCAGCGCGACACGGCCGATGAAGCCCTGACCGTCGTAATAGTTTACGCCGAGGAAGGTGAAGCCCAAGTCGACGTCACGCGAAAAGGTCCAGGTTGTGTTGCGTGACAGGACATCGATTTCGCCCGATGCCAGAGCCGGGAAGCGGTTCTTGCCGGTCAGGTTCACCCATTTGACCTTGTCCGGGTCACCCAGCACGGCGCCAGCCAGCGCACGGCAGAAGGCCACGTCGAAGCCGGTCCAGTTGCCCTTGTCGTCGGTGAAGGCGAAGCCAGGCAGGCCGGTGTTGATGCCGCACTTCAGTTCGCCGGCCGCCTTGACGTCATCCAGCGTCGCGGCCTGGGCCGGGACGGTTACGCCAGTGATGGCCAGAACGCCGGCAACTGCGGCCATTCCAGTGATTGCTTTGATGTTCATGGAGAACTCTCCCTTGATGAATTCCGCTCGGAATTTCCCCCGCCAGGCGCGTTTGTTTCTTTTTGGTTAAGCAATTCTGCACATACCGGGTGGATGCAGACAACAGGGTTATCAAAAAAACTGATCAAACCCATCGGTCATGCAGATCATTCATGACCGGATTTCACAGTAGCCGAGCGTATTCGCGGCGCTAGGATCCCCCCCATGCTGTCCTTCCGCCTGATCCCGTTTGTGCTCTGCCTTGCCGTGCTGGTGCCGCCCGGGCTCGCGCAACCGGCAGGCCCGGTGACTTTTGTTGCGATGGGGGACATGCCCTACCGCACGGAGGATGTCGCGCCGTTCGAGACGCTGCTGGCATCGATCAACGCCGGCCGCCCGACGCTCACGATCCATGTCGGCGACATCAAGGGCGGCGGCACGCCGTGTACCGACGACGCGATCCTGCGCCAGCGCGACTACATGGACAGCATTTCCGGCGCGGTGGTCTATACGCCCGGCGACAATGAATGGACCGATTGCCACCGCAAGTCGGCCGGACGGTTCGATCCGCTGGAACGGCTGGCCTTCCTGCGGCGGGAGTTCTTTGGGCAAGCCCGCAGCCGGGGCCGTGCCCCGGTGGATGTCTTGCGCCAGGCCGACATGGATCCCGACCACCGGTTCGTGGTCGAGAACGCCCGCTGGTCCATGGGCGGGGTGCTGTTCGCCACCGCCCATGTCGTCGGCTCCAACAACAATTTGGATCGCAAGAACCCGCAAGCCGTCGCCGAATACGAGGCGCGCGATGCCGCGAATGTCGCGTGGATCGGTGACTCCTTCGTCCGTGCCGCCGCAACCGGCGCACATGCCGTGGTGCTGGCGATGCAGGCCGACCCGTTCCTGCTGATGGGGATCGGCGGCGGCTTCCGCAACACGCTCACCGCGATATCAGACGGGGCGAAGGCATTCGGCGGGCCAGTCCTCGTCGTTCATGGCGACGGACACGAATACACGATCGACACGCCGTTCTATGATAGCCTGGGAAACCCGCTCACCAACGTCTTCCGGCTGGAGGTGCCGGGCGCGGACGATATTCGCGCCGTGCGCGTGAAGATCGACCCGGCTGCGCCGACCGTGTTCTCGTTCGAGGCCTTCGGCCCGGGCAAAAACCCAGGCTGAGGGTCAGTTGACGAGCGGCTTCTTGAGGAAGTCGGTGCGCGCGGCGCTGTTCACCGTGACCGAGACCACCTGTCCCTCCCGATGAAGCGTCAACGGGATCGGTGTCCCGGCGTTGCCGAGAGACCAGATCCTGCGGAACAGGTTCGACAGGCCGCGGATCTGCTCATCGTCCACCGCCAGCACGATGTCGCCTGGCTCCACGCCCGCGCGCATGGCCGGCCCTCCCTCGGCGACCCCGGCGACGACCAGGTGCTCCTCAGCCTCGGCCGTGGTCATGCCCAGCCAGGGGCGCGACGGCTTGCGCTGCGCACCGCGCTCGGTCAGGTCGGAAAGGATCGGCTTCAGCAGGTCGATGGGCACGATCATGTTGCCGTCGATCTCGTCGTCGTCACCGGCGGCCTGCTGGATGTAGAGGGAGCCGATGCCGGCGAGGCGCCCGGACCAGTCGATGACCGCCGCGCCGCTCCAGCGTGGATGGGCCGGAACGGTAAAGATCGCGCGGTCGAGCAGGTATTCCCATGAGCCCGCGAACTCACGCACGGAGATGACTTGCGCATTCACGCACGCCTCGCGCCCGCCTTGTCCGGCGACGATCACCGAATCCCCGGCCGAGACCGAGGCGGAATCACCCAGCTCGATATGCGGCAGGTCGAGGGAGCCGAGTGACTGCACAAGGCCGAACCCGGTTTCCTGGTCATAGCCGACAACATGAGCGGGCCGCGCCACGCCGTTGTTGCCGATCAGCCAGACCTCCTCGGCCTCGGTGATCAGGTAGCCGATCGTCAGAACCAGGCCGTCCTCGCTGATGATGACGCCCTGACCTTCGCGTTCCGTCCCCAGGATCGGCGCGGTGAATGCGTCATCGGGCACAGTCGCGCGCAGCGCCACCACCGACGACAGGGTGCGCTCAAGATCGAATGTGACCTCGTCGGGGCTCGGGTGCCGGCCCAGGCTGAGGTTCCAGGGATGCGGTTCGCTCACGGGAAGCTGCTCCGGTTTCGAATGCCGCAGAAGTTGTCGTGCTCGACGGCGGGGGTCAAGGGCGCCGGTCCACAGCCGGGGGATGAATCCGATTCGTGCCCGCGCGGCTAGTCATCCGCAGTGCGGGTTCCGCCGCCGTCCTTGTTGAAATTGCTGTTGATGTACCAGTCCAGGTAATCGTGGATGTTGACCGGCTCGAACTGCGGCGGATTGTCCTCCGAGGTGCAGGTCTCCAGCGGGATGGCCTCGGCGTCCCAGTTCGGGTTGAAGAACAGGGCGATCGAGTAGCGGTCGTTCTTCGGCGGGACCACGCGGTGCGGCGTCGCGATGAAGCGGCCGTTGGTCCAGCGGTTCATGAACTCGCCGGTATTTACAATGATCGCGTCCTCGACCTGCTCGGCCACAATCCATTCGCCGGGCGGGGTCCGGATCTGCAGCCCCGCCTCGTTTGACAGGGGTAACAGGGTAATAAAGCCGTGGTCGCGATGGGGAGAGAGTCCGAACTGGTTGTCTTCGGCCTCGAGGGACCCCGGATAGAACGCGTTGCGCGTGGTCCACATCGGGTCGGTAAAGAACCTGTCGAAATAGTCCGCCGGCAGGTCCAGCGCGCGGGCATAAACTGCGAGCATCTTGTAGCCCAGAGCCTCGGCCGCGTCGTAGTAGGCGAGCATGGTCGTCCGGAAATCCGGCAGCAGGGCCGGGTCGGGCCACTGATTGGGGCCGTGGAAGCTGAGGCCGCGCGCGATCGACGGGTGATCGGCCGGGCGTTCACGGTAGTAGAGAAGCACCTCGTTCAGGTCGGGTTGGGTGTTCTCATTTACATTCGATGTGACATAGACCGAAGACTTGGGCGGTATGTAGCCGCTGCGCTGGGCGTTGATCGCCAGCTTGCGCTTTTCTCCGTCCGGCAGCGCGAAGAACAGCCGCATCTGCTCGTAAGCGTTCTCGATCAGGGCGCGCGGGATACCGTGATTGATCGTGAAATAGAACCCGACGTCTTCCTGTGCGTGACGCAACTGCGTGGCCAGCACGTCCAAGGCACCGTCTTCCCCGGCCAGGTAGGGACCGAGGTCGAGAATTGGAATTTCGGTCTCGTGCTCGAAAATCTGCTGGGCTGTCATGGTCTTATTCCATTGCTGAGGCCGCAGCGATACGGCCCGGACGCAGGATGGGCGGCGCCGTTTGGCGTGTCAAATGGGACGGGGCGGATTTTTCCAAATGAAAGGTGTAGAACCCCGGGAGAATCGAAAACGAGGAGAGTGAGACCGCAATGAGCGCCCAGCCCGACCATATCCACGCCATCGACCTGCCCATGCCGGACGACAGCGAACTCGACCCCGACCTGCAGAAGTATTTCGCCGTCTGCCAGGAAAAGCTGGGCATGGTCCCGAACGTACTGCGCAGCTATTCGGTCAATCCCGAGCGCCTGCGCGCCTTCATGGCCATGTACAACGAGCTGATGCTGGGCGAATCGGGCCTGACGAAACTGGAGCGCGAGATGATCGCGACCGCGGTTTCCAGCGAGAACAAGTGCTTCTACTGCGTCACCGCCCATGGGGCGAGCGTGCGTGAACTTTCAGGCGATCCGGCGCTGGGCGAACTGATGGCGATCAACTACCGCGCGGCCGACATTTCGCCCAAACAGCGCACGATGCTGGATTTTGCGGTCAAGATGACCAACCGCCCGGCAGAAGTGGACGAGGTGGACCGGCAGTCCCTTCGTGACGCGGGCTTTTCGGAGCGCGACATCATGGATATCGCCTCTGTGGCCAGCTTCTTCAACATGACCAACCGCTCGTCCACGGCGCTCGACCGCATGCCCAACCCGGAATACCACTCCAAGGCGCGGTGAATGCGCGCTAGCGATACTGCGCGGCCGTGATGAACTCAGAAAAGGTCTCGCACCAGACCAGGACGGTGTTGTAGGCGGCCACGTCGACGCCGTCCGGTACGGATATGATGAAACCGTCGAAGGTCTTCACGTCTCCAATACGTACCGCGCGGTCCTTTGTCGCCTCGAAGCCAGCCTCGTCCTCGACGAAGCGATCCACGAGGTAGAGCTTGTAGTCAGGCCCGGGTGCGAGACTGCCTTCATGGATGATCTCGGTTGCCGTGACGCTGACCTTTCCCTCGCCCCAGTGCAGGAAATCGCTTCCCTCCAGTTCGCGGGTGAATTTGGCGGTGTAGATAGCGGTTTGCGCCTTTTCACGAAGCGTTTCCGCGTCCGGTGATTCGGGCGCAATCAGGATGGGCAGCAGGAACACGCCCAGCGCGAAACCGCCGACGAAGACGGCACCGTGCGTCATGGCGAGAATGATCAGGCGGCGCATGTTTTCCTCCGTTGTCACAGGGGCTTGCCGGAATGTGTGGTCCGGGAGATGCCCGGCCAAGAGCGCATGCGCCAAAAGACCTGTGCCAAAACCCTGCTTCTGGTCACAAAAACCCCCCAAACCGCGTTGACACCTCCGGTTTGCACCGCTAGTTTCCGCGCAATTCCACCCCGGGGTACTGCGCCGGGGCCGTTTTTTAGTGGCGGAGACCGATCCGATGAAAGTAGCAAGCTCGCTGAAGACGCTGAAAAAGCGCGGCCGCGGTTGCCAGGTGGTGCGCCGCCGGGGTCGTGTGTACGTGATCAACAAGCGTAACCCCCGCTTCAAGGCGCGCCAGGGCTGATTGTCCCGTCGCACTGCCGAAGCAGCGAAACCGCGCGAATTCGCGCGGTTTTTTGTTGCCTGTATTCCGCTATAATTCGCCGGTCCCGAACCCGCCGTCCCGAAGGGGAGCCCGCCCATGAAGATGCCCGATCCTGATGCTGGCGTGATCGCGCGGCGCGAGGAGATTCTTGCAGCCATGCGCGCCATCGTGCCCGGCGAAGGCGTGATCGCCGACGACAAGGGAATGGCCGTCTATGAATCGGATGGGCTCACTGCCTATCACAACATGCCGCTGATCGTGATGCTGCCCGAAACCGTCGATCAGGTTTCTGCGGTCATGCGCTATTGCAACGAGAACGGCGTCAAGATCGTCCCGCGCGGCGCGGGCACCTCCCTGTCGGGCGGTGCGCTGCCGGCGGCGGATGCCATCACGCTGGGAATGGGCAAGTTCAACCGCGTCCTCGAGGTCGACTACGAGAACCGCTGTGCGCGGTTGCAGCCGGGTGTGACCAATCTGGGGATCACCCATGCCGTCGAACTGGACGGCTTCTATTATGCGCCGGATCCCTCCAGCCAGATTGCCTGCACCATCGGCGGTAACGTGGCGGAGAATTCCGGCGGCGTGCACTGCCTGAAATACGGGCTGACCACCAACAACATCCTCGGCATCGAGATGGTGCTCCCGGACGGCGAGATCCTGCGCCTGGGCGGCAAGCACATGGATTCCGAAGGCTATGACCTGCTGGGCCTGATGACCGGCTCTGAAGGCCTGCTCGGCGTGATCACCGAAGTCACCGTGCGCATCCTGCCGAAACCGACAACGGCGCGCGCGCTGATGATCGGGTTCGAATCGAGTGAGGCAGGCGGCCAGTGCGTGGCCGATATCATCGGTGCAGGGATTATCCCCGGCGGCATGGAAATGATGGACCGCCCGGCGATCAAGGCGGCCGAAGCCTTTGTGCAGGTTGGCTATCCGCTGGACGTGGAGGCGTTGCTGCTGGTCGAACTCGACGGGCCGCCGGTGGAGGTCGATTTCCTGATCGGCCGCGTGCGCGAGATCGCCGAGGGGCTGGGCGCTGTGTCCATCCGCATCAGCGAGAACGAGGAGGAGCGCAACCAGTTCTGGGCCGGGCGCAAGGCTGCGTTCCCGGCCATCGGGCGGCTGTCGCCGGATTATTACTGCATGGACGGCACGATCCCGCGCCACCGCCTGCCGGAAGTCCTGTCGCGCATGTCGCAGCTGTCGGAGAAGTGCGGGCTGGGCGTCGCCAATGTGTTCCACGCGGGCGACGGCAACCTGCACCCGCTGATCATGTATGACGCCAACAAGCCGGGCGAACTGGACGCGGCCGAGGAATTCGGTGCCGACATCCTGCGCTTGTGCGTCGAGGTCGGTGGTGTGTTGACCGGCGAGCACGGTGTCGGCGTCGAGAAGCGCGACCTGATGGGCGAGATGTTCACCGAGGACGACCTGAAGCAGCAGCAGCGTGTCAAATGTGCGTTCGACCCCAACCAGTTGCTGAACCCCGGCAAGGTCTTCCCGACACTGCACCGCTGCGCGGAGCTGGGCCGGATGCACATCCATCGCGGCCAGATGCCGTTTCCCGATATTCCCCGGTTCTGAGTGCGTGACATGGTTGAGACGCTGAGGCCTGAAACCACCGAGCAGGTTGTCGAGGCAATTGCCTGGGCGAGCGGTGAGGAAACCCCTGTCGAGATCGTCGGCACGGGGTCCAAGCGCGGCTTCGGCCGCCCGATGGGTGACGGCAACCGCACCATCGGCCATGTCGTCGACCTGTCGGGGCTGAGCGGCATCACGCTGTATGAGCCGGAGGAACTGGTCCTGTCCGCATGGGCGGGCACGCCCATCGCCGAGATCGAGGCGGCGGTGGCCGAGAAGGGCCAGATGCTGGCCTTCGAGCCGCCGGCCTTCGCAGGGCTCTACGGTGAGACCGGCGGCACGCTGGGTGGCCTCATCGGTTGCAACCTTGCGGGTCCGCGGCGGGTCAAGATCGGCGCGGCGCGTGACCATATCCTCGGCATCGAGGCGGTCACCGGGCGCGGCGAACTGGTCAAGAGCGGCGGGCGCGTGGTGAAGAACGTGACCGGCTATGACCTGTCGAAGTTGCTGACCGGCTCCTTCGGGACGCTGGCCGCACTGACCCAGGTGACGATCAAGGTGCTGCCCGCACCGGAGACGGTGGAGACGGTGCTGGTGTCCGGTCTCGGCGGCGTGGATGCCATGCGTGCCATGACGGCGGCGCTCAATTCCAGCCATGAAGTCTCCGGCGCGGCCTATGTGCCGTCCGGGCTGGCGAAGGCGGTGTCAGGTGTTTCAGGCGATGCCGTGGCGGTCCGGGTGGAGGGATTCAGCCCGTCCGTGGATGCACGCTCCATGGCGCTTCAGGAACTGCTCTCCGGCTTCGGCATGGTCGCGATGCTGGATGCAGTTGCATCCGTCGCGCTCTGGCGCGATGTGCGCGATGCCAGGCCCTTTGTGGGCAGCGATGCGGCCCTGTGGCGGGTCTCCGTCACGCCGACGGCTGCCGCCGGAATCGCGGAGGCCATCGCCAACGGGATCGGCGGACCGTCGCTGATCGACTGGGGCGGCGGGCTCCTATGGTTTGAGGCGGACGATGCAGCGGCAGTACGCGCAGTGCTGGCCGAACACGGTGGCGGTCACGCGACGCTGGTGCGCGCATCTGAGGAGACCCGGCGGACTACGCCAGTCTTCCAGCCGCAGCCGGCGCCGCTGGCCGCTCTTTCAACCCGGGTGAAGGAAAGCTTCGACCCGCGTCATATCCTCAATCCTGGCCGCATGTACGAAGGGGTATAGGGCCATGCAGACCCATTTCTCCCTTGCGCAGCTGGCCGACCCGGACATCGCGGCGACCAACGAGATCGTGCGGAACTGCGTCCATTGCGGGTTCTGCACCGCGACCTGCCCGACCTACACGATCCTGGGCGACGAACTCGACAGCCCGCGCGGGCGCATCTACCTGATGAAGCAGATGTTCGAGGCGGACGCCCCGGCGACCGAGGAGGTGGTCACCCATCTCGACCGCTGCCTGTCCTGCCTGTCCTGCATGACGACCTGCCCCTCTGGTGTGCACTACCAGCACCTGGTCGACCACGGCCGCAAGCATGTCGAGGAGACCTACACGCGCCCGTTCCTCGACCGCCTGTTGCGCGGTGTTCTGGCCTGGTCGATCCCGTATCCGACGCGGTTCCGCGCCATGATGGCGGCTGCCATGCTGGCCCGGCCGTTCCGGGGCCTGTTCACGGGCCGATTGCGCGCGATGCTGGACCTGGCGCCCACGCAGCTGGGTGCGCCGTCCTGGACCGACAAGCCGCAGGTCTTTCCGGCCAAGGGAGAACGAAAGGGCCGCGTTGCTCTGCTGATCGGCTGCGCCCAGACCGTGCTCGCGCCCCAGATCAACGAGTCCACCGTGCGCCTGCTGACCCGCCTTGGGGTCGAGGTGGTGGTCGCCAACGGGGCGGGGTGCTGCGGATCGCTGGTGCACCATATGGGCAAGGTGGACCAGAGCCATGCCCAGGCCGCGGCGAATATCGATGCGTGGATCGCCGAAGCCGATGGCGCGGGGCTGGACGCCATCGTCATCAACACGTCGGGCTGCGGCACGCAGGTGAAGGACTACGGCTTCATGTTCCGTGAGGACCGCGCCTATGCCGATAAGGCCAGCCGTGTGTCGGCGCTGACCCGCGATATCAGCGAGTACCTGAGCGAGCTCGCGCCGGACATCGCGGCGTTCGAGGATGCCGCATCACTGCGCGTGACCTATCACGCGGCCTGTTCCATGCAGCACGGCCAGCAGATCCAGACCCAGCCGAAGGCGCTGCTGGCGGCGGCCGGTTTCTCTGTGGCCGAGCCGCGCGAAGGGCACCTGTGCTGCGGGTCGGCGGGCACCTACAACCTGATGCAGCCTGAACTGGCCTCGCAGCTGCGTGACCGCAAGGCGGCGAACATCGCCCGCACCACGCCGGATATCCTTGCGACCGGCAATATCGGCTGCATGACCCAGCTGGCCGATGCCGTGGGCGTGCCGGTGGTCCACACCGTAGAACTGCTGGACTGGGCGACGGGCGGTCCGAAGCCGGGCGCGCTCGCCTAGGCGGATTGCCTATTCCGTGCGTTCGCGCTGCCAGATGATGGTGGCGTTACCGCCGTCGCCGGCCGGGCCGGTGAAGTACATGTGATCGCCACGCTTCTCGATCTGACGCGGCCGGTCGAGGCCGACCCAGGTATCGTTCAGTGCGTGCTCGATATGGTGGGTGACCTGGTTGCCGTCGAGCGACCAGCGTCCCGCATAGCTGAGATATGTGTCGAACATCCGGGCCTTGTCGGCATCCGTGGCGCCGGATTGCGGGAAGGGGCGTTCGCTCCAGCGCGTGATCGCAGCCATGTGCCCGTCAGCGGTGTACATGATGATGCCCTTGGGCGTGGGACCCTGGTGGCGGGTCTGCGTGCCGTCGGCATTGTCCACCCAGGTGTCCACGAGGTGCCAGGCGCCGATCAGGTCTTCGGGTTGGATGGACATGGCGAAATCCCTTTGTGTCACGTTTGTCTGATGCCGTATCCCATACACGCAAACGGCGCGCAGGCGAAGGCAGGCCGGGCAGAATCCTCACAACTTTGTGCGCGGGGCGATGACGGGGTTGGAATCCGGGCCCGGGCGCGCCCATAATTCCGCCATGAGACGATCCCTTGCGATCCTGTCCGTCCTTGCCGCGCTGGCGCTGCCGGCGAACGCGGTCGCGGACCAGACCGATCCGGACCTCGACAGCCTCTTCGACATCCTGAAGACCAGCGGTGCGCCCGCGGAGATGCGCGCGGCCGAAAGCCTGATCTGGCGTGCCTGGATGCACCACGACAATGCGGCCTATGACGCGATGATGCGCGACGGCACCCGGGCCATGAACGAGGGCGATTTCGACCGCGCCATCGGGATTTTCAGCGAGCTTGTCGAACTGGCGCCGGACTACGCCGAGGCGTGGAACAAGCGCGCGACGGTCTATTTCTTCAAGGGCGAGCTGGAGAAATCGGTCGAGGATGTGGACCGCACACTGGCACTGGAGCCGCGCCATTTCGGCGCTCTGAGCGGGCTCGGCCAGATCGAGATGCTGCGCGGCAACGGAGAGGCGGCCATCAACGCCTTCGAGGGCGCGCTGGAATATCACCCGGCCCTGCCGGGACTTCCGGAACTGATCCAGTCCCTTGAAGAGGCCGTGCGCGGGCGCGAACTCTAGGCCGACAGCCTACGGCACTACCACGATGGCACCGGTCGTTTCGCGCGAGGCGATAGCGCGCTGGGCGTCCGCAATGTCGGCCAATGCGTACTCCGCGCTGATTCCCGGGTCGAGCACGCCGGAGCCCAGCAGGTCGAACACTTCTGCCAGCATGGCCTTCATCACGGCGGGGTCACGGACGAAATCCTTCAGCGACGCCTTGGTGAAAACGAGCGATTTCCTGTTCAGCTCCATCGCGTCCAGCGGCGGCAGGAACCCCGAGGCGTGGCCGTAGTTGATGTAGAAGCCGCGCGGGGCGAGGCAGGCAACCGTGCCCTCATAGACCGCGGCGCCGACGCCGTCATAGGCGACGGGGACGCCCTCGCCATCGGTGATCTCCATGACACGCGCGGCGAAGTCCTCCGCCGCATAGTCGATCACATGGTCGCATCCGTTCGCCCGGGCAAATCCGGTCTTGGCAGGCCCGCCAGCGGTGCCGATGACTGTGGCGCCCAGATGCTTGCACCACTGGGTCAGCAGCGTGCCCATGCCGCCCGCGGCGGCGTGCACCAGCACCGTGTCCGACGGGCCGATGTCGCGGACCTGGCGGACTAGGTATTGCGCCGTCATCCCGCGCACGGTTCCCGCCACGGCGGTCTTGGCGTCGACGTTGTCGGGCAGGGCGTGGACCTGGTCGGCTGCGATGATCCGGGCATCGGAGTAGGCACCGAGATTAAAGCGGTAGGCGGCCCGATCGCCGGGCCGGAACGCCGTCACACCGTCCCCGACCGCCTCGATCACGCCCGCGCCCTCAAGGCCGAGGCCCGATGGCAGGTCGGGTTTGAGAAAATAGGTGCCCTCGCGCACGAGGACGTCCGCGAAGTGCACGGCCGAGGCTTCGTGGCGCAGGAGTACCTCGCCGGGGCCGGGATCACCGATATTGGTGTCCTCGACCGTCAGCTTCTCCGGTCCACCGAATTCATGGATGCGTACTGCCCTGGGCATAGCCTTTCCCCTGTTCTGGCCTAGATTTCACGCGCATCGGAACGGTATGGGGTGTGCGAGTCAACGCCGTGTCCTATTCAAATCCGGGTCGCGCGCGCATAATCCGCGCAAGCCAAGTCGGGGACAATTCAACATGTCGCAGGTTCTGAGCCGCAAACAGCTCATGGTGATGGGCGCAGGCGCCGTTTTGCTGGCGATCGCGCTGGGCGTTCGCCAGGGGTTCGGGTTGTACCTGGTGCCCATGACGGTCGATATCGGCTGGAGCCGGGAACTGTTCGGGCTGGCCATGGCCCTCCAGAACCTGATCTGGGGCGCGACCCAGCCCATCGCCGGCGGCCTGGCCGACCGTTTCGGGTCCGGCCGGGTGATTATCGGCGGCGGCATTCTGTACGGGCTTGGTGTGATCGGCATGACGTCCGCCATCACACCGACGGAGCTGCTGATCACAAGCGGTGTCCTGATCGGCCTCGGCATGGCCGGGGTCGGCATGTCGGTGGTCTACGGCGCGGTGGCGCGCATGGTCGTGCCGGAGCGCCGCACCTACGCCATCGCCATGGTCAGCACCATCGGCGCGCTGGGCCCGTTCGTTTTACCTAAAGTGACCCAGGCCCTGATCGGCGGATACGGGTGGGAGGTCTCGCTGTTCGCCACCGTGGCGATCGTGGCGCTCTCCATCCCCATGGGCGCGCTGATGCGCGGCAAGTCGGAAGACGACGGCAGCGAAGCCCCGCAAAACTGGCTGCAGGCCATCGCCGAGGCGCGCAAGAACCGCGGCTACATCCTGCTGACCATCGGTTTCTTCGTGTGCGGGTTCCACATCACCTTTATCGGCATCCACCTGCCGGGTTATGTCGCATGGTGCGGGCTGGCGCCGGATGTGGCGGGCAATGCCTTCCTGCTGATCGGGGCGGGGAACATCGCCGGGTCCTACCTTGCGGGGCACCTGAGCAACCATTTCCGGCAGAAGAACCTGCTGAGCCTGATCTATCTGGCGCGGGCGGCCCTGATCCTCTGGCTGCTTCTGATGCCCAAGACCGAGATGACGATCCTGGTCTTCTCGGGCGTTTTCGGCATCCTGTGGCTGTCGACGGTGCCGCTGACCAGCGGCGTGGTTGCCAAGATCTTCGGAGCGCGCCACCTGGGCATGCTGTTCGGCTTCGTGTTCCTGAGCCACCAGATCGGGGCATTTCTCGGCTCCTGGCTGGGCGGGCTCAGCTATGATGTGACCGGGGACTACAACGCCGTCTGGTACGCCTCGGTGGCGCTGGGCCTGATGGCGGCGGTGCTGCACTGGCCGATCCGCGACGAGCCCGTCGAACGGCTGCTGTCGCCCCAGAAAGCCTGACCCCAAAGCCTGATGACACCCTGGCGCACCGGCCACCTGCGGGAAAGAACACCGCGGGGCCGGCAACTATTCCATCGCAACAGTTTGAACAGCGTTTCGCTTGTCATCGCGCGCGCACGAACCCAACCTAGGGGCACGCAAGCGACGAACGGAGAACGTGATGCTGGTGAAGGTCAAACGCGGCTGGGAAATTCCCGAGAGCGCCGTGACACCCGAGGATATCTATTTGCGCCGGCGCGACATCGTGAAGGCGCTCGGCATTGCGCCCGCGATCGCCGCGACTGCGAGTGTCCTTCCGGCTGCCGAGGCCCTTGCGGCGGTCGGTGAAGACCCTACGGCAGGCCTGTATCCGGTGCCGCGCAACGACAAGTACACGGTCGAGCGGGCGCTGACCGAGCCGCAGGAGGCCACCACCTTCAACAACTATTACGAGTTCGGTTCCCACAAGCAGATCTCCAAGGCGGCCCAGCGCCTCGAGATCCGGCCCTGGAACATCAAGATCGACGGCATGGTCGAGAAGCCGTTCGAGATCGGCATCGACGACCTGCTGAAGAAGGTCACGCTGGAAGAACGCGTCTACAGACACCGCTGCGTCGAGGCCTGGGCGATGACCGTGCCGTGGTCGGGCTTTCCCCTGCGCCAGCTCGTGGAGCTGGCCAAGCCGCTGTCGAGCGCGAAGTACCTGCAGATGGAGACCATCGCCGAGGACAAGGCCCAGATGCCGGGCCTGCGACAGTTCTGGTATCCTTGGCCCTACACCGAAGGCCTCACCATCGAGGAGGCGACCAACGACCTCGCCTTCATGGTCACCGGCCTCTACGGCAAGCCGGTGCCGAAGCAGAACGGGGCGCCGCTGCGCCTGGCGGTACCGTGGAAGTACGGCTTCAAGTCGGTCAAGTCGATCATCCGCTTCTCCTTTACCGACCAGAAACCCAAGACCTTCTGGGAAAGCCTGCAGTCTTCGGAGTACGGGTTCTGGGCGAATGTGAACCCCGAGGTGCCGCACCCGCGCTGGAGCCAGGCAAGCGAATGGCTGCTCGGCGGATCGCGCGACGACCGCGTGCCGACACGGCTTTTCAACGGTTATGGGGAGTTTGTTGCGGGCATGTATCCCCCAGACGCAGGGGAAATTTATTTCCGGTAGTTCGCGAGACGAACAAATACAACCAAAAGGCGGGCTGCGGCCCGCCTGTTTTTTGTGCTCACAAAAAATTAGCCGGACCCCGAAGGGGCCCGGCAGGTGAACAGGGAGGCTTGCGTCTCAGAAGACGCCGAGACCGTGTTCGGCGGTCTCTCGCCGTTCGGCGGCATGGGAGGGAGCCGGTACGGCGCGGTGCACGTAAACACCGTGGTGATTCCTAGATAGTGTGTGCAACTGCTCAGGAGGAGGGCACCAAAGCGTTAACCAGACATGCGGTAATTGCATGTCTCATCATGGTTTGAACGCAATCGCCCTGAAAATCCCGGGTCAGAACCGTGTTTCGGCCACCTTACGCAACAGGAAATCACGAAACACCTGGATCCTCTGCGAATTCCGCAGTTCCTCGGGATAGACAAAGTAGGCGTCGTTGCCCGGCCCTTCGAGCTCCGGCAGCACGCGCACGAGGTTCTTTGCCTCGCGTGCCAGGAAGTCCGGCAGGCCCGCAATGCCGACGCCTGCCTCGACCGCGCAGAAGATCCCGTAGAGATTGTTCAGGATCAGGATCTTGTGCGGCTCCTCGTTGGTCGCGTCGCGGATCGCGTTCAGCAGCCAGTTGAGGTTGGGCGCCGCCATGGCGCGTTCCTCGTCATAGGCGATGATGCTGTGATGCGCGAGGTCGCGCACCTTGTCGGGCATGCCCTTGACCTTGATGTACTCGGGCGAAGCGAAGACATGGGTTTGCACCCGCGTCAGCCGGCGCTGGATCAGGTCACCCTGGGTCGGCTGGGTGAGCCGGATCGCGCAGTCGGCCTCACGCATGGATACGTCGAGTTCCTCGTCCGAGGTGATCACCGTGACCTCGATATCGGGATAGAGCTCGATGAATTCACGGATGCGCGGCGTCAGCCAGAGCGAGCCCAGGCCGACCGTGGTCGCGATCTTCAGCGGGCCCTGCGGCTGCTCGTGGGAATCCGTGAGCCGGGCTTCCACCATGGTCAGCTTGGCGAAGACATCGTGGACAGTCCGGTAGAGGAGCTCTCCCTGTTCGGTTAGGATCAGGCCGCGGGCATGGCGGTGGAAGAGGCGCACGCCGAGGCTGTCCTCCAGCGAGCTGATCTGCCGGCTCACGGCGGACTGGCTCAGATGCAGCGCCTCACCCGCATGGGTGAAGCTGCCCGCATCCGCGACGGCATGGAAAATCCTCAGCTTGTCCCAATCCATGGCCATGTCCTAGCCGTCCCCCCGATATGTGCGCGGTGCTGCCGGTCTTCGCCGGCGGCCACGCTATTCCGCTGCGTCGCGCGCGTCTTCGTCCTCGCGCGCTGCGATGAACTTCTCCGCTTCCAGCGCCGCCATGCAACCCATTCCGGCCGCGGTGATCGCCTGACGATACACTTTGTCCTTCACATCGCCCGCGGCAAACACGCCGGGAATGTTGGTGGCGGTGCTGTCGGGCGCTGTCACGAGATAGCCTTCCTCGTCCATGTCGAGGATGCCCTGGAAGACCTTGGTGTTCGGATCATGCCCGATGGCGATGAACACGCCGTCGACCGCGAGTTCATCCGTGTCGCCGGTCCTGATGTTCTTCAGCTTCGCGCCGGTCACCCCCGGCGGGTTTTCGGTGCCCACGACCTCGTCGAGGACCGTGTCCCACTTCACGTCGATCTTCTCGTTCCGGAACAGCCGGTCCTGCATGATCTTCTCGGCGCGCAGCTCGTCGCGGCGGTGGATCAGCGTCACCCTGGAGGCGAAGTTGGTGAGGTAGAGCGCCTCCTCGACGGCCGTGTTGCCGCCGCCGATCACGGCCACCGGTTTCTCGCGATAGAAGAACCCGTCACAGGTCGCGCAGGCGGACACGCCGAAGCCCGAGAACTTCTGTTCGCTGTCCAGCCCCAGCCACTTGGCCGATGCGCCGGTCGCCACGATCACCGTGTCGGCGGTGTAGACATCGCCGGTGTCGCCGATACAAGTGAACGGGCGCTTGGAGAAATCCACCTCGACGATCAGGTCGTCGATGATCTCGGTCCCGACATTGCGGGCCTGCTCGACCATCTGCTCCATCAGCCAGGGCCCCTGGATCGCCTCCGCGAAGCCCGGGTAGTTTTCAACCTCGGTTGTGATGGTCAACTGCCCGCCGGGCTGCATGCCCTGCACCATGATCGGCTTCAGGTTGGCGCGCGCCGCATAGATGGCTGCCGTACAGCCGGCTGCGCCGGAACCGAGAATCAGGACCTTGGTGTGTCGGGTTTCGGGCATGGCAAGCGGCTCCGGCGGTCGTTCTTTGTGTCGGGAAAGGCCCGAACTAGATAGTCGGCGCATTCGGGCCAGACAAGTCGGGCCATTTCACGACAGTTTTAACCCCAATCATTGAATGGGGGGTCAGAAGGTCACCACACTGCGGATCGATTCGCCCTTATGCATCAGGTCAAAGGCGTTGTTGATCTCGTCGAGCGGCATGACATGGGTGATCAGGTCGTCGATGTTTATCTTCCCGTCCATGTACCAGTCGACGATCCTGGGCACGTCAGTGCGGCCCTTGGCGCCGCCGAAGGCTGTGCCCTGCCAGACGCGGCCGGTGACGAGCTGGAAGGGGCGCGTCGCGATTTCCGCACCTGCCGGCGCGACACCGATGATGGTCGACTTGCCCCAGCCCTTGTGACAGCACTCCAGCGCCTGGCGCATGACCTCGACGTTGCCGATGCATTCGAAGGAGTGGTCTGCGCCGCCATCGGTCAGGTCGACCAGATAGGGCACGAGGTCACCCTCGACCTCGGCCGGGTTGACGAAATGGGTCATGCCGAACTTTTCGGCCATGGGCTTGCGGCCAGGGTTCAGGTCGACGCCGACGATCTTGTTGGCGCCCACCATGCGCGCGCCCTGGATGACGTTCAGGCCGATACCGCCGAGGCCGAAGACGACCACATTATCGCCTGGTTCGACCTTGGCCGTGTTGATCACCGCGCCGATGCCCGTGGTCACGCCGCAGCCGATGTAGCAGATCTTCTCGAAGGGCGCGTCCTCGCGCACCTTGGCGACCGCGATCTCGGGCATGACCGTGTGGTTGGAAAAGGTGGAGGTGCCCATGTAGTGGAACACCTTCTCGCCTTTCAGCGAGAAGCGCGACGTGCCATCGGGCATCACGCCCCGGCCCTGGGTCTCGCGGATCGCCTGGCAGAGATTGGTCCGGCCCGACGTGCAGTAGTCACACTGGCGGCATTCCGGGGTATAGAGGGGGATCACGTGGTCGCCCTTCTTCACCGACGTCACGCCTTTGCCGACATCGACGACGACGCCCGCGCCCTCATGACCGAGGATCGCCGGGAAAATGCCTTCCGGGTCCGCGCCCGACAGGGTGAACTCGTCGGTGTGGCAGATGCCGGTCGCCTTGATCTCGACCAGAACCTCGCCGTCGCGCGGGCCGTCCAAGTCAACGGTTTCGATCGAAAGCGGCTTGCCCGCTTGAAAGGCAACGGCGGCGCGAGTTTGCATGGCAAATTCTCCCCGGGGGAACGGATTCGGATGTTGCCGAAGTGTCCCAAGCGCGTGCGGGGAGTGCAAGGTGGATAACCGGGATTTGGCCTAGCCCAGCACCCGCGCGTAAAGCTTGAACATCTTGTCCCAGACGATCTCGGCCGACGGCTCGTGATAGACGTCGCGCTGGGGGAAGGCAAAGCCGTGCTCCGTGGTGGGGAACACCTCCGTCTCGTGGGTCACGCCGTTCGCGTCGAGCGTCTCGCGAAGCTGGTCCACCAGTTCCAGGGGAACCCAGCGGTCATGCTCGGCGAAGGCGTAGTACATCTCGCCCTCGATCTGCGGGATCAGCAGGTGGGGCGAGTCGGCATGCTCGGTGATGATGTAGACGCCATACAGCGAGACATTGGCGGCGAAGCGGTCCGGGAACTTCGCCGCAACGGTGGTCACGAAGGCACCGGACATGCAGTAGCCGACACAGCCCATCGGGCCGTCGGACGCCGCATCGTCGTTGCCAAGCTCTTCCATCAGCGCTGCGGTGTCGGATGCGACGCCGTCGTTGGTCAGGCTGTGCCACGCCGCGAAGATCATCTCGGTCATCTTCTCGGTGCGCTTGGCGAGATTGAAGCGATGAAGGCCCAGCCGGTAGTAAAGGTCCGGCAGCACGGCGTAGTAGCCCTGGCCGGCGATGCGCCGCGCGAAGTCACGCAGTTCCTCGCGGATACCCGGTGCATCCATGTACATGATGACGACCGGGTAGGGGCCGTCGCCATGCTGGCCCGGATCGGGCCATGCCGCGAAGCACGGCATGGTCCCGTCCGGAGTTGTGACGTTGAATTCGCGTTCAGCCATCTTACTTCGGCGGCAGCGTGCGCAGATACGCGACGATGGCGTCGAGATCGGCGGGCTTCATGTTCGCGTAGTAGGGATAGCCCATCGGCGGCATCATCTTCGCACCGTCGGGACGAAGACCGGCGGAGATCATGGTCTTGAGCTCGTCGTCGCTCTTGTCGCCGATACCGGTCGGCGTGATGTTGGCCGCCACGCTGACGCCCCACGGACCGTGGAACTCATAGCCGCCGCCGCCGAGATTGTTCTCGAAGTCGGGGCCCTTCGCGGTCAGCGAATGGCATTCCGTGCAATGGGCAAGTGGCCCGGCGAGATAGGCGCCATATGCAACCTTGTCGTCCGGCGACGGCGCTTCCACGGTGCCGACCGGCGGGCCGTAGGACGGCGGCAGCGGCATGCGGTAGACCGATTTCGGAATCTCGTTTTTTACCGCGGGCACCTGGCGCATATAGGCGACGATTGCCTTGACGTCGTCATCCGACATGCCGCGATACAGGCCGATCGGCATCGGCGGGCCGATGATTGTGCCGTCCGGCCGCTTGCCTTCGCGAATGGCGGTGATGATCTGCTCGTCCGTCCACTTGCCGATACCCGTGTCCGGGTCAGGCGTGATGTTCGGAGCATTGGCGTCGAAGCCGGGCGTCTTTTCCATGGGCGACATGCCGGCCAGTTCCATGCCGGGAATGTCGCCGGTCGGCCCCTTGGGCGTGTGGCAGTTGCCACAGGCCACAACGGCGTTCATCAGGTAGGTCCCGCGCTCGAGCGGGGTTTCGGCGATCGCCGTACCTTGCATGACAAGAAGCGCGACGCCGGCAGCGACCGGCGCGAGTGCTTTTGCGTGCATTGAGAATCTCCCCCCCGAGAAGCAAGCGGCGCTATATTAGCACCTGCGATGCGTTTGCTGCAGGGGGATTCAATCGAAATTCTGGTTAGGCTTATGGGTTTTCGCTGTCGTCCCAGTCACGAAGACGGTTTCGCCGTGCGTCGTTTCGGGCCCCGCCGAGCCAGCCTTTGCGGCGGAAATAGACCAGCATGCCGCCAGCCATCGACGCCATCAGAAGCAATGCGGCGGGATATCCCAGATACCAGTCGAGCTCGGGCATGTTCCAGGGCGAGACATGCGGGTCGAAGTTCATCCCGTAGAGCGAGGCGACAAAGGACAGCGGGATGAAGATGGTGGCGATGACCGTCAGGACCTTCATGATCTCGTTCATGCGGTTGTTGACAGCCGAAAGGTGAAGGTCGATCAGCCCGCCCAGGATTTCGCGGTTGGTGTCGACATTGTCCATGAGTTGGATGACGTGGTCGTAGCAGTCGCGCAGGAACACCTGGGTCGTGCGGGAAATGATCGGATGCTCGTCGCGCAGCAGTCCATTCAGCAGCTTGCGCATCGGCCAGACGGTGCGCCTGACAGTCAGCAGGTCGCGGCGCAGGCGATGGATTTCCGGCACATGCTCATGCTGGGGGTATTCCATGATGTCGATCTCGAGGTCCTCGAGCTGCTCGCCCATTTCCTCCAGCAGCGGGAAAAAGGCATCCACCACAGCATCGATCAGGGCATAGGCGAGGTAATCCGCGCCATTGGACCGGAGCCGCGAGCGCGGGTCGCGAATGCGCTGTCGTACAGGCTCGAACCCGTCTCCGGGCTTTTCCTGGAGGGTGAGCACGAAGCCCTCGCCGACAAACAGGCTCATCTGCTCGGTCTCGATCCGCTCGCCGAAAGCCCCCATCCGCAACACGACGAACAGCGAGTCCTTGTAGTCTTCCGCCTTTGGGCGGTGGCGGGTGCTCACGGCATCCTCGAGGGCCAGGTTGTGCAGGTTGAAAGCCTTGCCCAGCTTCGCGATCAGTTCGATGTCGCGCAGCCCGTCCACGTTGATCCACACGACGTCATTCTCTGCCCGCAGGGTGTCGAGGGTGCCGAAATCCACATCATCGAGTTCGGTGACGTGGTTGGAGCCGAACGCAAATACATGCACCCGCGTGGGATGCGCCATCGGATTGAAGGACAGGACACCGGGGGCAGAGCCCGGCGGCGGATAGGCGCGCGGCCTGCGGCGGGAACGTTCGTCCACGCCGTCCCCGTTCATGCGTTCAGAACCCGAACATGTGATCGAGGGAAAACGCGCTCCCGTCCCGGGCGATCACGCCATGGTAGCCGAACAGGCGGCAGGTCACGTCCCGGATCAGGACGTAGCCGGACCCGGATGCACCGGTCTTCGCCGCTGCCTTGCGGGCGTCGGCATCGAACAGTTCGCTGAGCCGGAAGTGGAACGAGCCGCCGCAGTCGATATTCACGGTCGTCTCGGCGACGATATTGCCGGTGCCGTCATGCAGCATCAGCTTCGTCTCGGAGGTCTCGTGCCATGGCGTCGAGGCCGGGTAGATCAGCTGGCAGAAGGTGTCGTGGTCGTCGTCCCCGACCGCCATTGCGGGATCGGTGCGCAGGAACAGCCGCGTGGTCAGGCCGGGCGCCGCACCGGAATAGGACTGCGGCTCGCCGCGCCATGTCAGCGCGGTGTTGAAGATGTGCGCGCCGAAACTGGTCTCTGCTGCATGGCCGGAGTTGCGGGCCTCGTAACGGAACAGGCCGTGCAGCCAGCCGTCGACGCCACGCGTCGCCACGCCGAAATCATAGAGCAGCTCGATATGGCCGGCCTCGTCGTCCAGCGTACCGGCCCCGTTGAGCAGCTCGTCCACATCCAGTGCCACGCTGTCGCTGCGCGAGAGTTCCCCAAGGGAGCGGCGCGCCAGTTCGCGCCCGGTGCGATCATAGACGCGCGCTTCCAGCGGCAGGGTTTCCTGGGTCGTCGCCATCGGCGTGGGCATGGCGATGGTGCGGAAATCCCGGCGCGGCAGCACCGGCGCGGGAAGCAGGAAGCCCTTGCCCATCAGGTTGCCGATCTCCGCGATTCGCGGGTCCGGCTGAAGGTCTACGCGCTCCACATTCACATGGGCGGTGCGCCGGCGCTCGACATGCCCGTTGGGACGGGTCTCGATCTCGTAGCGGGGGCGGACGAAATGCTTGCCGGCCTGGACCTCAATCTGCTGCGGCCATCTGGCGTCGGGCAGCAGGTCGGCAGCATCGAGGGCGTAGGTGCCGAAGGGCGGCACCTCGCGGTCCAGCCAGCCGATGGCGTCGTCGCCCATCAGGTTGAGGCCCACGGCACCCGCCGGGATCGGGCAGGGGTGGCTGTTCTGGACCCAGAGGATGACCTTCTCATCGTCCTTCGGCGCCGGCAGGCCGCCGTAGAAATCGGCGGGCCAGGCATTGGCGTCGTGGGTGCAGGACAGATCGCGCGGGTCGTCGCCGAAGGTGTCGAGGGCGTACTTGATAATGTCGTGGCCCTTCACGCCGATGGCGTGCACAAACAACTGACCGGTGAAGTCACCGAGTCCGAAGCGCCGGCAGACATCCGTGCTGTCGATGGTCACGCCGCCGGGTGAATCCGACAGGGCCAGGTCCCACTGGCAGATCGTGCGCCCGTCCTCACCGATCAGCGTCAGCCAAAGCGAGACGTTCGACGCGCCATAGCGGTGCCAGTAGTTCGCCGTAGCGATGCGTGTGTGCAGGCGGCCCCCGCGCCCGTCGGGGACGTCGCGGAAGAAGGCGAAGTTGGTCGCGAAGTTCAGCGGGTCGAGATACTGCGTCTTGTTGGTCAGCCGGTCTTCCGGCAGGCGCAGGCGGTCGAGCGTGACCACCTCGGTGCCCTCGGGAACCAGGTGCGCGATGTCGCGCAGGGTCTTCTCGGCGTCGAACGCCACCACCAGCAGCGCATCGACCTTGGCGGACGCCATGTCAGTCACCGGCTGGGCCGTGCGCCCAAGGACCGTTTCGCCCAGCGCCGACAGGTCCTGCACGAACAGGTGCTCGACGTTCACGGCATCGAGCGGGAACAGTTGCGCGAAGGCCGCCGCGAGGCCCATGGGATCATAGATCGCGACCGAAGACTTGCCGGCCAGTTCATCCACCAGCGCGCGCGCATGCGGCGCGACGGCGGGATGGCCGGCCGCCTTGAAGAAGGGGAAGCCGCCCTTGACGTTGGAGAATGTCGCGATATCGAGAGGCATCGGTTGCGCCTGCCTATGCCTTGAGTTTCTTGAAGAACGCCGAGACGGAATGGCGAACCTGTTCGCGGGTCTTGTAGGCTTGGCTGTTCACCCAGTTCAACTGGATCGTGCGACGTTCACCCTCGAATGGGTGGTGGCCGTGCCAGGCATTCTCGATGCAGGGAAAGGCGAGCAGCGTGCCTTCGTCCGGCGGCACCTCGACGGCGTAGTCGTCGAGATTCTCCGGGCTGCGCAACAGGCGGAGCTGGCCGCCGGGCTCTTCCCAGGAGGGGTTCATGTAGAGAAGCACGGTGACGAGCTTACCCGAGGAATCTATGTGGATCTTGCCGTCCGTCGCACGGGCGCGGCCGCGCACGGTCACCATGGTGGGCTTGCCGGTCAGGTCCATGCCCAGCTTGTCACCCAGCGCACGGGCGAATTCCGGTCCTTCGAGCGCGTCGAGCAGCGCCGCGAAGCCCGGGCCGTACTGCAACTGCCCCGTGGGGAAGCTGCCAGGCCGATCGATCACGGGGAAGTCGGCATTCGCGGCATCGAGCGCCGATTTTGTCACGACACCGGGGACGATCACGTGGTCGTACGGATCTTGGCCCAGAGGCGCGGCATCGATGGCCTGGATATCGAGCACCGTCATGGCGTCTGAATAGTTCGCGACTCAGGCAATTGCAATGCGGCGTAGTATCTCGGCCGCCACTGCCGCGGTTTCGTCCGGCGGGGTGTATTCCCACTGCTCCACCTGGCCGCGGAAGGGGCGGGTAATGCCGCGTGTCTCCATCGCTTCATGGAATCGCCTGAACTTGGCGGAACCGCCCTCAAGATGGGCGACATGGACCGGCTTTCCGGTGGCCGCCGCTTCGCTGACCATGTTCACTGAATCGCAGGTCACCACGATGGCGTCGGCATGGGCGAGGAAGCCCATATAGGGGTTGTCGCCCTGTTCATCCCAGATTTCGGCACGGGTGCCGTCCAGCGCTTCGTGGATGGCACGCCGTGCGTGTTCCGGGGTCCGGCGCGAAGGGGTGACGGCCAGCCCCCATTTGCCGGAATGTGCGATCCGGCCCAGATCCGCGGCCAGTTTCCTGCTGAAGTCTTCGGTCATTTTGTAGACGGCGTTGTCGCCGCCCAGCAGCACTGAAAGCAGGGGGCGGGGCAGGTGCGCCACCCGGTCCGCCCAGGCCGCGCGGGCTGCGGCGAGAACCTGCGCGTTGACGCCGTGCATCGAGCCCACGGTCGAGAGCACGTTCGGCCCGGTCAGACCGTCATGTTCGGGCGTGACCACCAGATCGAACGCATCGGGCGAAATTCCCGGGTCCTGGATCTGTACGCAAAAGGTCCTGCCCCCGCTGAGCCGGCGGACGGCGCGCGCGGGCGCAACGGACTTGCGGCCGCTGGCAATCAGCAGGTCCGGCCAGGGCGGCTCCAGCCGGTCCGAGCGCGGCTTCAGGATCGAGAGCGATGCGGGCGTGATCGCGGGCGGGAGCCACCGCCAGGGCATGCGCTGGCCAATGACCTTGGAAACCGGTTCGACCCCGATCACTTCGGCCAGGCCGCGGCACTGGTTGACCATGCCCACCTTGCCGTCGGTGAGAATCCAGCACGTTAATTCGGGAGGGCTAGCAGGAGCGTTCACGTCACAGGGACCGGGGGCATCTCAGACAAAGGGATGATTTCAATGCCACCAGCTTCGTTTGAAATATAATTTCAATCTGCTAGCATCGACGGCGAGTGAGAAATCCAACTATAAGCGCGCCACATGCCGATTCCCACGGCGCCGCGCGCGTTCAAAACGGCCGCCGCCCACCTGGAGACACAACATAAATGACGGACACGGAATCCGAACGGGGATCCGGGCGGGCGTCACCGGAGACTCGCAGGGTCAAGCTCGATGCGATCGACCGGCGAATCCTGCGCAACCTTCGCGACGAGGGACGCATCACCAATGTGGAACTGGCGCGCCGCGCCGGTATTTCCGCGCCGCCCTGCCTTCGCCGAGTCCGCGCGCTGGAAAAGGCCGGCTACATCAAGGGCTATCGCGCCGAACTCGATGCCGAGCGCCTCGGATATGAGGTCGGATTCCATGCGCTGGTCGGTCTCGACAGCCAGTCGGAATCCGTTCTGTCCGCCTTCGAGGACGAGATGCGTTCCTGGCCGGAAGTCCGCCGGTGCGACATGATCCGCGGTGGTGGCGACTTCATGCTGCGCATCGTCGCCCGCAACACGGCGCACGAAAACCAGCTTACGGCACGCCTTACGGCGGCCCCGCACGTGTCGACCGTGCAGACGTTCCAGGTTATTCGCAGTTCCAAGTATGAATCCAGCGTGCCGGTGGACGATCCCGGCACGTAGGGCAGCCTACTTGAAGCGGACCGCAACCACCTCGAAGTAGCGCACGCCATTCGGCGTCGTGACCTCGACGCTGTCGCCGACCTCGCGGCCGATCAGGGCCTTGCCGAGGGGAGACTGGATCGAGATCTTCCGGGCCTGGATATCCGCCTCGAACTCGCCGACGAGCTGGTAGGATATCTCCTCGTCGGTTTCCTCGTCCGCCAGCTTGACGGTCGCGCCGAAGCGCACGGTGGTGCCCTTGAGCTTCGACGTGTCGATGACCTCGGCGCGCTTGGTTGCATCCTCGAGTTCGCCGATCCGGCCCTCGATGAAGCTCTGTCGCTCGCGCGCAGCGTGATATTCGGCATTTTCCGACAGGTCGCCGTGCTCGCGCGCGGCCGCGATCGCCTTGACGATCGCCGGGCGTTCGACCTGCTTCAGGTTCCGCAGTTCTTCCTGGAGCGCCGCGTGGCCCTCCTGAGTCATGGGGAGCTTATCCATGGTCCCATCGCCTATTTACAAACTGCCCACGGGTGTGGGCAGACAATATTACAATGGCTTTGACAGACGAAAAGACCCGCCGCTGGTCGCGTCCGGCCGCTTGGCCTTCGACGAACGTCCGGCGGGCTAAGCCATTCAAAATCCGTGACTAAAATACGACTGCAGTGGCGCGACTTCAAGCCCACCGCTGTGCATGGCCTCGATGGAGGCCACGGCGGCGCGTGCGCCGGCAACGGTGGTGTAATAGGGTATCTTCAGAGTCAGCGCATTGCGGCGCAGGCTGTAGCTGTCTGAAATCGAGCTTGCGCCCTCGGTCGTGTTGAACACGAGCTGGATTTCGCCGTTCTGCATGGCGTCCACAATATGCGGTCGGCCTTCCAGAACCTTGTTGATGATCTCGACTTCCACACCCTCGGCTTCCAGCACCCGTGCGGTGCCGCTGGTGGCGACGATCTCGAAGCCCAGTCCGATCAGACGGCGGGCCAGATCGACCATCGACGGCTTGTCCCGGTCGCGGACGGAGATGAACACCCGGCCGCTGGTCGGCACCTTGGTGCCGCCGCCGAGCTGGGATTTCGCGAATGCATGGCCGAAGTCACGGTCGAGACCCATGACTTCGCCGGTCGACTTCATCTCAGGCCCGAGAAGGATGTCGACGCCGGGGAAGCGGGCGAACGGGAAGACCGCCTCCTTCACCGCGACATGGCCAAGCTGCTCGCGGATGTCGGGCAGTTCGAAGTCGGCGAGCATCTCGCCCGCCATGATGCGTGCGGCGACCTTTGCGATGGGCACGCCGGTGGCCTTGGCGACGAAGGGCACTGTGCGGCTGGCGCGCGGGTTCACCTCGATCAGGTAGACCTCGTCGTCCTTGACCGCGTACTGCACGTTCATCAGGCCGAGCACGTTGAGCGCGCGCGCAAGGATCTCCGTCTGGCGGCGGATTTCTTCGATGATGTCGGGGCCGAGCGAATAGGGAGGCAGCGAACACGCGCTGTCACCGGAATGGATACCGGCTTCCTCGATGTGCTCCATGATGCCCGCGACATGGACATTGCCGCCGGAATCACAAAGAGCATCGACGTCCACCTCGATCGCGTCCTGCAGGTAGCGGTCGAGCAGCACCGGGCTGGTGCCGGACACGCGCACCGCCTCGTTGATGTAACGGGTCAGCGCTTCCATGTCGTAGACCAGTTCCATCGCGCGGCCGCCCAGCACATAGGACGGGCGGATCAGCAGCGGGAAGTCGAGTGCCTCGGCAGCAGCAAGGGCCTCCTCGGCGCTTGTGGCGATCGCGTTTTCCGGCTGCTTCAGGTCGAGGTCCTGCAGCAGCGCCTGGAAACGCTTGCGGTCCTCGGCCAGGTCGATGGCATCGGGCGAGGTGCCCAGGATCGGGATGCCGGCGGCCTCCAGCGCATGGGACAGCTTCAGCGGCGTCTGGCCGCCGAACTGCACGATGACGCCCTTCAGCTTGCCGCTCGACATCTCGAGCTTGCAGATTTCCAGCACGTCCTCGGCGGTCAGCGGCTCGAAATAGAGGCGGTCCGAGGTGTCGTAGTCGGTCGAGACCGTCTCCGGGTTGCAGTTGACCATGATGGTCTCGTAGCCCGCCTCGCGTAGCGCGAAGACGGCATGGACGCAGCAATAGTCGAACTCGATGCCCTGGCCGATGCGGTTCGGGCCGCCGCCGAGGATGATAACCTTCTCGCGCTCAGTGGGCTCGGACTCGCACTCGCCCGGCTGGGACGAATCCCCCTCATAGGCCGAGTACATATAGGGCGTCTGGCTCGGGAACTCGGCTGCGCAGGTGTCGATGCGCTTGTAGACCGGATGCAGGCCCAGTTTCGCGCGTGCGGCGGCCACGTCCTCCGGCGAGGTGCCGGTCAATTCGGCCAATCGCTCGTCGGAGAAGCCCATCTTCTTCAGACGGATCAGGCCGTCATAGTCCGACGGCAGGCCCTTCTCGCGGATCCTGTTCTCGGTCTGGACGATCGCGTGGATCTGCTCCAGGAACCACGGGTCGTACTTGGTGACGCGCTGGATGTCCTGCAGCGAAAAGCCGTGCCGGAAGGCCTGGGCGATCACCAGCAGGCGGTCGGGCGTGGGCCGGCCCAGCGCCGCGAACACCGCATCCTCGTCGACGCCGCGGCCTTCACCGCGCGAGCGCACGCCGGGAATCGCGACCTCGTTCAGGCCCGTCAGCCCGGTCTCCATCGAACGGTAGGCCTTCTGCAGGCTCTCGGCGAAGGTGCGGCCGATGGACATGGCCTCGCCGACCGACTTCATCGAGGTGGTCAGCGTCGGCTCGGTGCCGGGAAACTTCTCGAAGGTGAAGCGCGGCATCTTGGTGACGACATAGTCGATGCTCGGCTCGAAGCTGGCCGGCGTCACCCCGGTGATCTCGTTGGTCAGCTCGTCCAGCGTGTAACCGACGGCGAGTTTGGCCGCGACCTTGGCGATGGGGAAGCCCGTCGCCTTCGAGGCCAGCGCGGAGGACCGGCTCACGCGCGGGTTCATCTCGATCACCACCATGCGCCCGTTTTTCGGGTTGATGGCGAATTGCACGTTCGAACCGCCGGTCTCGACCCCGATCTCGCGCAGGCACGCGATCGAGGCGTCGCGCATGATCTGGTATTCCTTGTCCGTCAGAGTCAGCGCCGGGGCGACCGTGATGGAATCGCCCGTGTGCACGCCCATCGGGTCGATGTTCTCGATGGAGCAGACGATGATGCAGTTGTCCGCCTTGTCGCGGACGACCTCCATCTCGAACTCCTTCCAGCCCAGGACCGATTCCTCGACCAGCACCTCGTTGACCGGCGAGGCCTCGATGCCGCCCTCGACGATGTCGAAGAACTCGTCGCGGTTGTAGGCTATGCCGCCGCCGGTGCCACCGAGCGTGAAGGACGGGCGGATGATCGCGGGCAGGCGGACCATCTCCAGCGCCTTGGCGGCGTCCTCACGGTTGTTCACCTGCATGGACCGCGGCGATTCCAGCCCGATCTTGTCCATCGCCTCGCGGAACTGCAGCCGGTCCTCGGCCTTGTCGATGACGTCTGCGCGCGCGCCGATCATCTCGATACCGAGGCGTTCGAGCGTACCGTCCCGGTCGAGCGTGAGGCAGGTGTTGAGCGCGGTCTGGCCGCCCATGGTGGGCAGGATCGCGTCGGGGCGCTCGGCCTCGAGGATCTTCGCCACCATCTCCGGCGTGATCGGCTCGACGTAGGTCGCGTCCGCGAACTCGGGATCGGTCATGATCGTCGCCGGGTTCGAGTTCACCAGGATCACCCGGTAGCCCTCGTCCTTCAGCGCCTTCACGGCCTGGGTGCCGGAATAGTCGAACTCGCAGGCCTGGCCGATGATGATCGGCCCGGCGCCGACGATCATGATGGATTTGATGTCGGTGCGTTTTGGCATGTCAGCTCTTGGCGTCGATCATTTCGACGAACCGCTTGAACAGGTAGTGGCTGTCGTGCGGGCCCGGCGAGGCTTCCGGGTGGTACTGGACGGAGAAGGCCCTGGCGTCCTTGACGCGGATGCCTTCCAGCGAGCCGTCGAACAGCGAGACGTGGCTCATCTCAACATTTGCGGGCAGCGATTTCTCGACCACCACGAAGCCGTGGTTCTGGCTGGTGATCTCCACCTTGCCGGTGGCGAGGTCCTTGACCGGGTGGTTCGCGCCGCGATGGCCGTGATGCATCTTCTCGGTTTTCGCGCCCAGCGCGAGCGCGAGCATCTGGTGGCCGAGGCAGATGCCGAAGGTCGGCGTGCCGGAGGCCAGCACGTCGTGGATCATCGGCACGGCGTAGACACCCGTCGCCGCCGGGTCGCCCGGGCCGTTGGACAGGAACACGCCGTCGGGCTTGTGGCCGAGGATGTCCTTGGCCGTCGCCGAGGCGGGGACCACCGTCACCTTGCAGCCGAGGCCGGCGAGCGAGCGCAGGATATTGCGCTTGGCGCCGAAATCGACGGCCACGACGTGGCGCTTCGGGTCGGTCAGTTCCCCATAACCCTCGCCGAGCGTCCAGCGCGTCTCGGTCCACTGGTAGGTCTGGGTGCAGGACACTTCCTTGGCGAGGTCTGCGCCTTCCAGTCCGCGCCAGTCCGAGGCCGCCGCGCGCAGTGCCTTCACGCTGATGGGCGCCTTTGGCTCGTGGACGATCGCGCCGTTGGGCGCACCCGCATCGCGGATGAGGCGGGTCAGGCGGCGCGTGTCCACGCCGGCGATACCCACCATGTCCATGGACTTCAGCCAGGCGTCGAGGTGCTGCACCGCGCGCCAGTTCGACGGGTCGGTGATGTCGGCGCGGATGATGCAGCCGCGTGCGGCGGGCGTGGTCGTCTCCACGTCTTCTTCATTCGCGCCCACATTGCCGATATGGGGGAAGGTGAAGGTGATGATCTGGCCCGCATAGGACGGGTCGGTCAGGATTTCCTGGTAGCCGGTGAGCGAGGTGTTGAAGCAGACTTCACCGACGCAGGCGCCGGTGGCGCCGATACCGCGCCCCCAAAATACTTCGCCGTCGGGCAGAACCAATGCTCCGGTCGCCCAATCTGGCTGGCTCCGGTCCTGTGGCGCGGAAGCGGCCATATCGCTCCGGTCCTCGGGGTGGCGGGCCGCTGCAAAGACGGGCCGCCGGGCAAGTTGTTTCTCAAGCCGGCCGCTGCGGAGCCGGCGCGCGCCGGTCCGGGCGCGCAAATTGCCGGGTTGTTTAAGGCACCGGGCCGGAGTCGTCAAGCGAGGCTGGGGATGAATAATTTGTTTCAAAACAATAGCTTATGGGTTCATCGCTTCCGTTGCGCCAAACCGACAAATCCGTTACCGTCCCGCGCGTCCGGCAAAGAGGCACAAAACCATGTTCCGCGAACAACTTCCCCAGGCCCTGAAGGCCGCGCTCAAGGACAAGGACGAGCGCGCCGTGTCCACCCTGCGCCTGATCATGGCGGCCCTGAAGGACCGCGATATCGCCGCGCGCAGCAAGGGCAACATGGACGGCATCCATGAAGACGAGATCCTGCAGATGCTCCAGACCATGGTGAAGCAGCGCCGGGAATCGATCTCCATGTATGAAAAGGGCGGCCGGCTGGAACTAGCCGAGCAGGAGGGCGAAGAGATCGCGATCATCCAGCGCTTCCTGCCCGAACAGCTTGACGGGGCCGCGACCGAGGCCGCGGTCGACAAGACCATCGCCGATATCGGCGCGGGCGGCCTGAAGGACATGGGCGCGGTGATGGGCGCGCTGCGCGAGAACTATGCCGGCCAGATGGATTTCGGCAAGGCGAGCGCCATCGTGAAGGCCCGCCTGGGCGGCTGAGGCTTATCCCCGCTATTCATCCATCGCCGCCGAGTCGGGTAGGGAGTACTCTGTCCGGACTGAAAACTCGGACAAAGTCGAAACATGGCCTTCCCGCCGCAATTTCTCGATGAGTTGCGCGCGCGGCTTCCGGTGTCGGAAGTCGTGGGGCGGAAGGTGCGCCTTGTGCGCAAGGGCCGCGAGCATTCCGGCCTGTGCCCGTTCCACAACGAGAAGACCCCGTCCTTCACGGTGAACGACGAGAAGGGCTTCTATCACTGCTTCGGCTGTGGCGCGCATGGCAGCGTCATCGACTTCGCGATGGAAACCGAGGGGCTGTCCTTTCCCGAGGCGGTCGAGAAGCTGGCCGGGCAGGCGGGGCTGCAGGTGCCGCAGTCCTCGCCCGAAGAACGCGAGCGCGCGAAGGTCCGCGCCACGCTGTATGACGTGGTTGAGGCGGTGTGCGCCTGGTACGAGTCGAACCTGCGGTCAGCCGAGGGGCGTGCGGCGCTGGACTACCTGCGCGGGCGCGGCTTCACCGACGAGACCATCCGCCGGTTCCGGCTGGGCTTCTCGCCGGACGGGCGCGGTCGGCTGCTGCAGGCCATGGAAAGCCAGGGCATTGAGCGGCGCCAGCTTGTCGAGGCGGGGCTGATCAAGTTGCCGCCAAACGATACCGGGAGAGGCGGCGGCGACCCGCGTGACTACTTCTTCAACCGGGTGATGTTCCCCATCGCCGACGGGCGCGGGCGGATCATCGCCCTCGGCGGGCGCATCCTGGGCGACGGCCAACCGAAATACCTGAACTCGCCCGAGACCCCGCTCTTCCACAAGGGCCGCAACCTCTACAACTACGCGATGGCACGTGAGGCCTCGAAGGGCGCCGGGACCGTCATCGTGGCCGAGGGCTACACCGACGTGATCGCGCTGGCCCAGGCGGGCCTGCCCAACGCCGTCGCGCCGCTCGGCACGGCGCTGACCGAGGAGCAGATCGGCCTGCTGTGGCGGATCGCCGACGAACCGGTCCTGTGTTTCGATGGTGACAATGCCGGTGAGCGCGCCGCGCTGCGGGCCGCTGAACGTGCCATGCCGATCCTCAAGCCCGGCAAGACCCTGCGCTTCATGGGGCTGCCGGCGGGCGACGACCCGGACTCACTGGTCCAGGCGCGCGGTGCCGACGGCTTCCGTCACCTGCTCGCTGGTGCGCGCCATCTGGTCGATGTGATCTGGCAGGCCGAGGTCACGGCGGGCCCCCACGACACGCCCGAACGCCGCGCCGACCTCGAGCGCCGGATCAACGGCCGACTGTCCGCCATCGCCGATGACGGCGTGAAGTATCATTACCAGCAGAGCCTGCGTCAGCGCATGCGGGACCTGTTTTTCCAGTCCGGACGCCGCGACGGCCCGAAAAAGCCCTGGAAAGGGTCCGGTTCGAGACAAAAAGCAGGAGGGCTACTGCCGGGATTGGGCGCGCGGGGCGATCTCGGGGCGATGAAATCGCTCCAGGAGCGTATTCTGGTTGCCACACTGGTCAATCATCCTGACCTGATCCATGACTCTGTCGAGGCCCTGAACGAAATTTCCTTGCAGAACAGGGAACTTGACACCCTGCTCCATGAGATTTTAAACCACGCTTTTACTGCCCCAACGCTTGACACGCGCGACTTACAGCGCCATTTGATCCATTGTGGCCATGAGAGGATGCTGGGGGTTGTGCTGAATGCACAGGTTTATCGTCAGGCATCGTTCGCGGGGCCGGGCGCGACCGTGCTGGAAGCGCGTGCGGCATTGGACGAGATGCTCGCAAGTTTTGCGCGGTCCAGGCTCAAGCTGGACCGGGCGGACGCGACAAAGGAACTTGAGGACGACATGAGCGAACGCAACGCCGAAAAGCTGCTCAACCTCGTCCGCGAAGGGTCGCGAGCCGGCGGCCTCTAGAAATCAATTTGGTCTGGTATGGCGCGTTCTTCGTGAACGGCGCGACGAGGGTAGATATATGGCACGAAACGAGTCCCAGGAAGAAACAGCGGACGACCGTGAGGAAAACACCGACGGTCCGCTGATGGACGGCTCTATTCAGGGCGTCAAGAAGATGATCGCGCGCGGCAAGGAGCGCGGGTTCATCACTTATGACGAGCTGAACGAGACGCTGCCCCAGGACCAGGTTTCGTCCGAGCAGATCGAGGATGTGCTCGCCCAGCTTTCCGAGATGGGCATTAACGTCGTCGAGGAAGAAGAGAAGTACGAAACCGCCGCCCAGGCCGACAGCGCTGACGACGACGACAAGTCCGACGACGACAGCGACGACGACAGGGAAGACGCGCCGGTTGCGGTCAAGACCCGCACCACGCGCGAGGAAGACCTCGGCCGCACCGACGACCCCGTGCGCATGTACCTTCGCGAGATGGGCTCGGTCGAGCTGCTGTCGCGCGAGGGCGAAATCGCCATCGCCAAGCGTATTGAGGCCGGCCGCGAGAAGATGATCGGCGCGATCTGCGAATCCCCGCTCACCATCCGCGCGATCATCGCCTGGCGTGATGCGCTGGAGAAGGAACAGATTCTTCTGCGCGACGTGATCGACCTGGATGCGACCCACAGCGGCGGTCCGGGCGAGGACAATTCGGCCAATGGCGGCGCGAACGCCAACAATGCCAACGGTGCGAACAAGGACGACGCGACGGCGAAGAAGGCGGACAACGACAACGACAGTTCCGACGACAATGACGACGGCGAGGATGACGGCGCCAACCTCTCGCTCGCCGCGATGGAAGCCAAGCTGAAGCCGGAAGTGCTCGGCCTATTCCAGGACATCGACAAGACCTACAAGAAGCTGCGCAAGCTGCAGGAGCAGCGCCTTGCCGGCATCAAGAACAAGTCGGACGCGCTCTCGAGTCCGCAGGAAAAGCGCTACACCAAGCTCCAGCACGAGCTGGTCGAGTACATGGAGAAGGTCCAGCTCAACAACGGCCGGATCGAGGCTCTGGTGGACGAGCTCTACGGCCTCAACCGCCGCCTGACCAGCTTCGAAGGCAAGCTGATGCGCATGGCGCTGGATTGCGGTGTCACCCGCGAGGATTTCCTCGAGGAATACATGGGCAACGAGCTAGACCCGCGCTGGGTCAGCCGCGTCGCCCGCCTGAAGCGCAAGGGCTGGAGCAAGTTTGCCGACAAGAACGGCGACGAGATTCGCGCCATCCGTAAGGAAGTCATGGAGATTTCCGCGCGTGTCGGCCTGCCGATCTCCGAGTTGCGGCGCATCGTCCAGGTCGTCCAGCAGGGCGAGAAGGAAGCCAGCCGTGCGAAGAAGGAGATGGTCGAGGCCAACCTGCGCCTCGTGATCTCAATCGCGAAGAAATACACGAACCGCGGCCTGCAGTTTCTGGACCTGATCCAGGAAGGCAACATCGGCCTGATGAAGGCGGTCGACAAGTTCGAGTACCGCCGCGGTTACAAGTTCTCGACCTACGCGACGTGGTGGATTCGCCAGGCGATCACCCGCTCCATTGCCGACCAGGCCCGTACGATCCGTATCCCGGTCCACATGATCGAGACGATCAACAAGCTGGTACGCACCTCGCGCCAGATGCTCCACGAGATCGGCCGCGAGCCGACCCCGGAGGAGTTGGCCGGGCGCCTGCACATGCCGCTGGAAAAGGTCCGCAAGGTTCTGAAGATCGCGAAGGAGCCGATCTCCCTCGAGACGCCTATCGGCGACGAGGAGG
>JAYOFE010000002.1:0-190727 GCA_038117045.1 Alphaproteobacteria bacterium | reverse complement strand
AGATCGCGGTGACCCGGGCGGTCGATGTGAACCTCGACGCGGCGCGCGATTTCGCGGCCGCGCGGGGGATCACGCTGGGCGACAGCTATGAAGATGTGCTGGCCGACGATGCGGTCGATGCGGTGATCCTTGTGACACCGCACGCCCTGCACGAGGCGCAGCTGCTGGCCGCGGCGGCGGCGGGCAAGCAGATCTTCTGCGAAAAGCCGTTCGCGCTGTCTTCAGAAGCCGCGATGCGGATGCTGGAGGCATGCGACAAGGCGGGCCTGAGCGCTGTCGGTATCGGTCACGAACGCCGGTTCGAGCCGGCGCTGGAAGCCATGAAGACGCACCTGGACGACGGCGATTTCGGCACCCTGGTCCATATCGAGTGCAACTGGTCCCACAACAACTTCACCAAGGCCGCCACCTCGGCGTCGACCTGGCGTAAGGATGCAAAGCAGGCCCCGTTGGGCACCCTGACGGCGCTGGGTGTGCACATCACAGACTATTTCCAGTCCCTTGCGGGACCGGTCAAAAGCCTGCGCGCGGTGGCCAACAGCCGGTCCGAGCTGTTCCCGGGCAATGACGTGGTTACCGTGCAGTTCGCCTTCGAAAGCGGCGTGACCGGTTTCATGTGCAACATCGCGACCACGCCCTTCCACAGCGCCATCAAGGTGTTCGGCGACAAGGGCTGGGGCGAGGCGCGCGAGAACTCGAACGTCGATATCCCCGAACCGGCGACGCTGACCACGCGCTGGCTGGACGAGGAACTCACCATTCAGACCTACCAGTCCCAGAACGTGGTTCGGGCGAATCTGGAACAGTGGGCCGATGCCGCCGAGGGGCGAGGCGCCTACCGCTTCTCGCGCGACCAGCTTCTGCACAACGTCGAGATTCTGCAGGCCATCGTGGCGTCTGCGGAGAGCGGCGATGAGGTGCGGGTGCGCTAGTGGTCTCGGACGCGCTCAAGTCCGGCAACCTGTTTGCGGAGCTGCCGGATGCCCGCACCCACGAGTCCCTGGATACATTCCTTGCACGCGGTGGGGTGACCATCCAGCGGATCGTGTCCCACGGCCAGGCAACCCCGGACGGGGAATGGTACGACCAGGACACAGACGAGTGGGTGGTGGTCCTGCGTGGCGCGGCGGGTCTGGAGATCGAGGGTGAGAGTGCCATCCGGGAACTGGGGACCGGCGATTTCGTCTTCCTTCCGGCGCGCGAACGCCACCGTGTCGCCTGGACCTCACGGGATGAGCCGACGATCTGGCTGGCGATCCACATAACATTAGCTGACGTGTAAACCCCGCCTTGCTTCGGCGCGGTTGACGTTGCGCGTGCGAGCGCATCCAATCGCGACCAGATGCCCCTGATCCCGCTTCACGACGCCAATCCGCGCGTCTACATCCGCGCCCACTACGTCACCATCGCGCTCGTCGTGGTGAACCTGCTCATATTTGCGTCCATGCTTGGCATGGGTGAGGCGCAACGGTTTGATGCGATCCTGGGCTACGCCCTGATCCCGGTGCGGCTGTTCCAGGGCGTGGACCTGCCGGACGGCGTTGGCGGCGTCTCGCCGCTGATGACACTTGTGACCTATCAGTTCCTGCACGGGGGCTGGGAGCATGTGCTGTTCAACATGCTGTTCCTCTGGGTGTTTGGCGACAACATCGAGGATGCGCTGGGCCACATGAAATTCCTGCTGTTCTTCGTGTTGTGCGGCATCGCCGGCGGGCTGGTTCACTCAGCGATCTCACCGGGCTCCTACACGCCTGTCGTCGGTGCGAGCGGCTCGATTTCCGGCGTGCTCGGGGCCTACCTGCTGCTTTATCCGCGCGCACGGCTTCTGGTGCTGGCCTTCGTCGTGATCCCGCCGCGGCCCTGGGGCTAGGACGGTTCCGGGAAACTAAAGGCCCTCGACGATCACGATGTTCGAGATCGAGGCCGACTGGCGGATGCCAATCAGCGGTGCATAGGCCTCACCGCCGTGGAACGCCCGACAGGCATTCATGTCCGTAAATCCCACGATCACCAGCCGGTCGAGCGCCGTGCCACCCTCCACCGCGCGTGACTGCCCGCCGCGCGCGAGGTAGGTGCCGCCCGCGTCTGCTAGGACGCCGGGGACCTTGTCGGCATAGGGCGCGTAGCGGTCCATGTCTGTCATGGTGATTTCCCCGACGAGAAAGGCGTGCAGCCCGTCCGCGGTGGTACGGCCGGGAACGCCCTCGACAATCCAGATATGGGAGTCGGTCGTCGCGTGCCGGATGGCGGCCACCGGCTCGTAGGCCGGATCGTTGGCGAATGCGTTGGCGCTGTCCCAGTCAGGAAATTCCAGCACCACCATGCGCCCGTCCGGCCAGTCCCCCTCAACCACGTCACGTGCACCGCCGCGCACGATATAACGCCCGCCGTGCTTGGCGATCAGTGCGGGGACTGAACTCTTGTAGGCCTCGTAGCCGTCGGCATCGTGAACATCGATCGTGGCGATCAGATATGCGGTCATGGTTGCTCCCGGTGATAAGCGCGTCGGCGCGCCGGATATGCTATGCACGCGCATCGGATTGTACAGTCCCGGAGCCCGGTGCGGACCCATGGCGCGCGACATCTACAGGAAACTGAAGCCTGCGACACTGGCAGCGCAGGCACTTGGCTGGCTCGACCCGGCGACGAATGCCGTGGCGCCGCCGATCCATCCATCGACCAACTATGCGCGCGACGACAATTACGAGAAGGTTGCGGGACGGGGCTATACCCGTGACGAGAACCCGACCTACGAACAGCTTGAGGCGCTGCTGGCCGCGCTGGAGCAGGGGCCGGACGCCATGGTGTTTTCCTCCGGCATGGCCGCGGCGACGACGGTCATGATGTCGCTGTCGCCGGGTGATCATGTGGTTGCGCCCTCGGTCATGTATTTCGGGTTGCGGAACTGGCTGGCGCATGTCGGCCGCCACTGGGGCCTTGAAGTGGATTTTGTGCCGCCGGGTGACATGGACGCGCTGGCCGACGCGATGCGGGCGGGGCAGACGAAGCTGGTCTGGCTGGAAACGCCCTGCAACCCGACCTGGGATGTCACCGATATTGCGTCGGCGGCGCAGATCGCCCATGACACCGGCGCCATCCTCGGGGTGGACTCGACCGTGGCGACGCCGGTGCTGACTCGGCCGCTGGCACTTGGTGCGGACATCGTGATGCATTCGGGCACCAAGTACCTGAACGGGCATGGTGACGTTCTCGCGGGTGCGCTTGTCACGGCGAAGACTGATGCGCGCTGGGAGCGCATGAAGTATCTGCGCTTCGAGAATGGCGGGATGCTGGGCGCGTTCGAATCCTGGCTGCTGTTGCGCGGCCTGAGGACGCTGCCGTTGCGTGTCGAGCGCAGTTCGGAATCGGCTCTGCGCATTGCGCAGCACTTTACGTCGCATCCGAAACTGGTGGGGGTGCTTTATCCGGGGCTTGCCTCGCATCCGGGACATCACGTTGCGGCGCGCCAGATGACCGGCGGCTTTGGCGGAATGATGTCTGTGCGGGTGAAGGGCGGGGCCGATGCGGCCCTCAGGACGGCCAAGGCGATGAAACTGTTCGTACGCGCGACATCGCTGGGAGGCGTTGAAAGCCTCGTGGAGCACCGCGCCAGCGTGGAGGGCGCGGACAGCCCGGTGCCGGATGACCTGTTGCGGCTGTCGATCGGAATCGAGGATGCGGACGACCTCATAGCCGATCTGTCGCAGGCGCTGGACGCCTGATCCCGCGGGTTTCCGGTGTTGTTCCCGAACCGCCGTCCGGCGGTTCGCGGAGATCAGCCGGCGGCGCGCTGGGCTTCGGGAAACTGCACGACGGTGGAGCCGCGGCGGCCCGGCAGGATGTCGCTGAGTTCACGACGCGCCTGCTCCAGCGCTGCCAGTTCCTTCGCGTCATCGCGGTCGAAAACCTGAATGCAGGAGAGCTTGATTTCCACGAGGTCGATGAGGGTTTCGACCGAACGCTTGCTCAAAGTTGCCATGATCCGAGTCCTTTTTGAGGTGTCATGGCACTCACGTTAGCTGGCATTTTATTGATATTTGGTGAAAGTGCTGCCGGTCTCTGGGGACACTTTGTTAACTGTTTTTCAAGGTGCGGTGACTAGGCTTTTCCGACCTGCCGCAGATGCGGCTTCGACCGGGAGGGCACCATGCCTCGCTCCGCTGACATTCCCCAGGATGTATCCGACAAGAAGCCTGATGTCATTGATGAGGACATCGGAACGCCCCGGTACAATCGCCGCCTGAGCGACAAGGTGCTTGCGGCCTTCAACCACGCCTACGCGGTTGGTGAAATCGAGGTCGCGGCAAGCCTGCGGGAAATCCTCGCCCGGCTCGACAACAATCCCGATGGTGCGGAGGCCGCCAGCCAGCGTCGCGACGTAGCGATTGCACTGAGCCAGGCGGATATGTGGATCGAGTTCGTGGAAGCCCGGAATGACTATCGGGCTGCCTGTGACAACGAGAGTTCCGATCCCATCGCGTTGGATTGCATGCTAGAAGTGATGAAATCCGCCTATCAGCGGTGGAGCACCGTCTAGTTTCAACTGTCCTGCCGGGACCTCAATCTCAATGGTGTAGGCTGTGTTTGCGCGGCTGAAAAAGTACCGCTTGTGCCCTGTGATTGCAGTCGCCGGTGGAGTCGCCCTGGCCACGCTTGCCTATAACGTGATGGGACGCGCCGTCGGGTACGACAGTGTGCCACCCGTGGCGCTGGTTCCGGGATTTGTCGTCGGCTTCATGGCGGCGCTCCTGATCTCTGCTCTGTTCATCCGCAACCGCTTCCTGCTGACCCAGAAGCTTGAGGCGGAGAAGCAGGTTTCCGCGAAGCTGCGCGAGGAAAACGAGCAGCGCCAGAGGATCGAGGTCCAGCTTCGCGCCGCGCGCGAAGAGGCTGAAATGGCCAACCGGTCGAAGTCGGAATTCCTGGCCAATATGAGCCATGAACTCCGCACGCCCCTGAATGCGATTATCGGGTTTTCGGAAACGATCGAGGTCGAGACCTTCGGCCCGATCGGTGACCCGAACTATCGCCAGTACATCAGCCATATTCACAAGGCAGGTCACCACCTGCTCGAGATCATCAACGACATCCTGGACCTTTCGAAGATTGAGGCCGGGCAGCTCCAACTCCTTGAGGAGGTCGTTGAGGTCTCGGAGATCGTGGAGTCCTGCCTCCTGCTGTTGCGTGAACGTGCCAAGCTGAAAGGCATCGAGCTTCAAAGCGACCTTCGGTCGGATCTCCAGCCGATCTATGCCGACAAGCGACTGCTGAAGCAGATCCTGATCAATCTCCTGTCAAACAGCGTGAAGTTCATCGCCCAAGGCGGCAGCGTCGCTGTTTCATGCGTCCAGTCGGAGGTGGCAGGAATGGTCATCGAGGTCACCGACACCGGGGTTGGTATCGCCAATGACGACATTCCCCTACTGATGGAGCCCTTCCGACAGGGGGATGGCGGTCTCACCCGCAAGCATGAGGGATCAGGCCTCGGCCTCACGTTGAGCCGCCTTCATGCGGAGGCGCATAACGGCTCGTTGCAGATTTTCAGCGAGTTGGGGAAGGGCACGACCGTGCGTGTGAACCTGCCCGCCTCACGCATCGTTCAGGGCGGGCACAACGCGGCCGTCGGCTGAGTTCACCATTGTGTCGATCACCTGATTGACACCTGCACAACAGCTTGGCACAACGCCTCTTGCATACGTCGTGACGACCCCACTCATCGTGCGGAGGGGTGGCCGAGTGGCTGAAGGCGACGGTTTGCTAAATCGTTATACGGGTAACCCCGTATCGAGGGTTCGAATCCCTCTCCCTCCGCCATTGATCTCTAAGCCTCTCAATTGAAACAACATTGGTCCCAAAGCTGCCTGATTCCGGCATTTAACCGGGACGTAGATGGGATCGGAGGTGGTTCAAAATTCCCCTCCCTTTGGCGCGGGCCGCCGGCCTCAGATCAGGCGACCAGAATCAATCTTGAGCAAGGTGCCAGTCATGTGCGGTGCCAGATCGGACATTGCGAAAACCACGAACTCCGCCAACTCCTCCGGCTCGGCTAGTGCGCCTAGCGGGAAGGTTTTTGCTACCCGTTCGCCGTGGCCGGGCATCGCACGGACCAGCTCGGTGTTGGTCGTGCCCGGCACCAGTACATTGACGCGGATGCGGTGCTCGGCCAGCTCGAAGGCTAGTGACTGAGCCAGATTGTGCAGCGCGCCTTTGCTCGCCGCGTAAGCGATGAATCCGGGCAGTGGTCGCACGCCCTGTGAAGAGCCGCTGATCACGATACTGCCGCCCCCGCCCTGCGCGAGCAGGCGCCGCGCTCCTTCGATTGCCGTGTGAAAGGTACCGTGAAGGTTTACCGCCATGACCGCGTTCCAGCTCTCGAAATCGAGATCGGCGATCGGCTTGCGTTCGCCTGTGATGCCCGCGTTGGCGAATATGCCGTCGATCTGACCAAACCGCGCCATGGTCTGGTCGAACAGTTCGCTCACCTGGCCGCTGTCGCGGATGTCTGCCATGACTTCGAGCGCCGCGGCCTCGGGACTAGCCTCTGCCAGTTCCTTTGCTGTCGCGGCCAACCTGGCGGCATCGAAATCGGTCAGCGTGACTTGAGCGCCTGCTCGCGCACAGGCGAAAGCGGTAGCCTTGCCGATGCCCGATGCGGCGCCGGTGATGACGATGGTCTTTCCCGTGAGGTCCAAGGTCCCGCTCCTCTAGCTGGTCGTTATAGCTGCGCCAGTGTTTGATCGTTTGCCGAAACTCTCACCGGCGCGGAATGGCTGGGCGATCGTTGATGCAAAAAAAGCATACGCGAAAGTCGTCACGCGGCGCCAACCTGCGCAAAGACATTGTCAGACCAACCGGGCTTGGGCCACTCTTGCCCGCCCCATAAGCGTTGCGGATGAGATATTCCCTCCGTGGTGTCATCAGTGCGCCCCGCGCTGGCCGAGTAGCTTCAATCGGTGGCGTGAAGTTGGCGTTGTCCGCCAATTCGGAGACTGGTTCGTATTAGACTGGCAGCACCATGGTGGAGAGGAGGATCAGAACTTTCTCTGGGCCGTGTGCCTGGTTCTGATCAGCGTACAGATATGGCCAAATGCCGGATGTGAGAAATAATTCTACCTAACGTTTGGTGGAGTTCCACACGCCCTGAGTACTGACACCCAGGACTGGCTCCAGTGTCATCTCCGAGAAAGGCTCAACAAAGACACTAAGGTTGTCGAGCGCCCAGAAGCCGTCGCTGCCTTGAACGACAAGGATATAGTGGGCCTCGTCCTTTTCCTTGGGATGATAGCCTGTCGCCAAGTGAAGCCTTTCTTCAGGCCAACCTAAAAAGAAGAGGGTTGTTGCGTTGGCAAGGGCGATATCCTCGCTATCCCCGCCCTTCAACCAAGACTCAGACAATGCTGCCCAATGGTCATTGACGCCATGCGCAGAAAAGTCAGACCGGAATCTGACCTCCCGGCTGATGAGTTCATTCAAGCCGGCGAGCTGATCGGCTTCAGAAGTCGCTGGTAACCTGCGAGCCCAGTCCCGCCACTTGGCGAGCTTCAACCCTTTTGTCTTGAGGAGAAAATCCTTCTCAGCCAGCGATCGTTTCCGCCAATCCGCGAAACGCTCCTCCAGTTCAGCTGCTTGCATATATTCTGGCCGAGCGAGGTCAGCCAGCGCCGGTACAGGAGCGACGAGAAAAAGAACCAGCAATATTCCATTACAAAAGGAACGGCTCGACATCATCCGAAAATTCTCTTCTGTGATGATTAAATATATACGAGATATAGTAAGCGCCGATCATTTGGTGACAACCCAACAAACTAGACCTCTGCCATCGGGTTCCTGAACCATCCGTTCGAAACTTCGACTGATTTGAGGGCAGATGCGTAGTGCGCTGCGTTCTTCTCGACCAGTCCGCTCAAAGCGGCAGTCACTTCGTCGCGCGCGATAGGGTCAGCCTGCACGGCGTCCGACAGGCTCGCGGTCTTTGCTGCAACCCCGAGGGCGGTACTGTCCTGCGAAAGCTCTTTGAAGGCGGCTCTGTATCAAATGAATCGGCTGGACCGACCACGCGGCCTCGGTCCTGATTTTGGCCAGGCGGAACCGTCGGCGCAAACTGCTCAAGGCCGGTCAGTCAGACAATGCCATCAATGGGTATCCGGGAGACCGGGTCGTATTGGACACACAGCGCCGTCAATTGGGTACGGCGAAGGTTAAGTTTGCCCAGAGCGTTTCCCAAACCGCATTTGTGTCCCGATGGCGCTCGTGCGGCTCCCGGAAAATCACGGCATTCACCATATAAGCGAAACCAGGCTCGACAGGCAGGTTCGCGATGCCGTCGGCATCGGTACGATGGTTTGATACTGCCACTTCGCCAAGTGACCCCTTCGAATACAGTTCGACTTGAGACATGGGAACTGGTGCGCCTTTGAAAAAAAGTTGCACCCGAACATGAGAGTTATCTTTCAGGAGGTATGGATTTTCCAGGGCAACAAGCTCAGCCTCAAGCCCTATGTGGCGATCTTCACCTTGTGCCGTCCCGACGCTAACCAGCGACTTTGAATACCTGGTATAGACTTCGTCAAACGGGCCAGAGGCCAGGCCCCTCGCGAAATGCGTCTTTGCCATGTCATCAACGCCATGTTTGATGGCGAAAGCTTCGAACTTCTCAAAATTGTCGTAGGAAATTGTTGAGGGTTTGGATTCGTAAACGAGAATGTTTAACCCGGAACCGGGCGCGGCTTGATCAATTGCCGGTCGATTGCCAAGTCGGCTCACCACTCCTGCGACCTTGTTTGTTCCGAGAATTACAAAGTGCTCGAAGTCGATCGGCAAATAAGGTAGATCGAATCCTGCGAAATTCTCGCCGTTCTTGATGCCCGCTACGATTTTGTCCGAAGTTCGCAGCTGATAATTTGCTGGCTCGATCCAAAGTTCGTGGGCAATGGCAGGCGAGGCCAGCATGCAGACAAACAAAGCTAGAATTCGCATGGGGAAATTTCTCTCCTGGGCTTGGTCTGTTGCACATGCCCTGACAGTCGTTTTCTGGCTGGCCAGCACAAGTGCCCACGCCCATGAAGTATCTCCTGCGGTGGCCGATCTGTCACTTCAAGATGGCGTTGTGACTCTGGATATTGAACTGGCGCTGGAAGGATTTCTGGCGCGCATTGATCTATCTGCCGTCACAGATACCAATGCATCAGAATCCGCCGAGAGATACGATGAACTAAGGTCACTCGAAGGCCCACAGCTCGAAGCCGAATTTGAGCGTTTCTGGCCTTTGATGGTCCCGCGGCTTCGATTTTCTTCGGATGGCTCTCCGCTCACCCCCGAACTTGGCAAGATATCAGTACCAGAGGTTGGCAACACAGACCTGCCTCGGCTGTCGCAAATTCGCGTCACGGCGGTTTTGCCCGCCGGTGCCCGGAATGTTGATATTGGGTGGGACCGGGAGTTCGGCGCGCTTGTTCTTCGTCAAGTGGGTGTCGACTCCCCGTTTGAAGCCTACCTCACAGCGGGGACCAGCAGTGGCCCGTTTCCCGTTGCGGGGGGAGGTGAACTGGGCACCTGGGAAACGTTGGCGCGCTACATTGTCGTCGGCTTTGAGCATATTGTTCCCAAAGGGCTCGACCACATCCTCTTCGTCCTCGCTCTCTTTTTCCTCTCTCCCACCCTCCGCGCTTTGCTTTGGCAGATTTCGGCTTTTACTCTTGCGCACACCGTGACACTCGCTGCCGGTGTAACGGGCGTCGTTTCCGTGCCCGGCGAGATCGTCGAGCCCATAATTGCGGCATCCATCGTGTTTGTTGCAGTCGAAAACACCCTCAGTTCAGGCTTGAGCCGATGGCGGCCGATCATCGTGTTCGTGTTCGGGCTGCTACATGGCCTTGGATTTGCGAGCGTCCTCCAGGAGTTTGGACTCCCGGCAGATCGGCTTGTTCCCGCGCTGATCGGTTTTAATGTAGGTGTCGAATTGGGGCAGCTTGCAGTGATCGCCTGTGCGTTCGCACTCGTGGGCTACTGGTTTCGGAGCAAGGCCTGGTACCGCCCCGTCATTTCGATCCCCAGCTCACTGATGATCGCTCTTGTTGGTGCCTATTGGTTCCTGGAACGTGTTGGCATTGCCTGAGGAAGCGGTGTTGCCGGACCAACCGAGCTTGAGCAACTCCCGCGGCGTTCACTCGTCTTGCATTTCGGAGTTGAGGGCAGTCAGCCCCGACGATGTTCACCCAGCCGTCAGCCTTGCTTCGCTGCAATCGCGGCGGACATAAAATCGAGGATATAGGGGCCGAAATCCTCCGGAATATCCGTGGACAGGCTATCGATCACCGATGCAAACATGGCATCGCCGATCACCGCCCGGCGTGCTTCGGCGAGCGCCTGCAGGAATTCCGGGGTGAACTCGGGGTGCGGCTGCAATGTCAGGATATGGTCGCCGATGCGCATCCCGGCATACCGGCAGAAATCCGAAGAGGCAATGATGTCCGCGTCTGGGGGCAGCGCGACGACCTGGTCCTGGTGCCAGGCTGGCAGGGTTGCGGGTGATGCCCGGCCCAACACATCGTAACTTTTGAGCCCGCAGGACCAGCCGCCGGAGAATTTTTCGACCTTGCCGCCCAGCGCTTCCGCGATCGCCTGATGCCCGAAGCAGATTCCCAACAGCGGCGTCCGCGCCTCATGCAAGTGGCGCAGGAATGCTTTCAGCTTTGCAATCCACGGGAAGCCGTCATACACGCCGCAACGCGAACCGGTGACGACCCAGGCGTCGGCAACAGACGGCCGCGCGGGAAAATCGTCCGCCTGCACGGCAAAGGTTTCGAACGACGTGTCCGCCCGGCCAAGCAGCCGCATGAACATCTCGTTGTAGTCGCCATGAAGGTCGCGGAGTTCGTTAGGCGAATGCCCGGTCTGCAGGATTCCGATCCTCATAGTCCCACCCGGTCGCGTAGCGCGTACCACCAGGACCCGAGAGTCGAGTAGGGGGCGCGGAGCATCCGGCCGCCGGGAAACGCGACCCAGGGAAGCCCGGCAAACACGTCGAAACGCGAAAGGTCGCCATCGATGGCCTCGGCCAGGATGCAGCCGAACAGGTGCGAGCCCGTCACGCCATGGCCGCTATAGCCGTGTGCGAAATAGACGTTCTCCCCGATCCGGCCAAGCTGCGGCACCCGTGTGAAGGACAGGGCGAAATTGCCGCTCCAGGCGTGATCGATCCCGATTCCCCGGAGCGAAGGAAATACCTTTTCCATGTTGGGGCGGATTTTCGCGACGACATCGTCGGGATCGGTACCGCCATAGACGACACCGCCGCCGAAGATCAGGCGCCGATCCGCCGAGAGTCGTAAGTAATCCAGGATGTACCGGGTGTCCTCGACGCACATATCCGTTGGGAGGAGCGACGCCGCGCGGTCGGCGTCAAGCTGTTCGGTCGCGATCATCTGGGTCGAGACAGGCATCACTCGCGGAGCAAGTTCCGGCACGACATGCCCGAGATAGGCATTGCCGCAAAGGATGACGGCTTTCGCCGTGATGGTCCCCTGAGGCGCATTTACAACTACCTTCCCGCCGGCTTGCCCGGTGGACCGGTCAATTCCCGTTACCGGCGAAAGTTCGAAAATCCGCCCGCCCAGGGACTCGAAGGCGCGCGCTTCACCCAGGGCCAGGTTCAGCGGATGCATATGCCCACCCGACCGGTCCAGCATGCCCCCGGCATAGACCTCGCTGGCGACGTGCCGGCGGATGCCGTCCTGGTCGAGCATTTCATGATCGTCCATGCCGTGCCGACGCCACAGCGCCTGCTTCGCTTCCAGCGCGCGCATGTGCTTCGCCGTATAGGCTGCATAGACGTTGCCGTGCTTGAGGTCGCAGTCGATGGCGTACCGATCCACCAGGCGGTAGATGATCCGGGCCCCTTCCTGCAGGAGCCCGCCGACGAAGACGCCCGTTTCCGGCCCGTACCGCCGCTCGATTACGTCCAGCCCGGCGTTGAGACCGTTCACCACCTGCCCGCCATTGCGGCCCGACGCACCCCATCCAACACGTGCGCCCTCAACAAGGGCGACGTCATAGCCTTTCTCAGCGAGGTGGATTGCCGTGGACAGGCCGGTATAGCCGGCGCCGACGATGCAGATATCCGCGACCTCCCCACCGTTCAGGATCACCGGAGTTCGGGCTATATTGGCCGAGGCCGCGTAATAGCTGCCAGGATAGGAGCCGTCCCCCGCATAGATCGGTTCCGGCTGCTCGGCGGCGCAGGTCGTCCCGGCGATTGCCGGCGACGTCGAACGGCTGACGGTCTTCATGGGGCGGCCCTAATGGGTCATCCCGCGTTCCGACCGGTACTACAGCGCCGTCGAGAGATTTCTCATGACGCTCCCCGGGATACGCTACTTCAACCGGTTGCTGATATTCGGCATTCACGAGGTGCGGTTCATCGCCTTCCGCCGGTACAGATTCACCGTGAAGCTCAGCAATGCCATCAAGAAGCTGTATGCGTCCAATCTCCGAAAGAACCTGGAGACGTATATCGCCGACGAGAAGCTTCGCCGGCACATGATGCCGGACTATGAACTGGGTTGCAGGCGCGTCATTCCCACGAACACGTATCTTCCTGCGCTGTCGCGCGAGAATGTTGATGTCGACATCAGCGGAATCGAGAAGATCATCCCAAACGGAGTTCGCGCAAAGGACGGAAAGGATGTCCCGCTCGACATCATCGTCTACGCGACCGGGTTTTATGCATACTCCGACATGAAGAAGGCCCTGACGTTCCAGGTGAACGGAATCGGCGGCCGAAACCTGAACCGCGAATGGGAACAGGAGACCGGTTCCTACAAGGGCATCGTGGTGTCCGGCTATCCCAACTACTTCAAGATCAATGGCCCCAACACCGGCAGCGGTCACAGTTCGCAATTGTCCTACATGCAGGCGACGGCCGGTTACACGGTCAAGGCGATCTGCAGCGTTCGAAGAAGTACGGACTTCCGGGCCATCGACGTCAGGGAAGAGGTGCAGGATCGCTACGTCAGTCGGATGAAGCAGCGCCTGAAATCGACCGTGTGGCAAACCGGCGGATGCACGGCGTTCTACCGGAAGGACATGACGGGCGAGGTCACCAGCCTGTCACCGGAATCGGTGATCGGGTTCATCCTCTCGCGCAAGCGGTTCCGCCTGAAAGATTATCGATTGCTGGGTGGCCCGGGCAGCGCCGAGGCAAACGGGATTGCTGCGGAGTAGGGTGGGTGCTTTTCCCCGGCACCAGCCGTCGCGCTAGATGGCGAGGCCCAGGTCCGTCACCGGGTGCTCGTCCTTCACCTCCGGCGGTTCTGCCTGGAGCGCGAGCAGGCCGATCTGCAGTTCACGCTTTGAAAGCGGCCGCTCAATGCCTGCCGCATCGCACAGTTCGCGAAGCTTCATCTGCAAGGTGAAGTGTATTTTCAGTTCGTCCCGGTCCATGGAACTTCCCCCCAAAAGCTCAAACGCAATGTCCTCAGTGTGGACACATGTCTTGGATACGCATGAACCCATAAGCCGGATTACAGTCCCAACAGCGAAAGCTTGAGTGCCTCAGTCCGGCGGGTGGGTCGCGATCCAGTGTTTGGCGATGTCGGCGCGCCGGGCGAACCAGACGTCCTTGTGACGCCGAACATGGTCAAGAAACCTCTCTAAACCCGCAGCCCGGGCCGCATGGCCGCTGACCCGAAGGTGCAGCGAGAGGGAGAACATGCGCGGGCGCCTGGCGGATTCCCGGTACATGAAGTCGAACGCGTCAGTCATGTAGGTCAGGAAGTCGTCCGAGGTGGCGAACCAGCCGCGTCCGTCCTTGATGCGCTGCTGTGGATCCGGCGGGATGTCGATCCGACGCTGGCGGTCCGGTATTCCTGTGTCAGTGCCAACGCGTGCCGGGAATGCATGGTGCTGGTCGACGGCAAGGTCGAATACGCCTGCACCTGCCGGCTGGGATCGGGGGAAATGACGGTGGAGCCGTTGGCGAACAAGCGCCTGATCCGCGACCTGGTCACGGATATTGTGCCGCCGAAGGAACGGCTGGAGGCGGTCGTGAAGCAGCGCGACGGGAAAGACTGACGCCGGTCAGGCGTAGGCGGGTCGAGCGAGGCGCGTGCGCCAGATCAGGCTGCCGATCAGGGCCAGGTTGCCGAGGTTGAAGCCGACACCGATCAGAAACGCGTTGGAATAGCTTCCCGTCAGGTCGAAGACGTATCCGCCCATCCATGATCCCAGTGCCATGCCGGCCCCGGCGCACAGGAGGACCAGCCCGGTCCGCCGCCCGGCTTCCCGCGCAGGAAGCAGTTCGCGCACGATCAGCGGATAGCACGGCAGGATGCCGCCATATCCCAGGCCGAACAGCGCTGCGGCGATGTAGAGCGTCGGCAGGGTGTCGACGAATGCGAGGACGAACAGCAGGGCCGCCTGGCCGGAAGAGAAAACCACGATCGCGCGCAGGCCGCCGTAGCGCTTGCCGAGAAAGCCCACACCGAAGAGGCTCGCGAGCGTCGAGCAGGCAAGCATCAGGGACAGGACTTCCGCGCCGCGCGCAGGATCGAAACCCAGATCGCTGATGTGACTCACGATATGCGCCAGCGGCAGGGACATGGCGACACAGCAGCCGATGGCGGCGCTGGACAGCGTCAGCTGGATCGCCGGGGGAGAAAGCACCGGCCGGGCTGGACCGGAGCATCCCGGTGCCGTGGAGCCGGTCGGGAGTTCGGTCACTGGCGGACTGTGACGCAGGATGACAGCCAGCGGCAGCAGCGTTGCCAGTGCAAAGAACCCGTAGAGCATCGCTGCCGTACGCCAGCCATAGGATGCAATCAGGTAGTGGAAGACCTGTGGCCAGATCATGCCGGCAAGGCCCTGTCCCGATCCCACGACGCCGACAGCGAGGCTGCGGTTGTGTTCGTACCAGCGCGTGATATTTGCCGTCAGCGGCGTGAACAGGGTCGAGCGTCCGAAGAAGCCGAGCATGATCCCGTAGATGAAGTAGAGTTCCCAAGGGCTGGTGACATAGGCGGTTGCGATGGCGCCGAGGCCCATCATGATCGCACCGATGAACGCCGGGATCGCCGGACCGTGCCGGTCCAGGCACCAGCCCATGAAGATGCCGCCGATGCCCGCCATACCGTACTGCAGCGCGTAGGCGATCGACGGAACCGCGCGCGGCCAGGCGAATTCGCTGCTGATGACCTTCAGCGCCACGACGATGAAGTAGATGCTTCCCGAGCCGATCAGCATGAAGAGCAGAGACGCGATCAGGACGACCAGACGCCGGCGCGCCTCGGGATCGGATGGAAGGGAGCTCATGAAGTCAGGGTTACTTGCGCAAGGCAGGCAGACCCACGCCCGTGCTCTCGAAGCCGCCGTCGGACGCCACGACCTGGCCGGTCACGTAGCTCGCCTTGTCGGAACACAGGAAGGCGATGACCTCGCCGATCTCCGCTTCGCTGCCATAGCGGTTCAGCGGGATCGCGTCGTGATAGGCGTCGATGATGTCCTGGGAGTGAACGGCTATGGCAAGCTTGGTGCGTACCGGGCCCGGGCAGACGCAGTTGGCCCGAACGCCATACTCCCCGAGTTCGGCGGCCTGCTGCTTCGTGAGCTGGATGACGGCAGCTTTCGAGGTGCCATAGGCCACGCGGAGGGTCGAGGCGCGCAGGCCGGAGATTGACGCAATATTCACAAGGCAGCCTTTCGTCGCCTTGAGATGCGGCAAGGCCGCCTGGGAGACGAGGAACACGCCGTCGAGGTTCGTCTCCATCACGCGCCGCCAGCGCTCGAAAGAGGTTTCCTCCAAAGGCCCGAAGTCTGCCACGCCGGCGTTGTTCACGACTGCATCGATGCGGCCGAACCTGTCCATGACAGCAGCCGTCATCTCGTCCACCTGGTCCGGCTCCGAGACGTCGAAGATGAACGCCGCGGCGCCATCCAGCCCCATGGACGCCGATAGGAGTTCTTGGCCGTCGCGGTCGACCATCGCGACCTGCCAGCCTTCACCGAGCAGAATTTTTGACGTCGCGAGCCCGATGCCACGTGCCGCGCCGGTCACCAGCGCCACTTTTCCGGTCATGTGCCCTCCCGCACGTTGACGTCCTGTTGCGGCCTATTTGAAGTTGGTCAGCGACAGGTAGAAGGCCAGCCATTCGATCTCGGCATCGTCGAGGCCCAGAGGCGGCATCTTGGTCAGGCGCACCTTGTTGTCCCGCATGAGGGTCAGGTACTCCGTAATGTCCGCGCGGCGCGTCTTGGGGTCGCGGTTGAACTGGCTCACGAACTTTTCGAACGACGGTGCGCGGATGAATTGGTCCGTCGGGCCCATCGGGCCGACATCGTGACAGGTGGAACAGAAGGTGACGGCGACGCCGATGCCGGCGAAGTACCTGTGGTCACCCTGGGGAATGTCGAAGGCCGCAGCCGGCTTTGCCAGTAAAAGGCCTGCCAGCGCGACGGCTGCAAGTGCCGGAAACTTCATGCTCTCGATCCTCTTCGTATCTCGGGGCTTTGGCTGCCCGCCGGTTTTCGAATCCTTCCCCGGAACAACTGATACTAGGTCGAGAGCGTTTCCTCAAAAAATTCGTGCATCATCCGGTAGGATTTCCGGCACACCGCCTCGTCGAACAGGGTGTAGGGCGGATTGTTCTCGCCGCGTACGCAGAAGGCATGGGTGGCGTGACTGAAGGTCATGGTCTGCCATTCGACCCCGGCGCCCGAGAGTTCGTCTTCCAGCGCATCCATCATGTCCTTGGGCGTGACCGGGTCCACGCGGCCGTGCAGGGCCAGCACCTTGCCGGAGAAGCGGGGTTCTGTCTTCGGATCGACGGGATTGGGCAGGGTGACGTGGAACACGACCGTGCCCGCGAAGTCCGCACCCGCACGCGCCTGTTCCAGAACGATCCCGCCGCCCATGCAGAACCCTATGGCCCCGATTGGCGTGTCGGCGACCGGCGCGCGCGCGCGTGCGACCTTCAGCAGGGCGTCCAGCGCGATAGCTCCGCCGTCACGGACAAGATCAAGGTCGCGGCGGGCCCCCTGGGCGCTGGCGAGCAGGAAATCGTATTCCTTGTCCTTCTCGCCATAACCGACGCCGTACATGTCGGCGACGAGCATGACATAGTTCGGCCCCGCGGCCTCGGCGGCCATGTCGAGCGTGTGGCGGCAGACGCCGTACCAGTCAGGCTGCATGAAGACGATCGGCCGGGGCGTGTCGATGCTATCGTCCCACACGACGGCGCCCTCGAACTGACGCCCGCCGTACTCATAGGGAACCATGGTCTCTGTCATCGGGGCGCTCCTCGGCTCTGTTGTGATGTCCGTCATTACTTTGCCGCAGCGGCTTCCTGCACGCAAAGTAACTACAGGCGGAAGAAGCTCGTGCCGTCGGGTGCAAACTCGACGGTCAGGTCGCCCTGCATGGCGTGCATGATCGCCCGGCTGATGGCGAGGCCAAGCCCCGCGCCCTGATCTGCGGTGGCGCGCGAGCCGCGCGAGAACTTGTCGAAAACGGTATCGGCTTCTTCGCGGGAGATGCCGCCGCCATTGTCGATGACATCGATCCAGGCGCGGTGGCCATCCGCCCTGGCGCGCAGGTCGATCCGCGGTGACGGTGCCGTGTTGTAGCGCACGGCGTTGGACAGGATGTTAATCAGCGCCTGACGCAGCCGGTCGTCATTGGCATAGACGCGCACGTCAGCCGCCGCATGTTCCACATGCACCTCGACATTTCGTGACCTGGTCATGCCCGTGATCGAGTTCAACGCAGCGTCGAGGGCACCGTTCAGCTCAACAGGTTCAAGCGGCAGGTTGGCCGCGCCCGATTCTAGACGCGAGAGGTTGAGAATCTCGTCGAGCAGCCGGGTCAGGCGCCGGCTTTCCTCATGGATGATGGACATGAACCGCGTCCGCTCGGCGGGGCTTGGCCCGTCTTCTTCCATCAGGATCTCGGAGAAGGACCGGATCGAGGTCATCGGAGTTCGAAGTTCATGGCTGACCTGGCTGAGGAAGTCGTCCTTCTGGGCGTCGAGGGCGCGCAGCCGGTCGTTCACGTCACGCAACTGTTGCGCGGTACGTTCCAGTTCGGCGGATTTCTCGGCAAGCTGGCGTGAGGTCTCGATCAGCTGCTGGGTCTCGCTGGCGATGTCGATCAGTTCGATCATGCCCACGACCTGGGTCCCGGTGATACGGGTCACCACCGCATGGGCAGACGCGGCGCCGATGGAGCCGGCCAGCTCGCGTTCGAGTCGCGCGATCACCGCGTCCGTCACCCGCGGCATGACATGAAGGGCGTTCTGGGACGCGGCCATTTCCTCAAACAGCCGGGCTGCGTGGTCTCTGCCAAGTATGTGCTGCGCCAGGACATACAGGTCCTCGGTTTCCACCATCGGTCCGAACGGTGCGGGGAAGTCGACGCTGCTCAACTGCTTCGTCGGGCGGCTGGAACCGGATACGGGCTCCGTCACCTTCAACGGAACCTCGCTGCTGGGTCTGAAGCCGCACCAGATCAACCAGACGGGGGTGAGCCGGGTTTTCCAGACACCTGAAATTTTCGATGACATGTCACTGGTAGAGAACGTCGCGATCCCGGCACTTGCCAGCCGTGACGGTTCCTACCGCCTGCATGCATGGCGGCGCGTCGGTGCGGAACGCGAAATCCGTGAAGCGGCCATGGCCAGCCTCGAAGACGTCGGGCTGGCGGCCAAGTCCCAGGAGGTCTCCAAGCAACTGTCACGCGGTGACAAGCGGCGGCTGGAACTGGCGATGTGCCTGGTCCAGAAGCCCAGGCTGCTGCTGCTCGACGAGCCGACGGCGGGCATGGCGCGAGCGGATACCAACAACACGATCGACCTGATGCGGCGCATTGCCAGCGGCGGGGTGACGATGGTGGTCATCGAATATGACATGCACGTGGTGTTCTCCCTCGCGGAGAAAATATCTGTCCTCGCGCAGGGCACGGTGATCGCCGAAGACCTGCCGGAAAAGATCAAGGGCGACCCGCGCGTACAGGAAGCGTATCTTGGGGGGGCACATCTATTAGTGCGTTTGAATTGTCCGACGAGGAATTTCACACGGGGGAGCGCGCGTCCGGCCGAGTAATTCACATGAAGCAAGCCGAGAGTGCAGCGATGCAGGACCATGCTCCAGGACTGGCGCCCAAGGAAGGCAAAGGCGGTGCTCCTTCCTATTTTTCGTGCTGGGATATCCACTCCTATTACGGTGAAAGCTACATCGTCCAGGGAGTCAGTTTCGACATTCGCGAGGGCGAGATCGTCGCGCTGCAGGGTCGCAACGGTGCGGGCAAGACATCGACCCTGCGGTCGATTGCGCGGGTGGACAACCCGGCGCTGCGGCACGGCGAGATCTGGCTCGACCACATGCCGCTGCACGAGATGAAATCGCACGAGGCCGCACAGAACGGCATCGGGCTGGTGCCCGAGGACCGACGGATCATTGCGGGCCTCACCGTCGAGGAAAACCTCAAGCTGGCCCAGATTGCGCCGCCGCATGGCTGGTCTATTGAAAGGGTCTATGAGCTGTTCCCGCGTCTCGGCGAGCGGCGCAAGCAGGAAGGCACCACCCTGTCGGGCGGTGAGCAGCAGATGCTGGCCATCGGCCGCACGCTGGCGCGCGATGTGAAGCTGCTCCTGCTGGACGAGCCCTATGAAGGCCTGGCCCCGGTGATTGTGCAGGAAATCGAAAAGACCCTCGAGCAGATCAAGTCGCTTGGCATGACGACCATCATCGTCGAGCAGAATGCCATCGCGGCGCTGCACCTGACTGACCGGGCGATCATCCTCGACATGGGACAGGTGGTCTTCGACGGGACGGCGCAGGATGTGCTCGACAATGCGGATCTTCGCCAGCAGTACCTGGCTATCTAGCAAGGCGTTTTAAGTCCCGGCCGATCTGCTAGAATCGGGTCATGAATTTCGGCGGACTCAAATTCGGCCTGATCATCGGGACGATCATCGCGATCTTCCTGTACTTCTTCGTGCTGGAACGCGAAGCGCCGGCCCATGAGCCGGAAGCCATCTCCATCGCCCAGAACGCCGGTGCCGCTGCGCCGGCGTTGACATTTCCGGCGCGGTGCCGCGTCGGCGACGACTGCTGGTACATGGCCTATGTCGACCTCGATTCCGGCCCCCGTTATCAAGACCATATGTGCGGCATTCGTACCTATGACGCCCACAAGGGCACGGATATCGCGACCACCGATGAAAGCATCGGGACGGTGGATATCGTCGCGGCTGCAGCGGGCAAGGTCATCGGGACCCGCGACGGCCTTGCCGATACGCCGATGCGCGACAACGACCCGGCGCGTGAAGCGGTGATGTGCGGCAACGGCGTGCGCATCGACCATGGCGGCGGCTGGACCACCCAGTATTGCCATATGGCGAAGGGCAGCGTGACCGTGCGCACGGGAGCACCGGTCGAGGCCGGGACGGTGCTGGGACGGATCGGTAGTTCCGGCTGGTCGGAGACCTCTCACCTTCATTTCCAGCTGGAGAAGGACGGGGTGCCGGTCGATCCCTTCACGTCGGAGCGCCAGACACAAGGTGCGCAATGCACGCCGTCACGGGCGCTCAATGCTTCACTCTGGCGCGATCCTGCGGTCTCGAATGTCGATTTCTACCGGCCGGTGCATATCCGCCGTGTCGGCCTCACGACAGGTGTGCCGGAGCGGAACACGGCGAAGTTCGAAGGCTATCCGGGCTCGGCGAAGACGGATGCAGAGGCGCTGGTCGCCTATGTCGTCCTGTTCGGGGCGCCAAAAGGCGCCCAAATCGCCTTCGAGATCGAGGGGCCTGCCGGAGAGGATATTTTTGCCAACACACGTGTGCTGGACCAGGGCCGCGCCGAGTTATTCGCCTATTCGGGAGCCAAGCGCACGATTCCCCGCTGGCCGTCGGGCGTCTACACCGCGCGGGTCGAGGTTACGGTGCAGGGCCCGGACGGGCCGTACAGCACCAGGGCGAGCGCGGACCTGATCCTGCGCTAGCCGCTTCCCCCGAGCCAGGCCGCGCCTTCACGCAGGCGGTGCAGGTCGGCCCGGTTCTCCAGGATGTCGACGACCAGCTCCGCGGCCCGCTCGATCTCCCGGGTCTGGACCGGATTGCCGATTTCGGCGGTTGCGATGCCGGCAAGCCGCTCGGCATGTTTTCGCAATTCCTCACGGTAGGACGCCTGTTCGACGCGCGCGCCGACTGTCGCGATCATGTGAATCATATGAAGGGTCACGTTCCGGTCCCGGCCGACATACTGGGATGTCTGCTCGAACACGGAGTTCGACAGCTGTTCGAAGCCAAACGGGTTGGTGACGATCCGGACGTTCCCGTCTTCGTCGGCCTGGATGCCGGACGGGGCCTCGGCCCGTATCGCGATTGACAGGCTGTCCATCAGCAGGTTGATGCAGTTGATGGCGGTATAGGGGTCGTTCACACCTGGCGACAGCGCGCGGCCGATGATCTCGACAAGCTGGTCAACGAGGAAACGGGCGTCCTAGGACTTACCCGGGCGCGGGCTAAAGGTCAGGCACTCCTCGAGCGCCGAGATACATGCATCGTCTGCGTGTTCCGCAGGTCAGGCATACAGTGCGGTCTCTCCCGTCAGTGCGAAATCGCCCGGGATGAACTCGATCCGGACCCTCAGGTCGTGCTCGCAGGCAAGAGCGAAAATGCGCCGCGAGTTGATGGCCCGGACGTAGCAGGATTCCGCGCAGGGAATGGCAACGGCATTGGCGATGTCCTCGGCGTCGAACTCGTTCCGCCCGCTGTCCTCGGGAGGTGTTTGCGGGTCGTTCCCCGGTGTTTCGGGGAACAACTCGGTCACCGCCGTGCGGAGCCGGCGGCCGACGTCATAGACGATATTGCCGACGTTAATCGTCTCCGGCACGTGGTGGATGAAGTAGATCAGGACGGCGATGCTGAGGACTGCGAGCAGCATCGCGGCGAGCACCGAGATATGCGGGATGAAGGCCGCGATATCCTCCTCGGCCACGCCGTCCCGGACGCCGCGCAGGACCATCAGGCAGAACACGAAGGTGGCGATGAAGGTGCCAAGTGTGAACTGGTTGCCGCGGTCGCGCATGAAGTTGTTGATGAGCCGCGGCCCGAACTGTGCCGAAGCGAAGGACACCGACACGATCGTCATGGAAAAGGTCACGCCCGCGACCGTGATCATGGACGTGGCAATGGTCGACAGTACGGCGCGCGCGCTGACTGTCTCGTTTGAGTAGATCCATTCGAGGCCTTGCAGCCAGTCGGGTCGGATCAGGCCGTCCAGCCACTGGGTCAGGGCTGACAATAGGATGGCCAGCACTACCATCACGCTGGGTGCGAACCAGTAACTCGCCCGGATCGACTGGGCGATATCAAAGAATGCCGATCCACCCGGAAGCATGTCTATGGAAGGCTCGATCGCCCCGGAGACACGTTTGTCGTTGCCCGTTTTGGCATTTGTCATGGTCACCTTCTGTGCCCTTCAACCGGCTGCCAACATGCTATTCCGGTTCCCCCGCAGAGTGAAAATGGGAGAGCACGAGTTTCGTTCCCGGAAGAGCCGCTTATTCGGTCTTGTCGAGATGGGCCCGCAGCAGCGCGATGTTGCGACGGTTGGCCTTGTAGGCAATGTCGAAGATGTCACCCGCGAAGGGTATCAGTCCGATTAGCCAGTCGATCCCGACATTCAGCAGCATGCTAGCCATGATCCAGCGCGAAGCACCTGCCTGCCGGGCCTCGAATACGAGATAGAGCGACACGAGTGCCGTCAGCGTATCGCCAACGCCCGGAATGAGGCCCAGCAATCCATCCAGCCCGAAACGGATGCCCGTTCCGGGGATTTCGAACCGGTCGTCCAGCCAGTGCGACAGCCGGTCGAGGCGTTCGAACGCCCGCTGCCGGTTCGCATCAGGCACGGGACTACTTTTTCGCGATCACCCAGACCGCGTGGACGATGCCGGGGATATAGCCGAGGATCGTCAGGAGGATATTGAGCCAGAAATGGCCGCCGATGCCGACCTGCAGGAAGACGCCCAGCGGCGGCAGGAGAATGGCGATGATGATGCGGACGATGTCCATGATTGTCGTGTCCCCTTTGATTGCGGTCGAAACCGCACATGTCTCTCGCAAAACAACGTGTCGAGCCGCCGGAATGTTCCGGCATTTCGTGACTCGTTACCAGAGACTTGCCTTGGCGCGCTCCGGCCAGGCCATGTCGTAGTCGGGGCCGCCGACCCGCCCGCCGCTCAGGGCCGACAGGATCTCACCGGCGGTCGGCAGCACGCCAGGGGCGATGTGCCTGTCCGGGTTCCAGAGTTCGGAGCGCACGATGGCCCGCGCGCACTGGAAATAGACAGCACTGACCTCGATGACGATCACCGAACGCGGGGCCTGGCCATCGACCGCGAAGCTACGGAGCACCTCCGGATCGACCGAAAGATGCGCCTGGCCATTAATACGCAGCGTGTTGCCGCTGCCGGGCAGCAGGAACAGGAGCGCCACGCGAGGATCGCGCACTATGTTCCTCAGTGAATCCACCCGGTTGTTGCCCTTGCGGTCGGGCATCATCACCGTCTTGTCGTCATGAATACGTACGAACCCAGCCATGTCGCCGCGCGGCGAGCAGTCGAGACCCTCGGGGCCGCTCGTTGCCAGCGCCACGAAGGGGGAGGCCTCGATCATGGTGCGATAGTGCGGCGTGATCCTGTCGGTCTCCTTGGCCATCGCAGTCTCGACCGGCGCCCCGTACAGGGCTTCGAGTTTCTCGATCGTATCTAGTCTGGACATGGATTTTCTTCCGTGGGTTTTACTGCCCGGTCTCGTCTTTGAGCATCTTCTGGATTCGCTCGCGCAGGGCCGCATCTGTTTGTGCGGCTTGGGCAATCTCGAGATAGCGTTGCGGCGTGATCCCGGCCGAGGCGAACGCGGCATCCATTTTTGCGCGGGCATCCTCGCTGAGCGCCTTGGCCATTTCGGCATTGGGCGCGGTCCGGATAAGGGGTTCATATTCCTGGCGCACGGCTACGACCTCGCGGGCTGCCACCGCGAACTTCTGCAGTGTTGCCTCGTCGACGACGCCGGACTGGCCTTGTGCAAGGGCCAGCGAAGACAGGCCGGTGTGTGCCGGGGCGAAAACCGGGCCCGACAGGAACAGGAGCAGCAGCAGGATCGCCAGCAGGCCGCGCCGGAGGCTGGTTGTCATATCGGTCTCCCGGAGGGACAGGCTCAAGCTGTTCCCTCCGTCTTGGGTGCGCGCGCTGCGGCCGCCGGCTATGGCAGGTCCCAGCCGATCCACTTGCACAGCGCCTCGCCCATCACGAGTTCAAGGTCGCGCCCGGACAGCCAGGGCAATTCCTCGGTGAACAGGGTGACGCACTCTTTGTAGCTGCACTTCATGCGCGACAGGTCGGTGCCCCAGAAGCAGCGGTCCGGGCCGAAGGCGTCGAAGATCTGCTTGAGGTGGTCGTGGATGTCCACATGGGGGTACGGGGCGATAGAGTTTCCGTTCGCGCCGGACATCTTCACCGCCACGTTCGGATATTTCGCGAGCGCCACGAGGTCGGGCATGGTTTCGAAGGATTCCGGGCCCGGCTTGAACGGGTTGGCGCCGAGATGGTCGATCAGGAACGGGATGTCCGGATACTTCTCGGCCCATTCGCCGAGGCGCGGCAGGAAGGTATGGGCGAGCAAGCCCACAGGCATCTTCTGCTCGTTGGCGATTGGCCAGATCCAGTCGAGTGTGCCGTCATTCGGCCAGTTCTCGCGTCCCGGTGCGATGAACAGAAAGCGCAGGCCGGACATGCCGGGCGTGTCCGTCCATCCGGCGAGCTTTGCCGCGCCGATTTCCGGCTGGTCCATGTGGACCCAGCCAAGCACGCGGAACTTGTCCGGGTAGCGGTTGGCGGCCGCGATCGCGACCTCGTTGCCGTTCGGCACGACGCCCGGCGGATGTAGGACCACGCGGTCCACGCCCGCGACTTCCATTTCCGCCATCAGGTCTTCAGCCGTGAAGTTCGGCACCTGGCGGTGGATCGGGCTCATCTGTGTGTTGATCCAGATATGGACCTGGGAATCGACGACTAGCATGTTCTGCCTCTCCGCTTCGGGCTTATTCCTGGGTGATGGTCAGCGAGTAACGGTCGTCCGCCGCCAGGCAATCCGCCAGCGGTAGTCCGAGCTCCCCGCGCACGATGTTCGTGCCCTGCACCATCGCAGCCATCTTGTAGGTGGCGTGGCGGCGGCTCATGCCCTCGCGGCCCATGCCGCAGTCGGACGAGATGATCAGCCGCTCGGCAGGGATGTACTTGAGGGCCTCGCGGATCAGGTCCGCGATCTGGTCCGGGCGCTCGACCTGCAGTGTGTGATGGTCGATGACGCCGATGGCGATCTTCTTGCTGTCGTCAATCACCTCACCGATTGCCTTGAGGTCGCCGGGGCCGGAACTGCAGGTCTCGAAGGTCAGCACGTCGGCATCGACCTGGTTCATCCATTCCAGCGTCGGCTGGTAGCTCTGCACGTCGCGGAAGATACGTTGCTGCGAGGGGTTGCCCCAACAGGTGTGACACCAGACCTCGGTCTTGTCGCGCAGGCCCTTCACGGTGTTGTTGAATACTTCCACCAATTTTGCCTCGTCGAACTTGCCGAACAGCGGTCCGCGCACGGGCGTCATGTGAATCTGCGGCTCTTCCATCTGGATGACCGGGCATCCCGCATCCGCGAGTTCGTTGAGTTCCTCGTTCAGCGCCTTGCTGAACGCGTGCACGCGTTCGACGGGGTCGGTGTAGTAGTTGTCGGTGACGGACGCCGCGAGCAGTTCCGGGGTGATGGTGCCGAACTTGATCGGCTTGGTGGTCATCCGTTGGGCGGCTTTCCACATGGCCGCATATTGCAGGTTACCGCGCCCGACAGGGGCGATCAGCGGCGGCATGACACGGCCTTCAAGGGAGTCGTGCAGGATGTGACCGCGCGGCCACGGGCGGTTTCCTACCTTATAGACCGTCGGGCCCGGATTGTGGATGTCCATACCTTCCATATGAAACAGCGGGTAGGACTGCCAGCTGCCGCCCGCGACCTGCTCGTCGTAATGGGCATCGCCGTCGGTGCAGATATCGACGCCGGCAGTTTCCTGGGCGCGCAGGTGCGAACTTACGGCGTCCTCATACTGTTCGCGGAACACCGATGACGACATGGCGTGCAGGAAACTGCGCGCTTCCAGGCTCTCGGTGAACCAGCTCGGGCGCGGCAGCGACCCGATGATCGAGGTCGGCATGACGATGTCGGCGGATGCGGTGAACATGCTTATTCCTCCCCAGGATTCTTGTTCTGATGGCGTTTGCTTGAGGTCATCTTTTCACATTCGGCCACGCGGGGCCATGACCGCGGCGTGTCAGCGGGCATCCTCAAGGATCATGTCCGATGCCTTCTCCCCGATCATGATCGCAGGCGCATTCGTGTTGCCCGAAACGAGCGTCGGCATGATTGAGCAATCCACCACGCGCAGCCCCTCGAAACCGTGCACACGCAGGCGTGCATCGACAACGGCCTTTGGGTCGTTGCCCATCTTGCAGGTGCTGACGGGGTGATAGCTGGTCCGCCCGCGCTTCAGCAGGTAGTCGAGAATCTCGTCATCCGACTGGCAGCTGTCGCCCGGATCGTGTTCCTCGACGATGAACTGCCGGAAGACGGGCTGCGACGTGATCTCGCGCATCATCTTCACGGCGCCGATCAGGATGTCCCGGTCCTTCTGGGTGTCCAGGTAGTTCGGCTGGATATCGGGGTAGGTGAACGGGTCGTTGGAGACGATGTTCACATGTCCGCGGCTTTCCGGCCGCATGAGGGCGTTGACGATGGTGACCCCGGGGAAGGGGTGGGGCATCTCGCCGACCTCGGGCGTGCTCAGCATCATGAGCTGTGACTGGATGTCGGGTGAGACCGCCGCAGGGTCCACCTTGAAGAAACCGCCGGCGTAGGACACGCCCATCGCCAGCCAGCCCTTGCGGTTCGTTGCGTACCGCGCGGCTGTCCACATCCGGTGCGTGAAGGAGTTCACAACCTGGTTGGCGCTCCAGTTTTTCCGGTTCAGCCGGTACATCAATGGTGCGTTGATATGGTCCTGCAGGTTCGACCCGACACCGGGCATATCGGCGATGACGTCGATCCCGTGTTCGCGCAGAAGAGCCGACGGCCCCAGGCCCGACAGTTGCAGGAGCTGCGGCGAGTTGTAGGCGCCGCCCGACACCAGGATTTCGCCGTCGGCGTGCGCCGTCTTGGTCTGGCCGCCCTGGACATATTCAATGCCGGTGGCACGCCGCCCGTCGAACAGCAGGCGGGTCGAATGCGCGCGGGTCTCGATGAACAGGTTCGCCCGTTTGCGCGCGGGCTTCAGATAGGCGACGGCGGCCGAGCAGCGCCGTCCGTTCCGCATCGTCCACTGCATGTAGCCGAAGCCCGTCTGGTCCGCACCGTTGAAGTCGTTGTTGCGCGGATGGCCGGCGGCCTCGGCCGCGTCGATGAACGCGTCCGCCAGCGGATGGGGCTCATACACATCGGACACGTTGAGCGGCCCGCCGACACCGTGGAACTCGTCCTCGCCGCGTTCCTGGTTCTGCGCCTTGCGGAAATAGGGCAGCACGTCCTCGTAGCTCCAGCCCGGATTGTCGAGCTGACGCCAGTGGTTGTAGTCCTCGGCGTGACCGCGGATGTAGACCATCCCGTTGATCGAACTGCTGCCGCCCAGCACCTTGCCGCGCGGCTGCTTCACCGGCCGGTTCACCCATTCGGGATTGGGCGTCGTGTTGTAGAGCCAGTTCACGGCCTTGTTGGTGAAATGCTTGCCGTAACCCAGCGGGATGTGAATCCAGGGGTTCGTGTCGGGGCCGCCCGCCTCGAGTAGCAGCACCTTGTGCTGGCCAGAGGCGGACAGGCGGTTGGCGAGCACGCAGCCCGAGCTGCCTGCACCGACGACGATGTAGTCGAAACGCGCTTTATCTTCGACCATTCTCAGTCACCTTCCGTAAAGCCAGTGGTTCCGGGGAGGAACAGGTCCTCGATCTCGGGCAGTTCCGAGATCAGGGTTTGTTCATGCAGGTATCGCAACAGCGTACCTACATTCTTGCGGTTGGATTCCGTCAGTCCCATGGGGAAGGGGTCGCCGCCGAACATCGACATGGTCTCGGTCCAGTACTCCTTGCCCCAGGGCACGAAGGTGGAGCCGATCTTGCGCTTCAGCGCACGCGCCTTGCCGGTGCAATACGCGTCGAAGATTGCTTTCGGCGCATCGGAGAACTCGTCGAGCAGTTCCTTGCGCATCACCACCGTGTGGTTGATCGGGTAGATACCGGTTCGCTGGAAGTACTCGCGCTCCACCGCCAGCACGTCGCGGAAGATCGGGCGCAACTGACGCTCGGCGGGCGGTTTCTCCATCAGGTCGCGCGGGCGCGGAGAGATGAAGGCGTCGAGTTCGCCTTCGAGCAGCATTGTTTCCGGGTCGCCATCGACCAGTGTCAGCGGCACGCCGCCGAGGGTCGGGAAGCGCTGTTCGGCATTGGCGAACCAGTGAATATCGCGCCAGTCGGTGTTGTATTCATCCAGCAGCGTGCCGCGCAGCCAGACGGCGGCAGTCATGGTGTAGTCACGCACACCGACCTTCTTGCCGGCGAGCTGTTCGGCCGATTCCAGATCACTGTCCTTGCGCACCCAGATGATGCTGTGGCGGAAATCGCGGTTGGCGAAAACGGGGATCGCCGTCAGCCAGTCGCCCGCGCCGCGGTCGCGCATCATCGTGTAGTTCGAAAGCGAAAACTCGCACGCCTGGAAGGGCTGGTTGTTCAGGACCTTCGCGTAGATTTCCTCGAGTACGCCGGGCTCGTAATCGATGCGGGTGCCCGCATAGGTGCCCGCCATCTGAAGCGTGAATTCATAGTCGTTCCCGCGAACCAGAATCGAATCCGCCATCCGTTCCCCCTTTGATATTTTGCGCCCCGTTCGGTACGCAACCGTTGCTTCGCGACATAGCACGATGCGTGCGGCAGGACGATATGATGTTCGCCAATCGGTGGGCCTGTTAGGTTTGGCCAACGCCCATTTTCGGATGAGGGAGAAATTCATGCGCGCCGTTTTCGGTTTTACACCTTGGGAATCCAAGCGCCTGCTCGGCAAGGCAGTCGCCGCATTGCCGGAAGTTGCTCATGCGCTCGAACATGCGCAGATCGTGATCGGGCACGGCTCGACGAATGTCTATGTCGCCGAGGAGATCATGGGTGACCTTGCCGACACTCGAGACAGGTTCGTGTCGGGACAGGTCATCAACGGTACGCTTTGCCAGACCGAGCCGGCCGAGAAACCGGCCATGATACGGCTGGTGAACGGCAAGCCGGTCCCCCCGGTGCCGACCATGGAAGAAACCCTCGCCGGCTGGGACGACACGTGCCTCTTCATCAAGGGCGCGAATGCCGTCGATCCGGAGTTCAACGCAGGCATTTTTAACGCCCACCCGGCCGCCGGGACCATCGGCTGGGCCTATGGCGCGATCTGCGGGACCGGCATTCCGCTGATCGTGCCGGTAGGGCTGGAGAAACTTGTGCCGTCGGTGCGCGCCGCGTCGCAGGAACTCGGCCACGCCAAGGCGGACTACTTCTACGGAACCAAGATCGGGATGCTGCCGGTGATGAATGGCAAGGTCATCACCGAGATTCAGGCCTTCGATATCCTGTTCGGGCTCCAGGCCGTCCATGTCGGCGGCGGTGGTGTGTCAGGCTCGGAAGGGACCGTGGTGCTGTCGGTCACCGGCGATGACGCGCAGGTGCGAAAAGCCATTGAACTGGTCGAATCCATCAAGGGCGAGCCGCCGCTCGATCTGAAGAAACGCCGCTGTGCCACCTGCTTCGCGCCGCCCCCGGCATTCACCTCGGGGACCGATGCCGCGAAGGCCGTGGGAACCGTGACCGCGGACGAAGCCCGTGCAATCAAGCAGTGCATCTTCTCTGGCACGCAGGAGGCGGACCTGCCCGACTGGTTCCTCAAGCGGGAACCGGCGGAGTAACCTCTGATAGTCGATGACCGGGACCGGTCTGCTGTGCTTGTACAGTCCACCTGTACCGGAACCATTGCCAAGGGCAGTCAGTCTGCCAGATAGCCGGCTCTCTCAAGGAATCCGAAATGCCGACTCCGGAGGGACATAAATTTCCCGAGAAAAATCGGGGTACCGGCAGCCCTAGCAAAGATCACGGCATTTCAATGGCGGCACAGGTGTCGTGAATCGACTTGGTGTTCCGGCTGTGCAAACAATCGGACAACAAAACAAGACCAATCTGGGGAGACAGCCATGGGCACGATGACGGCGAGCAAGCCAACGGATTCGATCGAGGGTTCGGGGTATCCGCTTTCCTTCAAGATGAAGCAGGGCACCGCCCGGCCGGCCGTGCTGGGGCCGGGTGCCGCGCGCGACGTCTTCACGGTGGAATCGCGCCAGATGGCGGGCTTCCAGAAGGAAGGCGTCGTCACCGAAGGCGAGACCGGCAGCGTCTGGCGCATGTCCACCGATGAGGGCAAGCATCTGGGGGGCGGCGACGTGTCGCCGTTTCCGCTGGGCTTCTTCAACGCGGGCCTGCACGGCGATCTGGTCAACCGCCTGCTGACCATCGCGCGCGTGCGCGGGATTGCCATCGACGACCTCAGGATCGACCTGAAGAACGGCTACTACATCGTCGGCTCGTTCATTCGCGGCGACGGCGTCGGCCATGGCGAGCCGGCGGAGGTGATCGTGAAGATCAAGTCGTCGGCATCTGCCGATGATATCAAGGCGCTGGTCCACGATGCGATAAAGGCGTCTCCGGCGATGGATCTGATGCGCACGGCGTTTGACAATTCCTTTGCAATTTATGTGAACGGCCGCCGCCGCGTTGTGACCTCTCTGACGAACTCGGAGGCGCCGGACGCGCCTGACCCGTACACGACCTACAGTGCGCCGCCATCCCCCATGGAAGTTTCCGACGAACTGAAGGACATCGTCTGGAAGACCGGCGAGGTCGAGGCCGGGGAGGCGAAGCCCGCACCGACCGGAACGGACGAGAAGCTCAAGCGGATCGTGCGGGTCGTGCCGGGTCACAGCGAGTTGCTCGATCCCAACGGTGTGACCGAGACCGACACCTATCTCGGCCTCGACGGCATGAGCCACTTCAAGCTCAAGTCCGACGAGCGGATGGACATCGACCAGGCACCGAGCGGGCTCGCCATCGCCGCGGCCGGGATCGCCTTTTGCTACATGACCCAGCTCGGCCGCTACATTCACCACCAGGATTTCAAAATCCGTGGTGTGCGTCTTGTGCAGCATACGCCGTTCTCGACCGCGGGCGATCCTGCGGACGGAAGCTGGATCGGCAAGGCAGAGCCCGCTGACACGCATCTGTTCCTGTCCGGTGAGGAAGACGACGCGACCCATGAGCGGCTGATGACCATCGCCGCGAACACCTGCTACCTGCACGCGACCATGGCCGCGACACTGGAGCCGATGGTGTCGGTCGAGCTCAACGGCGCTGCGATTAGCTGAGCGCAGGACGATGGACCTCGCGACAACTTCGCTGGCGGAAATCATTGCGGCGCGCCGGGAGGGGCGACTCCGCTCGGCGGAACTCGCCGACTGGGCGATTGCGAAACATGCGGAACGCGGGGAAGCGTTCCATGCCTATAAGACATGGGACGAGGTGCTTCTCCGCAAGCAGGCCGCTGCTGCGGACGCGGTCCACGACGCGGGTGTCGATCTCGGGGCGCTTCAGGGAATCCCGGTCTCCGTCAAGGACCTGATCGGCGTCGGCGGGTATCCTACTTTCGCCGGTTGTCCGAGCGAACTGCCGGAGGAATGGCGCCGCGAAGGACCGGTCGTGAGTGCGATCCGCAGGCAGATGGGGGTGATCTCCGGCAAGACCCACACGGTGCAGTTTGCCTTCGGCGGGCTGGGTGTGAACCCGCACTGGGGTGCCCCGCGCAACCCCTGGGGAGACGGTGAACACCGTTCGCCGGGCGGATCCAGTTCCGGGGCGGGTGTGAGCCTCCATGAGGGCTCGGCATTGTTGGCGATCGGGACCGACACAGCGGGCTCTGTTCGCATGCCTGCGTCGATTACCGGAACGGCCGGGCTCCGGCCCGCATGGGGACGGTGGTCAACCGATGGCGTGGTGCCGCTTGCCAGCGGCCTCGATACCCCCGGGCCTTTGGCCAGAACCGTTGCCGATCTGGCGATCGGCTTTGCGGCCATAGATCCGCTCGTCTCCGAGGATCCGGTCGCATATCTGGGCCGGTTGTCGCAGGCATCCCTCGAGGACTTCAACATCGGGGTCCTGGACTGGTTTTTCGAGGACTGCGATCCCGGAATCGCGGAGACGGCACAGGCTGCGGTGGAGGAACTGGGCAGGGCCGGACTTCGCCTTTCGTCGGCGGACCTGCCGCATCTGGACGATGCGACGGAAATTTTCTCGCGCGGCGGGCTGCACGTCGGCGAAATGGCTCAGTTCATGTCTGACGAGATGGCCGATTACCGCGCGGACCTCGACCCGAACGTGGCCATCCGGCTGGAAGTTGCGGAGTCCTATCCCGCAGCGGAACACCGGCGACGGATCAAGGCGTTCGACCGGATGGGCAAGGCTGCGAATGCGTCATTCGGAGGGTTCCACGCGGTTGTCGGGCCGACGACTCCGGCAACACCGCCACTGATGCCTGAGGTCGAGAACGACCCGGAGCGCCATCTGGCCGTCAACCTGCACATGTGCCGCAACACGAACGTGCCCAGCCTTCTGCACCTCGCCGGGCTGACCCTGCCGGTAGGACTGGATGCCGCGGGAATGCCAGTCGGATTACAGATCTGCACACCGGCCGGGCACGAAGGAACGACGATCGCCATCGCACTTGCCTTCGAACGGGCACTGGGTACGGCGCGAGACCGGCTGGGTGTCCCGCCGATGTGCCGATAGGCGCTACTCCGCCGCTTCCTGCGCGGCCTCACTGCCGTCCAGCTTGTGCAGCACGAAAGCGTTCTCACAGGGCGGGCCGTCGGCGACCAGCATGGTGCGTTCGTTCAGGTCGAAGATGAACGCAGCATTGGTCATGGTCCGCTTGGCTTCCGGCTGCCGCTCGTCCGGGTGACGGCAGATCGCATTCGGGTGCCCGAAGTGGTCCGCCAGCGCCTCCTGCATCACCTTCGCGTCCAGCTTTCCGATGTGTTTGCGCAGCAACCGGTCGAGGCGGTTTGCGCGATACAGCGTGCTGGTGGAGATTCGCTCCATCTGGGACGGGCCGTGGCGCGGGTCCATGAAGTGGTTCGAGTGGGTCACCAGACCGTCGTGCGGGTAGAGGTATGAAATCGCGTCCGGGCTGGTCTCGATGTCGATGATTTCCCCGTCCGCATGGCCGACCACGAAGTTCGCCGAGCACACGCGCTTGGTCGCCGTGATTGGCAGCAGCGCCATGTCGTAGGTCTCGGCGTCGAGCACCTCGCGGCAGCGCATGTGGAAGGGCTTTTCGTACGGGTTGCGGCCGTCGTGGTCGGACACGAGCCCGTTCTCGACCAGGCCGATACCGTGTTCGTTGACGCCCATCTTGCCGCCGACAATCCCGGCCTCCGTGTAGCAGAGGATGTTGGGGCCGTTGTCGCGGGTGATCCGCAGCACGGTGCAGCGCCCGTGCACGCCCGCAAGCCAGTCCCAGTTCTGGCCCAGGATGGTGTGGCCGTTGGTGCTGGCTTCCGGCAATACGCCGAAGGTGGAGCAGCCGTCCGCCTCGGTGGACAGGCCGGACTTGTCGTTGGCGCGCGCCTCGTCACCGAACAGGCCGAAGGTGATCTCGTAGCGGGCGTTCAGCATGGACACATCGCCAAGCGGGACACCAGAGCCGTCTGCAATGCCGCGCACCTCTTCCGCGTAGTCGTCATTCTGCTCACGCATCACGCCGACCCATTTCTCGCCTTCTGCACGCGCAGCATCTGCGCCCAGTCCGCCGGCGGCGAAACGCGCGAGGTAGGTATCGACGTTCTCCGCGATCTGCCGGGACAGTTCACGCCCATGGATCAGGCCGCGTTCGTATGGATCACTGCCCAGGTCGAGGACGGGAAGGGTGGTCATGGCGCTGTTTCCGTGTTTGTCGTCGGGACGCACTATAGCAAAGACGTCAGCCCCTCTCCCATAGGGAGAGGGGTTTGGGGTGAGGGGTTAAATTCTCACCGGAATACTTCCGATAGACCGTAAACCCTCACCCGGCTCACGTTGTTCGCCACCCTCTCCCTCAGGGAGAGGGTTTGTCGCTTTACGTCACCGGCGCCATATCCACCCAGCTGCGGCTGTCCGACGCGCGCAGGCAGGCCTCCGCGAGCTGCACGTCGCGGATACCGGCCGCCAGCGTGTGGGCGAAGGGCGCGTCCGCGACCACATGGGGGATGAAGCCCTCCCAGCCGAAGCGGTACGGGTTCTTGTAGGCAAGCGAATCGTCGAACTCGGTCCAGTGGTCGTCATAGTCGACACGGAAGTCCATGGTTTCCGGCCCGGCGCCCATATTGAAGCCTTCGATACGCGGCGTGTCGGCGGCGGACTGCACGTGGCAGCGGCGCAGGCCCGCGACGGCCGAGCCGCCGGTCCCGTCGATCTGGAAGGTCACGAGGTCGTCGGCGCGCACCCGCGTGGCCCAGGAGCTCACGATGGTGCCGCGTGCGCCGCTGTCCATATCGAGGATCGTGGTGGTCGCATCCTCTACATCCACATTGTAGCGGTTGCCGTCCTCATCGATGCGTTCCGGCTGTGCCGTCCAGGCCGCGCAGGCCACCTGGGTGATGGGGCCGAGGATACCTTCGATCACATAGCGCCAGTGCGGATGCATGTCCGACAGGAGGCCGCCGCCGCCGGACTTCTTGTAGTTCCAACTCGGGCGCTGGCTCTCGGCCTCGATGCCGTCGAACACCCACCAGCCGAACTGCAGTTTGAAGCTGACCACGCGACCGAAGAAACCGTCATCCATCAGCTTCGCCAGCTTGCGGAAGCCGGGCAGGAACAGCTTGTCCTCGACCGCGCCGTGCTTGAGGCCCTTTTCGTCGGCCCGGCGCATCAGGGCGAGGCCGTCCTCCAAGCTCGGGGCGATCGGCTTCTCGGTGTAGATGTGCTTGCCGGCATCGACCGCACGATGCAGCAGGTCGAGGCGCAGGTGCGTGGCCGCGGCATCGAAGAATACCGGATAGTCCGGGTCCGCCAGCGCGGCATCGAGGTCCGTGGTCCAGTTCTCGATCCCGAACTCCTTTGCCACCTCCGCCAGCCGGTCCTCGTTGCGACCCGCCAGCAACAGGCGGGGAACAATGGTGTCCTCACCGACCTTCAGGCCGCCTTCCGCGATGATTGGGGCGAGCGAACCCCGGATATGCTGGGTGCGGCAGATGCGCCCCGTCGCGCCGTTCAGGATGATGCCGAGCTGTTTCGTGGCCATTGGGTCCCCCGGAAAAATGATTTTCTTTGCGCCTTACTACACTCTTGGCGCGATATGCGCTAACCAGTCAGGGCATTCATTCCGGGGGGAACCATGCCGCGCCATATCGTCTGCCTGACCTTTGACTTCGACACCGAGAGCGGGTTTATCGCACGCGGGCTGACATCGCCGACCATGCTGTCGCGCGGTGAGTTCGGCCTGACCGGCGCGCGCCGCATCCTGGACCTGGCGAAATCGCGTGGTCTGCCCATGACCTGGTTCGTCCCGGGCTTTACCATCGACAGCCACAAGGCCGATTGCGAGCGTGTCGTCGAGGCGGGGCATGAGATCGCGCATCACAGCTGGGCGCATGTGCCGCCGGCGGAGCAGAGCCGCGACCAGGAAGCCGAAGACATGGGCCGCGCCAACGAGGCGATCAAGGCTCTGACCGGCAAGAAGGCCAGCGGCTACCGCTCCCCGTCCTGGGACCTCAGCGAGAACACGCTGGATCTGCTGGAAGCCGAGGGCATGGACTACGACAGCAGCCTCATGGCGGGCGACTACATCCCCATGAAGACACGCCACCCGGACAAGGTGGAGCTGGGCAAGCCGATCCAGTACGGCGCGGACCGAGACATCATCGAGATGCCGATCAGCTGGACGCTGGACGACCACCCGCACTTCGAATACTTGCGCACGCCCAACTTCCTGATGCCCGGCCTGCGCCCGGCCCGCGAAGTGATGGACAGCTGGTATGACGAGTGGTGCTACATGCGCCAGACGGAGGAGTGGGGCATCGTCACCTACACCATGCACCCCTATGTCATCGGGCGCGGTTTCCGGATGTTTGCGTTCGAAAAGCTGGTGGACAAGCTGATCGCCGACGGCGCGGAATTCATGACCATGGAAGACGCCGCGAAGGTCGCGCGCGAGAAGCTATTCTAACACCGGACGAAAACGGGCGGCGCAAGCGCCGCCCGGTTCCCCAAAAACGCAGAACGCAGCTATTCAGCCGCTTCCCTTTCGCTTTCGCCGATGGCGGCGTTTACGCGCGGCATGACCTCAGTGGCCATCAATTCCATGGACCGCTTGGCGAGCTTTTCGTCCACCCAATCCATGCCGGCATAGACGATCTCGCCGAATTCGCCGACCTCCTCGCGCATAGCCAGGATCTCATCTACGACCTTGTTCACCGAACCGTGGATGATGCACTCGTCCATGACGTAGTCGAGCGTGATCTCCTCATCCGGCTGGTCTTTGTACTGCTTGAAGACGCCCTGGCGACCGCCTCGGAACATCTTCCACATCATCTGCTGATAATACTCGCGGTACGCGCTTTTGGAGCTTTCCCTGCCGTATTCCAGCGCCGTCTTATCATCATCAGCGACACAAATGGTGCGCGCGATGCGCCAGTCCTTTGGATCAGCTTTCTCGCCGACCGATTCCTTGCCCTCGACATAGTTCGGCCAATGGGTCGCGACCCACTTCTTTAGGAGGAAGTTTGCCGACATCGGGTGGAAGTTGCGCGCACCCATCTTGATGACCCCCTTGGAGAAGGGGGCCACGACGGTGCCAACGATTTCTGGATAGGGTTTTTGGTAAGGCTTGCCGAGGTAACCGATGCCCAGGTCCAGCGCGCCGGTCTCGCGCGTCGAGACTTTGAACTGGTTGCCCGGCAAGTCGATATCGTAAGGAGGTTCGCGGGTCCAGATTTCGAGGATCACGTCTATGGCGTCCTCGAATATTTTGAAACGATCTTTATCTAGATTGCCAAGCGCTTCCGCATCGGTCAGCAGCGCACCAGGGCTGATGCCGAAGATGAAGCGACCCTGCAGCAGGTTATCCATCATCGCTGCGTGGGAAGCGATCAGCACCGGATGCATCTGGGAAATATTCGAAGTGCCCGTGCCCAGCTTGATGTTCTCGGTCACCGGCATCAGCGAGGCAAGGAACATCGCCGAGTTGGTGACATTTTCCATCTTGTCAGCCAGGTGCTCGCCGACAAAAGCGTCGTAGAAACCCAGCTTGTCGGCGAGGATGATCGCTTCGCGGTCTTCCTGCAGTGTGATATGCCACTCGCGCTCGAGCGGATGAAGGGGCATCGTGAAGTAACCAAGGCGCATCGAAATCTCCGATACTCTAATGAATACGGTTCAGGCAGGTTGCATTATCTACTTCTTTCTTACGCGGCCAGCGCCGCTTTAGATTGTCTCATATGATGAGTTTTGGGTGATTGGCGCTTAATTGCCTTCCAGCGCGGTAATGTCCGGATCGAAGGCATTCTTGGTACCCTTAAGACCGTCGCGATCCGCCTCCCGGCGGATCGGGTCAAGGCTTGAGGATAAGCTTCCCGAGGATCTGGCGGGAATCCATCAACTCGTGGGCTTGGCGCGCATCGCGCATTGGCAGCCGGTCGTAGATCGGCGGTGCGAAGACACCCGCGGCGAACTTCTCCACCAGTGCCGCGAAAATCGCTTCCTTGGCTTGCGGATCCTCGTCAAAGGCATGCAGCGAAAAGCACTGCACGCCCAGGCTGTGACCGCGCCGGTCGCGCAGGCCCTTGAACAGGTCCTCGTCGGGCGGTCCGGCAAGCGCGTTATAGAGAATGACGAGCCCGAGCGGCGCCATCATGTCGAGGTTGTGCACAAAGGCCGGACCGCCGAGCTGGTCGAAACTCACATCGACGCCGCGCCCCTTGGTGACGGAAAGGACTTTCTCTGCCACATCCTCGCGGCTGTAGTTCACCGTGCCGATGGGGCCGAGCTGTTCGACGAAGGCGCATTTCTCTTCCGAGCTCACGCCGGCGATAGTGGCTATGCCCTCGGCCCGACACATATCCAGTAGTGCCGTGCCCATGCCGCCCGCCGCGCCGTTGATATAGGCGGCGCGGGTGCGGTCCAGATGGGCGATGCCGTAGAGCATGGCCCAGCCGACCAGATAGTTCGGAATGCTGACGGCGTCCTCGAGATCGACGCTTTCGGGCAGCGGCGTGACCAGTCCGGTATCGATGGCGTTGTATTCGGCGTATCGTCCGCCGCCCGTGCCGAAGACGAGAACCGGCTGGCCTTCCGTGAAGCCTTCCACGCCGGGGCCGATGCCCACGATATGGCCCGACATCTCGTTGCCGAGGATCGTCGGCAGGGCCGGCTTCCACTTATAGACACCCGTGCGCAGCAGGACGTCCGGATAGCCGACGCCCAGCGAGTGCGCCTTCACGAGGACCTGACCGGGGCCGGGTTCCGGGTCGGGCAGATCGACATACTCGATCACCTCGGGCCCGCCATAGGACTTGATCTGGATGGCTTTCATGTTGTCCTCCCTCTAGCGCAGCAACAGGATCACGATGCCCCCCACCACGAGGGCAATGCCGACCAGTTCCATACGCACGATCTTTTCCCGGAATATGAGCACCGAGGCGGCAATCGTAAACACAAGCTCGATCTGTCCCAGCGCGCGCACCAGCGCGGCGTTCTGGATTGTCATGGCTGTGAACCAGCCGATGGATGCGAATGCGCCGCTCGCCCCGACCCAGACGGCGATTTTCCATGCGCGCAGCACCTCCAGAAGCTCGCCGATGTTCCGCACGGCCATATAGGCGGCCATGACGACGGTCTGGAAGACCAGCACGGTGGCCAGCGTGTAGGCGGCCTGAACCAGAAAGCCCTCGCCGCCAAGCGACAGGGAGGCGCCCCGGTAGGAGACGGCGGCGACACCGAAAAACGCGCCCGATGCAAGGCCGGTCAGAGCGGCCCGGTTGGTCCAGCCCCTGGCGATGGCGCCGATTCCAGCGGGGCCGCGCGCCGAGGAGATCGCCACCACGCCGACCAGGCTGACGAGGATGCCGATGGTTGCGTTCAGCGAAATGGTCTCGCCCAGAAAGATGATCGCGAAGATCGCCGCCTGCACGGTCTCCGTCTTGGAATAGGTGGTTCCGACTGCGAAGTTCCGGGCGTCGAACAGCGTGACGAGGAAGGCCGTGGCCAGGATCTGCGCGAGGCCGCCAATCACGATGAAGGTGGCGAACTCCCCGTTCGGCGCGGGCATCGGGAAATCGAAGCCGTAAACGAGAACGGCCAGGTAGGCGATGGCGAAGGGAAAGCCGTAGCCGAAGCGCACGAAGGTCGCGCCCGTGGTGCCGAGCCGGCCTTTCAGGTGCTTCTGCAATGCCGATCGCACGTTCTGCAGGAACGCGGCGGCGATTGTCAGTGGGATCCACAGGAAAGTCATGAGATGAGCTTATGCCTTGCGAACGACTGGAATTGAAGCGCGCAAGGTCATATATCGTCGCCTCTCCAGCAATCTGGCGGACACGAACATGAACCAGGACACGCGCAAGCGGTATCGCTTTCTCACCGGGCCCGACGACGCAGCGTTCTGCCAGCGGGTCAGCGACGCGCTGGGCGAAGGCTACGTGCTCTACGGCGATCCGGTGATGATCCTTGAAGGCGGTACGCGCATTGTCGGCCAGGCGATCTGCTTGCCAGAGGCCCATCCGGGCCTGGCCAAATCCTGAACGGCGGGAAGGACACCAAGCATGAACAACGACAACAACGGCCTGCGGCCGCAGACCGGGCTGGTGCGCGCCGGCCTGTCCCGCTCCCAGTTCCGTGAGACGAGCGAGGCGCTATACCTCAACTCCGGCTTCGTCTTCGAGAACGCGGCCCAGGCCGAGGCAGCGTTCAAGGGCGAGAACGATTCCTACATCTACAGCCGCTACGGCAATCCGACCGTCACGGTGTTCGAGGAGCGCCTGGCGACCCTTGAAGGTGCCGACATGTGCCGCGCCACGGCAACGGGCATGGCGGCGGTCTTCGCGTCGCTGGCGTGTCACCTACGCGCCGGGCAGCGGGTGGTCGCCTCGCGCGCCCTGTTCGGGTCCTGCCACTTCATCGTGGACCAGATCCTGCCGCGCTGGGGGATCGAAACCCAGTTCGTCGATGGGACGAACCTGGAGGAGTGGGAGACCGCGCTTTCAAAGCCGGCCCATGCCGTCTTCCTGGAAAGTCCGTCGAACCCGATGCTCGACCTGGTCGATATCGCGGCGGTGGCGGAGATGGCCCATTCGGCGGGTGCGCGGATGATCGTCGATAACGTTTTCGCCACGCCGCTCTACCAGAAGCCGCTCGAACTCGGCGCGGACGTGGTCGTGTATTCGGCGACCAAGCATATCGACGGGCACGGCCGCTGCCTCGGCGGTGCGGTACTGGCGGACACAGCTTTCATGGAAGAGCACTTCATTCCGTTCTACCGGCACACCGGCCCGTCCATGAGCCCGTTCAACGCCTGGGTGATGGCCAAGTCGCTGGAGACGCTGTCCCTGCGGGTTGCCCATCAGTCGCAGGCATCGCGACAGATCGCCGAGCATCTGGAGGCGCACCCGAAGGTGCCGCTGGTCCGCCATCCCGGGCTGGACAGTTTCCCCCAGCGCGAACTGGCGAAGCGTCAGATGACCGGGGACGGCACCCTGGTCACCATCGAGGTCGCAGGCGGCAAGGCGGGGGCGTTCCACGTCCTCGACAATCTCCAACTCGTCGATATCTCGAACAACCTCGGCGACGCCAAGACGCTCGCCTGCCATCCGGCGACCACGACCCATTCGCGGCTCCAGCCCGAGGAGCGCGCACAGCTAGGCATCTCTGACGGCGTAATCCGGTTCTCCATCGGGCTCGAGGATCCGCTCGACCTGATCGAGGACCTCGACAGGGCACTTGCCGGAATCTAGTCCCTAGGCAGGTTTCGGGGCGTGGCCGCCATGCGCGCTGTTGGCCAACGCGCGGGCGCCCTTGCGGCTGCGCACCACTTCGAGGTTTGCTGCGGGTTCCGAGGAGAACGGACGGTCACCGCGGATCGTGATCCGCTCCAGTTTGCGTCGCTGCGGGTAGTAGTCGTGGATCGCATAGTGCTGGACTGAGCGGTTGTCCCAGAACACCAGTGTCCCGGGGTTCCAGTGGTGACGGTACTGGTATTCAGGAATCTCGGCCTGGTGGAAGAGCAGCGCCAGCAGGGTCCGGCTCTCGACCTCGTCCATTCCCTTGATCGCGAGGGTGAACTGCGGGTTCACGAATAGGACCTTCCGTCCTGAGACCGGATGGGTGCGCACGACCGGATGTGTAACCGGTGGATATCGATCCTCGAAGTTGCGCAGCTTTCGGCGGCTTTCCGGGTCTTCATCGAACAACTGCCGGAAGGGCTTGAAGTCGTGAACCGCTTCCAGCCCCGAAATGAACTGCTGCATCCGGTCGCTGAGGCCTTCATAGGCCGCCGACATGCTGGCGAACAGGGTGTCTCCGCCCCATTCCGGGACGATCAGCGCACGCAGCATGGTGCCCATCGGCGGCTCTGCCCGGAATGTCTCGTCCGAATGCCAGACATCTGTGCCCCAGGGCGGATTGTCGGCGTCGTTGTCGAAGACGATCAGTTCCGGTGCGTCCGCGGCACTGGGCGCAAACGGGTGAACCGTGAGTTCGCCGAACCGCCGGCCAAACGCCTTCTGGTCCTCGGCCGACATGTCCTGATCCCGGAACACGATCACCTCGTGGCGGACGAGGGCGTCGTGGACAGCCTGGAATGCCGCGTCATCGAGAGGCCCGGACAGATCCACACCTTCGATCTCCGCGCCGCATGCGGCGGCGACCTTACGGACACCAATACTTCCGTGGGGGTCGGAGTCCGATTGGAGGGCGTTTTCGCTCATCTGTCTGTTCGTTTCCTGCTTCCAAGGCTGGCAGTATGGGGCGTGATCGCTGAAAATGTGAATGACTGAGTTTGTCACCAAAGGGGGGAGAGAATGTCGCAATCGCATGAAGTCACACGCCGCGTCGTGACGGCCGTGGATGAGAATGGAAAGTCCTACATCGCCGAGGACGGCCCCACGCCGGCCGTGCGCACCGTCGAGGCGCGGCCGGGCTATGTGGTGAACAACATCTGGATCACCGGTGCAGCACCGTCGCCGGTAGCCGCACCCGACGGGATCGAAAGCCATGAAGGGGTCTATCCGCCCGAAGGCGGCACTGTACTCCGGATCATCGAGTACCCGCCGGACCCGGAAGACCCCGAGGAGATGGCGCGCCAGTTCGCGGGCATGTTCGGCAAGCTGTTCGATGACGCCGGGCGGCCCGAGGACGGCAAGCATCCCGGTATGCATGTAACGGAGACTGTGGACTACGCGGTCGTGATCGACGGGGAAATCACCGCCATCATGGATGAGGGCGAGACCGTGCTGCGCAAGGGCGATGTGCTCATCCAGCGCGGGACCAACCACGCCTGGACCAACCGGTCGGGCAAGCCCGCGAAGGTCGCCTTTGTGCTGATCGCCGGACGCTTCGACTAAGGGCGCACTGACAGTCCTTCTGTCGATGTGCCACCATTCCATTCGCTGAAATGTTGGCTTGACCGCTGAATTCGCTCGGGAGTTTGAGAGAAGCGAAATGGTAATCCAGGGATTGGAACGAGACGGCGTTGTCTTGAGATACCGCGAGGAAGGCCTGCGCACAGCATCCTGCGCGCTCGTGTACGTAAACTCGCTCGGCACCGATTTTCGTATCTGGAGCGATGTGGCCCGGGTGTTCAGAGATAGCGCCCGGATCGTTCGATATGACAAGCGCGGGCATGGTGCCTCCGATGCGCCGCCGGCGCCGTACACCCTCGACGATCATGTGGATGACCTGATCGCGATCATGGACGAATGCGGCATTGCAAAGGCCGTGCTCGTTGGGGTCTCGGTCGGTGGGCAGATTGCGATGGGCGCAGCGCTCAAGGCGCCCGACCGGGTCGAGGGTCTGGTCCTGTGCGACACGGCTGCCACGATCGGTACGCCTGAGCTGTGGCAGGACCGGATGTCGACCGTCGAAGCCAAGGGCATGGACGCTGTTGCGGACGGGATCATCGAACGCTGGTTCTCGAAGTCCGATCGTGAGACGGCGTCTGCGGAACTCCGCCTGTGGCGTAATCTTCTGATGCGGACGCCCGTCGAGGGATATTTGGGAACCTGCGCGGCACTGCGCGATGCTGACATTCGGAATCAGGTAGGCTTGATCAGCGTTCCCACGCTGTGTGTCTGTGGCGACGAGGATGGTGCGACGCCGCCCGACCTCGTACGTAATCTCGCCGACATGGTCCCGGGCGCGAAGTATCTGGAAATCACGCGGGCCGGGCACCTGCCATGCGTTGAGCAGCCTGCCATCCTTTCCCAGGCGATTTCCTCCTTCCTGTCGGAGAACTCCCTTGGCTGATGACAAACATGATGTCGGAATGGAGGTTCGGCGGTCCGTGCTGGGTGACGCACACGTCGATCGCACGGAAGCCAACAAGACAGCCTTCGACGAGGACTACCAGCGCCTGATCACGGAATCGGCCTGGGGATCGGTGTGGACCCGCAAGGGCCTGACCCGACGTGAACGCAGCCTGCTGGTCATCGCCTTCATGGCGGCGCTGGGCCACCATGACGAACTGGCCATGCACATCCGCGCAACGGCGAACACCGGCGCGAGCCCCGAGGATGTGAAGGAAGTCCTGTTGATGACCGCGATCTATTCCGGGGTACCGGCGGCCAATGCGGCCATCGCGGTGGCGAAGCGCACATTTGCCGAGATGGGGGTCGATCTGGGCGAGCCGGAGCGCGACGCGTGAAGACGCAGGTCGGGATCATCGGGGGCGGGCCGGCGGGCCTGCTGTTGAGCCAGATCCTCCATCTGCGCGGGATCGACAGCGTCATCCTGGAACGGCAGTCCCGCGCCTACGTGATGGGGCGCATCCGGGCGGGCGTGATCGAGCAGGGCATGCAGCGGATGCTGCGCGAGGCGGAGGTCGGCACCCGCATGGACCGGGAGGGGCTGGTCCACGCCGGTTTCCAGATTGCGTTCGGTGACCGGCTGGAACGTATAGATCTGGAAACGCTGACCGGTGGCACGACTGTGATGGTCTATGGCCAGACCGCCATCACCCGCGACCTCTACGAGGCGCGTGACGCGTTGGGCGGGGTTGTAATCGATGAAGCCGAAGATGTGACCCCGCACGGCCTGGAGACGGATGCGCCCTGTCTGACATTCCGCAAGAACGGCGTCGAGGAGCGGCTCGATTGCGATTTCGTGGCGGCCTGCGACGGGTATCACGGGGTGGGGCGGCAGTCGATCCCGGCGGACATCCTGCGCACCTATGAACGCGTCTATCCGTTCGGCTGGCTCGGCGTGCTGTCCGAGACGCGTCCGATCGCCGACGAACTGATCTACGCGAACCATGAGCGGGGCTTTGCCCTGTGCTCGCAGCGCTCGAAAAGCCTGAGCCGATACTACCTCCAGTGCTCCCTCGAAGATGATGTCGAGGAATGGCCCGACGACCGGTTCTGGGAGGAGCTGACGGCACGCCTGCCGGATGAGATCGCGGCAACTCTCGAGACCGGTCCGTCCATTGAGAAGTCCATTGCCCAGTTGCGCAGCTTCGTGGCCGAACCGCTCCAGTACGGACGTCTGTTCCTGGCCGGGGATGCGGGGCACATCGTGCCGCCGACCGGAGCGAAAGGGCTCAATCTGGCGGCGTCAGATGTGCACTACCTGTCCGGCGCGCTGATTGCTTACTACGACAAGGGCGACCGGGAAGGGCTCGACACCTATTCCGAACGCGCGCTTGCGCGGGTCTGGAAGGCGGAGCGGTTTTCCTGGTGGATGACCAATATGCTCCACAAGTATTCGGAGAACGGGGAGTTCGGCGTGAAGATGCAGCAGGCCGAGCTGGACTACCTGTTCTCGTCGGAGGCGGCGATGACGGCGCTGGCCGAAAACTATGTGGGCTTGCCGTACTGACGCGACGGCTGGCCGGGAAGGCGACGACATGAACAGCAACCGGGACTGGACCAGCCAGCCGCCATATATCCGCGCGGACTACAAATCGACGGTGCTGCGCGGCCCGATCAAGCCACTTGTGCCCATCCCACAGTCACTTTCGGAACTCACCGGTCCTGTGTACGGCCATGATGCGGTGGGCGATCTCGATTCCGACCTGACCAAGAACGCGCGGGTGAACGGCGAGCCTCTGGGCGAACGGATCATTGTGGCTGGCCGTGTCGTCGATGAGGACGACCGGCCAATCCCGAACACGCTGGTCGAGATCTGGCAGTGCAACTCCGCGGGTCGGTATGTCCATGAAGCGGACCAGCACGATGCGCCGCTGGATCCCAACTTCCTCGGGGCCGGGCGGTGCGTCACCGATGAGAACGGTCGCTATGAGTTCCGCACGATCAAGCCGGGCGCCTATCCGTGGCGCAATCATCCCAACGCCTGGCGGCCGAACCACATCCATCTGTCCCTGTTCGGAAGCAGCTTCATCTCCCGGCTGGTGACGCAGATGTATTTCCCGGGTGATCCGCTGTTTGAATTCGACCCGATCTTCAACGGGGTGCCGAAGGGCGCGCGTGAGCGCATGGTGTCGAGCTTCGACCTTTCCCTGACAGAGCCGGAATTCGCGCTGGGCTACAACTTCGACATCGTGCTGCGCGGGCCGAAGGCCACGCCGATGGAGGACTGATCCATGAAACGCGGACAGACACCCTCCCAGACGGTCGGACCGTTCTTCGCCTACGGTCTGGCGCCCGAGCAGTACAACTACTCCTTCGCCAGCCTCGCTGACGGCACCATGGTCGGTGACACGACCGAGGGGCAGCGTATCCGCGTAATCGGCCATGTTTATGACGGGGCCGGCGACTTGGTTCCCGATGCGCTGATCGAGATCTGGCAGGCGAATTCGCACGGGCGCTACAACCACCCGGCCGATGACCGGAAGGACAACCTTCTCGATCCCGACTTCAAGGGTTTCGGCCGCTACGGGACCGGCACGACACCGGACAACCGGTTCATTTTTGACACGATCAAGCCGGGCAGCGTCGATGGCCGTCAGGCGCCGCACCTGAATGTGGTCGTGCTGATGCGCGGCATGCTCCTGCATGCCTATACACGGATGTACTTCTATGACGAGGCGTGCGCGAACGCGGACGATCCGGTCCTGTCCGCCGTGCCGGAAGATCGGCGGGACACCCTGATCGCGCGCCGCGACCCGGACCTTCCGGGTGCGGTCTACCGGTTCGACATCCACATGCAGGGCGACCGTGAGACTGTGTTTTTCGATGTCTGAGCGCGCGGGACTTCCGGCATGAGCGCAGACCCGTTCGGCGCACCGTCCCACGGCAATCTGTTTGCCGATGCCGGGATGCGCGCATTGCTGTCGGACGAGCGGCACATCGCCGCCATGGTCGAGGCGGAGGTGGCACTCGCGCGTGCGCAGGCCGCCTGCGGCATGATCCCTGACGCCGCGGCCAGGGCGATCGCAGACGCGGCGGGAACCTTCTCCGCGGACGCAGAAGATCTCGGTGCGGGCACTGAAAGCGCCGGTGTTCCTGTGCCGGCGCTGGTGGCCCAATTGCGCAAGTCGGTCGGCGGTGATGCGGCGACGCATGTGCATTGGGGCGCCACCTCTCAGGACATCATGGACACCGCGCTGGTGCTCGTGTTGCGCGAGGTGATCGCGCGCTTCGATACGCAGCTTGGCGCGTTGGGCGATGCACTCGCCCGGTTGGCGCGTGACCATGCCGACACGCTGATGCTGGCGCGTACGCGCCTGCAGCAGGCTGCTCCGACAAGCTTCGGGCTGAAGGTTGCGGGATGGCGTGAGCCGGTCGTGAGGCAGCGCGCACGTCTTTCGGAACTGTCATCGCGCCTGCTGGTGGCGCAACTCGGCGGTGCCGCCGGAACACTGGCGCCTCTCGGCGACAAGGGGGCTGATGTCCGCGCGGCGTTTGCGGCCGAACTCGGCCTCGGTCTCACACCGCTGCCATGGCATGTGCAACGCGATGCGCTGGCGGAGTTTGCGAGCTGGCTGTCCCTGACGACGGGTGTTCTGGGAAAGATCGGCCTCGATGTGGGGCTGCTTGCCCAGAGCGAGGTCGGGGAACTGCGTGAAACCGGGGAGGCGGGCAAGGGCGGATCGTCTACCCTGCCGCAGAAGGCAAACCCCGTGGGAAGTGAAATCCTCGTGACGCTCGCGCGCTACAACGCCAACGAACTGGGTGCCATGCACCAGGCTCTCCTGCACGAAGGCGAGCGCAGCGGCGCGGCCTGGTCGCTGGAATGGCTGAGCCTGCCGAACATGATCCTGGCAGCCTCAGGTTCGCTGGCGCATGCCTTACGGCTGGCGGAAAACCTCGTGGTCGATGCAAATCGCATGCAGGCCAATATCGATGCGACGAACGGGCTTTGTCTCGCCGAAGCGGTCTCGTTCGCGCTGTCACAGCACCTGCCGCGCGCGGAAGCACAGGCACTCACCACGGCGGCCTGCCTTCGTGCCGGTGCGGGTGAGGGACACCTTGTCGATATTATCGCCGTTGAGACCGACGTTTCGGTCGACTGGGTGCACGTGCGCAATCCGCGTAACTGGCTCGGGGATTCGCGCAAGTTTGTCGAGGCGGCGCTGGATCGCGCCTAGTCGCTGAGGACCTTGCCGATAAAGCAATCGGGAATGCGGAAAGGCTAAGCGACGCGGCTTTTATTTGCCCTGGGCGGCTTCTCGGGCTTCCTTCAGCTCCTGGGCGGTGTTGTCGATCCGCTCGCCAAGCTCCTCCGCCGGGCCGTCATCGTTGTCACACGCCGCGAGTCCGGCCACGGCCAGGGCGAGGATTGTCATGCGGGCGGTGATGCGGGACGGTTGCTGGATCATTGGTTGCTCCTTGGGTGGCGTGATGTTCGCCCCCATGAACGACCGGTTCCGGCTTTTGTTCCGTTCGCGCTAGTTGTCGAAGAATGCGAACGCGCGGGCCTCGATGCTTTCGCGGGCCGGCGCGTTCGCGGGTGTCGACGGATCGGCGAAGGACGTGTGCGGCGTGAAACGGGCACCGACATCCTTTGCCGAGTCATAGACCTTGAACACCAGGGCTTCGTCCCGCCGCATGTGCGGGAAGTAGTACCACTCGTGGGCCGGGTTGTACTGCATCCGGTAGGTTTCCCCGACCCGGTGCGGGTACCGCCGCTCGGCGATCAGGAAATCCTCCGGCTTGCAGCTGCGGGAATCGCACATGGTCAGAGGGTTGGCGTCGATGGGCAGGCGGATCGGGCGCCAGACCTGGATGATGGCGAAGCGCTTCTTGAGCAGTTCGTCCGCCTCGTCGGGCAGGATCTCGCGCACGCGCCGGGGACCGGAGTTTTCCGTGTAGTCGTTATGGGCTGACAGTACGGGCTCGCGCACCAGCTTTGCCTTGCGGGTTCCCTCGTCACCGGACCGCACCGTGTGGTCGAAGATCACAACGCACGACGCGCCGGACGTCTCTGCGATCAGCTTCTCGACTTCCGGGTAGTAGACGGAGGTGATCTGCTCAGGTTCGTAGAAGTCCGCGACCTTCGTGTCGTGGTGGGTCAGGATGAACCCGTTTCCGTCGAGGTCGAAATGCATGCCCGGTGCGCGGCCGTTGCGGATCGGCATGACGCGGTTCTCGTACTTGCCCGTGCGTACCCGCGACATGTCCCCGTGGGGCATGGTCTCGTTCACCAGCTTCTCGCCGGTGTCGATGGCATAGACGATTTCGGCCTCGATAGTGTCGGGCTCGTGAACAGCAGCTTCGCTCATGGTCTGTCTCCTGACGGGAGGTGTGTTCAGCGGTCGGTCTTCGCGATGTCGCGGGCCTTCTCGATAACCTCGTCCGGCGGCGCGGAGCCCGGCGGGTGGAGGAATGGCATCACGAAGCGGTCGGTGATGCGGGTGTAGCCGCCGTTCCCCGCCATGCGGCCGAGCGCATCGAGCGCGCCGGGGTCGACATGCAATTGTTCGTTCACAACGCTGTCGTCCATGTGGAAATGCACGACCTCACCGAGGATCACGTAGTAGGGGAGCGTGCCCATCTCCAGGATGTCGATCAGCTTGCTCTCGAGCTGGACGCGGCAATCTGTGATGCGCGGCGGCTTCACGAGCTTTGACGGGGCAGTGTTGAACCCGGCGATCTCCATCTCGTCGACGTCGCTGTCGAAATCGAGCGCGCAGGCGTTCATGCGGTTGCGCAGGTCGTAGTCGACGATATGGACAACGAGTTCGGGCAGGTGGCGCAGGTTCGCGACGGTGTCCTTCAGGAGACCGGTGCTGCCGCCGGATTTCGGGCCCGTCTTCGGGCTGCAGGCAATCATGAACATCGGCGGCGAGACGCCGATGCAGTTGAAGAAGCTGAACGGGGCGGCATTCGGCCCGTCCGGCCCCAGGGTGACGGCCAGCGCAATGGGGCGGGGAATGATCGACCCGCTCATCAGCTTGTACTGGTCCTCGACACTCAGGTCTGCCGCCGTGAATTCGGCCATGACGCGCTTTCTCCCGATTTCCCTTATTTGTTGTCCAGAGAAACTAGACCCTGGCACCGATGAATCAAGCCGCTAGCTGACCGGCGCGGTACACCGGCGCCAGACCTCGATGTTGCCAGGCCCGTCGACGATCACGAGGTGGACGGTCTCGTCGTCGACAAGCGCCATGTTCACCGTCTTGCCGCCGAAGGCCTCGCCCGCGGGCGCGACATAGTCATAGGTGTGGCGCGTGTAGTTTCCGGTCAGGCTGGCGCCGCCCGGTGTCACGACCTGCGGGCCCTGGATTTCCAGATGGCCGCGCTGCGGATGGCACCAGCTGCCGTCGATGGCGTCGGCCTGCGCCGGCAGCGCGAACCCGCAGGATATCGCTGCGGCCAGCGCGAAACGTGTCTTGATCGCCATGTGTGTGCGGCTCCCTCGCCCTACCGGCCGGTGAACTTCGGCGGCCTGCCTGCGCGCGCGGCGGCCAGTCCCTCGTCGACATCATGGCTCCATTCGAGCGCCCGGCGAAGCGCGTCGGAAAGGTCGCGTGAGGCGCGGAAGCCCGGCTCCCTGCGTGCCCTTGCGATGGACTTCGCACCCCGTGTGGCCAGCGGTCCGTTGGCGCCGATGGCCTGTGCTGTCTCCATGGCGGCCGCGACCACCTGGCCCTTCGGCTTCACATGTTCGACGAAGCCGATGCGCGCCATCTCCACGGCGTCGATCTCCTTGCCCGTCGCGATCAGTTCCAGGGCATGGCCATGGCCGACCGCCATGGGCAGGCGCACCGGCCCGCCCGCGCCGGGGAAGCCGCCCCAGCGGGCCTCGGGCAGCATGAGGGTCGAGTGCTCGCCCGCGATGCGGATATCGCAGGCCAGCGCCAGCTCCGATGCGCCCGCGACGATCTTGCCGTTGATGGCGCAGATGGTGATCTGGGGCAGCGCCTCCAGCATGTCGAAGATGCGGTTGGCGGTGACCACATAGTCGACCACGTCGTCCTTGGTCATGGCCGCGCGGATTTCCGCGTTCATCAGCCCGGCGGAAAACCAGTCGTCGCCTGCGCCCGTGAACACGACCGCATGGATATCGGCCCGGTCGCGCAGCTCCTCGACGATGGTCCCGAGTTCCAGCAGCGAGGTCGGGTTGAGGCGGTTCTCGTTGTCCGGCGCGTCGATCGTCACGGTTGCGACAGGCGGTGCGATGGCGATCTCGAGCTCACCGCTCGGCATGCGTTCCGTACTCATTGTGGTCCTCCCCGATGCGTCTTTGTTCGCGTGATTATGACGATGATCCGCCATACGCCCAAGCCGGTGGCGTCGCGCGCGCGCGCGCGGTATGAATTTTTGTAGTTTCAGAAAAATCGCACCAAGCGATCCTTACGAACAATTTCCTGAGGGGGAGAGTACCGAAATGCCGAAACCGCAACTTCGTGCCGACCAGGGCTGGATCTTCGACAACTTCCTGATGCTGTCGGAGAACGAGGACGTTCTTCATCCGGGCATCATGGGCACCCGCGTCGGGCGCGGCTTCTCGGTCCAGGACCTGAACGCCGTCTACACCAAGGTGACGGGCCGCCGCTCCTTCCCGAAGGCGTGGCGCAAGCGCGCCGTGGTGCTGGAGCGGATGGCGAAGGAGGCCGAGGCGAAGGGCCGCCTGGTCACGGCGTGCCGCCTCTACCATCGCGCTGCGCTGTGCTTCGGACGCGCCCAGCATCTGGTGCCGATCCATCGCAACCCGTTCAAGGACGAGGCCTACGAGGCGCTCTACCGCAACTACGACAAGATGATCGAACTCCTCGGCGGCCGGCTGGAGAAGGTCTCGCCGGAATTCGGGGATGGCCAGAAGTGCCACGCGGTGTTCCACAAGGCGCCGGGCGACGGCCCGAAGCCGACGGTGGTAATCCTGCCGGGCATGGACGCGCTGAAGGAAGACGTCTGCAACCCCTTCGACAACGACTATGCCCAGCGCGGCATGAACGTATGCGCGATGGAGGGGCCGGGCCAGGGCGAGTGCAACTTCAACGCCGCCTGGCTCAATGCCGGCAACTACCAGCAGGCCGCGTCCGCCGTGATCGATTGGCTGGTCGCCCGCGACGATGTCGATGCAGACCGCATCGGTGTCATGGGCATGTCCATGGGCTCGCGCTGGGGCGTGCAGGTCGGCGCCCACGACGACCGCGTGAAGGCCGTCGTCGGCCAGATGGCCAATGTCGGCACCTTCGACATTATCTTCGAGCAGGCCCAGCCGAACTTCAAACGCATCTTCATGTACATGACGGGCTACACCGATGAGGATGAATTCGACGAGCACATGAAGACCCACGACCACCTGCCCGACGTGGCCAAACGGCTGAACAAGCCGCACCTGCTGGTCGCTGGCGACATGGACGAATTGTGCACGCCGGACGATATCGCGACCTTCCGTTCGAACCTGCCGAACTACAGTGAGCTCTGGCTCTACGAGGGCATCTTCCACCCGATGGGCGAGGTGGCGTCGGAAATCTATCCGGCCATGGCCGACTGGATGCTGACGACGCTCAACGAGGGCCGCCCGGCGGGCGAGAAGAAGACCGTCTATATCGAGGAAGGCACCACCATCGCCGACCACGACCACGGCTGAACGGGGGACGCAATATGCCGAAACCGCAACTTCGCGCCGAACAGGGCTGGATCTTCGACAATTTCCTGATGCTGTCCGACAACGAGGACATCCTGCATCCGGGAATCATGGGCAACCGGCTGGAACGCGGCACCAAGTTCGAGGATCTCAACGCCGTCTATTCGAAGGTTTCGGGACGGCGGTCCTTCCCGAAGGCCTGGGCCAAACGCGCCGAAGTACTGGAGCGTATGGCGAAGGACGCCGAAGACCGGGGGCGCCTGGTCACGGCGCGCCAGCTCTACCACCGCGCGGCCATCTGCTTCGGCCGTGCCCAGCACCTGATCCCGATCCACCAGAACCCGAAGAAGGTCGAGTGGTTCGAGGGGCTCTATCGCTGCTACGACAAGGTCATCGACTGGTCGAACGGCACGATGGAAAAGCAGACCATCGAGTTTGCGCCCGGGCAGAACGCCTACGCTGTCTTCCATAAGGCACCAGGTGAGGGACCGAAGCCGACGATCATCGCGCTGCCGGGCATGGATCAGGTGAAGGAAGACGTCTGCAACCCTTTCGGCAACGAGTTCATCCCGCGCGGGATGAACGTGTGCGCCATCGACGGGCCGGGGCAAGGGGCGTGCAACCGCGACGGCACCTGGCAGACCGAGGACAATTACGAGAAGGCGGCCTCCGCTGTCATCGACTGGCTGGTTACCCGAGGCGATGTCGATGCGGAGAAGATCGGCATCTTCGGCATGTCCATGGGCTCGCGCTGGGGCGTGCTGATCGGCGCCGCCGATGATCGCGTGTCCGCTGTGTGCGGGCAGATGGCCAATGTCGGTTCCTTCGACATGATCTTCGAGCAGGCCCAGCCCAACTTCAAACGCATCTTCATGTACATGGCCGGCTATTCGGACGAGGCGGAGTTCGACGAATTCGTCAGCCGGCTGGCGCATGTGCCGGATGTCGCGAGGGACCTGAAAGTCCCACACCTTCTGGTGGCCGGTGACATGGATGAGCTGTGCTCGCCCGATGACATCGCGGCCTTCCGCAGCCAGCTCGGCGGGCCGAGCGAACTCTGGCTGTACGAGGGCGTGTTCCATCCTATGGGCGAGGTCGCCGGGCAGATTTATCCCGGGATCGCGGACTGGCTGCTCGAATCCCTGACCAATGGTCGGCCTGCCGGATACGAGCGCACGATTTATGTGGAAGACGGAACGACGCTCGCGGATTACGATCACGGCTGAGATCGGGTATCCGTGTCGGGAGGGCGGGCCCACAGGCACGCTGTAACCGGGGCGGAGGGGTATGCCGCACGAAACCGGAATTCCGTTCATGCGCGAGGTGGTTGTCTTCCTCGTGATCGCGGCGATTCTCGTGCCGCTGTTCCAGCGCGCGCGGATCAGTCCCGTTCTGGGGTTCCTCGTTGCGGGCGTGCTGGTCGGCCCCAACGGCTTCGGCGCACTGGCCGCGGACTTCCACTGGCTCGGCTATGTCACGATTTCCGACATCGAAAGCGTCGCGCTCCTCGGTGAATTCGGCATTGTCTTCCTGCTGTTCCTGATCGGGCTGGAGCTTTCCTTCGAGCGCCTGTGGTCGCTGCGCCGTCTGGTTCTCGGGCTCGGGTCCACGCAGATTCTGGTCACCGGCATGGTCATCGGCGGCATCGCCTGGGCCTGGGGCAACGCCATTGAGGCGGCGATCCTGATCGGTGCGAGCTTCGCCCTGTCGTCCACGGCGGTCGTGATCGCGGAACTCGTCCAGCGCCGGGAGCTTTCGACGCGGGTGGGCCGGGCCTCATTCTCGGTCCTGCTGATGCAGGACCTTGCGGTCGTCCCGATCCTGATCCTCGCCGCCGCGTTCGGGGACGCGGCCGGGGGCAGCGTTCTCGAAGCCCTCGGGATCGGCTTCGGGATCGCTGCCGGTGCCGCCGTTGCGATCTACCTGTTCGGCCGGGTGCTGCTGCGCCCGCTGTTCCAGTTGGCCGCGTCCACCCATGCGCCGGAATTCTTCGTCGCGATCACGCTGTTGTCCGCCATTGCCGCGTCGGCGGCGACGGCGGCAGCGGGTTTGAGCTTGGCGCTGGGCGCGTTCCTCGCCGGGCTGCTGCTGTCCGAGACGGAGTTCCGCCACCAGATCGAGGTCGACATCCAGCCTTTCAAGGGTCTGCTGATGGGGCTGTTCTTCCTGACCGTCGGCATGGGCATCGACCTCGGATCGCTTGAGACCAATGCATTGATGATCGTGGCATCGGTGGCCGGACTCTTTGCGATCAAGGCCTTGCTGCTGAGCATCCTGGGCCGGCTGTTTTCCCTGCCGCTGTCCTGCGCGATCCATACGGGAATCCTGCTGGGACAGGCTGGGGAATTCGGCCTGCTGGTTGTCGGCATCGCCATGGCGTCCGGAATTCTTGCGCCGGACGTTGGCCAGTTCATGCTGGTGGTGGCGGCGCTGTCCATGATGCTGACGCCGCTGCTGGCGTTTGCGGGCGCGCGGGTCTCGGGCCGTCTCGAATCCCATACGTCCAATCGGTCGCTCGCGCCGCAGCCGGACGAAATCGCCGAGATCGGGAACCACGTGATCATCGCCGGGTACGGGCGGGTCGGCCACGCCATCGCTGAAATCCTCGGCGAGGAAAAGATCAACTATGTGGCCCTTGACCTCGACGTCCAGCGGGTCAGCGCCTGCCGCGCCCATGGCGAGCCGATCTTCTTCGGCGATGGCGGGCGGGTTGCCATGCTGGAGCGTGTCGCCGCCGACCGGGCGAACGCGCTTGTGCTGACACTCGACCGGCCGGACGAGGCTGAACGGGCGGTGCGTGAAATCCGCAAGCGGTGGCCGGACCTGCCGATCTATGCGCGTTCCCGCGACGTACAGCACGCCTATCGGCTGGAAAACGCGGGCGCGACCCGGACCATCCCGGAACTGGCCGAATCCAGCCTCCAGATGGGCGCCGCCGTACTGTCCGGTCTCGGCATGCCCGGTGACGCGGTCAACACCATCTGCGAGCGCATCCGTGAACGCCACTATGAGGGGCTGTAAGGGTGAGTGGTGAGCTTGTCGGCGTGGGAATAGGTGGATTCGTCTATTTCATTCTGGCGCTGCAAGTCCGAATGGGTCTGCCGCCGTTCTATATCTACAACGGACTGATTTTCTTCTCCCCGAGCTTCGACGAGATCCGCGAGGTTTTGATCCTTGCGTTTCCGCCGTTTATTGGCGTGGCTGTTTCGATGGTTTTGATGGGCGCGGGTTACGCGGAGCCGGGCATGCTGCTGATGGGTGTGACCGCGATCTGGGGCGGGTTGCGTGTAAGACAAAGCATCAGGTCGAAATTTGGTCTCCCGCTTCCGTGGTGCACGAACCTCTGGACGCTCCGGTGGCCGCTATTCCTGTTCGATCTTTGGACAGGTGCGTTCGCCTTGGGTGCATTTGCGCTGATTGCTTGGGCCTGATTACAGGCTATTCGCTGGAATGCATTTAAGTTGACTTGATACCCGTGCTATCAGCGCGCGCTCATGCTCACGCTCAACGGCATAACCGTCCGCCTCGGCGGGCAGACGATCCTCGACGGTGCGACCGCCTCGCTGCCGACGAGGAGCCGTGTCGGGATCGTGGGCCGCAACGGCGCGGGGAAATCGACCCTGCTGAAGGTCATCGCGGGCGAGATGGAGGCCGATGGCGGCAACGTCGAGACGCCGCGCGGCACCCGCATCGGCTATGTCGCGCAGGAAGCGCCGGGCGGCAGCACAACCCCGTTTGAGATGGTGCTCGCCGCCGATGAGGAGCGCGCGGAGCTCCTGGACACGGCGGAACGGGAGACTGACGCCCACAGGATCGCGGACATCCACGAGCGGTTGAACCTCATCGGGGCCCATGACGCGCCGGCCCGTGCGGCGCGCATCCTCGCCGGTCTCGGCTTCGAGGAAGAGGCCCAGCACCGGCCCCTGTCGGATTTCTCGGGCGGTTGGCGCATGCGTGTGGCGCTGGCCGGGCTGCTGTTCTCGCGGCCCGACCTGTTGCTGCTCGACGAGCCGTCGAACCATCTCGACCTCGAGGCGGCGCTTTGGCTGGAATCCTTCCTCAGGACCTATCCGGCCTCAATGGTGATCGTCAGCCATGAGCGCGACCTCCTGAACAATGTGGCCGACCACATCCTGCATGTGCAGGGCGGGCAGACGACGCTCTACACGGGCGGTTATGACGCCTTCGAGCGCCAGCGGCGCGAGCGCCTCAACCAGGTCGAGGCGATGCGTACGCGCCAGGAGGAAAAGCGCGCCAAGCTGCAAGCCTATGTGGATCGCTGGCGCTTCAAGGCTCATACGGCCCGCCAGGCCCAGAGCCGGATGAAGGCGCTCGAGCGCATGGAGCCGATCGCGGCGGCGACCGAGGACCCGACACTGTCCTTCGACTTTCCGGACCCGGACGAACTGCGCCCGCCGCTGATCGTCGCGGACAATGCGTCGGTCGGATACGAGGCCGATACGCCGATCCTGTCCAAGCTTGCCTTCCGCATCGATCCGGACGACCGGATCGCGCTGCTTGGCCGCAACGGCAACGGCAAGACCACGCTCGCGCGGCTGCTTGCGGGCCAGCTCAAGCCGATGGGCGGCAGCCTGTCGGCCAGCGGCAAGTTGCGGGTCGGCTACTTCGCCCAGCACCAGGTCGAGGAACTCGTCGCCGACGATACGCCGCTGCAGCACATGACGCGGCTGATGGCCGATGCAAAACCCGGTGTTGTTCGTGCGCAGCTCGGCCGGTTCGGGTTCTCCGGTGACAAGGTGCACCTGGAAGTAAGGCGGCTCTCGGGCGGTGAGCGTGCACGCCTTGCGCTGGCGCTCATCACCCGGGATGCGCCGCACATCCTGATCCTCGACGAGCCGACCAACCATCTCGACGTCGATGCGCGCGAGGCGCTGGTGCAGGCGCTCAATGCCTATGAGGGCGCGGCGGTGGTCGTCAGCCATGACCGCCACCTGCTGGAGATGACGGCAGACCGGCTGATCCTGATCGACAATGGCCGGGCGGAGGAATTCGCCGGGAGCCTCGACGACTACCGGGACCTGCTATTGGGGCGCGGCGAGCGCAAACCGGCCGAGGACCGCTCGAAGGACAAGCGCGGCAACCGCAAGGACGAGCGCCGCGCGGCCGCCGAACAGCGCGAGCGCACGAAGCACCTGCGTATTGCAGCCCGTGAGGCGGAGAAGGGAATGGCACTTCTCGCCGAAAAGCGCACGGCCATCGACCAGGCGATCTTCGATCCCGACAACGCCGCCGAGCCCTACAAGGGCAAGGCCATGAGCGACCTGATGAAGTTGCGCGGCGAGGTCGAGAAGAACCTGGAGCGTGCGGAGACGGTCTGGTTGGAGGCCAGCGAGGCCCTCGAAGAGGTGTCGGGCGAGAACCTGTCCGGCTGAGTACGCGCTATTCGGCGGCCGCCGCGCGGGATTCCGCTTTCAGCGTATCGAAATTCTCGGGCCAGGCATCGGCAAGCCAGCGCAGGTACTGGCCGATTCGCGCAGGGTCGGCCTGGAGCGTACCCTTGATCCGGTCCACCTCGCCCTGGTTCTCGATGTCCAGCGCGAGAGAATCGTTCAGCCGGTTGATCATGTTGAAAAGGCCGCAGACAAAGGTCAGCTCGATGATCTCGGCCTTGGAGAAATGTTCCTCCAGCTTGGTATAGAGTTCGTCATTCTCGGCGGCGGTCCGCCGGGTAACATGCTCGGCCCAGGCGATGGCGAGGCGTTCGCGTTCGTCGAACAGGTCCGAGATCCAGTAGTCGTGTCCCGACAGCGCGATCACATGCTCCTCGGTGATGCCTGCAGCCTGCCCGAGCGAGGTGTTGTGCGCGAAGCAGTAGGCGCATTCGTTGATCTGGCTCGTCTTGATGACAACCAGCTCCTTGATCCGCCCGGACAGTTCGGTGCCCGGCCATTCGCGCTGGATGGTGACGATGAGTGGCAGCATCATCATCGCGATGAACGGGTTGTGGGACCAGGTCTGGATCGAATGCGGCACGCGTCCGATCATCTCGGTCGCGGCGCTGTAGAAATCGGCAAGCTGGCCTTCGACGGCATCGGGCTCGATCAACGGAATACGGGACATGGGCAAGGTTCCTCCTTGCGCGGCAGCTTACTTGGCGCCGATATCCCAGAACAGCCCGGCCATGATCTGCAGTCCCTCGCGTGCGACAGATTCCAGCATGTGCTCGTCAGGCGCGTGCTGGCTGCATCCGGCGTAGGAGTGGGGGACCCAGACGGTCGCGAGATTAAGGACGTCCATGAACACCTCGTTCGGAATGCCGCCGCCGATGTTGGGGACCAGCGCGGGCGGTTCGCCCAGCGTCTCCTCAAAGGATTTCAGCGTGAGCTGCACCCAGGGATTATTGTGGTCTTCTCTTGTGGCATGCATTCCGGCCATGCGGGTCGGGGTGATGGCCACGTCGGCAAAGCCGTTCCGGTCCAGGTGGCGCCTGAGCGCGGGGAGCACGTCGTCCGGGTCCGTGCCGACCACATAGCGTAGCTGGCAGACGGCGCGCGCTTCCGGCGCAATGGCGTTCTGGGGTTTGCTGGGATCGCCGAGGTCGAGCGCCAGCACGGCGAAGCTGTTCCAGCCGTAGACCCGCTCTTCCGGGCTCAGCGCTTCCTCGCCCCAGTCGAGATCGATGTCCGGTGCGCCGGGGCCGCCCGAGACCTCGATCCTTGAAAGGATGTCGCGAATCTCCGGTGTGAGGGAGGTCGGCCGCCATTCCGGCACGACGATCTGGCCGCGTGCATCGGTCAGGCTGGCGATGGCGTGGGCCAGCACGACGCCGGGATCGCGGATCAGCCCGCCCCAGTTACCCGAATGGTGTGCGCCGTCGCGTAGCTTGAGCGATATCTCGAAATTCACGAGACCCCGCGAGCCGAGCACCACGCTGGCACGCGCCGGGTCGAGGCGCGGCCCGTCCGACGCGATCAGCACATCGGCAGCAAGCAGCTCCGAGTTTGCCTCGCAGAAGGCGCGCAGGCCCCGCGAGCCCATTTCCTCATCGCTTTCCAGCAGCAGGATACAGTTGAAACCGAGTTTGCCGCGTGTCTCGATCACGGCGCGAAGACCGCCGATGTTGATCGCGTGCTGGCCCTTGTTGTCGGCCGTGCCCCGCCCGTACAGGCGGCCGTTTTCCTCGGTCAGTGTCCAGGGCGTGCCATGGCGCCAGCGCTCGTCCTGTCCGACCACCACATCCCCGTGGCCGTAAATCAGGATCGTCGGCACATCGCCGGATTCATGGCGCCGCGCGACGAGAATCGGCCCCGCATCGGGCTCGGGGTTGTCGTGAAGACTGCAGGCGAAACCCAGCGCGTCGAGGCGCGGGCCGATCATGTCGGTAAAGTATGCGGCGAGGGCGGGGTGCGCGCCGGGCATCTGGCTCTGCGTCGCGGATGCGACGAACTCGGCGAGGTCGTGCGTGTACGATCCGCTGTCGAACTGGCGGACGGCATGCGCCACCGCGCCGGCGCGCGTGCCGTCCGTCATGGGTTCAATCCGTCTCAGGCGAGCTTGTAGGAATCGCGCTTGAGCTTCGTGACGTCACGGCCCTCGAGGCGGATCAGGCGGGTATCGCCTTCACGCTTCGGTGAATGCAGCGCGCCTTCCGGATAGGCGACGGCCATGCCCGGCTCAAGGTCGTAGGTCTTGGTCGGTTCAACCTTGCCCGGTGCGTCGCCATGCGGCGGCTCCAGCATCTTGAACTCGGTCATGGTCGTGGTGCCGGTGGCCTGGCCGTAGATCGCCCAGGTCGGGCCGTGGTCGTGCGGCGGGGCCTCGTTGTAGCCCTTGAAGACGTGACGGCAGATGCAGAAGCCGAGATCCGGGTCTTCGTAAAGGACGTCGCGCACGGCATCGAAATCCGGTCCGAGGTGTTTCTGGACGAAGGCGTCGTCGGCGAGATACTTCTCGACCACCACACGAACCTTGTCGAGGTCAGCGGGGCTGGAACCGTGGCTCAGGATGCTGCGGCATTCCTCAGCGAACGTATCGACATTCTGGGTCATCGTTTCGTTCCTTCCGTTCTGGCGGATGGTACACCCGGCCATCGTGTTTGTATCGGCTGAGTCTATCATGCCGCGTGGGTGCTAGCGGCTCAATACACAAATCTTTACTGTAGTATCATGACCATACAACAAATCGACCCGGCGACCCTGCGCGCCATGCTTCACGATGGCGAGGAACTCGCCCTGCTTGATGTGCGCGAGCAGGGAGAGTTCGGCCACTGCCATCTCTTTCACGCCATCAACACTCCCCTTAGCAGGCTGGAGATGCAGGTGAATCGGCTGGTGCCACGGCGCAGCGTGCGCATGGTGCTGACGGATGCGGGGAGGGGCGGACTGGGCGAACGTGCCGCCCGGGTGCTGGGCGGGATGGGCTACAGCGATATCCGGATCTGCTCCGGCAGGCCGGAGGACTGGGAGGCGGAGGGCTTCACGCTCTATTCTGGGATCAATGTTCCCAGCAAGGCATTCGGTGAAGCGGTGGAGCACCACTATCACACGCCGTCGATCGACGCGCCGACGCTGAAGGCGATGCAGGACCGCGGCGAAGACATGGTGGTGCTCGATTCCCGCACCTTCGCGGAATACCGCAACATGAACATCCCGATGGGCGTCAGCGTGCCTGGCGGTGAGCTGGCCTACCGCGTTCGAGACCTTGCGCCCGGCCCGGACACGACGGTCGTCGTGAACTGCGCCGGGCGGACACGGAGCATCCTGGGGGCGCAGTCCGTGATCAATTCCGGTATCCCGAACCGGGTTGTGGCGCTGGAGAACGGCACCATGGGTTGGCACCTCGCCGGGTTCGAGTTGGAACACGGCAATACGCGAAGCTTTCCGGCCGGCGCGCCGGCGACGATCGAGGCTGCGCAGGAGATGCGCATACAGATCGCGCATGACTACGGAGTTGCTCAGATTGAGCGAGCTACGCTGGACACTTGGCGAAGGGAGGCCGACCGGCGCTCGCTGTTCATCCTCGATGTGCGCACCCCGGAGGAGTATGCCGAGGGCCACATTGCTGGCGCCCGTTCGGCCCCGGGCGGCCAGCTCGTGCAGGCCACCGATTTCCATATTGGGGTGCCAGGTGGACGAATCGTGCTGGTCGACGACACCGGCGTGCGCGCGACGATGACGGCGCACTGGCTTGTGCAGATGGGCCTGCCGGACGTCCATGTCCTTGCCGATGGCATTGAGGGCAGTGAACTGGAAACCGGGCAGGAGCCCGCATTCGATCCGGAACTGGTACCGGATGACGTGATCACGGTGAGCGAACTGGCGGGGCGGCTGGGTTCGGATGACGTTTTCATTCTCGACCTGTCCGAGAGCCGTGTCTTCCGGAAGGGCCATATCCCGGGTGCCAAATGGGCAATCCGGTCGAGAATTGCCGAAACCGGCCCCGAACTGCCGCAAGACGGGGAAATCGTGCTCACCTCCGAGGACGGCATCCTGGCTGCGCTCGCCCTGGATGAGGCCCGGAGCCTCACGGATGCCCGGGTCCGGGTGTTGGCCGGCGGGATGAATGCGTGGTCTACGGCGGGACATGCGAGCGAGGCGGATCCGCAGATTCCGCCCGATGACGCCTGTATCGACGTCTATTTGCGCGCATATGACCGCAACGCGGATGTCGAGGCGCGCATGCAGGAGTACATCGACTGGGAAGTGGCACTGATCCGCCAGATCGCCGACGACCCGGATGTGGTGTTCCGTCTCGGCGGGAAGGCCTAGGCAAACATGGGCGCACGGGGTAAAAAAATTTGCGTCCCGGACTAAAAATAAAAAGAAATCGCCCTAATTCTGGAACGATTGGAGCACAATTCCGTTCATATCTGTGCGATAGTGCAGGAACGAACGGTTCAGACCGATTCTCCCGACGAACGCATCTCCCCGGCCAAGGGTGGCCGGCGTTTGTCAAACGAAATGTGCAGTACATTGAGTTTTAAACTGAAAGCAGCCGTGTTCGCGCTGGTGCCGTTGGCACTTACGGCGTGTCACGGCCTCGAGCTTGGTGAGACCCAGGGCATCACCCCGGGCGGCTCCGCCTTCGACAAGGCCCTGTTTGCGGGCTATGTCGATCGTGCCAAGCATGAATACGGCTATGGCAACTACACCAGTTCAGACGCATTCGCGCTGAAGGCGCAGGCTGCCGCGGCGGGCAACACGCCTGAGCCGTGGACCGCGAATTCTCCCGCGCAGCATCCGCCGGGACTGGTTCCCGACAGCGAGCTGGGCGCCATGACCGACGGCCGCGCCAAGCTGATGGCCGCTCTGGCTGACGGTGCTGGCACGCGCCTGCCCGCGGACGCAGCCACGGCCCAGGTCATGTATGACTGCTGGATCGAGGAAGAGTCCTATATCGACGACTGGGCGGAAGCGAGCCAGCCGGATCACGCCGCGGTGTGCCGCGACGGTTTCTGGGCCGCGCTCGACAAGATCATGAAGAAAGATCCGCCGCCGCCGCTCCCGAACTTCCTTGTCTTCTTCGACTGGGATAGCTCGGCGCTGACTCCGGCTGCACGTGAGGTCATCACCCAGGCCGCGGCTGAAATCCGCCGCAGCGGCGTGACCAGCGTCATGGCGATCGGCCACACCGATACGTCGGGTCCGACCAGCTACAACGACACCCTGTCGGTGAACCGCGCCAATGCGGTCCAGGGTGCCCTGACTGGTCTGGGCGTGCCCGCCGGTTCGGTCAAGGCAAGCGGTGTCGGCGAAGCCGATCCGCTGGTCGCGACGCCGGACGGTGTGCGTGAGCCGCAGAACCGGCGTGTGGAGATCCGGCTGGCGCGCTAGCGCAGCCGGTTCGAAACGAACCAAATCATTGAATGCGGGCGGCAGGAGCGATCCTGCCGCTCGTTTCATTTGGGCCATACCTATGGGTCGATCGGCTCTTTTTCGCCGCGTGCCCTTGTGCCGGTCACATGCCATGGGCCTGAATAGGGCCATGAGCGATACTCGGATCGACATCGACACCGTGCGGGACACACTGGCCGAAGAGCGCTCGGAGCTTGAGCGGTCGAGCACGGCGACATCGGCCAACCGCAATCCGGTGACGCTGGACCAGCAGAGTGTCGGGCGCCTGTCGCGCATGGATGCTCTGCAGGTCCAGGCCATGGCGCAGGCCGAGGAGGTGCGCCGCCAACAAAGGTTGCGATTGATCGACGCGGCTCTCCGGCGTATCGACGAAGGCGAGTACGGGTATTGCGTTGCGTGCGGTGACGATATTGCGCCGGGCCGCCTCGCATCCGACCCCGCAGTGCCGCGATGTGTGGAATGTGCGCGCTAGGCGTAAGTTGAACGGCGAGAACACAGGACGACGCTGACATGCGGCGTATGCGAAACGTAAAGGTGCTGGCCACACTCGGGCCGGCAAGTTCCTCCGAAGAGATGATCCGGACCCTGTTCGAGGCCGGGGCAGACGCGTTCCGTCTGAACATGAGCCATGGGTCTCATGACGACGTGCGGACGTTGTACGAGCGCATCCGCAAGGTCGAAGCGGACCTCGGCCGCCCGATCGCGATCCTCGTGGACCTCCAGGGCCCCAAGCTGCGCGTCGGCAAGGTGGAAAAGGGCACCGAGCTTCTGGCCGGTGCCGAGTTCCGGCTTGAGCTGGACCACGGAATCGGAAACGCACAGATCGCGTGCCTTCCGCACAGGGAAATCTTCGAGGCAATCGCGCCCGGGCACACGTTGCTGCTGGATGACGGCAAGCTGCGCCTTGAGGTCGTCGAGGCGGGACCCGGGCACGCCGTGACCCGGGTCGTTGTTGGCGGCCCCCTCTCGTCGAACAAGGGCGTCAATGTCCCCGACGTGATCCTGCCGGTGCCCGCCCTGTCGCCCAAGGATCGCCGCGACCTTGACTTCGCGCTTTCGCTCGACGTGGACTGGATCGCGCTGTCCTTCGTGCAGCGGCCCGATGACGTAGCCGAGACCAAGAAGATCGTTGCCGGGCGCGCATTTGTGATGGCGAAGATCGAAAAGCCGCGCGCGCTCGACCATTTATCTGAGATTATTGAAATCGCCGACGGTCTGATGGTCGCCCGCGGTGATCTCGGCGTCGAACTGCCGATCGAGCAGGTTCCGATCATCCAGCGCTCGATCACGCGCGCCGCACGCAATGCGGGAAAGCCCGTGGTTGTGGCGACGCAGATGCTGGAATCCATGATCGAGGCACCGGTGCCGACACGTGCCGAAGTCTCCGACGTGGCCACTGCCGTCTTCGACGGAGCCGATGCTGTCATGCTCTCTGGCGAGTCCGCGGTCGGCGCTTACCCGGCGCAGGCCGTAGCCATGATGGACCGCGTTGCACAGTCGGTGGAGCATGATCCCCAGTTCCGTGTCGCCATGGAGGCCGGCCGCATCGAGCCGGAAACGACGACTGCGGATGCCATCACGCTGGCAGCCCGTCAGGTTGCGGAAACCCTCAATGCAGCGGCCATCATTTGCTACACGGCTTCGGGTTCCACGGGAATTCGTGCGTCGCGCGAGCGACCGGACGTGCCGATCCTCGTGCTGACACCGGTTCAGCAAACGGCGCGCCGTCTGGCGCTGGCATGGGGTGTGCACTGCGTCCAGACCGAAGACGCCTCGAGTTTCCTCGACATGGTGATCCGTGCGAGCCGCGTTGCGGAGCGTGAGGAATTCGCCGTGACAGGGGACCGGCTGGTGATTACGGCGGGAGTTCCGTTCGGCACACCGGGGCGTACGAACATCCTGCGTATCGCGACAGTCGGCACGGAGCGCGGACGCGCGCGTACCTAGGGACTGCGACCCACCGTCGCGCGTCGAATTTCACCCCCAGAATAAGCCGAATCTGCGGTTTACAACGCCCGAGTCGTTTGGCTTATTGTCTTGAAATTGTCGTTTAGTGAAACGGCGGCAGAAAGATTTGGGAGTTGAAATGGCGCAGGCGAGCAGCGGCAAAACCCGCAACCGAAAGCTCTTGAAATGGGTCGAACAGGTTGCGGCCCTGACCAAGCCGGATGATATCTACTGGTGCGACGGGTCGAAGGAAGAATATGACCGCCTGTGCGCCGAGATGGTTGAGCACGGGACGCTGATCCCCCTGAACCAGGAACTCCGCCCCGGATGCTTCCTGGCTCGTTCGGATCCGGACGACGTCGCACGCGTCGAAGACCGCACCTTCGTGTGTTGGGACGACCCGGAAGATGCCGGTCCGAACAACAACTGGATCGCGCCGGACGAGATGCGCGCGACCCTGAACGGCCTGTTCGACGGCGCGATGCGCGGCCGCACCATGTACGTTATCCCGTTCAGCATGGGGCCGCTCGGTTCTCACATCGCCCACATTGGCGTGCAGCTCACGGACTCTCCCTATGTGGCTGCCAGCATGCGCGTCATGACCCGCATGGGTCAGCGGGCGCTTGAAGTGCTGGGTGACGGCGATTTCGTGCCCTGCCTGCACACGGTCGGCGCGCCGCTCGAGGACGGTCAGGAAGATGTGATCTGGCCGTGCAACGAGACCAAGTACATTGTCCACTTCCCGCAGGATCACTCGATCTGGTCCTACGGCAGTGGCTATGGCGGCAACGCGCTGCTGGGCAAGAAGTGTTTCTCGCTCCGCATCGCCTCGATCATGGCCAAGGAAGAGGGCTGGCTGGCCGAGCACATGCTGATCCTCGGCCTGGAATCGCCTAAGGGCGAGAAATCCTACGTCGCGGCAGCTTTCCCGAGCGCCTGCGGCAAGACCAACCTGGCCATGCTCATCCCGCCGCAAGGCTATGAAGGATGGAAGGTCAACACGGTCGGCGATGACATCGCGTGGATCAAGCCGGACGATGATGGTCGTCTCTATGCGATCAATCCCGAAGCCGGTTATTTCGGTGTTGTGCCGGGGACGTCCACCAAGACCAACCCGAACGCCATGAAGATGATTGAGCGCGATACGATCTTCACCAACGTGGCGCTCACCGACGACGGTGATGTGTGGTGGGAAGGCAAGGACGGCGAGACGCCGGCGCACCTCATCGACTGGACGGGCAACGACTGGACCCCGGACAGTGACACGCCTGCGGCGCATCCGAATGCCCGCTTTACGGTCGCTGCGCAGAACTGCCCGAGCATCGATCCCGCCTGGGACGATCCGGCCGGTGTGCCGATCGACGCGTTCATTTTCGGCGGCCGCCTGAGCAGCACCTTCCCGCTGGTCTACGAGTCCAAGGATTGGGAGCACGGTGTCTACATGGCCGCGACCATGGGCTCCGAAGCGACGGCCGCTGCGGTTAACCAGGCGGCCATCCGCCGTGATCCGATGGCGATGCTGCCCTTCTGCGGTTACAACATGGCCGACTACTGGACACACTGGCTGAGCTTCCAGGAAAAGGGCCTGAAGCTACCCAAGATCTTCCGCGTCAACTGGTTCCGCAAGGACGACGACGGCAAGTTCATCTGGCCGGGCTTCGGTGAGAACATGCGCGTCCTCGAATGGGTCTGTAACCGCGTGCACGGCAATGTCGATGCGGTTGAGGGACCGCTCGGCGGCATGCCGCGCTACCAGGACCTCAACTGGTCGGGCCTCGATTTCCCGGAGGATGCGTTCCACGGGATCATGGACCTGTCCCGCGAAGATGGCAGCAACGAGGCCGAGGCGCAGAAGGAACTCTTCGACAGCTTCGCCGACCGCCTGCCGGCCGAGATGGAGACGCAGCGCCAGGCGCTGCTGTCCAACATGGAAGGTGCGCCTGAGGTCTGGCGGATCGCCAGCTAGGTCACACCGGCTCTGAACCAATAAAAAGGCCGCCCTTCGGGGCGGCCTTTCTCGTTTGTGCCGAAGGCGGCGAGGACGTGTCTATTTGACGACGCTCACATGCGCCGCGACGATCCGCCAGCCTTCGGGCATGCGCACCCAGGTCTGGCTCTGGCGCCCGATGCCGCCCATGCTGGGGCGGTTGAACTCCAGGTTGGCCGTCCCGAAATCACGCCCATAGGTCGTGACGACGACCGGATCGGTCGTGCGCTCAAGCCCGACCGGGGAGCGCGCGGAGCGGAAGCCAGCAATCTGGTCGTGGCCGTAGAGCTGCTCGGAAATCCCGTAGCGCAGGGTCAACTCGTTGTTCCAGAACAACTCATTGAGGACATCGATGTCGTTGGTGACGAGCGCCTGCTCGTAACGATCATGCGCGGCCGTCAGCTCGGCCAGGACTTCGGGAATGTTGATTTCCATACCTGTTCTCCAACTCAATTAGGAAACGTTCTGTGACGGCTTACTCAGCCGCCTTTTCTGATGCGCCCGCGCCGGGCTTGTTCCACCAGCAGTCGCACATGAAGGCGACGTAGTCCGCCGGGTCGATCGACTTCGATTTCGTGAAGCGGCCCATGACCGGGCTTTCCTCGATATCGACCTGCAGGCCATCGGTGAAGCGGTTCCAGAAGTTGAAGAAACACGACACCATCGTGATCTCGATGATCTGCGCCTCGTTGAAGTGCTTCTTCAGTTCCGGCATCGCGTCGAGGTTTTCACCCCGGTAGGTCTTCTCCGTCAGCACCTCCGCCCATTTCATCGCGGCTTTCTCCGCGGGCGTGAAGTGTTCGGAATTCTGGTAATCACCTTCGATGGCGGCGATCATGTCATCGTCAAAACCCAACCCTCGACCGAGCGTTACGTTGTGACCGATTCAGTATTTGCATCCGTTCAGCATCGAGGTTTTCAGGATGACCAGCGCCTTGGTGCGGACATCCAGGATACCCGTCACCTCTTCACGCAGCGCGGCCACCAGAAACCCGTAGATGGACTGGGCCAGTTTGGGTGAATGGGCGGCGGTGCGGACCGCGTTGGCGACCCGTCCGAACATCTGTGTGGAATGTTCGAACAGGACCTTCGCCTCTGGTCCCGCCTCTTCGTCGTTGACGACCGGCAAATGCGGCATCGTCGTCCTCCTTTTCGTGGTTTTCCGGCCAACAGACTAATGCCGGTCGGCCGGGAACGACAGGGGACAGGGACACAACCCGCGTTGCGCCGGATGCAGGCCTACTTGCCCTTGGCCTTGGCCCAGGAATCGCGCAGTCCGACCGTGCGGTTGAAGACGAGGGCGCCCGGCGCGGAGTCCGGATCGGCGCAGAAATAGCCCAGCCGTTCAAACTGGACCGTAACGCCGGTCTCGGCATCCGTGAGCGCGGGCTCCAGATAACAGGTCTCCCGCACCGACAGGGACGCCGGATTAAGGTCGTCCAGCCAGTCGCGTTCCTTGCCGGGTTCTTCTTCGGCGAAGAGGTGGTCATAGAGCCGGACTTCGCCGGTCACGGCGTGGGCCGCGGACACCCAGTGGATCGTGCCGCGCACCTTGCGGCCGTCCGGCGCATCGCCGCCGCGCGTTTGGGGATCGTAGGTGCAGCGCAGTTCGACCACATTGCCGTCCGCGTCCTTGATGACGTCGTGGCAGGTCACGAAAAAGGCGAAGCGCAGGCGCACCTCCTGGCCGATGGCCAGGCGGTGGAACTTCTTCGGCGGGTCTTCCATGAAGTCGTCCCGCTCGACATAGAGTTCCCGTCCGAAGGGCACCTTGCGGGTGCCGGCGGTCTCGTCGCCCGGATGGTTCACGGCGTCGAGCTCCTCGCTCTGGCCTTCGGGGTAGTTCTCGATCACCAGCTTGATGGGATCGAGCACGGCCATGCGGCGCAGCGCGGAGGCGTTCAGATGGTCGCGGGTGGTGTTCTCGAAATAGGACATCTCCACCAGCCCGTCCGCCTTGGTGACGCCCAGTCGCGCAATGAAATCCCGGATCGCGGCGGCGGGTACGCCGCGCCGGCGCAGGCCGGAAATCGTCGGCATCCGCGGGTCGTCCCAGCCCGCGACATATTTCTCGTCGACCAGCTGGATCAGGCGTCGCTTCGAGAGCACCGTGTGGCCAAGGTTCAGCCGCCCGAACTCATACTGGCGCGGGCGCGAGGGAACCGGCAGATGCTCGATGAGCCAGTCGTAGAGCGGGCGGTGATCCTCGAACTCGAGCGTGCAGATCGAGTGGGTGATGCCCTCGATCGCGTCGGACTGGCCGTGCGCGAAATCGTAGTTCGGGTAGATGCACCAGGCGTCGCCCGTGCGCGGATGCGGCGCGCGCAGGATCCGGTACAGGACGGGATCGCGCAGGTTGATGTTGCCCGATGCCATGTCGATCCTGGCGCGCAGCACCTTGGCGCCGTCGGCGAACTCGCCGGCGCGCATGCGCGCGAACAGGTCCAGGTTCTCCTCCGGGCTTCGATCCCGGTAGGGGCTGGGCCGGCCGGGCTCGGTCAGGGTGCCGCGGTATTCGCGGATCTCGTCGGCTGACAGGTCGTCGACATAGGCCAGCCCCTCGCCGATGAGGTGGCGCGCCCACTCGTAGAGCTGCTCGAAGTAGTCCGACGCGTGGAACAGGTTGCCGCCCCAGTCGAATCCCAGCCAGCGTACATCGTCCTGGATCGCCTTGATGTAGACGTCCTCTTCCTTGGCCGGGTTGGTGTCGTCGAACCGCAGGTGGCACCGGCCGCCGAATTCTTCGGCGATGCCGAAGTTCAGGCAGATCGACTTGGCATGTCCGATATGGAGATACCCGTTCGGCTCCGGCGGGAAGCGGGTGACGACATGCGCATGCAGCCCTGAATCGAGGTCGGAGCGCACCCGTTCGCGGATGAAATCGGTCGGGCCGTCGGCGGCCTTGTCTTCAACGGATTCGTTCATGGTCTCGACATCGTGCTGGGCGCGCACTGTCTGCCAGAATTCGACGGGTCCGCCAAGGTTCACGGTCGCGAAAAGCAAACGGCCCGGCACAAGGGCCGGGCCGCTGCAAATGCCTGGTGCCGCCTACGGGCTGACGTGGTGGATGAATTCCATCGGCGCCGGCTCGCCCCACTGGGAGTTGAGGCCTTCCTCGGCAGGGATGTAGCGGGTTCCGTAGTCCTTGTTCAGCGTGTCGGAATCCGCCCAGTGCTCATGCACCCGGCCCCACGGATCCTTCCAGTAGTCATAGATCTGGCTGCCCAGAACGTGGCGGCCGATGCCCCACACGTGCTCATAGTCGCCGGTGTCGCGAAGATGCTCGTGGCCCATCATCACATCGTCGAAGTCGGGCACCTCGAACGAGATGTGGTTCAGGCCGGCCTTCTCGTTGCCGACATACAGGAAGACATGGTGGTCGACGAATTCCTTGCCCGCGTCGATGCGGTTGAAGCTGGCAATGATCTTGTCCTTGTCGTCCTCGACATACACCTCGTCGGACGGGATCAGGCCGATATGGTGCCGAATCCAGGCCGTGCATTCTTCCATCTTCGGCGTGCCGAGGACGCCGTGGCCGATCCGCATCACGTGCGCCGGGCCTTTCTCGTGACGCCAGAGCTCGCCGCCGCGGGCGTACTTGTCGATGTTGCCGAAGTTGTAGATCGGGCGCTCGACCGGGATCTCGTCAACTTCCTCGACGCCGTGCACGACCTCGATGGTGTAGCCGTTCGGCTCGGTCAGGCGGACCCGCTTGCCGCCGCCGGGCTCGTCGATATCCTCGACGTCGGAGGCGCTTTCGGCCTCCTTTGCCAGCTTGTGCAGGTCGTCCTCGCTCTGCGCGCGGAACGCCAGGCTGATGAAGCCCTCATCGCCCTTTTCGGTCACGTGGATATGGTGGCTCGACCCGGTGCCGCGCATGAACAGCTTGTCGTCGGTGCGGTCGGCGCGGATCATGCCGAAGCGGGTCAGGAATTCTTCCTGCTTGTCGAGGTCGGGAGAGCGCAGGCGCCCCCATGCAATATCCGCGACGCGGATGATCGGTTCGGTCATGTGTGTCTCCTCCTGCCTGTGCCAAACTGCAGTGGCATTTTGTGTCACTCTAATGGAAAGCGTGCCGCGCGTGAAAGCCTGCGACGCCGCCGGGTATCTTGTCCATACGGTACCGTTTGGTATTGCCTGCCGGAGTCCATGTCAATACGTTCGCGTATGTAAGCGGGGGTTCGATGGCAAAGGCAAAGCGTGACGACGCGCAGGATCGGGATTCCTGGCTGGCGGAGGCTCTGGAGCTGATGCGTGAGCGCGGTGTGGACCACGTCAAGGTCGAGCCGCTCGCGCAGCGGCTCGGGGTCACGAAGGGCAGCTTCTACTGGCATTTCAAAAACCGCGACGACCTTCTGAAATCGCTGCCCAAATTCTGGGCCCGCAGCCAGACGGACCCCGTCCTCGAGGTGGCGTCGCGCACGGAAGGCGGCCCCCTCGACAAGATGCGCGCGCTGCTGGAATTCCTCGCGCGCGAGGACCCGGACCGGTACGACAATGCCATGCGGGCCTGGGCTCAGTTTGATGAAGATGTCGCAAATGCGGTTAAGGAGATTGACGAGCGCCGGATGGCAACGGCCCGCGCCCTTTTCGAGGAAGCAGGATTGAAGCCCGAGGATGCCGCATTCCGTGCGCGGCTCTGGTACTTCTACGACGTGGGCGAACACGTCACGGGAGATACGCCGTCCACGGTTGAGGAGCGGCTGGCGCGCGCCGAGAAGCGGATGCGGCTTTTGACGCCGGATTTGAAGGCGAAACCTTGATCTGACAACTGAAAAGCTCGAATATCGCGTTGCAGCAAACGGGGTGATTGATGCGCGGACCTCAGGATTATGGCGGGCTTCCCGCAGGACCGGTTGACCCGGTGACCCACGAGCACGAACCGACCCACTGGGAAAAGACGGTCGATGCACTGATGATGCTGGTCTTCGACCAGAAGCGGCAGCTTGCGCGGGTGGATGAATCCCGCCGTATGCAGGAAGCGCTGGGAGAGGACTATCACAAGTTTCCCTATTACGAGCGCTGGCTGCAGGCCGTGACCTGGCTGATGCTGGAGAAGGGTGTCTTCTCCCAGGAAGAGCTCGAAGCAAAGCAGGCGGAAGTGCGTGCACGTCTGGAGGCGGAACGCAATGGAGCCTAGGTACAAGCCGGGCGATAAGGTCCGCATTCTCCAGCGCAACCAGCCCGGGCATGTGCGCACCCCCATCTACGTGCGCGGCAAGACCGGCGTGATCGAGCGTATCGTCGGCTCGTTCCCCAACCCCGAGCTTCTCGCCTATGGCCACACCGGTCTGCCGTACAAGATGCTCTACCGGGTGAATTTCAAGCAGTCCGACCTGTGGGACGATTACGAGGGGCCCGCGGACGACACGCTCGAAATCGAGATCTATGAACACTGGCTGGCGCCGGCCTGACGCGCGCGGAGGCAAGGATGAGCGATCATCATCACGACCACGATCACCCGACACACACCCATGACGGCAAGCCGATCCAGGAAGATCCCTTGCCGCCGCTTGAGGCGCAGATCCTTGAGGCTTCGGTCCGCGAACTGCTGATCGAGAAGGGCGTCGTTTCCGCGGATGAAATCCGCCGTGCCATCGAGGTGATGGAGACGCGCGGCGAATCGCTAGGTGCACGGATCGTGGCGCGAGCGTGGACCGATCCCGAGTTCAAGGAGAAGCTTCTCCATCACAGTGACGATGCGCTGCTGGAATTCGGCATCGACATGCGGCCGATGGAACTGTGCGTTGTGGAGAATACCGAAGACGTACACAACATGGTCGTGTGCACGTTGTGCTCCTGCTACCCGCGGCCGATCCTCGGTATTCCGCCGGCCTGGTACAAGCGCCGCGACTATCGCGCGCGCGCCGTGCGCGAGCCGCGTGCAGTCCTGAAGGAGTTCGGCACCGTGCTGCCCGATTCGAAGCAGGTGCGCGTCCATGACAGCAACGCCGACCTGCGATACCTCGTCCTGCCGAAGCGGCCGGAAGGAACCGACGGCTGGAGTGCGCAAGAGCTTGAGGCGCTGATCACGCGCGACAGCATGATCGGGGTGTCGGACGTGCGCGATCCGGCGGAATCCGCAGGCTGACATGTCGCGCAGTACACTCGGGCTGATCTTGCTGGTCGTGGGTGTCCTGATCGTGAACTATGCGTATCTGCACGATATCATCTGGCAGAAACATCAGGGCTTTATCGTGATGGGAATAAAGTCCTATCTTTTGGCGATATGCGGTACGATTGTCGTACTTGCTGGGGGAATTCTTCGCGGGGCGGGCCGCTAGCTGTTCAACGAATGTATTGCAGGGGGCGAGGTGTTATCGCTCCAAGCGACCGCGATTGCAGGTAGGGGAGTGCACGCATGTCGATGCGTGAGAGGGTGGCGAGACTGGTGCCGAAGCAGCGGGAGGTAATCTTCCGCACGCAGGGGCGTGTGCGCTATCTGCGACTTGGCCGGGTGACACAGACTGCCGCGCTTGCTCTGCTTGCGGGCGCCATCGGCTGGTCTGGGTATGCGACCGCGATCTATGTCTCTCACGACGAGATTGTGTCCGCGCGCAATGCCGAGATTGCCGGTCTGGAAACCCAGAAGCAGAATCTCCGGGATGACCTGACCCGTCTGCAAAACCGCATCCAGATTCAGGAAAAGTCCCTGACAGCGAACCAGAAGTCGACTGTCGATCTGCTGGCTGACAACCAGGAGCTCCAGTTCCGCATTGCCGGTCTCGAAAAGCGCCTCACCGACGAGATCGCGAACGGGAAGGCCTTCGCGCTTTCCTATATGAGCGAGGTCGAGGCACATGCGCGTGACGAAGCGGCACGCGGCCAGCTCAATGCCGAGACGGAAACGCTCCGGCACGATCTCGCCGACCGCAACAAGCGTTTGGCGAGCCTCAATGCCGAACGTAACGACCTGAGGCAGAAGTTCACGGCAGCGTCACAGGAACTCGAGCGCCTGAACAAGGAAGTCGGCACTCTCAACTATGCGCGTGTCGACCTCATCAATCGCCTGAATGACACCCACCGCGAACTGGCTTCTGTGCACAAGGACAAGAAGTTTCTCGAGGGTGAGCGGGAGGCGCTCGACCTGGAGGTCGCGTCCCTGTCCGGGCGCCTGGAAGCTATTGAGGACTCCCAGAGCGACCTGGTCTCAAGGTTGGCCGAGCAGGCGACCGAGAGCGGCGACGCGTTGAAGCGGACCCTGTCGATCGCCGGTCTCGATGTGGACCGCATGCTTGAGCGTTTGTCCCGTTCGGATGACGGCACGGCGGTGGGCGGTCCCCTCCTTCCGGTGGACGACAGCCCTGGGGCGCAGCTCGTGCACAAGATCGCGACTGTTGATCGCCGGATTGACGACTTTCAGCGCCTTCAGGACCTGATGCAGCACCTGCCGCTGGCCGCGCCTCTGGACGAATACAGGATGACCAGCGGTTTTGGTCGCCGTGTCGATCCGTTTACCAAGCGCCTCGCGCTGCACAGCGGTATCGATCTCGCAAGCCGCCGCAAGGCCTCGGTGATGGTCACAGCACCGGGCACGGTGACCTATGTCGGCTGGAAGGGCGGGTATGGAAAGATCGTCGAGGTCGATCACGGCCTGGGCATCCGTACGCGGTATGCGCACCTGTCGAACATTTATGTGAAGCGCGGACAGAAGCTGGAGTTCCGCGAGAAAGTCGGCCAGATCGGTAGCACCGGTCGCAGTTCGGGCGAGCACCTCCATTACGAGGTGGTCGTGGACAGCCGGAACCAGGATCCGGTGAACTTCATGAAGGCGGGGCAATATGTTTTCAAAAAATGACCGGGCCTCGGGCGACAGGGGCATTCCGTCGATCATCGGCACGAGCATGCGCGTCAAGGGCGACCTGCACAGTGAAGGCGCCGTCCAGATCGAGGGCGAGATCGAGGGCGATATTCTCTGCGCCGAGGTGACTGTCGGCCGCTCTGCGAAGATCCGCGGACAGATCCACGCCGAGACGGCGAACATCCACGGCAATGTGGACGGCGAAATCCGCGCCCGGCGCGTGGTGCTCTCCTCGACCGCCCATGTGGTCGGCGACATCGTCCATGAGGAAGTCGCGATCGAGGCCGGCGCCTATGTCGAGGGCCAACTTCTCCGCCGAGATGCGGAACAGTCCCGCCTCAACCTCGTCGTGAGCGACAACGCCTAGGCGGCGTCCAGGCATTCCTTGAAAGTATCGGCATCGACGTTGCCGCCCGACAGGGTGGCGGCGATGGTCCTGCCCTTGCAGTCGACCTTGCCGGACAGGATGGCGGCGAGCGTCACTGCGCCGCCCGGCTCCACAACCAGCTTCAGAACCCGCCACGCGTAGGCCACGGCCGCACACACCTCGTCGTCATTTGCCGACAGTCCGGTCAGTCCCAGCTTCTGCATCGCCGTGAAGGTAAGCTCGCCCGGCGTGGGTGCAAGAAGGGCATCGCAGATCGAGGGTGTCTGCATATCGTTGGCAACTCGATGACCCGCGGCGAGCGAGCGCTTTGTGTCGTCGTAGCCCGCAGGTTCGACCGGATGAACCTGCGTGCCCGGCAGGCGGGCGGCCAGCGCAGTGGCGGTTCCGGCCGTCAGGCCACCCCCACCGCAACACACCAGCACGGCATCGGGCACGGTCCCCGCCTCGGCGCATTGCTCGGCGATTTCCAGCCCGACGGTGCCCTGACCGGCAATGGTCCAGGGATGGTCGTAGGGCGGCACGATGGTGGCCCCCTCGCGTTCGGCGATTTCCTGCGCGATGGCCGCGCGGTCCTCTCGGGCACGGTCATAGGTGACGACCTTGGCGCCGTAACCGCGCGTGTTGTCGATCTTCATGGCCGGCGCATCCGACGGCATCACGATGGTCGCGGGTACACCCAGAAGCTGGGCCGATGCGGCAACCCCCTGGGCGTGGTTGCCGGAAGAGTAGGCGACGACGCCGTTGCGGCGCTGCGCCGCCGGGATTTGCGACAGGAAGTTGTACGCGCCGCGGAACTTGAACGAACCGGTGCGCTGCAGGATCTCGGCCTTCAGCAGGATGCGGCCGCCGGTGCGCTTGTTCAGCGCCGGGTTCTCGATCAGGGGCGTGCGGACGGCATGTTCGGCAATGCGACCGGCCGCGGCCTCGATGTCCTCAATTGTGGGGAGGTTCATGCAGGGGAAAGACCAAGGATTTCGGGCAGGGGAGACAGTGTGTCGATTTCGGCATCAGGCCGCGCTGGCAGGTGTTCAACCGGCTGGCCGTAGCGATTGATCCAGACCACCCGGAAGCCGAAGGACCCGGCACCCGCGGCGTCCCAGCCGTTCGACGACATGAAGCAGATGTTCTCCTTCGCGACACCGAGGCGGTCGACCGAAAGCTGGTATACGCGCGGGTCGGGCTTGAAGACACCGACATCCTCGACCGACTGAACGTCGTCCAGCAGGTCGGCGAGATGGTTGGCCTTCACGGCCGCGTTGAGCATCTCCGGTGAACCGTTGGACAGGATCGCTGTGCGCATACCGGCTGCCTTCAGCCGCCGGAGTGTTTCAGGAACCTCGGGGAAGGCATCGAGTTCGCGGTAGAGCGCCATCAGCCGGATTCGCAAATCAGGTTTGTCGATCCCGACTGCGGCAAGTGAAAAATCGAGCGCCTCGCCGGTCACCTGCCAGAAATCGGCATGGGTACGCATCAGCGAACGCAGCCAGGTGTACTGGAGTTGCTTCTGCCGCCAGATGTCCGACAGCCGCGGGGCGTCCGGCCCGATCTCTTCAGCACAATGCATCACTGCGGAATTGAAATCGAGCAGCGTGCCGTAGGCGTCGAACACGCAGGCCCGGATCCCCTCGATGTGCATATCCGTCATTGACGGCCGATCTCCGTGCTCAGAGGTACCGCGCCCACTTCCGCCACCTGCCCGTTGGCCAGCAGGTATTCATAGACCCGCCGTGCCTCGCTCACGCGCTGGACGTAGTTGCGTGTTTCGGCGAAGGGGATCGATTCGATCCAGTCGATCATGTCGATCTGGCCGGCGCGCGGGTCCCCGAACTTGTCCAGCCAGCGGTCCACCCGGTGCGGCCCTGCGTTGTATGCGGCAAGCGCCAGCGGGGCCGAGCCCGCGAACCGGTCGAGCATCTGGCCCAGATAGGCACGCCCCAGCCGGATATTGTAGCCGGGGTCCTCGGTGAGCAGCGGTTGCCGGTAGGGTACGGACAGGGACGAGGCGACCCGCTTCGCCGTGCCGGGCATCAGCTGCATCATGCCGCGTGCACCTGCGCCGCTGAGGGCCGTCCGGTCGAAGCCGCTTTCCTGCCGGATCACCGCGAGCACGAGCGCCTCTGGCGGATTGCCGGTCTCGGGTGTGGTGGGGATGGCGGTCATCGGGTAGCTCGCAATCCCGATCAGGTTGTCGAGCTGGCTGGCCCGCTTGACCGCCCGGATCGCCTCGCGCGGCCGTCCCGATTCATGGGCCAGCTGGGCGACCAGAAGGCGTTCCTCGGCGCTCTCCGCCAGGCCCGCGAGATGCAGCAGGAAGGTGCGCAGGCGCGCGTTCGCGCCCAGTTCGTGCAACCGGTGCACAAGCTGCACGAGTTCCTGTTCCATGAAGGCCTGACGCGTGGCCGCGTCGGACGGGCTCGAGAACGAGAAGTTGGTCAGGGTGCGGCCCAGTTCCTGCGAGGCCTCCTGCCCGTAGAAGGTAGTCGGGTAGCTCGCCGCACGGTTGAACCATTCGCGCGCAAGCTGGTCGTTGCCGCGCGCCCTCGCGGCCCGTGCCGTCCAGTAGGCGCCGCGCGAACGGCTGATGGGGTAGGACACACCGTTGTAAAGGGTCTCGAAATGGCGCTCGGCTGCATTCGGCTCGTTCAGGAAACGCAGGCGGACCCACCCTGCGAAGAACTCGGATTCGGCGAACTCCCCGCCGCCGTCGAGTCCGTGGCCGGTGACCAGCCGCGCGGCCTCACTGTAGTGGCCGTCTTCCAGCGCGCGCCGGGCGAGGATGCGTGCCTCAAGCGACCAGCGCTCGGGCATCGGCCGCGTTCCCTGAAAGCGCGACAGGATATCGCCTGCGCCGCTGTCCAGATCCTCAATGCGGCGCCAGCGCAGGCGTTCGAACCAGAGTTCCGGCGTGTCGCGCAAGCTCGCGGGCACCCGGTTGATCGCGCCGTCCACGCCGGGACTGCGCCGGGCCAGTGAAATCCGTGCCGTGGCCAGCGCGGCCTGGTCGGAATCAACCCGCTTGAGCATCCGCCACGCGTCCGAATGGTTCCGGTCCCAGATCAGGCGGTCGAGCCGGGTTTCGTGGTCGTATTTGCGGAGGTGCTTTCCATAGTTGCGCAGGAATTTCTGTTCGGTGGCGTCCTCGAAGTTGCGGCCGATCCAGTAGGTGCGGGCCAGTCCGGGAATGTCCGCGGTCCGGCCGAGGGCCGAAAGTGCGTCGAGATGCGCCAGCGCCCCTTCGCCGGTGAGCGGCCGGTTTTGCTCAAACCATGCTGCGAGCACCAGTTCCTGCTGGGTCCCGTCCAGCGCCTCTTCTGCGTTCCGCCGCAGTTCAGGCAGGCGTGGCCATGTTGGGTGTGCATCGGTGAAGGCGGCGATTTCCTCGAAGGAGGCGTCCGTGTCGTCGAGCTGGAAGTCCAGCCAGTCGGCATAGGCGCGCACCAGCGGGTCCGAAACCAGCGGCGCGAGGCGGCGAACGTCGTCCCACTTTTCGTCCTCGGCGGCGGCGACCAGTTCACGGGCGGTGGCTTCAGAGGCGACGGCCGGAGCGGATATAGCGGCGCCTGCCGCGAGAAATGCGGCCAGCAAAAGGGCAAGTATCGGATTCGGGTTCGCGCGCATGTCCAGGGCGGTGTCTCCGGCGCGGAGTGTAGGGCAGCACGTACCGCGTTGGCCAGAAACGCTTTTGTGACAACGGCCTGCGGCCTTGTTCGAGCCGGGGCAGGGCGGTATCGTCCGCGCGAAACAATAAGCACGCCCGCACCTGCGGGCGGGAGGGCCGACATGTTCAAGGGATCGATGACCGCACTCATCACGCCGTTCCGTGACGGCAAGGTGGATGAAGAGGCGTTTCAGGCGCTCGTCGAGTGGCAGATCGACGAGGGCACGGACGGCCTGATTCCTGTCGGCACGACGGGAGAGTCGCCCACCCTCAGCCATTCCGAGCATGAGCGCGTGGTCGAACTGTGTATCGAGGCGGCGGCCGGTCGTGTGCCGATCATCGCGGGCACGGGCTCGAACTCGACCGAGGAATGCATCCGGCTCACGAAGCACGCCAAGGTGGCCGGCGCGGATGCGGCGCTGATCGTAACGCCCTACTACAACAAGCCGAATCAGGACGGTCTCTACGCCCACTACAAGGCCGTGGCCGAGGCGGTGGACCTGCCGGTCATCATCTACAACATCCCGCCGCGCTCGGTGATCGACATGTCGGTGGCGACCATGGCGCGCCTCGCGAAGGACTTCGACACCATGGTCGGAGTAAAGGACGCGACGGCCGACCTGACCCGTCCGCTGTCCACGCGCCGTGCCTGTGGCGAGGATTTCTGCATGCTGTCTGGCGAGGATGCGACGGTGCTGTCGTTCATGGCGAATGGCGGCGACGGGTGCATCTCGGTTACGTCCAACGTGGCGCCGGGCGCGCTCGCGCAGATGCATGACGCCTGGGCCGGTGGCAACCATGCCGACGCCATGGCGATCAACGCGCGGCTGTTCCCGCTGCACCAGGCGCTGTTCGTGGAGCCGAACCCGGTTCCGGTGAAGTACGCCGCCTCCGTGCTCGGCAAGTGCACCATGGATGTGCGCCTGCCGCTGACGCCCGCGAACGAGAACACCCAGGCGCTGGTGCGCGACGCCATGGTGTCCGCGGGCCTGCTTAACTAGCGGGAACCGCCGCCGGATCGTCATGGCCAAGAAGAAAAAGAAGGGTGCCCCCGGCCAGATCGCCGCGCAGAACCGCAAGGCGCGCCACGACTACACCATCGAGGACAATCTCGAGACCGGCATCGTGCTGCAGGGTTCGGAGGTGAAGTCACTGCGCGAAGGCAAGGGAAGCCTTGTCGACGCCTGGGCGGGCGAGCGAAACGGTGAGTTGTGGATGTTCAACTGCCACATCCCGGAATATGCCCCGGCCCGCAATTTCGGCCATGAGGAACGGCGCCCGCGCAAGCTGCTGGTGCATGCGCGCGAAATGGACCGCCTGTTCGGCGCGATCCGTCGCGAGGGCGTGACACTGGTGCCGCTGTCGATCTATTTCAACGAGCGGGGCATGGCCAAGGTTGATCTCGGAATCGCCGCGGGCAAGAAGAAGTACGACAAGCGCCAGGCCGAGAAGCAGCGCGACTGGGACCGCCAGAAAGCCCGGGTTCTGCGGGAGCACAACTGACGCGCCGAATGGGTTTTCTTTATTTTTCAATGTTGACTGACGTTTACGTTAACGTAAACTTGGAAATATGGAGCGAACCTACTCGATATCAGATCTGGCGCGCGAATTCGACGTCACGCCGCGCACGATCCGTCATTACGAGGATGAGGGCCTGCTCGCGCCCGCGCGCAGCGGTCAGCAGCGGATATATACCGCGCGCGACCGGACCCGGCTGGCGCTGGTGCTGCGCGGCAAGCGCCTGGGTTTCTCGCTGGCCGAGGCGCGGGAGATCATCGATCTGTATGCGGCGCCCCAGGGCGAGGTTGGGCAGTTGGAAGCGCTGCTTGAGAAACTGGATGAAAAGCGCGCGATCCTCGAGGACAAGCGCCGCGACCTTGAAAGTGCGATCAACAACATGGACCGTTATGCCGAGCGCTGCCGCGAGCGACTGACGGAATTGCAGGCAATGGAGAAGGCGGCGGCGGAATAGCCGCCTTGTGCGTTCGGCCACCGCGCCCGATCATGTATCGGACGTGCTGCCGCCGGGAGGAACCACGAGAATGATCCCCAACGAGTACCCGACCCTGAATTTCGACCTGGGCGATACAGCGGACATGCTCCGCGATTCCGTGCGCAGCTTTGCCTCGGACAAGATCGCGCCGCGCGCTGACGCGATCGACCGTGACAACGAATTCCCGATCGATCTCTGGCCGGCCATGGGCGAGCTCGGCCTGCACGGCATCACGGTGGAGGAGGAATACGGCGGCTCCGGTCTCGGCTACCTCGAACACTGTATTGCCATGGAAGAAGTCAGCCGGGCCTCGGCCTCGGTCGGCCTGTCCTACGGCGCGCACTCCAACCTGTGCGTGAACCAGATCCGCCGCAACGGCACCGAGGACCAGAAGCAGCGCTACCTGCCCAAGCTGATCTCGGGCGAGCATGTTGGCTCGCTGGCCATGAGCGAGCCGGGCGCGGGGTCCGATGTCGTCTCCATGCGCACCCGCGCGGAAAAGAAAGGTGACCGCTATATCCTCAACGGCAACAAGATGTGGATCACCAACGGCCCCGTGTCGGAGACCTTCGTGATCTACGCCAAGACCGACATGGAAGCCGGACCGCGCGGCATGACGGCGTTCATCGTGGAGAAGGGCTTCAAGGGATTCTCCCAGGCCCAGAAACTGGACAAGCTGGGCATGCGCGGCTCGGATACCTGCGAGTTGGTGTTCCAGGACTGCGAAGTGCCCGAGGAGAACGTGCTGGGCGAGGTGGGACGGGGCGTCAACGTGCTGATGTCCGGCCTCGACTTCGAGCGCGCGGTGCTGGCCGCCGGGCCGCTGGGCATTATGCAGGCCTGCATGGATATCGTGGTGCCTTATGTCCATGAGCGCGAGCAGTTCGGCAAGCCCATCGGCACCTTCCAGCTCATGCAGGGCAAGATCGCCGACATGTACGTCACCATGAATGCCTGTAAGGCCTATGTGTACGCCGTGGCACGGTCCTGCGACCGGGGCGAGACCACCCGCAAGGATGCGGCGGGCGCGATCCTCTACGCCGCGGAGAAGGCGACCTGGATGGCGCTGGAAGCGATCCAGACCCTCGGCGGGAACGGTTACATCAACGAGTACCCGACCGGCCGCCTGCTGCGCGACGCCAAGCTGTACGAGATCGGCGCGGGCACCAGTGAAATCCGCCGGATGCTGATCGGCCGCGAACTGTTCGAGGAAACGGCCTGACCCGGCCGGGGACCGACATGCGCCGCATCTCCACCAATTCCGAGTTCGAGAAGGCCGCCGGGTATTCCCGCGCGGTGGTGGATGATGACTACGTCCATGTTTCGGGTACCACGGGGTTCGACTACGAGACCATGTCCATCTCCGACGATGTGACGGAGCAGGCGCATCAGGCCTTCCGTAACATCGCGCGCACGCTGGCAGCCGCGCGGTGCTCGTTCGCGGACCTCGTGCGGGTGGTCTACTACATGCCGGAGCGCGACGACTTTGCGGTGCTGGCGCCGGTCTTCAAGCAGTATCTCGGGCCAAACCCGCCCGCCGCGACGGCGGTGGTGGCAGACCTGATCGACCCGCGCATCCGCATCGAGATCGAGGCGACCGCACGGCGTCCCAACCCGAAGCCGACCACGCGGAGCGAATAATATGCCGAGTGTCCTGATCATCGGCGCCAGCCGGGGTATCGGCCTCGGGTTCGCGCGGGACTATGCCGCCGACGGCTGGGAGCTCCATGCCACCACCCGCAATCTCGCAGATCCCGGCGACCTGGCTGACATTCCCGGCAATGTGTCGCTGTACCAGCTTGAAGTCCGCAACAAGGCCGAGATCGATGCGCTGGCCGGGGTATTCGAGGGGCGGGGCCTTGACCTGCTGATCCACAGCGCTGGCGTGCTCCGCGGGGTGAGCCGCGACGAGATGATGGCGATCAACGCCGATGCGCCGTTCGATGTGGTGGGCGCGCTGCTGCCAGCAGTGGAGCGCAGCGACAGTAAGACCATCGCCATCCTGACCAGCCAGATGGGTGCGCGCAGCGGCGGACGTACCCCGTCCACCGACTACGGTGCATCGAAATGTGCACTCAACGACCGCTTCCGCGAGACGGAGCCCGAATGGCGGGCCAGGGGCATCACGGCGGTGGTCTTCCACCCGGGCTGGGTGGCGACGGATATGGGCGGACGCGGTGCGCCGGTCAGCGTGAACGAAAGCGTCAGCGGCATGCGCCGCACCATTGCCGGTCTGGCGCCCGCTGACTCTGGCAAGTTCCTGACCTGGAAAGGTACGGAGCACCCGTGGTGAGCCGGCACGCATCTCGCAGGAGGGTGCCATGCCCACAGTTGCTGTGATCGGTGCCAGCCGCGGCATCGGCCTGGAACTCGCGCGGCAATATGCCAACGCGGGCTGGCGCGTGCATGCGACGACCCGCATGCCCGACCGGCCCGGAGAACTCGGTGCACTGAAGGGCGATGTGCGTCTGCACCACCTCGATGTGCGTAACGACACCCATATTGCGCGGCTGGCGGATGAACTGTCCAAGGCGGCGATCGATGTGCTGATCCACAATGCCGGGGTGCTGGGCAGCCGCGGACGCGCCGGTCCGGACGAGACGGCCGAGACCATGCGGATCAATGCCGAAGCCCCCATTGCGACGGTGTTCGCGCTCCTCGACCCGGTTCAGGCCGGTGACCAGAAGAAGGTCGCGATCATGTCCAGCATCCAGGGTTCGGGCCGCCCGCGCCCGCAGAGCCCGGATCTCTATGGAGATTCGAAGGGCGCGCTGAACCGGCGGTTTCGCGAAGTCGAACCCGACTGGCGCAGGCGGGGCATCACCGCCGTCGCCATGCATCCCGGCTATGTGCGCACCGACATGACCGGCACGCATGCGTCGCTTTCACCCGAGGAATCCGTCGCGGGAATCCGTGACGTTCTGGAACATTTGGGGCCGGGGGACGCGGGGCGCTTCCTCGACTACAGGGGCAGAGAAGTCGCATGGTAGATCCGATTGACAGGCTGATCGCGGGGTTCCGCGGGTTCCGCGCGCGCTACTACGAGCAGCGGCCCGAGCGCATGCAGGAACTGGCGCGCGCCGGGCAGTCGCCCGAGGTGATGCTGATCGCGTGCGCGGATTCCCGTGTCGATCCGGCGCTGCTGCTGGATTCCGAACCGGGCGAGCTTTTTGTCGTGCGAAACGTGGCCAACCTCGTGCCGCCTTACGGCCCGGATGACGGGCTGCACGGGACGAGCGCGGCGCTGGAGTTCGCCGTGCGCGATCTCAAGGTGCAGCACATCGTGGTCCTCGGCCACTCCATGTGCGGCGGCGTGCAAGCGCTGCGATCGGCCATGTCCGGCGAACCGCAACAGCGGGAATTCATTGCGCCATGGATGGAAATTGCCGTGGCAGCCTGCCCGTGCAGCGCGGACGGCGAGGTGCCGGAGCAATCCAAGGTCGAGCGCGACGGCATCCGCATTTCTCTGCGCAACCTCATCACCTTCCCCTGGATCGCGGAGAAGGTGTCATCAGGCGAACTCAAACTGCATGGCTGGTGGGTGGACCTGAACAACGGACGCTTGTGCGCGGTGCAGCCCGAAGGCGAGGGGCTTCGCGAACTTGTGGGCGGAACGAGTGTGCCGGATGCCGCTGACTGACGAACAGGTCATGGTCCGCGACATGGCGCGGAATTTCGCAGCCAAGCAGTTGGCGCCGAACGCCGCCTCGTGGGACCGCGACGAGACGTTTCCGGCCGAGGCGCTGAAAGGCATGGCCGAACTCGGCCTGCTGGGCATGGTCGTGCCCGAGGAATGGGGTGGCGCAGGCGCGGACACGCTGACCCACGCCATCGCGCTGGAGGAAATCGCGGCGGGTGACGGGGCATGTTCCACCATCATGGCCGTGCACAACTCGGTCGCCTGCCTGCCGGTCCTGAAGTTTGGCTCGTCCGACCAAAAGGAGCGCTTCCTGCGCCCGCTGGCGAAGGGCGAGATGTTGGGGGCCTTCGCCCTGACCGAACCGGGTGCGGGCTCGGACGCCGGCGCGATCCGCACGCGGGCGGAGAAACGCGGCAACACCTACGTCCTCAACGGCACCAAGCAGTTCATCACCTCGGGCAAGAACGCCGATGTGGTGATCGTTTTCGCCAAGACCGATCCGGAGGCAGGCGGTCGCGGCATGAGCGCCTTCATCGTGCCGACGGACATACCGGGCTACCGGGTCGCGTCGGTCGAGCACAAGATGGGCCAGCGCGCATCTGACACCTGCCAGCTTGTCTTCGAGGACATGGAACTCACGCCCGACCTGTTGCTGGGGCAGGAGGGCGAGGGATACCGGATCGCGCTGTCGAACCTGGAGGGTGGGCGTATTGGTATCGCCGCACAGGCCATCGGCATGGCGCGCGCGGCCTATGAGCATGCGGTTGCCTACGCCAAGGAGCGCGAGACCTTCGGAAAGGCGATCATCGAGCATCAGGCGGTCATCTTCCGGCTGGCCGAGATGCGGACCAAGATCGAGGCGGCGCGCCAGCTCACATGGAACGCCGCGCGCCTTCGCGACGCCGGCGAGCCCTGCCTGATCGAGGCGGCCATGGCGAAGCTGTACGCCTCCGAGATGGCGGAGGAGGTCTGTTCCGACGCCATCCAGGTCCATGGCGGCTACGGCTACCTTCAGGATTTCCCGGTCGAACGGATCTACCGCGATGTCCGGGTGACAAAGATCTACGAAGGTACCAGCGATATCCAGAAACTGATCATTGGCCGCGATATTGTCGCGACCTAGGCACGCCAGGAGGAAGAGTATGTCCAACGCACCCGTCGAGTTCTTTTTCGACTTCAACAGCCCCTACAGCTACATCGCGGCGCACCTGATCGAAGATCTTGCGGCGAAACATGGCCGGTCCGTGGATTGGAAGCCTTTCCTGCTGGGGGCGGTGTTCGAAGTGACGGGCTCCAAGCCCCTGCCGCAGGTCCCCATGAAGGGCGAGTACGCGACCCACGACTTCGCGCGTTCGGCCCGTTTCCACGATGTGGAGTACAACCCGCCAGCCAAGCACCCGTTCTCGCCGACAGCCGCCTCGCGCGCGGTTTACTGGGCGAAGGCGCAGGACCCGGCAGATGCCGCGAAGATGGGGCTCGCGTTGTTCCAGGCGGTGATGCGTGATGCACGCGACATCTCCAGCCCCGAGGCTGTTGCGGAGATCGCGGCCGAGGCCGGGTTCGACCGCGACGCCGTGGCGGAAGGCATCCAGGACCCCGCGGTGAAGGCGAAGCTGAAGGAAGAGACCGACGACGCGATCTCGCGCAACATCTTCGGCGCACCGTTCATCGTGGTGGACGGCGAGGCCTTCTGGGGCGTGGACCGGCTCGACATGGTCGAGAAGTGGCTCGAGACCGGCGGCTGGTAATGTCGCTCCGCCTAAAGGCAGCGGAAAGTGGCGTCGATCAGGGCCTCGGTCCTGTCGCCCACGGATGCGCCTGCGCACTGGTAGTTGTTGACGGTGCAGAAGGACAGGTTGCGTTCCATGTCGGCGAAGACGATGGGGCCGCCCAGCCCGTGATGGCCGAAGGCCTCCGGGTTCGGTCCCATCGGCACCCAGCCGGGCTTGTTCTTGAAGAAGCCCATAGCCATGCGGAACGGCCGTTCGTAGGTGCCGTCGGCTTCCTCCTCCCATTGCTGGGTCTGGGCCCGCATCAGGGCCTCGCGCGACAGCAGACGCACGCCGTCAAGCTCGCCGCCATTGGCCAGCGCGGCATAGATCTTCGCTATGCCACGGGCGTCGCCATGGCCGCCGAAGGACATGATCGGCGCCATGCGGAACTTCTTCGAGTTGATGACGTCGGGCGTGTAGGGCTTCGGCACCACCGTCCAGGCCTTCGCCGCCGAGGAATTGGCGCTGGTGCCCTTGGCGACCTGTTCGTTCACGGCGGGTGGCGGGTTGACGTTGGCGCAGCGCGCGACCGCCTCTTCCGGCATGCCGATGTGGAAGTCTACACCGCCCAGCGGCTCATAGACCTGCGTGCGCAGGAACTCTTGCGCCATCGAGCCGGTGACGCGGCGTACCACCTCTCCGTTGAGGAAGCCGTAGTTGACGGTGTTGTAGGCGCCGAGCGTCTCGGGCGGCCAGCCGGGCTCCTGCAACTCGAGCGCGCGGATCATGGCGTCGTAGTCGTAGAGGTTGCCTTCCTTGCCGTGGACGTTCCATGTCAGCCCGCACCAGTGGGACAGGATGTGGCGGACGAGAATATTCCGCTTCTCCTCGCCGCCTTTCAGGAACTCCGGCCAGTATTCGGCCACCGGCGCCTCAAGGTCGATCTGGCCGCGGTCAGCCAGCATGTGGACCGACAGCGCCACCAGCGACTTGGCGAGCGAGTACACCATGGTGATGGTGTCTTCCTGCCACTCCTTGGCGCGGTCAGAATCGATGTGGCCGCCCCACAGGTCCACGACCTTTTCACCGTTGTGGTAGACGCAGACGGCGCCGCCGATCTCGTCCCGCTCGGTGAAATTTTTCACGAACTCATCGCGGACTTTGCTGAATTGCGACGCGCATTCCCCCGCGATGGGGATGTTCTGCTGGCTCATTGTGTTTCCCTCCCGGACGGCCTTGGCGACCGTTCTCGTGGGAGGATGATAGCGCGAAAGTCGGGACCTGTCCGTTCAGGCGGACGGGGCGCCGGACAGCACATCCAGGAACAGCCCGGCGTCGATATTGCCGCCCGACAGCACCACGCCCGCCGTCCGGCCCGACTGGGCCGTGCGTTCCTGCATCAGCCCGGCCAGCGCCGCCGCGCCCGCGCCCTCGGCTATATTATGCGTCGCCCGATAGTAGAGGCGTATCGCCGCGCGGATTTCCTCTTCGCTGACTGTGATGACACGCGCCGCGTGCCGGCAGATGACCGGCACGGCATCTGCGGCGGGTACCCGGCAGGCCAGCCCGTCGGCGAAAGTGTCGGCGGAATTGGTCGAGACCGGCTCACCCTTCGCGAAGGAGAGCGCATAGGCGGGCGCGTTCTCTGCTACAACGCCCACGATCTCGGTTGTCAGCCCCAACGCCTCGCGGGCGGCAATGCAGCCGGTGATCCCGGATCCCAGCCCGATGGGGACATACAGTGTCTCGATCTCCGGCGCGGCCAACAAAAGCTCCATGCCGTAGGTGGCGACGCCGTGGGCGAGGTCCATAGCGTAGGACGGCACCATCTCCAGCCCGCGGTCCTTCGCCAGTCCGGCCGCGTATTCCAGCGAGGCCTGGAAATCATGCCCGTGCTCGATCAGTTCCGCGCCGAAAGCGCGCATGGCCGCGTTCTTCTCGGTGGAATTGCCTTCGGGGACGACGATGGTGGCTGCGATGCCGTTGGCGCGCGCCGCGAAGGCGATGGACTGTCCGTGATTGCCCCGCGTGGCGGCGACGACGCCCGCAACCTCGGGCCGGGTGAGGCGCAGATCGGCCATATAGGTCAGACCGCCGCGCACCTTGAAGGCGCCGATGGGCGTATGGTTCTCATGCTTGACCCACACGGTCGTGCCCGCCGCCTCGCAGATCAGAGGCCAGACATACTGGGGCGTCGGCGGCATGGCTGCATAGACGTTCTCTGCCGCGCGTTCGATCTCGGTTCTGGTGGGCAGTTCGGCCATGGGGACGTCCGCGGTCAGAAAGAGCCTCGTGAACCTATATCACCGCTCCGGGAGGCTTGCCCATGCTGACACGAGCCGGAAAAATTGTATTCGGGACGATCGGAATCATCGTTGCGATCAGTGTATGGGCGGTGGCCATCGAACCGGGGTTCCTGTTTGTCGATGAGATCGAGATATCGAGCCCGCAATGGCCCGCCGATCATCGGCCGATCCGCATCGCCCTGGTTGCGGACCTTCAGATCGGAAGCCCGCACAACGACCTGGAGCGCGTGGATCAGGTGGTTACCGAGGTCAACGCGTCGCATCCGGATTTGATCCTGTTGCTCGGAGACTTCGTGTCCACCTTCGTGTTGGGCAACAAGGTGGTCCCGCCCGAGCCGATCGTACAGAAGCTTGCCGCGTTGCGCGCGCCGCTCGGGTCCCATGCAATCCTCGGAAATCACGACTGGTGGTTCGATGGTGAGAGGGTCCGGAGGTCACTCGAGGCGAACGGAATCCCGGTGCTCGAAAACCAGGTTGCCGTTATTGGCGAAGGGGCGGACAGGTTTGCGCTGGCGGGCCTGGCGGATGACAAGACGCGTATGCCGGAAGTTGCCAAAACTCTTGCACAGGTCCCTGATGGCATGCCGCTGATTGTCGTGACCCACGACCCCGTACAGTTCGCCGACATCCCGGACAGGGCCGCAGTGACCTTTGCGGGTCATACCCATGGCGGGCAGATTTACATCCCGTTTTTCGGTGCGCCCTGGATACCGTCGCGGGCACCACGCCGATGGGCCTACGGTCATATCGTCGACGGTGGCCGCTACCTGTTTGTCAGCGCGGGCATTGGAACCAGTATTTTGCCTATCCGGCTCAACATGCCGCCAGCCATTGAGATCGTGACGCTGCGATCAGCGGCAAAAGGAAACTGATCACCATGACCGTTCTTAAATCCGCACTCGATACCGGCTCGGACCTGTTCGCGGAGAACACGGCAGCGATGCAGGCGGTCGTAAGCGATCTGCGCGAAAAGGCGGCACAGATCGAACTTGGGGGTGGTGAGCGCGCGCGCGAGCGCCACCTGTCGCGCGGCAAGCTGCTGCCGCGGATGCGCATCGACACGCTGCTGGACGAGGGCTCGCCCTTCCTCGAATTCTCCCAGTTCGCGGGCTGGGAAATGTATGAGGACGTGATCCCGGCGGGCGGCATCCTGACCGGCATCGGACGGGTGTCGGGCCGCGAATGCGTGATCGTCGTGAACGACGCGACGGTGAAGGGCGGGACCTATTATCCGGTCACCGTGAAGAAACACCTGCGCGCGCAGGAGATCGCGCGGCAGAACAACCTGCCGTGCATCTATCTGGTCGATTCCGGCGGTGCCAACCTGCCCCAGCAGGACGAGGTGTTTCCCGATCGGGATCATTTCGGGCGCATCTTCTACAATCAGGCCACCATGTCAGCGGAGGGGATTCCCCAGATTGCCGCCGTGATGGGTTCCTGCACCGCCGGCGGCGCCTATGTGCCTGCCATGTCCGACGAGGCTGTGATCGTGAAGGAGCAGGGTACGATCTTCCTGGCGGGTCCGCCGCTGGTGAAGGCCGCGACGGGGGAGGTGGTCTCGGCGGAAGAGCTCGGCGGCGCGGATGTGCACACACGCACCAGCGGCGTCGCCGATCACCTGGCGAACGACGACACTCATGCACTGGCCATCGTGCGCTGCATTGTCGCCAACCTGAACCGGCCCAAGCGCATCGACCTGGAAACGCGACCGTCCGCCGATCCCCTCTATGCGCCGGAAGAACTCTACGGTGTGGTCAACGCCGATATCCGCAAGCCTTACGACGTGCGTGAGGTGATCGCGCGCATTGTCGATGGTTCGCAGTACGATGAGTTCAAGGCGTTGTATGGCGACACGCTGGTGACGGGCTTCGCCCATATCTTCGGCTATCCTGTCGGGATCGTGGCGAACAATGGCATCCTGTTCTCGGAATCGGCGCTCAAGGGTGCGCATTTTGTGGAGTTGTGTTCGCAGCGGGGCATTCCCCTGATCTTCCTGCAGAACATTTCCGGCTTCATGGTCGGCCAGAAGTACGAGACCGGTGGCATCGCCAAGGACGGCGCGAAGATGGTGACCGCCGTGGCCTGCGCCAATGTGCCCAAGTTCACCATCATCATCGGCGGCAGCTTCGGGGCCGGCAACTACGGCATGTGCGGGCGCGCCTACAGCCCGCGTTTCCTGTGGATGTGGCCCAACGCGCGCATCTCGGTAATGGGAGGGACCCAGGCCGCCAATGTGCTGGGGCAGGTTCGGCGCGACGGGCTTGAGTCGCGCGGCGAGGAATGGAGCGCGGAGGCCGAGGAAGACTTCAAGCGGCCAATCCGCGAACAGTACGAGCACCAGGGCCATCCGTACTATGCCAGTGCGCGCCTGTGGGACGATGGAATCATCGATCCGGCCGACACCCGCCGTGTCCTTGGGCTGGGGATTTCCGCGGCGCTCAATGCGCCCATCGAGCCAACGAAGTTCGGCGTGTTCCGGATGTGATGCGATGAGCAATGACGCACTGAGATTCGAGAAAACGAACGGTGTCGCCTATGTCGTGATGGCGCGCCCCGAAAAACACAATGCCTTCGACGATGGCCTGATTGCGGGCCTGACCGAAATCTTCGAGGCGGTCCGGCAGGACGAAAGCGTCCGCGTCATGGTGTTGGGCGGCGAGGGCCGGAGCTTTTCCGCCGGGGCCGATCTCGGCTGGATGGCGCGGATGGCCGATTATTCGGATGCCGAGAACCTCGAGGATGCGCGCCAGCTCGCAAACATGATGCGGGTCCTCAACGAGATGCCCAAGCCGACGGTTGCGCGAGTACACGGCGCGGCGATCGGAGGCGGGGTCGGACTGGTCGCAGCCTGCGATATCGCGATCGCGTCCGAGAAGGCCCTGTTCTGCCTGTCGGAGGTGCGCCTCGGCCTGATCCCTGCCGTGATCAGCCCCTATGTGGTCGAGGCGATCGGTGCGCGGGCAGCGCGGCGCTATTTCCAGACGGCCGAGCGCTTTGATGCGCAGACGGCGCGCCGTCTCGGGCTGGTCCATGAGGTCGTGAAAGAGAAGGCGCTCGACAGCGGCGTCGACGAGATCGTGGATATGCTCATGCGCAACGGCCCGGCCGCAATGGCTGCTGCGAAGGATCTGATCCGGCGGGTTTCGTCGGGTCCGGTCGACGAATCCATGGTCGGCGATACAGCGCAGCGGATCGCCGATATCCGCGCCACTGATGAGGGGCGTGAAGGCGTCGGGGCATTTCTGGGCAAGAGGGAGCCGGCATGGCGCACGAAGACCACACGGTCCTGACAGGCGGCATCACGCGCCGGGGGTGGTTCGGCGCGGCGCTGTTTTCGGCGGTCATCATCCTGCTGGTGGCGGTCGGTGCAACGGACTCCTTCGGCTGGCTGACGGCGATCATTCTCGTCGCGACTTTCGGTGCGACAGGGTTTTTCCTCTGGCTGTTTCCGGGCAGCCGCTTCTTCGTGCTGACCTTTGCCAATTCGCTCGCGATCTACATCAGCATCTACCTTTTCCTCCGACAGGCGAATTTCGGGTCCGCGGCCGATTGGGCTGTCTGCATTGCCTACCTGTTCCCGATCTATGTCTTCCTGACCGGCGTCTGGCTGCAGCGTGAAAGCATCCGCAAACTGTCGCGCGAAGAACAGATGCTTCGCCGCCCGGTGCTGGGCCAGAAGTTTGTCTGGATTATTCCAATGACCGCGCTGTCCATTATGACATTCGGCATTCCGCGTATCGGCTTTGAGGCCGCGTCACAGAGTGCGTTGCTCGTGGGAGCCATGGCCGTGGCCAGCGCTTTTGTCGGGCTTGGATGCCGCCAGATCAGCCTGTTCCTGATCGATACGGGCCTGCTGTTCGACCAATTTTTCATCAGGATCGGCCGCCTGTACCGCCCGGCGTTCGCCTTCCTGACGCTCTACTCGTTCATCGTGATCTTGTTCGCGATGGTGTTCCGGATCATGGACCGACTCTCGCCGGGCCCGATTTTCATGATCGACGGTAAGCCTGTACCGATCGGCTTTACCGAAAGCCTGTATTTTTCGCTGATCACCATGTCGACCGTGGGCTATGGCGATATCACCCCAGCAGACGAGGCTGTGAGAATCGCAGCGGCCATCGAGGTCGTGCTGGGGATCCTGCTCTTCCTGTTCGGGTTTGCGGAAATCATGCGCTATGCGCGCGAACCGGACCGACAAGCTGGTGATTCGAATGATTAAACGCCTTCTCATCGCCAACCGGGGAGAGATCGCCGTGCGCGTGGCGCGCACGGCAAAGCGCCTTGGGCTGCATGTCATTGCCGTCTATTCCGACGCGGATGCCCATTCGATGCATGTTGCCGTGGCCGACGAGGCCACCCGGATCGGGCCCGAGGCCGCGGCACAAAGCTATCTCGACATCGAGGCCGTGATCGGCGCGGCCCGGAGTTCCGGAGCGGATGCCATTCACCCCGGATATGGCTTCCTGTCCGAGAATGCACGCTTTGCCGAGGCATGTGCGGCGGCCGGGATCATTTTTGTCGGCCCCAGCCCGAACGCCATGCGCACGATGGGCGACAAGGCGGCCTCGAAAGTTGCGATGGAAAAGGCGGGCGTGCCGCTGGTGCCGGGATATCACGGGGAAGACCAGGACCCGTCTGTTCTGGCGGATGCGGCTGGCGAGATCGGGTATCCCGTCCTGATCAAGGCATCGGCGGGCGGCGGCGGTCGCGGTATGCGGATCGTTACCGAACCGGGCGCGTTCACAGCTGCGCTCGAGTCCGCGAAGCGCGAGGCGCTGGGCGCATTCGGCGACGACCGCGTGCTGATCGAGAAATACCTGACGACCCCGCGCCACATTGAGGTGCAGGTGTTCGGGGATACCCATGGCAACGCGGTCCACCTGTTCGAGCGAGACTGCTCGCTCCAGCGGCGTTACCAGAAGGTGATCGAGGAAGCCCCGGCCCCCGGCATGTCCGAGGTCCGGCGCGAGGAGATCGGCGCGGCGGCTGTCGCAGCGGCCCGGGCCATCGACTACGCCGGCGCGGGGACGGTGGAGTTCATCGTCGATGCCGCCCGGGATGGAGCAAACGGCCCGTTCTACTTCATGGAAATGAACACGCGCCTGCAGGTCGAGCACCCGGTGACGGAGTATGTCACGCGCCTCGACCTCGTGGAGTGGCAGTTGCGGGTCGCCGACGGGCATCCGCTGCCCCTGCGCCAGAACCAGCTCTCGCTCGATGGCCACGCCATTGAGGCGCGGCTCTATGCCGAGGATCCCGCACGCGATTTCCTGCCCTCACCGGGGCATGTGGTGGCGTTTGAGGTGCCGGATGCCGGTGGTGATATCCGCGTCGATACGGGCGTGCGGACAGGCGATGACATCGCTGTTTCCTACGACCCGATGATCGCCAAGGTCATCGCGCACGGCGCGGACCGGGACGCCGCGATCGCAAACCTGGACCGGGCGCTGGCCGAACTCGTTTGCGCAGGTCCGACCACCAACCAGGCCTTCCTGCGCAGGGCAGTCACGCATCCCGAATTTGTTGCAGCGCGGCTCGACACGGGATTCATCGGCCGGAATGAGTCGGAGCTCCTCGAAGGGCCGGAACAGGGGTTGTGGGCAGCGCTGCTGGCTGCAACCGCATTCCTGCTGGATGCCCGTGCCGTGGCAGCGCGCGCGCAGGCCGGTGCGCGCGGCGAGGCGGATACGCCCTGGGCGGATACAAGGAACTGGCGCTCGAACCTGCGCTCGGAAGAATCGCTTCGGCTGCGCCACGGGGACGATGAGCACGTCCTGAAGGTGCGCCATGAGGCCGGACGTGTCTCGGTCCGGTTCGAGGATGGAACCGAAATAAGCCTGGCAGACGAACGGCTTGCCTGCTGGCGCGTGATTCCGGGCGGTCATGTGCTTCACGCGGTGTCAGGCGGGACCCAGTACCGTCTTGAACAGATAGTGGCCGTCGATATCGCGGATGCCCAGTCTGGTGGCACCGGCAACCTCAACGCGCCGATGCCGGGCAAGGTGGTGCGGGTCACGGTGTCGGCGGGCGACCGGGTCTCGCGCGGCCAGACGCTCGTGGTCCTCGAAGCGATGAAAATGGAACACGCGATCACCGCACCGGCGGACGGGGTGGTGAGCGAAGTTTTCCATTCCGACGGCGACCAGGTGTTGGAAGGTGCGGAACTGTTGCGCCTAGACGCAGAGGAGAGCGGAGAATGAGCCCTCCCGGTCATGTAACGATCGTCGATGTCGGTCCGCGCGATGGACTCCAGGCCGAGGCGGCTATCGTGCCGACACAGGCCAAGATCGAACTCATCGACCGCTTGTCAGCCGCAGGTGTCCCGTCTGTGGAGGCGGGGGCGTTTGTTTCCCCGAAATGGGTGCCGCAGATGGCGGACACCGCGGACGTGCTGGCCGGGATCAGTCGCAGGCCGGGCACGCGCTATCCGGTTCTGGTCCCGAATGAGAAGGGGCTGGAACGCGCGCTGGAATGCGATGTGGAGGAGATCGCGATCTTCGGTGCCGCATCGGAGACGTTCTCACAAAAGAACATCAACTGTTCGATCGCGGAGAGCCTCGACAGGTTCCGCCCCGTCGCCGAGTCGGCGCTGGCAAAGGGGCTCCGGGTCCGCGGCTACATTTCCTGCGTGCTGGGTTGCCCGTATGAGGGCGACGTCGATGTCGCAAATGTCGTGCATGTGGCGCGCGAGCTGGACGCAATGGGTTGTTACGAGGTGAGCCTCGGCGACACGATCGGGGTCGGGACACCGGTTCGGGCGCGCGCGATGGTGGAGGCGGTCGCGACTGAGGTTCCCGTGGATCGTGTGGCGCTGCATTTCCACGACACCTACGGCCAGGCTCTTGCGAACATCCTTGCGTGCCTCGAAGCCGGCGTCGCTTGTGTGGACACAGCGGTGGCTGGACTTGGCGGATGTCCTTATGCGCCCGGTGCATCCGGAAATGTCGCGACGGAGGATGTCGTCTACATGCTTCACGGCATGGGGATCGAGACGGGCATCGACCTCGAAGCGCTTGTCTCGACAGGGGCCGCGATCAGCTCGGTTCTGGGCCGCGAACCGGCCTCGAAGGTCGGCCGGGCCATGGTGGCGAACCTTCGCTGAGCCCGGGTGGGCCTACAAAAGTAAACAATTTGGAAACCATTGGCGGCTAGTCTGAAAGCCACCGAGAGCTGTCCTGGACCGGACAGCCGGGCTGAAAGGCTGGCGCGTGGCATATCGCCTAGAGCATCTGCGAATCCTGATCGTCGACGACAACCCTCATATCAGGCAGTTGTTGCGGACCGTCCTGCATGCCGTAGGTGTGAAGAGCATCGATATTGCCGAGGACGGCGTCCTCGGTTTCGAGGCGTTTTGCCGGCTCGAATACGACCTTGTGTTCACCGATTTTCAGATGGAGCCGCTCAGCGGTATCGACCTGACGGACCTGATCCGGACGTCAAAGAAGAGTCCGAATCCCTACACGCCGATCATCATGATTTCCGCCTACAGCGACGAGAGCCGGGTTCAGAAAGCCCGCGATCACGGCGTGACCGAGTTTCTGGCGAAGCCGTTTACCGTCGAGCGATTGCTTGAACGACTTCAGAAGGTGATCGAGAACCCGCGGCCGTTCGTGAAGACTGACACCTATTTCGGTCCGGACCGGCGCCGGAAGGATGATCCGCTGTATGACGGCCCCGAACGTCGCAAGACCGAGCTCCAGAAAGTGGATGTGTCGGTCCGTGACCTTTCGGCACAGCAGCGCGAAGCGCTGCGTGCCAGCCGCGAATCTGTTGATAAGGTCGCGAGCGACTAACGCTCCTTTAACCGTCTTTGCTTAGTGTCATGCGGATCGAGTAACGCCATACCGCATGAGGACGTAATGGCTGAAGAAGGCCGTGGCAATTCCGGGACGTACCAGCTCATAACTCCGCCGAACCTTCTGAAGGTTAAGGTGGGGAACAGTGACGGTGAGCCAGGTTTTGATCTCAGGACCATTGCGCTCGCAGCAGGTGCGGTCGACAACCTCGCGAACGATTTCGAGGAGCGCCTGAAGCTCGAAACGGCGCTCATCACGAAGCTCTCGAAGGATATGGATGCAAGCCCTGAGCGGGCTGAAAGGCTTGCCAGGAAGGTCGAACGGATTGCGCGCGATATCGGCGGATTGGGGACAACCTATGGCTACGAACTGATAACCGAAGCCTGTGAATCCCTGTGCCGTTATTTTGAGGAGATCGGTAAGCCAAACCGGTCAAGCGGTGAGGTCGTGCGCGCGCACACCGACGCCATTAGGGCTGTAATGAAAAGCAAGGTTCGTGGCGACGGCGGCGCACTGGGAAAAGAGCTGGTGACCAGTCTCCACAGTCTTGTTGACCGCATGATCTAGGCGCAAGTCTGATCCAAAAAGCGGGCCCATCGCCTCGGTTCACCGCCTTGTTGCCGGCTGCTATTGTGCCTGCATGGCCGTTCACCTCATCAAGCTCGCGGTGGGAATCGAGTCCGTCGATCATCTTCGCGAACGTCAAAAACAGCGTATCGCAGACAGCAAGGCCGCCGGCAACGGTGCGACCCTGCGTATACTGACGCGGAACACGCCGCGCCGGGCTGACGAACTCCTGGAAGACGAGGGCTCGCTTTACTGGGTGGTTCGCGGCCAGATCCTCGTGCGCCAGAAGATCACCGGCATAGAGCCGGCAACGGCCAATGACGGCACGCCACGTTGCGCGATCAACCTCCACCATAAGCTCGTGCGTGTCCGCCCCAGGCGGTCCCGCCCGTTCCAGGGCTGGCGCTACCTGGAGGCTGACAGCGTGCCTGCGGACCTGCCGAGGGGCGCGGACGCAGAGCGTGAACCGCCCCCGGAGATGGCCGAGGAACTCCGCGAATTGGGGCTGATCTAGGCCTTTGCGCCGCCCTGATTTTGGTATTGAGAACTATTCGCAACGCACCTATATTCTTGTCAGAGGAACGATGCGATGTATGTCTGTATCTGCAATGCAGTGCGCGAATCCGAAATTGAGCAGGTGATCGCCGAGGGCGTTCGCGACGTGGACGCCGTTTACGAGGCCCTGGACGTTGAGCCGCAGTGCGGGACATGCCGCGCCTATATCCGTGAGATGATGGCTGCAGTGCCGTCCGGGGTAAAACCTGAGCTTGCGGCCTGATACTTTGTGCGATTGCTTCGCAGTCGCGCAAATCCATGAAAAATAACGAATTATTCTTCCAATCTGTCGGGTGAGGCCTATATTCGGGGCGAACCCAAATCGGAAGGGACGTGCCACCATGATGCGCAGCAGCAAGGTCGTCGAGGCTCTGAACAAGATCCTCACCAACGAAATGACGGCGATCAACCAGTACTTCCTGCATTCGCGCATGCTGAAAGATTGGGGATTCGAGAAGCTCGGCGAGTACGAGTACAAGGAATCCATCGACGAGATGAAGCACGCCGACGTGCTCATTGAGCGCATCCTGTTCCTCAATGGACTGCCGAACCTGCAGGATCTCCACCGGCTGCGGATCGGCGAGGACGTGAAGGAAATGCTTGAGTGCGACCTCGCGCTTGAGGAAGCCGCGATCCCCGAACTGCGCGAGGCCATCGCGCTGTGCGAGGCCGAGACGGATTTCGTCAGCCGTGACCTGCTGACCGATATCCTCGAGAATGAGGAAGAGCATCTCGACTACCTCGAGACGCAACTCGAACTCGTCTCCAAGATGGGTATCGAGAACTACCTGCAGTCGCAGGTCTGATCATCCGGGCCTAGTCGTCACCCGCGCCCGCGGCCGTCGGGCCCGGGGTGAGCGGGGCCACACCTTCAAAACCCGACCGGCGGGAACGTTGTTCCTGTGCGCTGCGCATGGCGCGGCTGAGCAGCACCACCGGCACAATCCCGGCAATCACAATCGTCAGGGCGGACAGTGCGCTCTGTTCCAGCAGTTCATCTGAGGCGAACTGGTAGACATGAGTGGCCAGGGTGTCGAAGTTGAACGGACGCAGGATCAGCGTGGCGGGTAGTTCCTTCATGCTGTCCACGAAAACGATGGTGGCGGCCGCGATCAGGCTGCCGCGGATCAGCGGCAGGTGAATTCGCCACAGGGTACGCAGCGGTCCTGCGCCGAGGCTTCGCGCCGCCATGTCCATGGTCGGCTGGATCTTGCCCAGGCTGGCTTCGACCGCGCCAAAACCGACCGCGAGGAACCGCACCACATAGGCGAAAATCAGGATGAACATCGTCCCGCTGAGCAGGAGCCCGGTGGAGACTCCGAACCAGCCCCGCATGAGCGCGTCGACGGCGTTGTCGAACCTGGCGAAGGGAACCAGCACGCCGACGGCGAGCACCGCGCCCGGTACAGCGTATCCGAGCAGGGAAATCCGCGACAGCACGCCGAAGACCGGTCCGGAAAGCCGCCGGCCAATTGCCAGGAAGACGGCGATCGCGACGGCAGAGACCGCGGCCAGGGTGGCGAGCAGCAGGCTGTTGCGTGCAAAGCCGAAGAAGGCTGCGTTCCAGGATTCGTCGAAGAACACGATCGCATGACGGGTCAGCACACCGGCGGGAATCACAAAACCGATCACGATGGGCAAGGTACAGGCCAGGGTGGCGGCGTCACGCGCAAGCCCGCGAAGTTCGTAGCGGCGCGGCTTGACCTGCCGGCTTGAGGTGTTGTGATACCGGCGGCCCTTGCGGCCCAGACGTTCGAGGGTCACCAGGACGATGACAAAAGCCAGCATCACCAGCGCGATCTGGGCGGCACCGCCGGCATTGCCCATGCCGAGCCAGACGTTGAAGACCGACACGGTCAGCGTGTTCACCGCGAAGTAGTCGACCGTGCCGAAATCCGCCAACGTCTCCATCAGCGCAAGCGAGACCCCAACGACGATGGCAGGACGTGCGAGCGGCATCGCAACCTGCATGAAGGTGTGCCACGGGTTGCGACCCAGGGTGCGACTGGCCTCAAGCACACTGGCGGACTGTTCAAGGAAGGCTGCGCGGGCAAGCAGGTAGACGTAGGGATAAAGGACGAACGACATCACAAAGATCGCCCCGCCCATGGAACGGATTTCCGGAAACCAGTAGTCGCGTTTGGTCTGCCAACCGAACAGGTCCCGCAGCAGCCCCTGCACCGGCCCCGCAAACTCCATGATATCGGTGTAGACGAAGGCGACAATGTAGGCCGGGACAGCGAGCGGCAGGAGCAGGGCCCACTCGAATATGCGCCGTCCGGGAAACTCGCAGGTGGCGACAAGCCAGGCTGTCGCCGTCCCGATCAGGAAAACCCCCATCCCGTTTCCGGCCATCAGGACAAGCGTGTTCCAGCTGTGCCGGGGCAGGATCGTCGTGGCCAGGTGCGACCAGATATTCTCGCTCGGAAAGAGTGCGATCCAAACGATCGCAAGCAGCGGCGCCGAGACGATGCCGGCCACCGCCACGCCTCCAAGAATCCAGACGCGCCCCGCTCGGGGGCGCGCCTGTATCTGCAGGGTCGGGGTGCGGGCGGTATCCGTCATGCCGTCATGGCCTGGCGAAGCATGTCCTAGTCGTTGTAGCCGACTTCATTCACGAGTTTCACAGCCGCGTTCCGGTTCTCGGCGACCTTGTCGAGGTTCAGCGAGTCCGGATGCAGTTCTCCCATGGAGCGGAGCAGGCCGGCCTGCGGCACACCCGCGACGATCGGGTATTCAAAGTTTTGCTCGGCATACATCTGCTGGGCGAGATCGCTGGCCAGGAATTCCATCAGCTTGACGGCGTTGTCCTTGTTCGGCGACGCCTTGGTTAGTGCCATGCCCGAAATATTTACATGCGTGCCGTCGCCGCCGATCGTCGGAAAGACGGGATACACAGCCTGTGCCCAGGCGAACTGCTCTTCATTCTGCAGCATCTGGCCATAGTAGTAGTTGTTGCCGAGCGACACGTCGCATTCGCCTTCCTTGATGGCCTTGACCTGAGCGCGGTCGTTGCCTTGCGGCTTGCGGGCGAGATTTGCCTTCACGCCGCGGAGCCATTCCTCGGCTTTTTCCTCGCCGTAGTGGGCGATCATCGCTGCCGTCAGCGCGACCTGATAGACGTGGGTGCCGGAGCGCGTGCAGATGCGGCCTTTCCACTTCGGGTCGGCCAGTTCCTCGTAGGTCTTGGGTGCGTCTTCAGGTGCAACGCGGTCGCGCGAGACGTACAGAATGCGTGCGCGCTGGGTCAGGCCCCACCAGTGCCCCTGGTCCTGATGGAACGAGGCGGGTATTGCGGCTTTCAGCTTATCGGTTTTCACACCCTGTGTGACACCAGCGTCGTATGCATCGGCGAGTCGGCCGATATCGACCGTGAAGATCAAGTCGGCGGGGCTGTTCCGGCCTTCCTGCTCCAGGCGTTCGACGAGGCCCTTGGCCGCGAACACGACGTTCACTTTCACGCCCGTCTGTCGGGTGAAGGCGTCGAACATCGGCTGGATCAGGAAGGGCTGGCGATAGGAATAGACGTTCACTTCGCCCGCGTTGACCGCGGCCTGTTCGTCAGCCTGGGCAGGCTGGATCGCGAAGAGGGTGGTCAGCGCTGCAACAGCGAGGGACCCGGATCGAAAGCGCATTTTTGACTCCGAAATTCTATGCAACTGAGAACCATTCTCATAACTGGTGCGGGGACGTTACAGGCTCACTCATGCAATTGCAAGTCGTTCGCAATCGCATTGATCCAGATCAATTTTCGCAGGGGAAGACGCCCGGCGGGCCTCACATTTCCGACGTGATGCGCCTATTCCTGTGCGCGGAACCGCCCCTCGGCCGTCCGGTCAGCGATCACGTTGGTCGGTGCATTTTCCGACTCCGCGCGGGAGAAGATTTCGGCCAGCGTGTCGCCAATACGGTCGAGATGGGCATAGATCTTTGCCTCATCATGATCACCGCCGAAATCCGGCCCGTGGGCGATCTCGATGATGCCGCCGGCGTTGATGACGTAGTCCGGCGCATACAGGATGCCGCGTGCGGCCAGGTCAGTGCCGTGGCGATCCTCGGCGAGCTGGTTGTTTGCTGACCCGGCAACAATGCGTGCACGCAATGCGCCGATGGAGTTGTCGTTGATGACAGCGCCGAGCGCGCAAGGCGCAAACACGTCTGCGTCGGCAGTGGCAATGTCGGATGTGGATACGGGAACAGCCCCGAACATGTCAGCGGCCCGGGTCACGGCGCCCCTGTTGATGTCCGCGACCTGTAACTTTGCGCCCTTTGCGTGGAGGCGACTGGCAAGGTCGAACCCGACAGCACCGAGTCCCTGGATCGCGACGCTAATCCCGTCGAGGTCGCCGTTGCGCTGGAACCTGTGCGCGACAGCCGCCTCGATCCCGCGCATCACACCATAGGCGGTGTAGGGCGCGGGGTTGCCGCTCGTCGCACTGGTGCCGGTGACATGCTTTGTGACGCGCGCCATCTCGTCCATGTCGGCAACGCTCATGCCGATGTCCTCGGCCGCGATGTAACGTCCCCCGAGGCGCTCGACAAAGCGGCCCATGGCCCGCATCAACTCTGGCGTCTTCATGGTGTTCGCGTCGCCGATGATAACGGACTTCCCGCCGCCGAAGGGCAGGCCGGCCAGGGCGGACTTGTAGGTCATGCCGCGAGACAGCCGCAGGGCATCGCGCAGGGCGGCTGTGTCATCGCGGTAGTCCCACATACGGCATCCGCCGACACCGGGACCGAGGTTCGTGTTGTGGATAGCGATGATGGCCTGCAGGCCGGTCTCGGCATCGTGCCCGAAGGCCACATGTTCGTGACCGTCAAAGTCATGGGCGGAAAACACGGTCATGGCGACCTCCCGACATTTACCTTCCTTCGGATTTTGCATCCGGACCCGTGTTCTTCAATCGGTATCAATGGGTTGTGAGGTCTTCGAAACAAGCCGGATCGTTCCGGCCCTGAAGCGGGCGAAATGCCAAAGTTGCATGCGCGAGTTATAATATTATTTCAAGCTACTGGATCTGAGTCGCACCCAGGCCGTGTGAGCAAAGGGCCGGGTGACAAAGGGAACGTCATGGCGGGCACGTCGAAACGCGCGAAATCCGAACCCGACGTCTGGAGGCAGCCGGACGGCTCGGTCATGAGTTGCGAGGAGTCGATTCTCGTGCTGCGCGAGAACCTCAGCGAGATCGAGGGCATCTGCCAGGACGCGCTGGAAGATGCTGTGCTGATGGATGTGTCAGAGGCGCAGTTCCGCGAGGTGCTGCATGACCTCGTCGCGAAACTGACCAATCCTTACAACAAGGGTTGAGCGATCCTTTTAGCCCAGTTCGCCGCGGAACGCCTTTTCAAACAGGTCCCGAAACCCGGCGGCGTCCAGCGCAACAGGGTTGGCCAGCGCGGTCGGGTCCGCCGCCGCAGCTTCCGACAGGTCGTCGAACGCACTTTCCTTGACCCCCAGTTCCGCGATGGTGTGGGGCATGGTGAAGGTCTTGCGCAGCTCCAGTGTCCAGTCGACGAAGGCCAAGAAGCCGTCTGACGCGGCCCCGGGCAGGCCGAGATAGGCCGACACCCGGGATAGCTTGTCCTCGATCGCATCACGGTTGCGCAGCAGCACATAGGGCATGACCACGGCATTGGTCAGGCCGTGGTGGCTGTCGTAGGTGGCGCCAATGGGATGGCTCATGGCGTGGATGGCACCAAGCCCCTTCTGGAATGCGGTCGAACCCATGGCGGCGGCGGCCAGCATCTGGGAGCGTGCGGCGATGTCTGAGCCGTCGGCGACTGCATCGGTCAGGTGATTGCGGACGAGACGCATTCCCTCCAGCGCGACGCCGTCACACAGCGGATTGTGGAAGGGCGTACAATACGCCTCCAGGCAGTGGGCCAGCGCATCCATGCCTGTCGCCGCCGTGATGTGGGACGGCAGACCGACCGTCAGTTCGGGGTCGGCGATGACGATCCCCGGCATCATGCCCGGATGGGTGACGATCACCTTGCGGCCGGTCTGTTCGTTCAGCACGACCGTCGAACGCCCTGTCTCGGACCCCGTACCGGCCGTGGTGGGGATGGCGACGGTCGGCAGCGGCGGTTTGGCCGACTGCCAGTCCTTGCGGCCTTCCTCCATGGCCCACATGTCCAGCCCGCCGGCGTCCTGCGCTGCCATCAGCGCGATCGTCTTGCCTGCATCCAGCGACGACCCGCCGCCGAATGCGATCACGCCGTTGCAACCTGCAGCCTTCAGTGCCGCCACGCCGTCGCGCACGTTGGCGCCGACCGGGTTGGGCTTGATGTCGGAGAACAGTGTCGTCGCGATGCCTTCGGCCCCGTTGGCGGCGATGGCGTCGGCGATCATCGGCAGTGACGCGAGACCCGGGTCGGTGACCAGCAGCGGCCGCGAGATCCCAAGTGTCTTGCAGGCGCGTGCCAGCATGGAAACCTTGCCGGCTCCGAACCAGACGGTGGTCGGGAAGCTCCAGGTGCCGCGAAGGGAGGCGGGATCGATGGACATACTCAGAAGACCTTTTCTTTCGGTAGCGCGTCAGGCCGATGCATTCAGTGCCCGCCAGACTTTCTCCGACGTCGCCGGCATCTGGAAGTCGATTTTCGCGCCGCGGCAGGCGAGCGCATCCGCGATGGCATTCATCACAGCGGGAATGGCTCCGACCATGCCTGCCTCGCCGATGCCCTTCACGCCGAGCGGGTTGGTCGTTGAGGGGACAGGGTGAAAGTCGACGTCAATGGGCGGGATGTCTCGTGCACGCGGCATCGCATAGTCCATGAACGAACCCGTGAGCAATTGCCCCTGCGCGTCATAGCGGCACTCCTCGCGCAGTGCCTGGCCGATCCCCTGGACCACGCCGCCGTGGACCTGGCCGTGGACAATCATGGGATTGACGACCGTTCCCACATCATCGATCGCCGTGTAGCGCACGACAGCGACGACTCCTGTGTCCGGATCGATCTCAACTTCGCAGATATGGCACCCGTTCGGGAAATACTGGTCTGCAGCGCGGAAGTCCTCCTCACTATCCAGCGAGTCCGGCAGGTCATCAGGGCATTCGCCGGATGAAACCGCCGCGTGCACCTTTGCCGCGACTTCCCGCAGTTCGAGTTCCCGGTCGGTGCCGGTGACCCGAAAACGGCCATCGATGAACTCGATGTCAGCTTCGGCGGCTTCAAGCAGTTGGGCTGCCCAAGTGCGGCCCTTTTTGATCACGGCATCGCAGGTGTTCGCGATGGCCGATCCGGTCATGATCATCGAGCGGGAGCCGATGGTCGCAAATCCGATGGGCACATCGTCGCTGTCACCCTGTTTCAGGGAGATGTTGTCGCAGGGCAAGCCGAGGCGTTCGGACATGACCTGCACGAAGCTGGTTTCGTGTCCCTGACCCTGGCTCTGGCTGGCCACAGTGAGTTCGACATGCTCGTCATCCACAAAGCGGACAATCGCGCCCTCGAACGGGACGGCGCCGACGCATTCGAGGCAACTGGCGACACCCCGGCCACGAATCTTTCCACGTTTCTCGCTTTCGAGATAGCGAGCCTTGAAGCCTTCAGGTTCGGACATGGCGACGGCCTTTTTCATGACGGCCTCGAACTCGCCGGTGTCGTAGGTTCGCCCGGCGGGCGTCAGATAGGGCATGTCGTCCGGGCGAATGTAGTTCCGCCGACGCAATTCCACCGGATCATGCCCGGTCTCGCGCGCTGCCTCGTCTATTAGCCTCTCGACAATCAGGGCAGCCTGCTCGCGGCCGGCGCCGCGATATGGGCCTACGGATGCCGTGTGCGTCATCACCAGGCGCACTGTCGTGTCGATCACGGGGGTCCGGTATACGAGCGGCAGACCATTCGGCATATTGCGGATTGAAATGTATGGGCCGTGACAGGCGAAGTACGCACCCATCGCGTCGTCCACGTTCACGCGGATCGCCAGGAATTCGCCGTCCTCGGCGAGCGCGAGTTCCGCCTCGATTTCGGCGTCGCGCGCATGGTTGTCACACAGGAAGTGTTCGCTGCGGCTACCCTGCCATTTCACGGGCCGACCGAGCTCCCGGGCCGCGAACAGGACGGCCACATCCTCGGGGTAGGGCTGTTCCTTCACACCGAAACCGCCGCCGACATCGAGCGTGCGGATACGTACCTTGTCGCGTGGCAAGTCGAACACATGTTCGCACAGGATCTCGTGCATGTAGTGCACGCCCTGGCTGGAGCAGGTCAGGGTGTAGCGGCCTGTCTGAGCGTCGAATTCGCCCAGGCTGCTGCGCACCTCCATGGGATTCACCACGACGCGATTGTTTCGCAGCTTTAGTCGCGTGATATGGGCCGCGCGGGCAAAGGCGGCGTCTGCAGCCTCTGTGTCACCGTGATGCCATCGCACCCCGATATTGTCGGGTGCGGTCTCCGGCCATACAGCCGGCGCGCCGGGGGCGGTGGCGTCGGAAATCTCGATGACGGCAGGCAATTCCTCGATATCCAGTGCGATAATTCCGGCCGCATCGTCGGCCTGGGCGCGCGTTGCCGCCACCACGATGGCGAGCGGCTCCCCGACATGGCGCGTGATATCCGCTGCGAGTCCGGGGCGCGGCGTCGGTATTGGCGGGTCCATCTGGACCCCGGCGAGAGGTGGGCGCGCATCGATACCGCCAAGGCCCGCTTTCTTCAGGTCGTTGCCGGTGAAGATGCCGGCAACGCCCGGCGACTTCTCGGCTGCCGTTGTGTCGATGGAGACAATGCGGCCATGTGCGACCGGTGAGCGCACAAACGCGGCATGCAGATGGTTTTCGCTGGGGGCATCGTCCGCGAACGTCCCGCGTCCCGTCAGAAACCTTACGTCCTCGCGGCGCCGGACCGGCTGCGAAATGCCGAATTTCCCTGACATTGTGATTTCCCCATTTGGCTTTTTTCGTTGGGGAGAAGTCTAGATCAGTTCGAAATACCGGGCGAGTTCCCAGTCGGTGACGTGCCTGCGGGATTCGCGCACTTCCCAGTCGCGCGAGGCCGCGAAGTGATTGACGAAGGTATCGCCGAACCAGTCGCGTGCGGCCTGTGAGGCGGACAGGCGCGCGGCCGCGTCCTCCAGTGTCCCGGGAAGCTGGCGCGCGTCGGACAGGGGGGAAGCATAGGCATTGCCGATGAGGGGCGCGTCCGGCTCGACCCGGTTCTCGATCCCGTACAGGCCCGAGGCGAGCGCCGCGGCCAGCGCCAGATAGGGGTTGGCGTCGGCGCCGGGCAGGCGATGCTCGACCCGCTGGGATTTCGGGGAGCCGGGAAGCGCACGCAGCGCGCAGGTGCGGTTATCGATGCCCCAGGTGGCGTCGGTCGGGGCCCAGAGACCGGGCACGAGGCGGCGGTAGGAGTTCACTGTCGGCGCGAACAGGGCGCAGAATTCCGGCATCAGGGCCTGCTGGCCACCGATGAATTGCCGCATGGTGTCCGACATGCCCAACTCGCCCTCCTCGTCGTGGAAGGCGTTGCCGGAACCGTTGGCCGGGCCCAGCGACAGGTGGATGTGGCCCGACTGGCCGGCTTCCTTTTCGCTCCACTTGGCCATGAAGGTCGCCATCAGGCCGTTCCGGCGCGCGGCGGCCTTGGCGTAGGTCTTGAACAGGCTCGCCCGGTCGGCCGCTTCCATGCCGCCGCTGACCGAAATGGCGGCTTCGATCACGCCCGCGCCCATTTCCTCGTGGATGCCTTCCAGCGGCATGTCCATGGCGATGCACAGGTCGAAGAGCTGGCGGTAGAAATCGCTGAACTCCGCCTGCCGCAGCATGGAGTATCCGGTATTGCCGGGGGCGACGGGCTGCAGGTCCTGGAAGTGTTTCGCGCGCACGCTGTCCGGGGTTTCGGCGAAGACGAAGAACTCGTACTCGAACCCGGCGCGGACCGCGAAGCCCATTTCGGCCGCGCGTGCGAGCACGCGTTTCAGGACGCCGCGCGGACAGATCGAGGCAGCCTCGCCGGAGAACTCCCCGAGGAACAGCCAGCAATCGTCTTCCAGCGGGATCTGCCGTCCGGTCTCGGGGACAATCCGCACCGGTGCGTCCGGGAAGCCCGAACGCCAGCCGGTCACGCCTTCGCGGTCGTAAAGCTGGTCGTTGATGTCCCAGCCGAGCACGACGTCGCAGAAGCCGAACCCTTCTTCCAACGCGCCGAGGAACTTTTCGCGGTGCATGAACTTGCCGCGCAGCACCCCGTCGATATCCGTGATGGCAACCTTTACGGCATTTTGCGATCCATCACGGATGCGCGCAGCGGCTTCGGCGGCTGAATTGGGGCGGGCTTCGGTCAACATACTCTTCCCGATAAGGGTGCGGGCGGCGATACTACGCCGCCAGTCCGCCGACGCAAACGCTCGCGCAGAATTGAATGCCGTGCTGTCCTCGGCCGGTGCCCGGACTTAAGGAAATCGGGCATGCTGCTTTCAGCGGAGGAGTGCCATGAGCATTGAAGCCATCGTGATCGTCGCGGCGCTTGTTGTCTGTATCGTGCTCGGCACGTGGTCGGCGCTGAAGACCAAGGATTCCTGGGACCGCGAACCGGTCGAGGGCGAGGACAACTTCGACTACCACAAGGCCACGCTCGGCATTCACCAGCCGCCGGGCGAGGAACAGTGGGAGAAGGACCTCGATGCGCTCCGCATGGACCAGAAGCACAGGCTCTGCTGAAACGCAGAACCAAGCGCGGTACTAAAGGTGGGTCACGTTGAGTGACCGGCCCCAGCGGTCTTCCAGGTACTCCACGACCAGACGCCGGTGGCATCTGTGCGGCTTGTCCTCGCTGCACAGCAGGCACGCGCCTTCGAGCTCTTCGGGGCTGAACTGCTGCTCGATATTCCGGTCTGACATGATCTTCAGGAAGCGCGGCTCGAACGCATCCCATTTCAGTCCCTGCTTGCGGTAGTCCGCAAACAGTGCCTCGTCCGGCGCCAGTTCCGGCGCGTGGCGGTAGGCGATCCCACCGAGGGCTTTCAGGAAGTAGGACAGGTCAGCGGCCTTTGCGAAGCCGGCCAGCTGGGATGTGTTCTGCAGGCGTACATCGATCACAGTGCGGACCCCGGCACGCTGCAGACGTTCGAAGAAGTCCTCGGCCGTGGTTTTCGTGAAGCCGATCGTGAAGGTCGCCATGCCCGTCGGGTTCTGAATATGCGTTGCGTCCCGAACTCTCACATAACCGTGACGCAGAGTGAATTTATCCCGCAGCGGACCGCGCTATCTTTGGGATCGATCATCGTGCTTCTCCGTGAGGTCGAAAGACGCATGGAGAATCCTCAACGGCGGCGGAGACGCCGCCGTATTTTTGCCCAGCCGGGATGCTAGGCGGCATGGAGGATGCACACATGCAGATGACAATCGGGAGGTACATATGCCGTTCTTGTTCGCCCGGAAATGGACCGGGATCGCCGCGATGGCGATTGCAAGTGCATTGTTTATCGCCGCAACTGCGACGGGACAGGCAAATCCGACGTTCTGGAAGCTCGAATGGCCGGAGACGGATTTCACCAGGCATTCCGTACCACTGGACGAGATCTTTTCCGGTGGCGTCCCGCGTGACGGTATTCCGCCGATCTATGTGCCGCGCTTCAGTTCCATCGATGCGGCCAGTCATCTGTATGTGGGGACCGAGCCGGTCATCACCGTCGCCATCGACGGGCAGGCGCGGGCCTATCCGCTGGGCATCCTGATGACCCATGAGATCGTCAATGACGAGCTGGCGGGCCGCTCCATCGCGGTCACCTATTGCCCCTTATGCAATTCGGCGATCGTCTTCGACCGCAATGTGGACGGGCGGGTGCTGACCTTCGGTGTGTCCGGCAAGCTGCGTAATTCCGATCTGGTCATGTGGGATCACGAGACCCAGAGCTGGTGGCAGCAGTTCACGGGCGAGGGAATCGTCGGGGAGAAGACCGGAACCCAGCTCACCATGCTGCCGGTGCGGGTGGAATCCTTTGACCGGTTCAGGGCGCGTTATCCCGATGGCCAGGTGCTGGAAGGCCCCCGGGGCGGCCCGGGCTTCAACCCCTATGCGGGCTATGACACGTCACCGCAGCCCTTCCTGTATCGCGGGTCCTTCCCGAAGGACATCAAGCCGCTGGAATATGTCGTGGCGGTCGGGGATCAGGCCTGGTCCATCGAGAAGCTGCGCAAGGACAAGCGGGTCGAGGCCGGCGATCTGGTCATTACCTGGGAAGCCGGACAGAACGCGGCCATGGACAAGCGCAACATCGCCGACGGGCGCGACATCGGAAATGTGACCGTCCAGCGCAAGCAGGACGGCAAGCTGGTCGATGCCATCCACGACGTGACCTTTGCTTTTGCATTCCACGCCTTTAACCCGGACGGCACGATCCACCAGTAGGCGGAAAAGCTCTGTTTGTATTGATGGCGTAATCGACGGTTCGCGGGTGCCTGGTCTATATTCGCGGACCGGAGACACTTGCGATGCCACTCGACCAGAACCGTACCGAAGCCGCCGCGGACGACCGCGCCGGAGTGCAGGTTTTTCATTCGGCCTGTCCGCATGACTGCCCCAGCACCTGTGCGCTGGAGGTCGAGCGGCTGGACCCCGCGACCATCGGGCGGGTGCGCGGCGCGAGCGCGAACACCTACACCTCGGGCGTGATCTGCGCGAAGGTCGCGCGCTATGCCGAACGGGTCCATCACCCGGACCGGTTGACCAGCCCGCTGCGGCGTGTCGGCGCGAAGGGCGAGGGCCGGGCCGCGTATAAGGAAATCTCCTGGGACGAGGCGCTGGACGAGGTCGCCGCCCGCCTGATCGCCGCGGCGGACAAGTACGGGCCCGAGACTGTCTGGCCCTACTATTACGCGGGCACCATGGGACTGGTGCAGCGCGACGGCATCAATCGGCTGCGCCATGTCATGGGCTATTCGCGCCAGCATTCGACCTTCTGCAGCACGCTGGCGGATGCCGGGTGGTTCGCCGGCACGGGCGCCAAGCAGGGCGTCGATCCGCGCGAGATGTCGGAATCCGACCTGATCGTGGTCTGGGGCTGCAACCCGGTCAGCACCCAGGTCAACGTGATGACTCATGCCACCAAGGCGCGGAAGAACCGGGGCACGAAGATCGTCGTCGTCGATCCGTACGAGACGGAGACGGCGAAGCAGGCCGATATCCACCTGATGCCGAACCCCGGCACGGATGGTGCGCTGGCCTGCGCGGTGATGCATGTGCTGTTCCGCGACGGGTATGCGGACCGGGACTATCTGGCCAAATACACCTCGGGCGCGGCGGAACTGGAAGCGCATCTGAAATCGCGCGACCCGGCCTGGGCGGAAGCGATATGCGGGATTCCAGCCGCCGAAATCGAGGCCTTCGCGGCGCTCTACGGCCAGACACCCAAGGCCTTCCTGCGCCTCGGGTTCGGGTTCACGCGGTCGCGCAACGGCGCGGTGCAGATGTTCTCCGCGAGCTGTCTGCCGGCGGTGACCGGGGCCTGGCAGCACCCGGGCGGCGGTGCGCTGTATTCCAATGCCGGTATCTACGGCATCGACAAGACGCTGATCGAAGGCCTGGACGCGATCGATCCGGCGACGCGGGTGATCGACCAGTCCCGCATCGGACCGGCGCTGACGGGCGATTCCCGCGATCTGGGCAACGGGCCGCCGGTGACGGCCATGTTCATCCAGAACACCAACCCCATGGCCGTAGCTCCCGATCTGGGCAAGGTGCATGAGGGTTTCCGGCGCGACGATTTGTTCGTGTGCGTGCACGAACAGTTCCTGACCGAGACGGCCGCGATGGCCGATATCGTGCTGCCCGCGACGACCTTCCTGGAACACGACGATATGTACGTGGCGGGCGGGCACACCCATCTGCAGGTCACGAAGGCTGTGATCGAGCCGGTCGGCCAGGCGCGGTCCAACCACCGGGTACTGGGCGAACTGGCGCGTCGGCTCGGCGCGGAGCATCCGGCGTTCGGCATGGACGCCTGGACCCTGATGGACGAGACACTGAAGTTGTCCGGCTATTCGGGTGCGCAGGAGATATGGGAAGGCCACTGGGAAGATCGACACCCGGGTTTCGAGGCGGCGCATTTCCTCAACGGCTTCGGACACGGGGACAAGAAATTCCATTTCATGTCTGACTGGTCGGCCATCGGCCCGAACCACGCCGGTATGCCCGCGCTGCCGGACCACTATGCGGCCGTCGATGCGCGCAACGACGAACACCCGTTCCGGCTCGTTACCGCGCCGTCGCGGAACTACCTGAACACCAGCTTCACGGAGACCGCGACCAGCCGGAAGCGCGAAGGGCGGCCCGAGGCGCAGATCCATCCCGACGTCTGTGTGGAGCTGGGTCTGGAGGCGGGCGGTCTGGTGCGGATTGGCAACAGGCAGGGCTCGGTTCTGGTGCATGTGCGCCCGACCGAGGGACTGCGCCGCGGCACCGTGATCGTGGAAAGCGTCTGGCCGAACGCGGCGTTCGTGGAGGGTGTGGGTATCAACCTTCTCATCAGCGCGGATTCCGGCCAGCCCAATGGCGGTGCGGTGTTCCACGACACGGCCGTGTGGCTGGAGCGGGCATGAGCGCAACCGTCATCGCCCTGGGCAACGAGAAGGGCGGCTCGGGCAAATCGACCACGGCGATGCATGTCATCGTCGGGCTGCTGCGCGAGGGCTACACCGTAGGCGCGATCGACCTGGATGCCCGGCAGGGGACGCTGGCGGGGTATTTCGACAACCGCCGGATCTATGCGGCGAAGCAGGGAATGAGCCTGCCGCACCCGACCTACCGGGCCATCGAGCGGAGCAAACTGGACAACCGGCCCGAAGCGGAGGCCGACGAGCGCACTAGGCTGGAGGCCGCGCTGGGCGGGCTGGTCGATACCTGCGACGTGATCGTCATCGATACGCCGGGCAGCGACAGCTATCTGTCGCGCCTGGGCCATTCCTATGCGGACATCCTGATTACCCCGATGAACGACAGCTTTGTCGATCTGGCGCTGCTGGGCCGGGTCGATCCGGACACCAACAAGGTGCTGTCACCCAGCAGTTATTCAGAAATGGTCTGGGAACAGAAGAAAGCACGCGCGCTGCGTGACGGGGGTTCGATCGACTGGATCGTCATGCGCAACCGCCTCGCCGCGCTGGATTCACGCAACAAGCGCAACATGGACGAGGCGCTCAACGCCCTGTCGGCCCGTCTCGGTTTCCGGCTTGCCCATGGGTTCAGCGAGCGCGTGATCTTCCGCGAACTGTTCCTGAAGGGCCTCACACTGCTGGATATCCGAGAGGAAGGTTCCGACGTCGACCTGACCATGTCCCATGTGGCGGCGCTCCAGGAAGTGCGGAACCTGCTGCATACGCTGGGCGTGCCCGAGGTCGTGGCCTCGCCTGACGTGGCGGCGGCGCGCTAGGCGGGCTCGTGCCGGGCGGCGAACGCGATACCAAGTTACCAGCCGGCCGTTCGAGCCGGTCCGAGATCGATGCCTTCTTGAAGAAGGTGGCGGCCACGCCGGCCCCGCTGACGTCCGGGCGGCGCGGGCGCTTGCTGTTCGCCATTGATGCCACGGCGAGCCGCGAGCCGACCTGGGATATCGCCTGCCAGATTCAGTCAGAGATGTTCTCCGCGACCGGCGACATCGGTGGCCTGGAGGTGCAACTCGCCTTCTACCGTGGTTTCGGGGAAATGAAGGTCACCAAGTGGCTGGAATCGTCCGAGGAACTGGTGCGGCGGATGCTGCGCGTGCGCTGCCTCGCGGGACGGACCCAGATCCGCAAGCTGCTGCGACACGCGCTCAAGGAAACGAAAAAGCAGAAGGTCGACGCGCTGGTCTTCGTCGGCGATGTCGTGGAGGAGGACATCGACGAACTGGGGCACATGGCCGGTGAACTGGGACTGGTCGGCACGCCCGTCTTCGTCTTCCAGGAGGGCGGCGAGCCGATATCACGCAGCGCCTTCCAGCAGGTCGCGCGCCTGTCCGGTGGTGCCTATTGCAGTTTCGATGCAGGCAGCGCCGCCCAGTTGCGTGACCTCCTGACGGCCGTCGCAGTGTTCTCCACCGGAGGGCGCAGGGCACTCGAGGACCTGGGCAAGGCGCAGGGCGGCCGTGTGCTCCAGATTGCCGACCAGATGCGCGGGAAGCGGTGACGCGATGCCCTGGCTGATCCTTGTCATATGCCTGCTGGTGGGTGGTGCGCTTCTCTTGCGGTGGTTCCTGAGCACGCCACCGGCAGACGTCGTGAAAGTCCTGCGATGGGCCGCGGCGGTGATGCTGGCCGTGGGCTTTGCGGCGATAGCCCTTTCGGGTCGCTGGAACTTGCTTTGGATGATCGCACCGCTGGTTGTGCCTCTGCTCCTGCGGTGGCGCGCGCTGCGGAGCATCCGGCGCAATGCAAGGGGGCCAAGCCCGGGGCGGACGAGCGAGGTCGAGACCCGATACCTGCGTATGACGCTCGACCATGATAGCGGCGATATGGATGGCGAGGTCCGCGAGGGGCGTTTCCGCGATCGCAGTCTGTCATCGCTTTCGATTGGAGAGATCGTCGATCTCTGGCGCGAATACGCCATGCAGGACGAGCAATCGCGAATAGTGCTGGAAAGCTACATGGACCGCACGCATCCGGACTGGCGCGACGTCGCCGGAGATGGGACTTCGCGATCGCATGATCGGGGTGCGGGTGCGCAGGACAGTCCCTGGTCGCAGGGAGACATGACCGCGCGCGAGGCGCGCGAGATTCTCGGAGTTTCGGAGGGGGCATCGGAGGCGGAAATCGAGGCGGCCTGGCGCCGTGAAATGAAGCGCGCACACCCCGATCATGGCGGGTCTGACTGGATGGCGGCGAAGATCAACCAGGCAAAGGATGTTTTACTAAAACGCTGAGGGCGTGCGCTTGCATACAATCGTGACGCTATGGCAGAAGGGCCGCTCTAGCCGCTGGGCGAACCGAAACGGACCTCCGCTTAGATCCGATGGCAAACCGCGTACGCAAGGCGATCTTCCCGGTCGGCGGAATGGGCACCCGGTTTTTGCCCGCCACCAAGGCCATGCCGAAGGAAATGCTCCCGGTCGTGGACCGGCCGCTGATTCAGTATGCTGTTGACGAGGCGCGTGCGGCCGGGGTCGAGCAATTCATCTTCGTGACTGGGCGTGGCAAGAGCGCGATTGAGGACCATTTCGACCACAGCGTCGAACTGGAGAACATGCTCGCCGCCCGCGAAAGGTCGGACATTCTTCGCGATCTTCGAGAGACCCTGTTACCGCCAGGTGACATTGCCTATGTGCGTCAACAGGAACCACTGGGACTCGGACATGCCGTCTGGTGTGCACGAAACCTCGTCGGCAACGAGCCGTTTGCCGTCTTGCTCGCTGACGACCTGATCCAGTCGGAAACCCCGTGCCTGAAACAGATGGTGGATGTGTTCTCGGAGACCGGCGGGAACGTGGTCGCTGCCATGGAAGTCCCCGAGGAACACACGTCGCGTTACGGCATTATCGACGCTGGGGGTGCGAAAGGTAATGTGCGCCCTGTTCGCGGACTGGTTGAGAAGCCGGCGGCCGGCACAGCCCCTTCAAATCTCGCGGTGATCGGCCGGTACATCCTGATGCCGGAAGTGTTCGATGAGCTGTCGCGCCAGGAAAAGGGCGCGGGCAATGAAATCCAGCTCACTGACGCGATGGCACGCCTGATTGACCGCCAGCCATTTCATGGGCTGGCATTTGAGGGGCGTCGCTTTGATTGTGGAGACAAGCTCGGCTTCCTTGAGGCCAATGTCGCCTTTGCAATGGCGCGCGAGGACCTCGGTGAGGGTACACGCGAGATGATCCGCCGCCTCGGGGAAGAGACCACATGAAGATTGCAATGGTGGGCACCGGCTATGTCGGACTTGTGTCGGGTGCGTGCTTTTCGGAGTTCGGATGGGATGTTGTCTGCGTCGACAACAACCCGGACAAGATCGCCATGCTCGAGGACGGTAAGATGCCGATCTATGAGCCGGGGCTGGAAGACCTGGTTGAACGGAATGTTGCTGCGGGACGCCTGACGTTCACGACAGACCTTGCGTCTGCCGTCAAAGGTGCGGAGGCAGTGTTCATTGCTGTCGGCACGCCGTCTCGCCGCGGGGACGGCCATGCTGACCTATCCTATGTTTTTCAGGCGGCGGAGGATATCGCGCGCCATGCCGAGGGCTACACGGTCCTCGTGACGAAATCGACCGTGCCCGTTGGAACGGGGCGGGAAGTGCTGAAGCGTATCCAGGCGGTGCGCCCGGATGCCGAGATCGAGATTGCGTCCAATCCCGAGTTCCTTCGCGAAGGCTCCGCCATCGAGGACTTCATGCGTCCCGACCGCGTGGTGATTGGGGCAGACTCCGAACGTGCTGCGGAGACCGTCAGTGCGCTGTACCGGCCCCTCTACCTGCGTGATACGCCCATTATCAAGACGAGCCTCGAGACGGCCGAACTCATCAAGTATGCGGCCAATACCTTTCTCGCTACGAAGATCACCTTCATCAACGAGTTCGCGGATTTGTGCGAGAAGGTCGGCGCGGATGTGCAGGATGTCGCCAAGGGGATCGGGCTCGACGGCCGGATCGGATCCAAATTTCTGCATGCCGGACCTGGCTATGGCGGCTCGTGTTTCCCCAAGGACACCGCCGCGCTCGTGCGGTCCGCACGCGATGCAGGGGCGCCCATTTCCATCGTCGAGCAGGTCATTTCGGTCAACGACAACCGCAAGGAAGCGATGGCACGCAAGATCATCGATGCCTGCGGGGGGGATGTCACCGGCAAGACCATCGCGGTGCTCGGCCTGACCTTCAAGCCGAACACGGATGATATGCGCGATTCACCCTCGCTCGTGATCGTACCGCGCCTGGTCGAAGCCGGCGCGACGGTCCGGGCGTTCGATCCTGTCGGGATGGACGAGGCGAAGAAGGTCCTCGATGGTCCGGTGTGGTGCCGCGATGCCTATGACGCGATGAACGGTGCGGATGCCGTAGCCATTGTCACCGAGTGGAACGAGTTTCGCGCCCTCGACCTGGCACGGGTGAAGACGCTCCTGAGTAAACCGGTGATGGTCGATCTGAGAAACGTGTACCGGCCGCAGCAGATGCGTGACGCGGGTTTTGATTATGTCTCGATCGGACGCGCCAGTGTTTCGGCCGCCGGTTAGGAGCAGGCATGTCAGGTCCCCACAGTTTCGATTCAACGATCCTGCGCGAGTACGACATCCGCGGGGTGGTCGACGATACGCTGACCGTCGACGACGCATATGCCGTCGGCCGCAGCTTCGGCTCCTGCGTCGTGGAAGCCGGCGGCGATCATGCGGCGCTCGGATATGACGGGCGGCTGACCTCGCCGAAACTGGCCGAGGCGGTGGCTGACGGGCTAGTGGCGTGCGGGCTGCACGTGAAGCGCGTCAACATGGGCCCGACCCCGATGCTGTCCTTCGCGATCCGGCATCTCGACACAGGTTCCGGCATCATGGTGACCGGGAGCCACAACCCGCCGAACTACAACGGTTTCAAGATGACGCTCGCCGGCAAGCCGTTCTTCGGCGATGCGATCCAGCGACTGGGCAAGGTTGCCGAAGGGGCGAACTATGCGTCCGGTACCGGCAGCGTCGAGGACATCGACATTCGCGAGGACTACGTCGACGTCTTGGCTCGGGAGCACCAGCCGCTGCGCATGGCACGCGTGGCATGGGACCCGGGCAATGGCGCGACGGGTGAAGTGCTCAACATGTTGTGCACCCGGATGCCCGGCCATCACCACATCGTCAACGGCATCGTTGACGGGACATTCCCCGGACACCATCCGGACCCGACCGTGGCGAAGAACCTGGTCGATCTGCAGAAACACGTCGCCGACAACGCGTGCGAATTGGGGATCGCATTCGATGGAGATGGTGACCGGATCGGCGTGGTCGACGGAAAGGGCCGTATTCTGTGGGCCGACCAGCTGATGATGCTGTTTGCCGAGGATGTCCTGCGCGAGGACCCGGGTGCCACGATCATCGCTGACGTGAAGTCCAGCCAGGTCCTGTTCGACGAGATCGCACGCCTGGGCGGCGTTCCCGTCATGTGGAAGACCGGCCACTCGCTGATCAAGTCGAAGATGTCCGAGACCGGCGCGCCGCTCGCCGGCGAGATGAGCGGGCACATCTTCTTTGCGGACCGCTATTTCGGTTTCGATGACGGCCTCTATGCCGCCGTACGCCTACTGGGCCTGCTGGAACGCCAGGGCGTGACGCTTGCCGACCTGCGCGACCGGATCCCTGAAGTGCACAACACGCCCGAGCTCCGCTTTCCCTGCGATGAGACGCGCAAGTTTGCGGTGATCGGGGAAGTCGAGGCGCGGCTGGCGGATGCCGGCGCAGATGTCACGGGCATCGACGGTGTGCGGGTGAATACGCAAGACGGCTGGTGGCTGCTGCGCGCATCCAACACGCAGGATGTCCTGGTGGCACGGTGCGAGGCGCGCGATCGGGAAGGTCTGGAGCGGCTCAAGCAGGAACTGGTCAGCCAGCTCGAGGCCTGCGGCATTTCCGCACCCGACGGCTTGTAGGGCAGTCCGCGAGGCCGGAAAACCGGGCTATTGACCCGGATCACCGGTTCCCGGCACAAGATCATTTCCGATTCTCGGTTCGCCCCGACAAGGCGAAGCGGGTATTGTTAGATTCGTTCGAAACTAGGATAGACCCGGGAAGAGAGGTCCTTGATGAGACTTGGGTATTTCGCCATGCCGGTGCATCCGCTGCACCGGAACTACACCGAGACACTGAAGGAGGATCGCAATGCGATCATATTCTGTGACGAACTCGGTTTTCATGATGCGTTTATGGGCGAACATCTCACAGACGCGGCCGAGAACATCACCAGCTCGATGCTGTTCCACGCGACGCTGATCCACTCGACCAAGCAGATCAAGCTCGCAACCGGCACGACCAATCTCTCGCATTTGCACCCGACCCTGGTGGCCACCCATGCCGCGATGTTCGATCACCTGGCCGAAGGCCGGTTCATCATGGGTATCAGCCCGGGTGCGCTGACGTCCGACGCAGAAGCGCTGGGTATCCTGGACGAGGACCGCAACCAGATTTTTGCCGAGGCCATCGATGTGATTCTCGCGATCTGGGAACGCGATCCGCCGTACAACATCGATCTCCCGGGCAATCGCTTCAAGGTCACGACCGAGACCACCAGCTATCCGGAAATCGGCATGGGCATCATGCCGAAGCCCTACCAGTCGCCGCGGCCCGAGATAGTCGGCACGGTGGTTGCGCCGTTCTCCAAGGGCGTAATCGCCATGGGCAAGCGCGATTTCCATCCGCTTTCGGCGAACTTCCTGATAGACAAGTGGGCGGCCACGCACTGGGCCAACTATGCCCAGGGTAAGGAAGAGGCGGGTATTACCGCCAATCCGTCCGACTGGCGTATCGCGCGTACGGTCTTCGTGGCCGACGACGACGCGACGGCCAAGAGCTACGGCAAGGACGATGCGAACAGCCCGTACCGGTTCTATTACAACCAGCTTTTCAGCAAGCTGAAGAAGGCCAACCGCCACGTCGTGTTCAAGCATGACCGGGACGAGCCCGATGAGGCGCTGACCATCGAGCGCGTGCTTGACGATCTGGTCATCTGCGGCACTGTGAACGACGTGGTCGACCAGATTCTCGCGTTCCGTGAAGTCACCGGTGACTTCGGTGAGCTCGTCTATGCAGGCATGGACTGGGTTGACGAAAGCCTTGGCCGACGTTCGCTGCAGCTCATGGCCGAAGAGGTCATGCCGCGCGTGAACGAGGCCATCGGCCAGTCGGAAGCCGCCGAATAACCTATCTGTCAGGTACGGAAAGAGCCCCGCCCATCGGCGGGGCTTTTTTTATCGCGCTTCGGCGATCTGCAGGTCGCCGTCGGGGGTGACCATCACACATGGTGCACCGGTGCGGCGCAGGTCCCGGCAGATGCGGCTGGCGTCGGTGCGCTCCATGCCCATGATCCGCGCGCGGTAGAGAGTCTCACGCTCGCCATGCAGCGGGGTGACCTGGACCGAGGCGGTCGCAGGAAGGTCTGCCAGGCGCTGTGCGGTAAAGCCGGCTGCCGCGCGCGCCTTGCTGAAGCCGCGGAAGGCGCCGATCTGTACCCCCCAATCGAGGTCCGCACTTGCCTGTGCCGGTGCCTGTTCCGGATCCTGTATTTCCGCGGGCTCAGCACTTTCCGCAACCTCGACGCTGTCCTGGGCCGTGCCCACGTCCAGTGAGAAGGGGCGCGGGGCCGGCGCTGCGGCGACCGTGGAATTGGTGCGTGCGCGTGCCCAGGCCTTGTTGAGGATCGAGACCATGTGCGCATCGCGGGACTGGCCGGTCTTGCCGCCGAAGACGACGCCGATCAGCCGCACCCCGTCACGCTGCGCGGACGCGACAAGGTTGAATCCGGAGGCATTGATATAGCCGGTCTTGATGCCGTCCATGCCCTCGTAGCTGCGCAGCAGTTTGTTGTGGTTGCGGTAGGTCCGCTGGCCGTGCTGGTAGGTCAGTTCCGAGAAATGGCTGTAGTGATGGGGAAAGCGCGAAAGCATTTCGCGTGCAAGGGTCGCCATGTCGCGCGCGGTAGTGCGCTGCCGGCTGTTCGGCAGGCCGGACGCGTTCATGAACGTCGTGTTGTTCATGCCGATGGCACGGGCGCGGTTGGTCATGAGCCGAGCGAAATTCGATTCCGTCCCACCGATCGCTTCGCCCACCACGGTTGCGACATCATTGGCCGACTTGACCGAAAGCGCGTCGATGGCCTCACCGACGGTGATCGTCTGTCCGGCCTTGAGACCGAGCTTGGAGGGCGGCTGGCCGGCGGCGCGGCGCGAGACCTGGAGCGGCTGCTCCAGCGTGAGCTTGCCGTCGTCGATTGCCTCGAAGACCATGAACAGCGTCATGATCTTGGTCAGCGATGCTGGGTACCGGCGCGCGTCTGCGTTGCGCGCAAAGAAAACCTGTCCTGAATTCGCGTCCATGACGAACGCAGCATATTTCGAAGCCTGAGCGGGAGCGGCTGCGGCAGACAGGATCAGCAGAGCTCCGGCGAGCGCGCCCAACAGGTGCGACGGACGCGGGGTGATCCTGTACAATGCTGCGCACAAGTGCTGGAGCACGCCGGAAAATCCCATCAAGAACACGGCCAATGGTAATTCTTTCAATTTAATCAACCAAATTCTAATGAACGCACCGGAACCGTGTAAATAGCGCACTTCCATTAACATCGCATTTAACCAGGACAAATGGCCGTGAAAGGGTTCTCCATCCCGCGTTTGACGATCGCCGTCGCTTTATTAGCTCTCGGTGCGTGCACCTCCTACACCGGATCCGTCAGCAACCCGGTGGAGCGCTCGCTGACCTGGTTCAGCTATGTGGGCGGGGATGACATCCACAAGGCGTGTCACGCAGGCGGGCGGGACCATTTCCGCTTCGTCTACAATGCCGTCTACGAAAAGCAGATCAGGACCTACGAGGTCCAGGGCGTCGAGAGCGGGGCGCAGTACACGGCACGCGCGCGCAACGAAAGCGGGCAGGTCTCGCGCTTCCAGTTCTCCAACCCGCTCGGGCCGTGGGAACTCTCGCGCGCCGACGTGGTCCTGACCAACGACCAGGCGGGCGCCATCATCAGCGCGCTCTCACGCGATGCCGCCGCGGCACCCGACCCCGCCGGCCGGCAGGTTGCAAGCAACGAATTCTACTGGATTGTCTCTGCGTGCAATGCGGGCCGCTTCCGCGTCTGGCTGTTCGAGCAGGACAAGACGGACCTGTCGGCGCTGGCCTTCCTGCCGGAACTGCTGCGCTACGACGAGACAGGGATTCCGTTCCGTGCGGTTGAACCCGTCGAGGGGTTTGACGACAAGGCGTTCTATATCAAGATCAACGCGGCGGCAGACGGTATCGTCCGCTGACCGCATCAGTTTTACGGGGGAGACAAATCATGCCGCTGCTCAGACGAGAGGACTATCCGGACCAGCTACCGCGTCCAGAGCCGATCCTCGCCTTCCAGAACGAGCTCTGGGACCGTAGCCGAGATGTGGCGGGTGTCGACATTGCCTGGGGCGACGACATCTACCAGCACATTTCCATCTATCCCGCGCCGAAGCCGAACGGTCAGGTTTTCGCGTTTATCCATGGCGGGCGCTGGACGAGCGGCCACAAGGAAGCGATGGCCTTCATGGCGCCTGTGTTCCATGAGGCCGGTATCACCTTTGCCAGTCTTGGTCACCGGCTCGCGCCGCACACCTATGACGAAAGCTTTCCCGACCTGTGCAACGGCATTGCCTGCCTGGCCGCGAACGCGGACCGGCACGGCGGGGACCCACAGTGCATTTTCATCGGCGGCCATTCATCGGGCGGACATTACGCGGCTCAACTCGCCGTCACGCGCGACTGGCAGGCCCGCCACGGCCTCTCGCGGGATGTGATCAAGGGGTGCCTGCCGGTTTCCGGCGTGTACGACCTTATGGAAGCGGCCTACTCGGGCGACTGGCCGCCGCCATGCCTCAAAGAGGGTGATGACGGCCGCGAAAAGAGCCCGCAGCACCGACTCGCCGAAACACCGCCGCCTTTCCTCGTGGCCTGGGGCAGCGACGACTACGACTTCCTTATTCCGCAGGCGAAGACCTTCGCGGCCTCGCTTGCCGATGCCGGATGCAATGTCGAGACGATCGAACTGGCCGGCAAGACCCATTTCTCGGTGCTGGGAGAGGGGGCCGCGCCCGGTGGCGAATGGAGTGCGCGCGCGGCGGCTTGGATTTCGGCGCGCTAGCCCGCGTCGGATTCGTTGTCGACGACCCAGAGCGGCGCGGGCAGCAGGTCCTCGACCCATGGCCCGTCCGGCATCTCGCGTGCGAGACGCGTGAGGTTGTCGTTCCACCAGTAGCGCTGGGCCCGGACATCGTCGTCGATGTAGTGGGCTTCGCGCCACTTCTGGTCCTCGTTGTTGAACGTCACGATGTCGATGGGAAAGCCGACATCCGAAGCGCTCGCGCGGGTGGAGTCGAATGACAGGTAGGCCAGCTTGAGCGCGGTGGGCAGCGGCGTCTCGTAGTCGAGCGCGCGGTCGAGGATCGGCTTGCCGTATGGCGTCTCGCCGATTACGAGGTAGGGCGTCCGCTCGCCAACCTCGATCCAGTTACCTTCCGGATAGACCAGATAGATGTGAGGTTCGTCGTCCTCCGCCAGCTTGCCGCCGATCAGGGCGTGCAGGTTGAACTTCAGGTCGGAGTCTTCGAGGTATTCCTGGTCCGAGCGTGCAACGGCCCGCATATGCGCCACGAACCCCTCCACGGCATCGAGCATGGTCGGGAAGTTGTGGCCCTCGCGCTTCTTCAGGTCGCGATCGAGATAGGCCAGGGTCTTGTCGCGCACGGAACGCAGGCCGGATGTGGCGACGAAAAACTGGTGCCCTTCGCCGTGTAAGGTGATCTTCCGGCCTACGGTCACCTGGGTGCCGGAGGTCAGGCGCCCATCCGAAAGGGCCACGAGCCCGTCGCTTACCTTGATTGCAACGCAATACGTCATCGCCCCGAATCCTCTGGACTGGCGTCACGCCAGACTCGGCGCGAATTGCTGAAATCATGTCGTGTCCGGCGACGAGTCTCAAGCGACCCTTGAACTCCCTGAAACCATACCCATTTTGCGAGTGCGAATAAAGTATTGTGCAATGCACAAAATAACTCGTTGACATTGTTATTGGCATCCCCAATATATGGTCCATGCTGCACTGCAGCAGAAGAGAAAATTCAAGGGCTTGGTCAGTTTTTGCGTCGCATGCCCCCCGAGAAAATGTGTGTGATGCAGCGCACTAATATGAAAGGAAGGTCATAAAATGGCTACCACAACCAAGAAAGACAGCGCGGTGAAGACGGCCCAGGAAACCCTGGAAGCGGTCGCCGAGCAGCACAAGAAGACCCTCGAAGACGCCGTGCAGGCGGGTACCGAGGCGTTCACCAAGGGCTACGAGCAGTTCTACAACACCGCTCGCGAGCAGATGGACAAGGCCCAGAAGTCGGCATTCGAGAATTTCGACCAGCTTTCCGACTTCAACCGCGAGACCGTCGAAGCGATCATCGTTTCCGGTAACGTTGTTGCCAAGGGTGTCGAGGTCGTCGGCAAGGAATTTGCCGCCTACGCGCAGGACGCGGCCGAAGCCAACATGGCTGCGGTGAAGAAGTTCAGCACGGCCAAGAACCCGCAGGAGTTCATGGACATGCAGACCGCCTGGGCGAAGTCCGCTTTCGATGGTTTCATGGCAGAGACCTCGAAGCTTCAGGACATCTCCGTGAAGGTTTCGAACCAGGCTGTCCAGCCGATCAACGAGCGCATCAACAAGGCTGTTGAAGTGTTCGCAAAGCCTATCGCCGCGTAACTCTCCTCCCGATACGTAGGCGGTTTCGACGGCCCGGCATGGTACTTCCGCCGGGCCGTCACCTTTTCTGGACGGGGTTGCCTTTCGGCAGCCCCGTTCTCATTTACCTAACAGGTTGGTTTGCAGCGCTTTTGCGGCGGGCCAAGCCTCGCTAGAATATGAATTGCCGCGGTCGAATTGCCGGGGCAACCGGCACCAGTGCGGACGATGTCACCGATTTTGAACCAGCCGAGCGATGAACGCTTTTTTTCGCCCCGCGCAAGCGGCGACGGCGATGATGGCGACGCTATCGGCGGCGGGAACAACGGGACCGGCACAGGGATCGCCACGAAAGCCAGGGCCAAGACGAAGAAGCCGTCTATGTACAAGGTCCTGATGCTCAACGACGATTACACGCCGATGGAGTTCGTCGTAATGGTGCTGGAGAGGTTCTTCAGCAAACAGCACGAAGAAGCCGTGCAGATCATGCTCCACGTCCACCAGAAGGGGGTCGGGATCTGCGGTGTGTTCACCTATGAGGTCGCGGAGACCAAGGTGACCCAGGTCATGGATTATGCGCGCAAGCACCAGCACCCGCTGCAGTGCACGCTTGAGAAGGAATGATCGCAGCGAATTGAAGTAACGGAACGGATGACGAAGCCCACACGCGGAAGGTAACCTTCTCAAATGTTGTCTCAGAACCTGGAACATTCACTCCACCGTGCCCTGTCGCTCGCCAACGAGCGGCATCACGAGTACGCAACCCTCGAACACCTGCTCCTGTCGCTGACAGAGGACCAGGATACGGTCGCCGTGTTGCGCGCTTGCGGGGTGGATATCGACCACCTGCGCCGCGACCTGTCCCAGTACATCGATGAGGAACTCTCGAGCCTGATCACCAGCCGGGCCGAGGAAGCCAAGCCCACGGCGGGCTTCCAGCGGGTCCTCCAGCGTGCGGCCATCCATGTGCAGTCATCCGGGCGCGAGGAAGTGACGGGCGCCAACGTGCTGGTCGCGATCTTCTCCGAGCGTGAGAGCCATGCGGTATATTTCCTCCAACAGCAGGAAATGACCCGCCTCGACGCGGTCAACTACATCTCCCATGGCATCGCCAAGGTGCCGGGCCAGGAAGCGAGCCGGGTCGTGCGCGGTGCGGAAGAGGAGGGCGATGAGAGCGAGACCGTCGTGAAGAAGGGTCAGGAGGCGCTTGGCGCCTACTGTGTCGACCTCAACCAGAAGGCCGAGAACGGGGACATCGACCCGCTGATCGGGCGTGACCTCGAGGTCGAGCGCACAATCCAGATCCTCGCCCGGCGGACCAAGAACAACCCGCTCTATGTCGGTGACCCGGGCGTCGGCAAGACGGCCATCGCCGAAGGCCTTGCCAAGCGCATCGTAGAGGGCGAGGTACCGGAGGTACTGGCGGACGCCACCATCTTCGCGCTCGATATGGGCGCGCTGCTGGCAGGTACCCGCTACCGCGGCGATTTCGAGGAGCGGCTCAAGGCCGTCATCACCGAGCTTGAGGAAACCGAGGGCGCGGTACTGTTCATCGACGAGATCCACACCGTGATCGGTGCCGGTGCGACGTCGGGCGGTGCGATGGACGCGTCGAACCTGCTCAAGCCGGCGCTGGCCAGCGGTAAGCTGCGGTGTATCGGCTCGACCACCTACAAGGAATACCGCAACTACTTCGAGAAGGACCGCGCGCTGGTTCGCCGCTTCCAGAAGATCGATGTCTATGAGCCGTCGGTCGAGGATACAGTGAAAATCCTACGTGGCCTGAAGCCTTACTACGAGAAGCATCACGGGGTGCGCTACACCGACCAGGGCCTGCGCACGGCGGTGGAGCTGTCGGCACGTTACATCAACGACCGCAAGCTCCCGGACAGCGCGATCGACGTCATCGACGAGACCGGGGCAGCCCAGTCGCTGCTGCCGCCGTCCCGGCGCAAGAAGACCGTCGGTGTGAAGGATGTGGAGGCCGTGGTCGCCAAGATTGCGCGCATTCCTCCCAAGACCGTCAGCCGGGACGACAAGACCGCGCTGGAGAACCTGGAACGCGACCTCAAGACCATGGTCTTCGGTCAGGACCAGGCGATCACCGCGCTGTCGAGCGCCATCAAGCTCGCCCGTGCCGGCCTGCGCGAACCGGAAAAGCCCATCGGCGCCTACCTGTTCTCAGGTCCGACCGGCGTCGGCAAGACCGAGGCGGCGCGCCAGCTTGCGCGTTCACTGGGTGTGGAGCTGACCCGTTTCGACATGTCCGAGTACATGGAGCGCCACTCGGTCTCGCGACTGATCGGCGCGCCGCCGGGCTATGTCGGCTTCGACCAGGGCGGCCTCTTGACCGACGCCATCGACCAGCACCCGCACCAGGTGCTGCTGCTCGACGAGATCGAGAAGGCTCACCCGGACCTGTTCAACATCCTGTTGCAGGTGATGGACTACGGGAAGCTCACCGACCACAACGGCAAGACCGTCGATTTCCGCAACGTCATCCTCATCATGACGACCAATGCGGGTGCGGCCGACCTGGCCAAGCCGGCGATGGGCTTCGGCTCGGGCATTCGCGAAGGCGACGACCAGGAAGCGATCAATCGCCTGTTCACGCCGGAGTTCCGCAACCGTCTCGACGCCGTGATCCCGTTCTCCAACCTGTCGCCCGATGTCATGGGCCGGGTGGTCGACAAGTTCGTCATGCAGCTGGAAGCCCAGCTCGGCGACCGCGACGTCACCATCACGCTCAGCGACGAGGCGCGCGACTGGCTATCGAAAAAAGGCTACGACCCGAGCTTCGGCGCACGCCCGCTGGCCCGTGTCATCCAGGAAAGCCTGAAGCAGCCGCTGGCCGAGGAACTGCTGTTCGGCAAGCTGACCAAGGGCGGGATCGTCAAGGTCACGGTCGAGGACGACAAGCTGGCCTTCGGTTTCGAGGAGGACAAGCCGTCTCCGAAGGGCGGCGGCAAGGGCGGGTCCGGCAAGGGCAAGCGCGGCAAGCCGTCGACCGACGGTTCCGGCGGCGGGGCCAAGGAACCGGCGCTGGTCGAGAAATAAGCCGAGGAATCTGGCTGAGAAACAGGCAAAAGGGCGGCCTCAGCCGCCCTTTTCGTTTTCGCCCTCCTGCCGGTAGGGCAGGTTTTCCGCATAGGCTTCCATTTCCCAGTCCACCTCACGTTCTTCGTCGCGGCAGAAGCGCGCGACAGCGTCACGGAAGCTCTCGTTCGGGATGTAGTGGCCGGAATAGGTCTGCACCGGCTCATATCCACGCTGGATCTTGTGGGGGCCCTGGGTGCCGGCCTCGACCGTGTGCAGGCCGTGTTCGATTGCGTATTCGATGGCCTGGTAGTAGCAGGCCTCGAAATGCAGGAAGCGGAAGTCGCCGAGACAGCCCCAGTTGCGGCCATAGAGCGCATCCGAACCGCGCAGGTTCAGCGCGCCAGCGACGGGCAGGCCCTCGTAATCCGCCATCACCAGCACGATTTTGTCGCCCATGCGGTCCTGCGCGGCCTCGAAGAAGGCGCGGTTCAGGTAGGGATAGCCCCACTTGCGGTCATAGGTGTCGACATAGAACTGGTAGAACGCGTCCCAGTGTTCGGGCCGGATGTCGTCGCCCGACAGCGGGCGCACGGTAATGCCCTGGTCGGCGACCTTCTGACGCTCCTTGCGGATCATCTTGCGCTTGCGGCTGGTCAGCGCGCCGAGGAAATCATCGAAGGAACGGTAGTTGCGGTTGTGCCAGTGGAACTGGCGGCCCACCCGCTGGATCCATCCGGCCATGCCCATCAGTTCGTGTTCGTGCTGGGTGCAGAAAGTCACATGAACCGAGGACAGGCCCAGCTTCTCGCACACCGTCTCCAGCGCCCGCAGCAGGGTGAGGCGGGCATCGTCGGAATCCGGTCCGATGCCGGCCAGCAGGCGCGGCCCAGAGACGGGAGAAAAGGGAGCGGCCACCTGCATCTTCGGGTAATAACGCCCGCCCGCGCGCTCCCACGCATGGGCCCAGCCATGGTCAAAGACGTACTCGCCCTGTGAGTGGCTCTTCAGGTAGAGCGGCGCGATGGCAACGATGTCACCGTTGGTCTCTTCGACCACCAGGTGGTGGGGCTGCCAGCCCGCCTCGTTGGTGGCGCAGCCGGTCTCTTCGAGGGCAAGCAGGAAGGGATAACTGACGAACGGGTTGTCGCCGCCCGATAGGGCTTCCCAGGTGCCTGCGGGAATGTTCGCGATGTTTTCGACGACGCGGGCGGAAAGTGCTGTGTCACCGTCGGGCATGGGATCAGTCTAGACAGTCTTGCCCGGAAACTCGAACTCAAGTGTGGAATGGCCGATATCGAATTCTTCGGCAAGACGCGCCTTCATGGCAGCCTTGATCGTCTCCATCTTCTGCATGTCGGACGGCTCGATCACGACGTGGGCCTCCAGCGAGCGGCGGTGTTCGTCGATGTTCCAGATGTGCACATGGTGCACATCATGCACGCCGTCCAGTTCGTTCAGGCGATCGGCCACCGCCTCGATGTCCAGCTCGTGGGGTACGGCCTGCATCAGGATGTGCACAACCTTCGGCACTTCCAGGCCGGCATGGACGAGGATGTAGCCGGCGATCACCAGCGTCACTACAGCATCCACGAACAGCCAGCCCTCGAGGATCACCAGCGTACCGCCCACGATCACGCCGACAGAGGCCATGGCATCCGAGAGATTGTGGATGAAGGCCGCCCGGATGTTCATGGAGGTCTTCGACAGCCGGTAGGTCAGCATGGCGGTGGCAACGTCGATGACAAGCGCAATGCCCGCGATGATGACGATGGTCCAGCCCTCGATGGGCTGCGGATCGATCAGGCGCTGGACAGCCTCGACGATCAGGAACAGCGCGATGAAGATCAGCCAGGTGAGGTTAAACAGTGCACCAACCATCTCGGCCCGGCCGTGGCCGTACGTGTGGTTGGCGTCGGCAGGTCGGCGGGCGATCTTGCGCGCGACCAACGCGATGACCAACGCCGCCGCATCGGACAGGTTGTGGATCGCGTCCGCGATCAGTGCGAGCGAGCCGGAGAACACCCCGCCGATGACCTGGGCGATGGTCAGCAGGACGTTGACCGCGATGGCGAACACCAGCTTGCGGTCGCCGCCGGGTGTGTCCGGCGGTACATGGCCGTGGGAATGACGGTGCGGCAGGGCCAATGAGTCCTCGATACTGCGATCAGGCGACTTCCAGGACCGCTTCGACCTCGACCGCTACGCCGGCGGGCAGGGACGACATGCCGACGGCCGCACGGGCGTGACGCCCGGCATCGCCGAAGATCTCGACCATCAGGTCTGATGCGCCGTTGACAACGGTGGGCTGGCCGGTGAAGTCCGGCGTAGCCGCCACGAAGCCGGTCAGCTTGACCACCCGCTTCACCCGGTCGAGGTCGCCGCCGAGCGCAGCCTTCACCTGGGACAGGATGGCGAGCGCGCAGGTCCGGGCGGCCTTTGCGCCTTCCTCCACGTCGATTTCCGCGCCGAGGCGGCCGATGAAGCCCGGCTTGCCGTCCACCATCGGGATCTGGCCGGAGACGAACAACAGGTTACCTGTCTGCACATAGGGGACGTAATTGCCCGCGGGCACATTGGCGGGCGGCAGTTCGATGCCGAGTTCGGAAAGGCGTGCGTCGATGGTTCCGGACATGAAAGGATCCTGGCTGGGAGTGGGTCGGGCTTTTGGCGAGAATACCCGTTCAAGCCGGGAACGGTAAGCGTTCGGCGGCCGAGGGGGCGAAAAAGCCGGGGTGCGCCTACCTTTGCACACCCCGGAGGTCAGGGAGGAGAGTGTGACCCGGCGCCGATCGGACAGGCGCGGGGCCGGCTATTCGAGCCATCGGGGTCCGTCCGGCTCGAACCTCTTAGCTACACCCGCTGGTTCCGCCGCAGGTGTCGCATTTCAGGCATGTTCCGTTCCTCACAAGCGTGAAGTTTCCGCATTCGGTACAGGCATCACCCTCGTAACCCTGAAGGCGTGCCTGGCGAATACGCATCGAACGCTCTTCCTGGACGACATATTCCAGGTCGAGTTGCTGCTGTCCGGGGCTCGGCATCGGGGTGACGATCGTCTCGATCTCGCCCGCCGTCATGCCGTCAGTGCCCGTGGCCTCTGTTTCAAGGCTGGCTTCCGGCTGATGTTCCACAGCCTCTCGCCCGCGCAAGCCGCCCTCAATCACTGACAGCACGTTTTTTCGCACATAGCCCGTGCTGATCACTGACTGCGTGAGCGTCGGTTTCGGGGGCAGGCCGTCATCGGACTGGCCACGGCCCATCGTGTCGGGTTCCAGATCGTCGATCTCCACATGGGCGAGGTCGTTGCGGCCCAGATAGCTGATCGCCAGTTCGCGGAAGATGTAGTCCAGAATTGAACTGGCCAACTTGATCGTGTCGTTTCCCTCGACCGGGCCCGAAGGCTCGAACCGGGTGAAAGTGTAGGCGTCCACGAACTCTTCGAGCGGCACGCCGTACTGCAGGCCGATGGACACCGCGATAGCGAAGTTGTTCATCAGCGAGCGGAAGGCCGCGCCTTCCTTGTGCATGTCGAGGAACACCTCGCCGAGCGTGCCGTCGTCATACTCCCCGGTGCGGATATAGACCTTGTGGCCACCCACGATCGCCTTCTGGGTGTAGCCCTTGCGGCGGTGCGGCAGCTTAGAGCGAGCCACCCGGCGCTCGACCTCGCGTTCCACGATGCGCTCGACCACCCGTTCCGCGACGATTTCTGCACGGCGGCCATCGGGCGCGTCGAGAAGCTCCTCGAGCAGTTCATCCGCCTCGTCCTCGTCATCCGACAGGAGTTGGGACTGCAGCGGCTGGCTGAGCTTCGAGCCGTCGCGGTAGAGCGCGTTGGCCTTGATGCCCAGCTTCCACGACAACATGTAGGCGTCCGCGCAATCGGCCACCGTCGCCGCGTTCGGCATGTTGATGGTTTTGGAAATCGCGCCGGAGATGAACGGCTGTGCGGCCGCCATCATGCGGATGTGGCTCTCGACCGACAGGTAGCGCTTGCCGATCTTGCCGCAAGGGTTGGCGCAGTCGAAGACCGGCAGGTGCTCGTCCTTCAGGTGCGGTGCGCCTTCCAGCGTCATCGTCCCGCAGGCGTGGTTGTTGGCAGCCGCGACCTGTTCTTCGCTGAAGCCTAGAGCCTCTAGCAAGTCGAAGGACATGTCGTCGAGGCGCGTCGAATCGAGGCCAAGAGTCTCAGTGCAGAAGGCCTCGCCCAAAGTCCACTTGTTGAACGCGAAGCGGATGTCGAAAGCCGTGCCCAGGCCCTGTTCGACGGCGGCAATCTGCTCGTCGCCGAAGCCCTTCTCGGCCAGCGTCGCATGGTTCACGCCCGGTGCGTCGGCCAGCGAGCCGTGGCCCACGGCGTAGCGCGCGATCTCGTCGATCTGCTTGGGCGTATAGCCGAGGCCTTGCAGCGCCTGCGGCACCATCCGGTTGATGATCTTGAAGTAGCCGCCGCCGGCCAGCTTCTTGAACTTCACCAGCGCGAAGTCCGGCTCGATGCCGGTGGTGTCGCAGTCCATGACCAGCCCGATCGTGCCGGTGGGCGCGATCACCGTGGTCTGGGCGTTGCGGTAGCCATGCTTCTCACCAAGTTCCAGCGCGCTGTCCCAGGCCGCCCGGGCCGCCGTGACAATGGCATCGTCGGGACAGTTGGCGTGGTCGAGAGGCACGGGGTTGGTGGCCAGGCCTTCATAGCCTCCCGTCTCGCCATGGGCGGCGCGGCGGTGGTTGCGCATGACACGCAGCATGTGCTGCGCGTTCTTCGCGTGTCCCGGGAAGGCACCCAACTCCTCAGCCATTTCGGCCGACGTGGCGTAGCAGGTGCCCGTCATCAGCGCCGTGATGGCGGCGCAGAGCGCACGGCCTTCGTCGGAATCATATGACAGGCCCGAGGCCATGAGCAGGCCGCCGATATTGGCGTAGCCGAGGCCGAGCGTTCGGAACTCGTAGCTGAGGCGCGCGATTTCCTTCGACGGGAACTGCGCCATCAGGACCGCGATTTCCAGCGTGAGCGTCCACAGGCGCACCGCATGGGTAAACGCTTCGACGTTGAACGAGCCGTCCTTGTTGCGGAAGGTCATCAGGTTCAGCGATGCCAGGTTGCAGGCCGTGTCGTCGAGGAACATGTATTCCGAGCACGGGTTGGATGCGTTGATCCGGCCCGAGGCAGGGCAGGTGTGCCAGTCGTTGATCGTCGTGTCGTACTGGATGCCCGGATCGGCGCAGGACCAGGCCGCATAAGAGACCTTGTCCCACAGGTCGCGGGCGTCGACCGTCTTCGCGACATCGCCGTCGATGCGGCGCTTGAGGTCCCAGGATCCGCCGTTCTCGACCGCCTTCAGGAAGTCGTCGGTGACGCGCACAGAGTTGTTCGAGTTCTGGCCGGAGACTGTCCGGTATGCCTCGGAATCCCAGTCGGTGTCGTAGGTGGGGAAGGTGATTTCGGTGAAGCCCTGGCGCGCGAACTGGATCACGCGCTGTACGTAGTTGTCGGGCACCAGCGCCTTGCGGGCGGCGCGGATCGCCTTCTTGAGGGCCGGGTTCTCGGCCGGCTCGAACCGCTCATCGCCCTCAGGCGCTTCGGGTCCGCAGCAGGCGGACATCACCTCGGTGAGGTGCGTCTTGCAGGTGCGCGAGCCGGTCACCAGCGCGGCGACCTTCTGCTCCTCGAGGACCTTCCACTCGATGTAGTCCTCGATGTCCGGATGGTCGACGTCGACCACGACCATCTTGGCCGCGCGCCGGGTGGTGCCGCCGGACTTGATGGCGCCCGCCGCGCGGTCGCCGATCTTGAGGAAGCTCATCAGGCCGGACGACTTGCCGCCGCCCGACAGGGGCTCGTTCTCGCCGCGGATGGCGGAGAAGTTGGACCCCGTACCCGAGCCGTACTTGAACAGCCGTGCCTCGCGGGTCCACAGGTCCATGATGCCGCCTTCGCCCACCAGGTCGTCGGCGACGGACTGGATGAAGCAGGCATGCGGCTGGGGATGCTCGTAGGCGCTCTTGGATTTCGTGAGCTTGCCGGTCTGGTAGTCCACATAGTGGTGGCCCTGGCCGGGGCCGTCGATGCCGTAGGCCCAGTGCAGGCCGGTGTTGAACCACTGCGGGCTGTTCGGCGCTGCCATCTGCGAGGCGAGCATGAAGCGCATCTCGTCGTAGTAGGCCTGGGCGTCCTCGGCAGTGTCGAAATAGCCGCCTTTCCAGCCCCAGTAGGACCATGTGCCGGCCAGCCGGTCGAAGACCTGGCGCGCATCGGTTTCGCTACCCGTGCGCTTGGTCGCGGGCAACTTCTTGAGTTTTGCCGCGTCAGGCTCGTGCCGCCACAGGAATTCGGGAACGTCGTCTTCCTTCACTGCCTTCAGGTGAGCGGGAACCCCGGCCTTGCGGAAGTACTTCTGGGCCAGGATGTCGCAGGCGACCTGCGTCCACGCAGCGGGAACCGAAATATTGTCGGCTGCAAATACAACCGAACCATCCGGATTGCGGATTTCGCTCGACGAGGTCCGAAACTCGATGTCCGCGTACGGACTGGTGCCTTCAACGGTAAAGCGGCGTTCGATCCGCATGAAACCCCCAAAACCGGCGCATCCAGTGGCGCCTGAAAACGAAATGAGCCAGGGTAACTGCGCGGCACCTCGCCTGTGCCAGATCGCGCGGCCCCCGCCGAGTCGATGACACGAACATGAAAAATGCTCAAAAAACACCAAATCTCGGTAATTTTCGAAGCTAAACCACTAGATGTTTGCTTCGCAACCAGATTTTGGGTTCGCAATCGCTTTTAAGCCCATATCGTGTGTTTTGTGACGCCGATTTGAATCCAGGAGCGAGTTTGCCTGGGCACTGGACCAGACGCGCCGGTCGGTGCGATATTCCGGGCCGGATGCAGCGCCAACAGGGGCTTACAAGCGAATGGCGACATTGGGTACCTTGCTGAAGACGATGGTGTCGGGCGAACTCGTCGGCACCGACAACTACGGCAACCGCTATTACCGGGGCCGCACGCGAAACCGGTACAACCGGGAACGGCGCTGGGTCGTCTACAAGGGCAGGCCCGAAGCCAGCAAGGTTCCGCCGGAGTGGCATGCCTGGCTGCACCACATCAGCGACCAGCCGATCGATGAGAGCCAGCGGCATTCTTGGCAGCAGGAGCATATTCCAAACCTGACGGGCACCCGCGCGGCCTACCGCCCGCCGGGCAGTGTTCTGCAGTCCGGTGAACGCCGGCGTGGCACAGGTGACTACGAACCGTGGACGCCGCAGTAATCATTTCCGAGATCGGCAGCACAGCATGAACAAGGCTGCGCGCACCGAAATCCGCGACGTTTGTGTAGGTCTGGCCGTTGTCGGTGTCCTGGTCAGTGTGCTCGTGGTCGTGTTCGGGCCGGCATCGCTCACCGGCGAATCCACCTACAAGGTCAGCGCGACGTTCGGGCAGTCCGACGGCTTGTCCGTCGGCAGTCCGGTCCGCGCCGCCGGTGTGACCGTGGGCCAGGTGGCGGGTCTTGCACTGGAAGACGGGTACCGGGTGCGCGCGACTTTGGAGATCGAGTCCGACGTCGTTCTCGACACGGATGCGAGCGCGGCCATCGTGACCGACGGTATCTTCGGTACAAAGCTTGTCCGTCTCGACGTGGGCGGCGGCGATAGGGATATCGAGAATGGTGGTGTTATCGCATACACCGAGGACGCGGTTGTTATTGACGACCTGCTGAGCCTGATCATTTCACAGGCTCGCAGCCGCCATGAGGCGGAAGAACTGGAGAGCGAGAAATGAAACGCGGAGCCGTTGAAGCCATTCTCGGCGCGATTGTCCTGGTCGTGGCGATCGGCTTCGTGGTTTTCGGGGCGAGCGCCGTCGACATCGGAGGCGAGGACGGTTATCGACTGAGCGCGCGTTTTCTCAAGGTCGGCGGACTGGAGCGCGGCAGCGACGTGCGGATCTCCGGTGTGAAAGTTGGCACGGTCGTGGAGCGGACGCTCGATCTCCAAACCTTCGAGGCGCTGGTCGTCTTCACCGTGCGCGAAGATATCCGCCTTCCGGCTGACACCGAGGCCGGGGTGACGGCCGAAGGCCTGCTGGGCGGGAAGTACCTGCGCCTGTTCCCCGGCAAGGCGGAAGAGAAGCTCGAACCCGGCCAGGAACTTGCCCAGACACGCGACTACCAGGCGCTGGAGGATACCGTTTCCGAGATCATCTTCCTGGCCACAGAGGCGAAGTGACGGGAACGGGCGGGACCCGCTTGCGTTTACCTGCTGAGCGAAACACCCGAGCGGCGAGGCCAATGCGGATTCAGACATTTGCGTTCCTGATGGCATTCGGTGCCATGACGGCCGGCGCGGCCCATGCGCAGGAGCCCAATTCAGACCTGACCGCGCTTGGCGCGGAGCCGCAGACAGTGGGGGCAGTGTTGCAGGGGCTCGACAAGGTCACTGCGCGGATTTCGACCTTTGAGGCACCGCTGAACCAGGCGGTCACGTTCGGCACGCTAAGCATCCATGTTCGCGCCTGCCACAAGACGCCGCCCACCGAGCCTCCGGAGAGCACCGCGTTCATCGAAATAGAGGAAGTGATTTCGAACGCGGATGCGCGCCTCTTGTTCTCAGGATGGATGTTCGCGTCGAGCCCGGCCGTCTCCGCGCTCGAGCACCCGGTCTACGACGTCTGGGTGGTGGACTGTATGAAAGCCGCCAGTTCCTCGTCCGACAGCTCCGGCTGAAAGTCCACGTTCAGCTTGAGCGCCGCTGCGAGCCGCGCCTTGTACTCCGCACGATCGATTTCCTCGGTCCCGAACTGGCGCAGGTGCTCGGTGAGGAACTGGCTGTCCAGCAGGGTGAAGCCGCCCTTGCGTAGCCGCGCGGCGAGGTGACACAGCGCAATCTTGCTGGCGTCCGTCGCCCGCGAGAACATGCTTTCCCCGAAGAAGGCCCCGCCGAGCGAAACACCGTAGAGACCGCCGACGAGTTCGCCGTCGTTCCAGCATTCCACCGAATGGGCAAACCCCATGTCGTAGAGCGCCTTGTAGAGCCGCTGGATCTCGTCGTTGATCCAGGTCTCCGGGCGATCGCCCTGGGGTTCGGCGCAGCCGCGCACCGTTTCCATAAAGGCGGTGTTGCAGCGGATTTCGAACGGGCCCTGGCGCAATGTCTTGCGGAGGCGGCGGGGGATGTGGAACCGGTCGAGCGGGATGACCCCGCGCATGTCCGGGTCGATCCAGTAGAGGTCCGGGTCGTGCCGACTCTCTGCCATCGGGAATATCCCGCTGGCATAGGCACCCAGCAGCAACTGTGGCGTCAGCCCCGCCATCCGTGAAAACCGCTACGAAGTTCCGACGAAACGTTCCAGCCAATGGATATCATAGTCGGCGGCGGCAAAGGAGGGGTCATCCACCAGGCGCTGGTGCAGCGGGATCGTGGTCGACACACCGCTGACCGCCATTTCGTCGAGCGCGCGCTTCAGGCGCATGCGCGCCTCGTCCCGGGTGCGTCCGTGAACGATGAGCTTTGCCACAAGGCTGTCGTAATAGGGCGGGATCCTGAACCCGGCATAGAGTGCGGAATCGACCCGCACGCCAAGCCCCCCCGGCGCATGGTATTCGGAGACAAGGCCTGGCGACGGGGTGAAGGTGACAGGGTCTTCGGCGTTGATCCGGCACTCGAAGGCGTGTCCGTTAAGTACGATGTCCTCCTGGCGGAACGACAGCTTCTCGCCCGAGGCGATCCGGATCATTTCTGCGACGATATCGACATCGCAGATCATCTCGGTGATCGGGTGCTCCACCTGCACGCGGGTGTTCATCTCGATGAAGTAGAACTCGCTGTCCTCGTACAGGAACTCGAAGGTCCCTGCGCTGCGGTAGTTCATCTTGCGCGCGGCATCGGCGCAGATCGTGCCGATCCGCTTGCGCGCCGCGTCATCGAGCACCGGGCAGGGGGCTTCTTCCAGAACCTTCTGGTGGTTTCGCTGGAGCGAGCAGTCACGCTCGAACAGGTGGACGGCGTTGCCCTGTCCGTCGGCGATGACCTGCACCTCAACGTGGCGCGGGTGGGACAGGTATTTCTCGATATAGACCGTGTCGTCGCCGAAGGCCGTTCCGGCCTCGGTCCGCGCCATCTTGAAGGCATCCTCAATCCCCGCAGCGCTTTCGACAACCTTCATGCCGCGTCCGCCGCCTCCCGCCGCCGCCTTGACGATCACCGGGTAGCCGATCTCGTCCGCAACCTTCACGGCATCGGCGGCCGTATGGATGGCGCCGTCCGACCCCGGTACCACCGGGACCCCGGCAGCCTTCATCGCGTCCTTCGCAGCAACCTTGTCCCCCATGGTCGCGATGGATTCCGGGGAGGGGCCGATAAAAGCCAGGCCGTGTTCCTCGACAATCCGGGCGAAACGCGCATTTTCGGACAGGAAGCCGTAGCCGGGATGGATCGCATCGGCGCCTGTCACCGTGGCCGCTGACAACAGCGCCGGAATGTTGAGGTAGCTGTCCTTCGCGGGCGGCGGACCGATGCACACGCTCTCGTCGGCGAGGCGCACATGCATCGCGTAAGAGTCTGCAGTCGAGTGCACCGCGACGGTCGAGATGCCCATCTCCTTACATGCGCGGTGGATGCGCAGTGCGATTTCGCCCCGGTTCGCAATCAGGACTTTCTCGAACATGCGCTGCGCGCCTCTGCGCCGGCTATTCGATGATGGCGAGCAGTTCGCCGTACTCGACCGGCTGCCCGTTCGACACGGCGATACTCGCCACCTTGCCGCCGCGCGGCGCCTTCACCTCGTTGAAGGTCTTCATCGCCTCGATCAGCATCAGCGTCTGGCCTTCGCTGACGGTATCGCCTGCCTTGACCAGCGGCGGGTCGCCGGGAGTCTGGGCGAGGTAGATCGTCCCCACCATCGGGGAACTGACGGCACCGGGATGGGATGAATCCGCGGCGGATGCGGGGGCGGCAGCGGCCGGCGTCTCGGCCGCGGCGGCAGTAACGGCGATAGTGGGCGCGGGCGCGACGCCGGGTCGTGCGACCCGGATACGCTTGCCGCCGTCCTCGTACTCGATCTCGCCAAGCCCGGTTTCCGACAGCAGGTCGGCCAGCTTGCGGATGAATTCCGCGTCGATATCGAAGGGATCGCTCATGAGCCCGGCTAAAGCTCGACACGCGCGGCGAGCGCGTCGATCGCCAGTACGTAGCTCCTGGGGCCGAAGCCGCAAACGACTCCGGTCGCGGCGGCACTGATGAAGGACTTGTGGCGGAACTCTTCGCGCGCGAAGACGTTGGACAGGTGAACCTCGACGATGGGTACGTCCAGAAGGCGAAGTGCATCATGCACGGCAACGGAGGTGTGGGTGTAGGCACCGGCATTGATCGCAACACCGGCAGCGTCCGAGCGGGCTTCCTGGATCCAGCCGACCAGTTCACCTTCGTGGTTGGTCTGCCGGAAAACAAGATCAAATCCGGCCTTGTCAGCCGTCTCGCGGCAACGGACTTCGATATCGGACAGTGACTCTCCGCCATAGATACCGGGTTCCCGCTCACCGAGGAGATTCAGGTTGGGGCCGTTCAGGACCCAGATCGATCGCCGTGCCGCCACGCGAGGTCTTTCCCTTGTTTCAATAGACTCGCCGGTTAGCATGGCCCTGCGATTCCGGGCAATCGAGCGCGGGTCACCCGATTGACGCGGGGGTGATGTAAAATGCGCTTCCAATCCCGGCTTTTTCGACTATAAGGCGCAACCCATTTTTCAGAGGAACGGGCATGACCGCGAAAATCGACGCATTTCTGGCCAGCGAAAAGCCGGAGACGCCCTGTCTCGTCATCGACGTGGATGAAGTTACACACAACCACGACAAGTTTGCGACACATGCACCCTGGGCAGAGGTGTTCTACGCGGTGAAGGCCAATCCGGCGGCACCCGTGCTGAAACGCCTGAATGAGCTCGGTGCATCCTTCGATGCGGCCAGCCCGGCTGAAATCAAGGCCTGCATGGATGTGGGCGTGCCGGCAGCACGCATTTCGTACGGCAACACGGTCAAGAAACGTGCCGATATCGCGTGGGCCTTTGAACAGGGTGTGGAACTGTTCGCCTTCGACAGTTCTGCTGAAATCGAAAAGCTCGCGGAAGCAGCGCCGGGGGCGAAGGTGTTTTGCCGCCTTGTTGTGGCGAATGATGGCGCGCGCTGGCCGCTGTCGCGCAAGTTCGGTTGCGCGCCGGATGAAGCGCAGCAGATGCTGCTCAAGGCGCGTGACGCCGGTCTGGTGCCCTACGGGTTGTCGTTCCATGTGGGCAGCCAGCAGATCGAGCCTGACCGCTGGCGCGAAGGCATCAGCTGGTGCGGCACGATTTTCAACCGGCTCGCTGAAGAGGGTGTCCAACTCGAGATGGTGAACCTCGGTGGCGGATTCCCGGTCATCTACCGGGACGACGCCGGGTTCGAATTGTCGACCGTGTTCGGCGCCATTGATCGCGCCCTCAGCGATTTCTTCCCCGACAAGCGCCCGCGGGTGATGGCCGAGCCGGGCCGCGCGATCGTTGCGACCGCGGGCAAGCTCTGCACCGAAGTCGTTTTGTCCACGGAACGCAGCTACGGCGGCTGGCAGCGCTGGGTCTATCTGGATGTCGGCCGGTATGGCGGCCTCGCGGAAACCGAGGGCGAGGCGATCCTGTATCCGCTCGAGGTGCCGGAGGGCAGCGGCGAGACGTCTTCGGCCGTGCTGGCCGGTCCCACCTGCGACAGCCATGACGTGCTGTACGAACATGCGACCTACGAGATCCCTGTCGGGATCAAGCCGGGCGACCGGCTCGTGTTCTGCAATGCCGGCGCCTATACCACCACCTATGCATCGATCGGCTTCAACGGCTTTTCGCCCTTGAAGGAATTCTTCGTCTAGCCGGTGTTTGCACCGGTCCGGCGGAGCAGCTTGTCCAGAAGGCGGGACAACTGCTCACCCTCACGCGGTGTGAGGGTGTCGAGCAGGTCCGTCTCATGGGACAGGGCGACGGGCACGATCCGGTCGTGGATTTTCCGCCCGGCCGCTGTCAGGACGTAGATCGTCCGGCGCCGGTCACACGGATCGGTCCGGCTGCGGACGAGTTTGCACGACAGCAAGGACTTCGCAGCCCGGCTGACGGTCACCTTGTCCATTTCGGTACGTGCGCATATATCCGTCGCGCTCGCCGAGCCGAACCGGCCGAGCACGGCCATCGCCCGCCATTCGGCGACACTCAGGCCGAAGCGCGCGTTGTAGTCACGCGCGATGGCGTTGCTGACACGGTTGGTCAGGACCGATAGCCGGTATGGCAGGAAGCGTTCGAGGTCCAGATGCGGTGCCGCTTCGGGTTTGCGCGAAGACATGGCTATCCGAATTCGTTGCAGATGTAACGAAGCTACGGGCCGCCGGGAATGCGGTCAACGCACGGTGCCTGTCAGGACCTGGAGTCGAGGCGCGCGCGAACTGCCGTGAAGACATCCTCGAACATCCGGGTCGTCAGCCGCCCGGTGTTCGTGTTGTAGCGCGAGCAATGGTAGCTGTTGGCTAGGAGCAGCGGTCGGCCGTCCACTTCGATCTCGTGCATCGCGTTGTGGCCGAATGCGACCGCGGACTGCCTGTATCCCAGCGTGGCCAGCGTTGCCTTGTGGGCGAGGCCACCCAGCGCGAGCACCACGCGCAGTTTCCGCATGGCCGCCAGTTCCTCTGCGAAGAACGGGCGGCAGGCGTTGACCTCGGCCCCGACAGGCTTGTTCTGGGGCGGCACGCAACGCACGGCATTGGTGATGCGGCAGTCGATCAGCTCGACCCCGTCTTCGGGTGACGCCTTGTAGGTTCCGCGCGAAAAACCGAATTTCTGAAGGGTCGGGTAGAGGAGGTCGCCCGCATAATCGCCCGTGAACGGCCGTGCCGTGCGGTTTGCCCCCTTGAGACCCGGTGCGAGACCGACGATCAGCAGGCGGGAGTCCAGGCTTCCGAAGCTGGGCACCGGCCCGTTGTGGAAGTCCGGGAATTTCTCCGCATTGGCGTGCCGGAACGCCGCCAGCCGGGGGCAGAGAGGGCAGTCTTGTGCGGGCGCGGTTGGCAGAGACGTGGTCAAGGCGCGCTATCGACGGCCCGAGGCGGCCTTGTCGTCCTCGAAATCATCGTCGTCGTCTTCGATGAACTCTTCCTCATCCTCGTCGTAGTACTCGTCATCGTCGTCGTATTCGTCATCACGCGAAGATCGATTGCCGCGATCACGTGCAATGTCGTCCCGCAGCGACGTCAGGTCGACAAACCGGTCAGCCTGGCGGCGTAACTCGTCGGCAATCGTGGCGGTGTTGTTGGCGACCGTGCTGATGACCGTGACGCGCGCGCCGCGGCGCTGCACCGCCTCGATGAGCCGGCGATAACCGCCGTCGCCGGAAAACAGGATGATGTGATCGACCTTGTCGGCGATCTCCAGCATGTCGACGGCGAGGTCCACGTCGATGGAATTGCGGATGCGTCGGCGTCCGGTGGAATCCGTGAAATCCTTTGCCGGCTTGGTCACCAGCGTGTAGCCGTTGTAGTCGAGCCAATCGACCAGAGGGCGGATGGGGGAGTACTCCTGGTCCTCGATCAGTACCGTGTAGTAATAGGCGCGCACGAGGTTGCAGCCCTTCTGGAACATGGAGAGCAGTTTCTTGTAGTCGATATCGAAATCGAGGCCGCGCGCCGTTGCGTACAGATTGGCGCCGTCAATAAAAACAACTGTCTTTTCTGATGCTTTGAGCATTAAACCTAATCCTTGATATTAAGTCGCGAGGCCGTTGCAGCTCGCGTATGATGACTGGAAATCTTGCCGCGGGAATCGCGGCAGGTTCGAATGGTGGCCTAGATAGCCCGCCGCGTGTGGCCTGTCCAGTTGCCCCGCACGGCGTGGCGCTGGAGGCACGATGATCCTTATTGCGTTTGGCGCAAACCTGCCGAGCTCGCGCCACGGCTCTCCTCGGGAGACGATCGAGGCGGCGCTCTGTTCGCTGGCTGCGCGTGGTATTGCGGTACTTGCGCGATCCGGCTGGTATTCGACCGCGCCTGTGCCGCCGTCCGGCCAGCCGCGTTACACAAACATGGTGGCCTGCGTCGACAGCGATCTGACACCGGGAGAATTGCTGGCTGCGCTGCACGATATTGAGGATACCTTCGGGCGCGTGCGTGCTGAGCGAAACGCGGCGCGCATCCTGGATATTGACCTGCTGGACCACAACGGGACGGTGAACACGGACTGGCCGGTCCTGCCGCATCCGCGCATGGCGGAACGCGCATTCGTGCTGGTCCCGCTGCGCGACGTGGCACCCGACTGGACGCACCCGGTCAGCGGTGAGGGTATCGACGACCTCATTGCCGCGGCCCCCGATCTCACCGGTGTTGAGCCTCTGGACGACACAACAGGCGCCTGAGGGTTTTCCCCCCGGAAACTGTTGGCTTTTCCGGCGTTTGCCCCTATATACCAGCGCAATCCCGAATTCAGACTTGGAGCCCACGCATGGCCCGCGTAACAGTCGAAGACTGCATCGAGCGAGTGTCAAACCGTTTTGACCTCGTGATGCTTGCTGCGCAACGCGCACGCGAAGTGTCCGCCGGTGCGCCGATCACCGTCGAGCGCGACAACGACAAGAACCCTGTGATCGCGCTGCGCGAGATCGCCGACGAGACAGTCGAACTGGAAAACCTGCAGGAAGCGCTGATCGTCAGCCAGCAGAAGCATGTCGAATACGACCTGCCGGAAGAGGACGAGGTCATTGAGCTGCTTGAGTCCGAGAGCAACATGGCCGGCGTGCAGCAGGAAATGCCGGTGGCCGATGGTGAGGAGCCGATGGAGCCGGACATGCCGCAGATGCGGTTCGAGGATGCCGTCGACGAAAGTTCTGACTCCTAGTCCGAACCGGAATTGCGAAGTTTTTCAGGCCCGGGTGCGCATCGCGCATCCGGGCTTTTTCGTGGTCACGGTTTCGGGTCTAAGATAACGCCATGATGCGGCAATACGAGCTGGTGGAAAAGGTTCGCGCCTATGATCCGAGCGTGGACGAGGACGCGCTGAACCGCGCCTATGTCTTCGCCATGAAGGCTCACGGCAACCAGAAACGTGCTTCGGGCGATCCATACTTCAGCCATCCGCTCGAAGTGGCCGGAATTCTCACGAACTACCATCTCGACACGGCATCGATCATCACCGCGTTGCTGCACGACACGGTCGAGGACACCGAGGCCACCACCCAGCAGATTTCGGAGCTGTTTGGGGATGAAATCGCCCTGCTTGTCGACGGAGTCACCAAGCTGACCCAGCTTGAACTCCAGTCGAACCGGGCGAAGCAGGCCGAGAATTTCCGCAAGTTGCTGCTGGCGATGAGCCGCGACATCCGTGTGCTGCTGGTGAAGCTGGCGGACCGTCTGCACAACATGCGCACCATTGAGCACATGTCGAAGCCGGAAAGCCGCCGCCGCATCGCCCATGAGACCATGGATATCTATGCGCCGCTGGCCGAGCGCATCGGTATGCACGACATCAAGGACGAGCTTGAAGATCGTGCGTTCCGCGAACTGTATCCGGATGCCCGCGATTCCATCGTGCGCCGGCTGGAATTCCTGCGCACCGAGGGCAAGAGCATCGTTGAATCGGTGCTTGAGGGGCTGCGCAAGCTCTTCGATGAAGCTGGAATGGAGGTCGATATCGCGGGGCGCGAGAAGTCGCCCTATTCGATCTGGCGCAAGATGCAGCGCACCCAGAGTTCGGTTGAGCAATTGTCCGACATCATCGCCTTCCGGGTGATCGTGCCGACGGTCCCTGATTGCTACCGGGCGCTCGGCCTCATTCACGGGCGCTACCGCGTGGTGCCGGGCCGATTCAAGGACTACATCTCCACGCCGAAACCCAACGGTTACCGCTCGCTCCATACGGGCGTGCTGGGCCTCGCCGAACACCGGATCGAGATCCAGATCCGCACGCCGGAAATGCACGATGTGGCCGAGCGCGGGGTGGCGGCGCACTGGGTCTACAAGGACATCGGCTCCGGCCCGGCGTCCAATGCCGTTCGCGAAGAGAGCAAGCAGTACCGCTGGCTCCAGGAGCTTCTGGATATCCTTGAGAACGCCTCGGCGCCCGAGGACTTCCTGGCGCACACGCGCATGGAGATGTTCTCCGACCAGGTTTTCTGCTTCTCGCCGAAAGGGGATGTGTATTCCCTGCCGCGCGGCTCCACACCCATAGACTTTGCCTATGCCGTGCATACGGACATCGGCGACAAGTGCGTCGGCGCCAAGATCAACGGCCGCAACATGCCGCTTCGCACCCAACTCCAGAACGGGGACCAGGTGGAAATCCTGCTGTCCCGGAACCAGACCCCGTCACCCGACTGGGAAAAGCTGGTCGTGACCGGGAAGGCGAAAGCGCGCATCCGCCGGGTCCTGCGCGAGATCGAGATGCGCCAGTATGTCGACCTGGGCCGCAGCATCCTCGACAAGGCCTTCGGACGTATAGAGGAGAGCCTTGATGAGGCAGCCCTCAAGCCCGTGCTTCGCGAATTCCATGCCGAGACCGTGGACGACCTGTTCGCCATGGTCGGGCAGGGGGTCTATACGGGCCGCGACGTCGTGCGTCTCGTCCACCCGGACAAGTATGATTCCGCCGACAGCCGCAAGTCAGGCGGCTCGCTGTTTTCCCTGCGCCGCCGCCGAAAGCAGCCCATTGAAGCAGACAGCAAGCACGCCGTTCCGATCAGCGGCCTGACACCGGGCATCGCGGTGCACCTGGCGAAGTGCTGTTATCCCTTGCCCGGCGACCGCATCGTGGGAATCGCGACGACCGGCAAGGGCGTGACCATCCACACCATCGATTGCATGACGCTGGAGGCATTTGCCGACAGTCCCGAACGCTGGGTTGATGTGTCATGGGACCCGAATGCCGATCTGGCGAGCGAAGAACTGGTCAGTCGCCTCAACGTGACGCTGGTGAACGAACCGGGTGCGCTTGCTGAAATGGCGGCGACGATCGCCAAGTCGCAGGGCAATATCTCCAACCTCAAGTTCACCAACCGCACGCCCGATTTCTTCGACATGCTGGTCGATATCGAGGTGATGGACGCCAAGCACCTCAACGCCATCGAGACCACACTGCGTGGCCATGCATCCGTTCGCTCGGTCGAACGGGTGCGGAGTTGACGGCCTGGACCTTGACCTCCCGGTGCTGACGTCCAATTCTAGAACGCTGGCGAGAAACAGTGAGATTCCTCAATGACTTCTGATCTGCGGCTCGGCGTGAACGTCGATCATGTCGCGACCATCCGGAATGCAAGGGGCGGCGGGCACCCGGACCCGGTGCGCGCGGCGTGCGCCGCGGCAGATGCCGGAGCTGACAGCATTGTGGCCCATCTTCGCGAAGACCGGCGGCACATCTCCGACGACGACCTGCATCGCCTGATTGCGGCGATCGATATTCCCCTGACGCTCGAGATGGCGGCGACGGACGAAATGCTGGGTATCGCCCTGCAGCACGCGCCCCATGCCGTCTGCATCGTTCCGGAGCGGCGCGAGGAGCGCACCACGGAAGGCGGCCTCGACGTGGTTGCCGGACACAACCAACTGAAGCATTTCGTCGACCGGCTCGGCGAGCGCGGAGCCATCGTTTCCATGTTCATCGAGCCTGATGCCGCGCAGCTCGACGCCTCACGGTCCATCGGCGCACCCGCCGTGGAAATCCATGTCGGAGCCTATTGCGATGCGTTTGTCGCGGGAGAGCACGAGCGGGCGGAGCAACTTCTGGCGCGTATCGTCTCGGCAGCCGAATACGGGGCCGGGATCGGGCTCAAGGTGCATGCCGGCCACGGCATCACCTTCGACACGGTCGGTCCGGTGGCGGCTATTCCCCAGATCGAGGAACTGAATATCGGGCATTTCATCATCGGAGAGGCGATCTTCGGCGGACTCGACAGTGCGATCCGGCGCATGCGCTCGCTGATGGACACGGCCCGGGCCGAGGCCAGCGCATGAGCGAGGACAACCCGGCCAAGGCGAACCTGCCCATGTATCCGATGATCATCGGACTTGGCAGCGACCTCATCGACATCACGCGCGTTGAACGGACCCTTGAGCGTTTCGGGGAGCGTTTCACCCAGCGCTGCTTCACCGAGGTGGAGCGCGCCAAGTCCGACCGCCGCGCCAATCGTGCCGACAGCTACGCCAAGCGCTATGCGGCCAAGGAGGCCTGCTCGAAGGCGCTGGGAACCGGCTTCCGCAAGGGTGTGTTCTGGCGTGACATGGGGGTGGTGAACCTGCCCTCGGGCAAGCCGACCATGAAGCTCACCAATGGCGCCGCCGCGCGGCTGGCGGAGATCACCCCGCCGGGCATGAAACCGCTGATCGAACTGTCGATTACCGATGAGCCGCCGCTGGCGCAGGCCATCGTCATCATTTCCGCAATCCCGGACATCCAGGACTGAACGTTTCCCATTCGCCACTGGCGCAATCGGCCGCGGGCCGGTAGAAACCGCCCCCGTAGCGAAGCTGCGAACAGCAAGGGCCAGATAATGGTGAAAGACCTTACCAAAAAGCCGTCCAGCACCTGGGAAACCGTGCGCACGATCGTCTATGCGCTGCTGATTGCGGGGCTGGTACGGACCTTCGCGTTCCAGCCGTTCAACATTCCGTCGGGTTCGATGATCCCGACCCTGCTGATCGGCGACTACCTGTTCGTCTCAAAGTATTCCTATGGCTACAGCCGCTATTCCTTCCCGTTCGGGCTGGGCTTCTTCTCGGGCCGAATCCTGGAAGGTGCCCCCGCGCGCGGTGACGTCGCTGTCTTCCGCCAGCCGCCGCTGAACAAGGTCGACTTCATCAAGCGCCTCGTCGGTGTTCCCGGCGACCAGATCCAGGTTGTCAATGGCCAGTTGATCCTCAACGGCCAGCCCGTTCCGCGCCGGCGGATCGAGGACCATGTCTCGAGGGATTTCCGGGGGAATGTCCGCCGCGTTCCGCAATACATCGAGACCCTGCCGGACGGGCGCAGCTACACCGTGCGCGAAAGCCTCGGCGACCGCGGACCGGCCGACAACACACGCGAGTTCGTGGTGCCGCCGGGCCACTATTTCGCCATGGGCGACAACCGCGACGACAGCAACGACAGCCGAAGTTGGGGTTTCGTTCCGAAGGACAACCTGGTCGGCCGTGCGGAAATCATCTTCTTTTCGACCGACGGCTCGGCAGGCTGGCTGGAACCCTGGGGCTGGATCCAGGCAATTCGGTTCAGCCGTATCTTCGATTCCATCGAATGACGCGCAACGAACAGGATCTGAAGCCGCTCTACGCGGCGCTTGGCCATTCCTTTTCCAATCCGGCGTTGCTCGTTCGTGCCCTCAGCCATTCGAGTGTTGCCGGTGCGCAATCCTATGAGCGGCTGGAATTCCTCGGAGACCGTGTGCTGGGACTGTCCGTAGCGGAACTGCTGCTTGACCGCTTCCCCTATGAGAATGAAGGCGAGGTGGGCCGCCGGTTTGCCGCTCTCGTGCAGGCGGACATGCTGGCGCAGGTGGGTGCAAGCCTCGGACTTGCGAACCACGCCAAGGCCGGGCCCGGCGTGGTCAATGATGGGATCGTGGCCGACATGGTCGAGGCTGTGATCGCCGCGCTGTACCTTGACGGCGGCATGGACGTGGCGCGCGCCTTCGTGCGCAGGACCTGGGACCCGCTGGTGGAAACCCGTTCGCGCCCGCCACGCGATGCGAAGACCGCATTGCAGGAATGGTCGCAGTCGAAGGGCCATGGCCTGCCCGCCTATGAGGATGTGGAGCGTTCGGGCCCGGATCATGCGCCGGTCTTCACGGTCGAGGTGCGGCTGCCCGGGTTTCCCGCGCGGCAGGCACGCGGTGCCAGCAAGCGTGCCGCCGAACAGGAAGCGGCGGCCATGATGCTGCGCGATCTGGGGGTTGCCCATGACAGGTGAGACGGGCATGCGGTGCGGGGTCGTCTCGATCCTGGGCGCGCCGAACGCGGGCAAGTCGACGCTGGTGAACCGGCTGGTCGGGGCCAAGGTGTCGATTGTCTCGCCCAAGGTGCAGACCACGCGCATCCGTGTGCGCGGTGTCGCGCTCATCGAGGACACCCAGATTGTCTATGTGGATACGCCGGGCATCTTCGCGCCCAGGCGGAGGCTTGACCGGGCCATGGTCGATGCCGCGTGGAGCGGGGCGTCGGACGCCGACGCCATCGTGCTGCTGGTCGATGCAGCGCGCGGGATCGATGCCGACACGCGGCGGATTGCCGAAGGCCTGAAGGAGCGGGGCGCCGCGGCGATCCTCGTGCTCAACAAGGTCGACGCTGTGAAGCGGGAGGTCCTGCTGAAATTGTCGGAGGACCTCAACGGGCTGGCCAGTTTCGATGCGACGTTCATGGTCTCCGCGCTTAATGGCAGCGGCGTCGAGGATCTGGAACGTCATCTGGTCTCGCGCATGCCCTCGGGGCCGTGGCTGTTTCCGGAAGACGAGATCTCCGACCTGCCTCAGCGGCTGCTGGCCGCCGAGATCACCCGCGAGAAGGCCTATCTGCGCCTGCACCAGGAGCTGCCCTATGCGCTGTCTGTCGAGACCGAGGCCTGGCAGGACTTCGATGATGGCAGCGTGCGGATCGAGCAGTCGATCACGGTTGAGCGGGATTCCCAGAAGGGGATCGTCGTGGGTAAGGGCGGGCAAATGATCAAGCGCATCCGTGCCGAGGCCCAGCAGGAACTTGCCGAATTGCTCGACCGGCCCGTCCACCTGTTCGTGCGGGTGCGCGTGCGCGAGAACTGGGCCGACAATCCGGGCCATTACCGCGAATGGGGCCTGCGTTTCGACGCCTAGGCGTTGCACGAGTTCCGGCTCGCCGTTGCCCCGGCGCGGGGTTTCATGCTCCATGAGCCCGGCAAATATGCTCGGATAAACCCGTATGGAATGGCGTGACGAGGCAATCGTGCTGGCGGCCCGGCCGCATGGCGAGGGGGCTGCGGTGGTGCAACTTCTGACCCGCGAGCACGGCCGCCACGCCGGGCTGATGCATGGCGGCAACTCGCGCAGCAAGCGGGGTGTGGTCGAACCGGGCAACCGTGTCGATGCGGTCTGGCGCGCGCGGCTCACCGAGCATCTCGGGCGCTACACCATCGAGGCGACCCGACACTATGCGGCCGATTTCATGGACGATCCCGCGCGCCTGGCCGCATTATCGGCGGCCTGCGCGGTAACAGAGACCGTGATCCCCGAGCGCGAGCCCCATCCGGGTCTGTTCGAGGCGACGGGAGCGCTGCTGAATGCCCTGGCGGCGGGGGAGGATGACATCTGGCCCGCCGTCTACATCCAGTGGGAACTGGGCCTGCTGCGCGAACTGGGCTTTGGCCTCGACCTCAACTCCTGTGCGGCGACGGGCGAGGAGGAAAACCTCATCTATGTCAGCCCGCGCACGGGCCGTGCCGTGTCTCGCGCCGCGGGGGAGCTCTACAAGGAACGCATGCTGTCGTTGCCGGGCTTTCTGCGTCCGGACGGGCGCGGTGGTGGGGCCGAGGCAGCGGATTTTGTCGATGGCCTGAAACTGACGGGCTTTTTCCTTGCCCGCCACGCCTTCGACCCGTTGGACCGGCCGCTGCCGGCCGCACGCGAGCGGCTGGAGGTGCTGATCGGGCGGACCGCGAAATCCGGGGATATCGACGGGGATTCGGGCGCGGATACCCACAGCGTGGGTTGTTGAGCGGAATCAGGTCCGCACCCTAGAAATAGGGCCGATCCACAGGAGTTTCTGACATGACGGTTGTCGGTGGGGTTCGCCAGGAAGCCTTCAAGGATGCGCTGAGTTCGCGCTACCTCAGCTATGCGCTGTCCACGATCATGGCGCGCTCGCTGCCGGATGTGCGCGACGGGCTGAAACCGGTGCACCGCCGGCTGCTGCACGCCATGCGCCAGCTCCGGCTCGACCCGGACCAGGGCTACAAGAAATGCGCCCGCGTGGTCGGCGACGTGATGGGTAAGTACCATCCACATGGCGACCAGGCGATCTATGACGCGATGGTGCGTCTCGCCCAGGAATTCGCTGTCCGCTATCCGCTGGTGGACGGGCAGGGCAACTTCGGCAACATCGACGGCGATAACGCCGCAGCCATGCGCTACACCGAGGCGCGCATGACCGAGGTCGCGCAGGCGCTGCTGGAAGGCATTGACGACGACGCGGTAGACTTCCGCGAGACCTATGATGGCGAGGGCAGCGAGCCGGTTGTCCTGCCCGCGAATTTCCCGAACCTGCTCGCCAATGGAGCCACCGGCATTGCGGTCGGCATGGCGACCAGCATTCCGCCGCACAATGTCGGCGAGATCTGCGATGCCCTGTCCCACCTGCTGAAGACGCCGAACGCGACCATCGCCAAGCTGGTCGATTTCATGCCCGGCCCGGACTTCCCGACCGGCGGCGTGCTGGTGGAGGACCGGGCGAGCCTCGTCGAGGCCTACACCACCGGCCGCGGCAGCTTCCGCATCCGCGCGCGTTGGGAGACCGAGGATATGGGGCGTGGCCAGTACCAGGTGGTGGTCACCGAGATTCCCTACCAGGTGCAGAAGGCGCGGCTGGTTGAGCGTGTCGCCGGGCTCATGGTCAACCGCAAGCTGCCACTGCTCGGCGACATCCGCGATGAGTCCGCTGAGGACATCCGCCTCGTCCTGGAACCCAAGAGCCGCAACGTCACGCCCGACATGCTGATGGAGAGCCTGTTCCGCAACACCGAGATGGAAGCGCGGGTCTCGCTCAACATGAACGTGCTGGACGGCGACAACGTGCCGCGCGTGATGGACCTGCGCGAGGTGCTGCAGGCTTATCTCGATCACCGCCACGAGGTACTGACCCGGCGGACTAAGTACCGCCTCGGCAAGATCGAGGAACGGCTGAACGTCCTCCAGGGCTACATGATCGTGTTCCTGAACCTCGACGAGGTGATCGCGATCATCCGGGAAGAGGACGATCCCCGTGCGGTGATGAAGAAGCGTTGGGACCTGAATGATGCCCAGGTCGACGCGATCCTCAACATGAGGCTGCGTTCGCTGCGCCGGCTGGAGGAAATCGCGATCCGCCAGGAGATCGACGGGCTGGAAGGCGAGCAGAAGACCCTGAAGGGCCTGCTCCGGGACAAGGACAAGCGGCTGAAGCACCTCGCGTGCGAGGTTGTGGAACTGAAGAAGAAGTTTGGCCCGAAGACGGAACTCGGCCGCCGCCGGACCGAGATCGGCGATGCACCGGAACCGGTCGAGGTTCCTCTGGACGCGATGATCGAGCGCGAGCCCGTGACCGTCGTTTGCTCGGACAAGGGCTGGGTGCGCACCATCAAGGGGCACAACGTCGATCCCAAGGAACTGAAGTTCAAGGAAGGCGACAAGGGGCGCTTCGTGCTGACGGCGGAGACAACGGACAAGCTGCTGGTGTTTGCGACCAACGGGCGCTTCTACACTGTCGGCGTGGACAAGCTGCCGGGCGGTCGCGGACATGGCGAGCCGCTGCGCCTGATGTTCGATCTGGGCAACGATGCCGATATCGTCGCGCTGCGGATTCACAAACCCGGCGCGAAGCTGGTCGTCGCGTCGTCCGACGGGCGCGGCTTCATCGTCCCTGAGGACGATGTGATCGCCCAGACCCGAACGGGCAAGCAGGTGCTGAACGTGAAGGGCGACGTGGAGGCGGCGGCCTGTACCCCGGTCGAGGGTGACCAGATCGCGGTGCTGGGTCGGCTGCGCAAGCTGCTGATCTTTGCGCTGTCCGAGCTGCCCGAGATAACGCGCGGGCGCGGTGTGAAGCTGCAAAGCTACACCCGCGACAGTCTCGCCGATGTGGCGACCTTCAGCATGGCGGAAGGCCTGACCACGGCGACGGGCGACCGGAACCGGACGTTTACGGCGGACGAACTGAAGGAATGGGTCGGCAAGCGTGCCCAGGCCGGACGGAAGGCGCCGCGCGGGTTCCCCTCGGCTCCGCGATTCTCCTGATTTCGGACTTGTTGAGCCCCGAAATCGAAGCTGTTAACAGTTGCGGACGAACTTGAGCCGCCGAAACGGAGACGAAAAATGCAGGCAGTCGCGGGCACGGCCCCCACACTGATCAACACGATCTGGCCGCGCGAAACGGGCGGCGTCTTGCGCCTCGCGCTTCTGGCCATTGCCGGCAGTGCGCTGATGGCCGTTTCCGCCAAGATTCAGGTGCCGATGTATCCGGTGCCGATGACCATGCAGACCTTCGCCGTGCTGGTGATCGCCATGGCCTACGGTGCGCGCCTGGCGGGTGCGACTATTCTTCTCTACCTCGCCGAGGGTGCGGTCGGCATGCCGGTCTTCGCCAGCGGTGCCGGGCTCGCCTATTTGGCGGGGCCGACGGGCGGCTATCTCGCCGGGTTCTTCGTGGCGGCGGTTCTTGTCGGCTCGCTGGCGGAACGCGGCTGGGACCGCAATCCGGCGCTGACATTCATCGCCAATCTCGCAGGCACGGCCATCATCTTCGTGCTTGGCGTGGCGTATCTGTCCACGCTGGTGGGAGGCCTCGACGTTGCCTTCGAGAAAGGCATGGAAAAGTTCATGGTCGGTGCGCTGGTGAAGATCACGCTGGCGGCGGCGGTGCTCCCGCTGGTGTGGAAGCTTCTGCCCAGGCGCTAGCCGCAGCACCTGCGCAAAGACAAACGGCCGCCCGGATTGGGGCGGCCGTTTTCTTTTGGCGGATATTCGCGCCGTCAAAAGCTCAGCGAGATGTCCCGGTGGATGGCGAGGCAGGACGCAATGCTGTCGGTGTATTCCGACGGCAGACGGTCAAGCTGACGCAGTCCGATGGTCTTGGCGATGGCCGCTTCGTACTTCGCGAGGCCGTCGGCGAGTTCACCGGCGGCGCGGCTGCGCCACGCACGTTCGTCCTCATAGAGCGCCACGGCCTTCTGCGCGGTCTCCAGAGCGCGGTCGGGTCGGGGTGTCCGGGCGGTGAGATCGCGGCGCGCCTTGGTGAGTTCGGAGCGGATCGCGCTCGTATCGGCAAGCGCCGCAAGTCCCGATTCCGCGGACTTCAGGGCCTCGACCGCATCCTCAACTGAGGCGGTCTCGATCTTGCCGGGAAGCGCCGCCATCTCGTCCTGTATCGCAGCGAAGTCTTCCGCGCCTTCGAGGATCGACAGGGTTTCCATGATCGGCGTGTAGGCCTGATCGACGTTCCGCCGGTAGCCGAGGCGCGTGCGCTTTTCGGCACTCGCCAGCGTGCGGTACTTCTTTCGGGCATCCTCCCAGCCGGCCGGAAGCGAGGCTTCCAGCCGCGCCACCTCTTCCTTCAGGGCCTCTATGTTGCCCTCGATGGCGGCGAGAGTGTCGGAATCGATGCCTTCGGCGCGGCGCAGCCGGCGAAGTTCGTCCTGCAGATCGTCGAGTTCGTCCTCCGCCTTGTGGGTCTGGGACTTGGCGCTGCGCACCTGGCGGTGGATGGGCTTGTACTGCGGCGTGTAGTCCTCGACCGCTGCTTCGGCCTCGCGCACATCTTCGACAAGCTGGAAGGTCGCAAGCGCCTTATCGAAGCTGCCCGACAGTTCCTTCGCCCGTTTCTCGGGCAGGTAGCTGATATTCAGCGTCTTGCCCTGTTCGATGGCCGCCACTAGATCGGGCCGCCTGTCGTCGTAAAGCTCGAACAGGTGCTCCTCGATGCAGGCCTGCAGGCGCGGGTTTTTCGGCGGCGGCGCGGTTTCCGCCGACAGGAAGGACTGGTTGGGCAGGAAGTTCACCAGCGAGGGGAAGGCGCCGACGATGGCGAGGCCAAGAAGCTGCAGCCCGATGAAGGCCGCCACACCCCGGTACATCTCGGTCGTCTTCACCTGCGGCGGGGCCACACCACGCAGGTAGAACAACGCGAAGCCGAAGGGCGGCGTCAGGAACGAGGTCTGCATGTTTACGCCGATCATGACGCCCAGCCAGACGGCGGTGATGTTGGCCGACGGGTCTTCCAGCAGGATCGGCGCGACGATGGGCACGACGACCACGGCGATCTCGATGAAGTCGAGGAAGAAGCCGAGGATGAAGATCACCGCCATCACGACGATGAATTGAGTCCAGAAGCCGCCCGGCAGCCCGCCGAGGAACTCGCGCACCAGCTCCTCGCCGCCGAAAGCGCGGAAGGCGGCGGTCAGCATCGCAGCGCCGAGCAGGATGATGAAAACCATCGAGGTGGTCTTGGCCGTCTCGATCATCACCCCGCGCAGGGTGTCGTCGATCCTGTAAACACGCCAGCCGCTCCAGATGACGGCGAACAGGAACACGCACACGGCAATCACCGCCAATGTGATGCCGAGGACGTCGTCGCTGGTGTCGATGCTTTTCACGTTCAGGTCGAACATCGACAGCAGCACTAAGATCACCACCACGGCGGCGATGGCGAGGATCGCGGGGATGAACGCGCCGCGCTTGCCCTCGAGCAGCCGGTAGCCCGCCATGATGATCGCACCGGCCGCGCCGATGGCGCCGGCCTGGTTCACCGTGGCGATGCCCATGATGATCGAGCCGAGTACGGCCAGAATCAGGGCCAGCGGCGGGATCAGGACGAGGAACACCCGAAAGGCGAATTTCAGGTCGAATGCGCCCTCACGGCGGACCGCGGGCGCATTCTTCGGCCGCAGGATTGCGAAGACCAGGATGTAGGCGACGTACAGACCGACCAGGACGAGGCCGGGCAGAAACGCGCCCAGGAACATGTCACCCGCGCTGGTGGACGTGATGTCCAGCTCGCTGGGCATGTTGAATTCGCCGGTCGCTTCCTTGTACTCGGCCTTGCGTGCGGTGCTGGCCTGGTCGGATGCGCTGGAGAGTTGGTCGGCGAGGATGATGAGGACGATCGAAGGCGGGATGATCTGTCCCAGGGTGCCCGACGCCGCGATGGTGCCGGTGGCCAGCGAATGGGAATAGTTGTTGCGCAGCATCGCGGGCAGGGAAATCAGGCCCATGGCGACGACGGTCGCGCCGACGATGCCCGTGGTCGCCGCGAGCAGCGCGCCGACGATGACGACCGAGATGCCGAGGCCGCCCGGCACGGGGCCGAACAGCTGCGCCATGGTGACAAGCAGGTCTTCAGCGATCTTGGATCGCTGAAGCATGATGCCCATGAACACGAACAGCGGGATGGCGATCAGGGTGTCGCGTTCGACTTCCCAATAGACCCCTCTGAAGTTTGTCACCCCGGCGGTCAGCCACTGGATGGGTCCGTCCTGGGCGAAATAGCCGCCAACATCGCCTGCGAACAGCCAGCCGCAGAACGACGCGATAGCGATGGTCAGGATGGCGGAACCCGGCAGCGCGAAGGCGACCGGGTAGCCCATGGCCAGCGCGCCGGCCATCAGCAGGATCAGGAGGACGATGAAGAACACTTCCATGACGTACGTCTCTCCCGGTTACGGTGCTGGGTGTTCCGGCGGCGGTGCCTTGCCGGGTTCGTTCCGCAGGTCAGCGACGGCCGACAGGAAATAGCTCGCGAACTGGATCATCATCGAGACCGCGAAGACCGCGAGGAAACCGGCCATCAGGTATTTGACGTAGAGGCCAAAGCCGCTCTGTGAGGTCTCGAAACTGAGCAGCGGGCTGTTGATGACCGTGGCCTTGCCCGCCATGCCCATCGACAGGATGACCCAGCACAGCGGAATGCCCAGGAAGAGACACCCGATTGTGTTGGCCCAGGCTTTGCCGCGTTCGCTGAAGCCGGCGTAGATCACGTCCACGCGGACATGGCCTTCCTCGGTCAGTGTGTAGGCGCTGGCGAACAGGAACAGTGCCGCGTACCAGAAGCGCACCAGGTCTCCCATGAACGCCTGTTCATAGGAAAAGATGAAGCGCGTGATCACGATCTGCAGTTCCGCGACCACCACCAGCAGTGCCAGCCATGCGAAGCCGAGCGAGCGGGTGAAGGCCGCGATAACAAGCGAGACCACGATCAGCGGGTAGTGGACATACGCGCCCCGGTACCGGGATAGGCCGAGATCGGATTCCATCTTCTGTCCGACGATGGAGGCGAGGAACCCCTCGACGCGCAGGAAGGAAATCACGGCGTCCACCAGGCCGATCAGCAGGACCGACCAGAAGGCTGCGCGGATGATGAAGGCGGCCATTGCGCTCAGGCGGGCCGAGTCCACGCGCAGGGGCTGCCGTGAGGTGGAGAAGGTATAGACGACGACAAGGCCGACAAGGCCGGCATAGAGCAGGAGCTGTGTCCAACCCAGCGCCACGTCGCCGCCCTCGAGCGGTTTGCCAGATGCTTCCGCGCCGAACCAGCCCAGGTGCGCGAACAGGGCGCTGATGCCCGGCCAGTCCTGCCAGAGAGTCAGGTAGTTGTTGATGAGGAAGGCGAACATCGCCGCGACAATGCCCAGCGCGACAATGCGGATCACAATGGCCGATAGCGGCCCTTTCGCCGCGGGGATGTCTTCGAGCGCGGTTGCCGTCATGTAGTGTGGTGCCCCCTGTTTGGCAAAATCCACGCTAGGTGAGGCGGACCGCTTCTGTCGCCGGCGCCGCCATCACGTTTGCGTCACCCCCACATGGAAAACGGAGCCGATGAGGCTCCGTTTTCGCGATGTGGTGTGTGGTCACGACTAGAGGCCGAGCACCCGGTTGCGCTGCTGGACGTAGGCCTGGTCCGAAATGTTCGTCCAGCCGCCCACTTCCTGACGCGCGTTGAGGAAGCTCTCGTGGATGCGCTTGGCGAGATCGCTGTGCGTCACGACTTCCGCGTACACTTCGTCGGAGGCCTTGCCGAAGCTGTCGTAGATCTCGTCCGAGAACTGACGCAGTTCGACGCCCTGGTTGTTGATGAGCTGGGCCAGCGACGCGCCGTTCTTGGCGTTGTACTCGGACATCATCACGTCGTTTTCCATGCTCGCGGCAGCTTCGATCATGAGCTGGTCGGACTTGGACAGCTTGCCCCAGAACGACGCGTTCATGCCGACGGCCAGCATCGAGCCCGGTTCGTGCATGCCCGGGTAGTAGTAGAATTTCGCGGCTTCGTAGAACTTCATGACCTGGTCGTTCCACGGGCCCACCCACTCGGTGGCGTCGATCGCGCCCGAGACGAGGTTTTCGTAGATCTGGCCGCCCGGCAGGGAGACCGGCGAAGCGCCCAGTTTGGCCATGACGTCGCCGCCCAGACCCGGGATGCGCATCTTCAGACCCTTGAGGTCGTCGGCGGTGTTGATTTCCTTGTTGAACCAGCCGCCCATCTGGACGCCGGTGTTGCCGCACATCAGGCCCTTGAGGCCGAAATCCTTGCCGAGCTCGTCCCAGAGCTCCTGGCCGCCGCCGAAGCGGATCCAGGCGTTCATCTCGGTGTAGGTCAGGCCGAACGGAACGGCGGTGAAGTACGCCCAGCCCGGATGCTTGCCTTTCCAGTAGTAGTCGGCGGCGTGATAGGCCTGGGCGTTGCCCGAGGCGACTTCGTCGAAGGAGTCGAACGCGCCGACGCGCTCACCGGCGGCAAAGTATTCGACCTTGATGCGGCCTTCGCTCATTTCGTCGAGACGCGCGGCGAAGCGCTGGGCACCCGTGCCGAGACCGGGGAAGTCGCGCGGCCAGGTGGTGACCATCGCGAAATCTATACGCTCCTGCGCGATCGCGGGCTTCGGGAAAGCCGACGCCGCGGCGGCGGCACCGGTGACGCCGGCGAGACCGGCGGCCTTGATAAACTTACGTCGTTCCATGGGGGTCCTCCCTGATATGGACGTTAACGTTGTCCCGGTGTGTCCGTTGGCCGGACACATCCATAGGTTTGTGTCGTGCCGGTACAATGACAATCCGGCATCGGTTGAAAACGACATTAAGACAGGGATTTGGGGGGCGCAACGGTACGCGCGCCATACAAAAGTATGACGATTACCTCAGCCGGATTCGCCTGTTCCGGGTAGCGGGCCGCCCTGCCAGCCATTCACACCGAGGTGTTCGATGGGGCGGAAGCGGTTTTTGTAGGTCATCTTGGCGCTGTCGGCGATCCAGTACCCCAGATAGACATGGGGCTTACCAGCCGCGCGGGCGCGCTCCAGCAGCCAGAGGACGCAATAGGTCCCGAGGCTGCGATCCTCGAGCGCTGTGTCGAAATAGCTGTAGACGGCCGAGTAGCCGGTGGACAGCCGGTCTGTCAGGCAGGCACCCACCAGCCTGCCGTCCGGGTCGCGGATTGACACGACTTCGGTCTGGACGACGGAATCCTCGACCATGGCCCGGAAGTCCGCGAAGGACATCGTCGCCATCTCGCCGCCGCTGTGACGGGTGTTCTGGTAGCGGGCGAAAAGTTCGTAGTGCTCTTCGGTGGCGCGGGCCGGTCCGGGGCTCACGCTCAGGTCCGTGTTGCGGTTCCACACGCGCTTCTGGGAACGCGACATGGTGAAGGTCGCAACGGGGATACGCACCGGCACGCAGGCATTGCAGCCCGGGCAAGCCGGGCGGTAGACGATATGATGGGAACGGCGGAAGCCGGCCTGGGCAAGCTGGTCGTGCATCGCCGGTGCCTGGACCCCGTGCAGTTCGGTGAAGAGGTTCCGCTCGACCCGCCCCTCAAGATAGGGGCAGGGCATCGGCCCGGTGCGGTAGAACACGAGCGGCGGTTTGGGCGCCTGTGTGGTCATTGAGCCTTCCGGGAACGCCTTTGCAGTCAAGCGCGGAGTCTAGCTTCTCGCCTGCAGCCGCGCAAAATACCTGCGCGTATTTTTTTGATCAGCCCGGGGAATGGCCGCTGTCGAGTTCGGTCTTCTGGGCCGGCGGGGTTTGCGGCTCGGTGGCACCGAGTTCGCTGGGCTGGACCGTATCGCGAATTTCAATCGGCACCGCATTCTCGCGCAGAAGGACGATGCTGATGCGGCGATTGCGTTCGCTTTCCGGATTCTCCGGCAGCAGCGGGTCCGTGTCGGCCCGGCCCTGGACGAGCGCGATCCGTTCGGCATCCAGTCCGGACTCGATCAGCAGGCGACGTGCCGCGTTGGCACGGTCCGAACTGAGTTCCCAGTTGGTGTAACCTTCCTGGGAGCGGTAGGGACGGGAGTCCGTGTAGCCGCTGATGGAAATCTTGTTGCCGAGCTGGTCAACGGCCCGAGTCACGAGCTGGACGAGGTTGCGGGTCTGCTGGTTGGGCAGTGCGCTGCCCAGCGCAAACATCGAATAGCCCTTCTGGTCGACAAGCTGGATACGCAAGCCTTCCGGGGTCTGCTCGACCAGCAGGCTGTCCTGCAATGCGACAAGCTCCGGCACGCTGTCGATGGCCTGTCGCAGCATCTCCGCCGCCGCCTCGAACTGTTCCTGCTCGCGGGCTGCCAGAGCCTCGTCGAGAGCGCCGTCATTGACCTTGCCGAAGTCGGGCTTGTCACTGTCGCCGAACTCGGTTTTGTCGGTTTCCCCGAACTCAGCGAACTCGGAGGTGCCTTTCTCGGGAAGCTCGGTCTCGCCGCCATCGCCCTCGACGAGGTCCTCGCCGTCCGCGCCTTCCTCACCCTCGCCGGACACCTTCGGGGGCAGGGGAATGCTGGCACCACCTTCGGATGGGCCGCCGGCCGCAACCTGCGAACCGTCGATGGCCACGGTCTTGCCGCCCAGGATGCCGCCAGCACCGCTGTTGGGTGACGAGAGGGATTCGGGCGAGAAATAGTCGGCGATGCCCTTGCGCTGCTCCTCGGTGGTGGCGTTGAGCAGCCACAACAGAAGGAAGAACGCCATCATGGCGGTCACGAAGTCGGCGTAGGCAACCTTCCAGGCACCGCCATGGTGGCCGTGCCCGTGTCCCTTCACCTTCTTGACGATGATGGGTTGCTGATTTGCTGCGCCGCCAGCCATGACTTTGCCCGTACTGCCCTTTGTTCCGGCTTACGTTGCCGCGGGCGCGTTTTCGTTCGCCTCTTCCAGTTCGGCGAATGTCGGGCGCACCATGCTCATCAGCGTCTTGCGTGCGAATTCGACCGAAACGGCCGGCGCATTCCCCGCCACATGTGCGAGGATGCCGGCCTTCAGGCAGGCGAAGTATTTGCTGTTGGCTTCCTGGCTCGCCTTCATGGAACTGGCCAGCGGGCCGACGAAACCATAGGCCAGAAGAATGCCGAGGAAAGTTCCGACTAGCGCGCCACCGATCAGCTTGCCGAGAATTTCGGGCGGCTCCGTAATCGAGCCCATGGTTTTGATCACGCCGAGCACAGCGGCAACAATGCCCAGCGCGGGGAAGCCGTCGCCCAGGGTCTGCATCGCGGAGGAGATTTGCTCGTCTTCCATGTGGTGGACGTCGAGTTCCTCATCCATCAGGGCCTCGAGTTCGTGCGCATTCTCGGTCCCCAGCGTGACCAGGCGCAGGTAGTCGCAGAAGAATTCAACCGCGTGATGGTTGTGAATGAAGGACGGGAAGTTGGCGAAGAGTTCGCTGTCTTCCGGATTTTCGATGTGCGGTTCTAGCGCCAGGTTCCCCTTGGTCTTGGCTAGCTTGAACGTCGCATACATCATAGACAGCAATTCCAGGTAGTCGGCCTTCGAGTTGACCGGACCCTTCAGGGCTGTTTTGAAGCCCTTGCCTGTGGATTTCAGAATATGTTTCGGGTTTGCCGTGATATAGGCGCCGACACCGGCACCGCCAATGATCACGAGTTCGAACGGCTGTACAAGGACGGCGAGCTTGCCGCCCATGGCGACATAGCCGCCCAGAACGCAAACAGTAACGACGACCCATCCGATAATTACGAGCATAGTTTCCGGCCCACCTGGAACGTTGGAATTCCGCGAGGCTCACAGTGCCCGAGAGTGGTTAAGAAGCGGTTTAGCCTGATCCGATTCCGGTGACGTCGCTCAGCAGGCGCGTGGATAACCCGGCGCGTTCGAGGGAGTTGACCAGTTCGGCAGCGTGGCGCGCATTGCGCGTTTCCACGACCACATCCAGTTCGGTGTATTTCACCGGGACGTTGTAGAACATCCGCTGGTGGACGATTTCGACAATGTTTCCACCGGCTTCGCCGATCAGGGTGCTGACCCGCGCGAGCTGGCCGGGAGAATCGGGAATCTGGACGCGCAGGCGCACGAGCTGCCCGCCGCGCACCAGACCGCGCAGCAGTACCGACGCGAACAGCCGCATGTCGATATTGCCGCCGCTGACCATCAGCCCGACCCGCCGCCCGGCAAAGCGTTCGGGGTTTTCCATTACCACGCCAAGCGCCGCGGCACCCGCGCCCTCGGCGACGATCCGCCCGGTGTCGGCCAGCAGCTCGACCGCGTTCTCGATCGCGGCCTCGTCCACGACCAAGATATCATCCACGAGATCACGAATGACCGGCAAGGTTTTCTGGCCGGGCGACTTGACGGCGATGCCCTCGGCGAGCGTCGACCCTCCGGCGTGCAGGGGAGTGCCGTCGATCGCCGCCCGCATGGTGGCGTAGGATTCGACCTGAACACCGATGATCTCGATATCCGGCTTTCGGGCCTTCATGGCGATCGCGCATCCGGCGATCAGCCCGCCGCCGCCGATGGGAATGATGACGGTGTCGAGTTCGGGCGTATCGGAAATCATCTCCAGCCCTGCCGTGCCCTGGCCCGCGATGATCAGCTCATCGTCATAGGGATGGATGAAGACCAGGCCTTCTGCTGCGGCGATCTCCTGGGTACGCGCCTGCGCTTCCGACAGGTCGTTTCCCTCGAGGATGACGCGCGCGCCATAGCGCTCGGTGCTTTCCACCTTCGCGAAAGGGGTTCCGCGCGGCATGACAATCGTCGCAGAAATTCCCATGCGCGAAGCAAAACAGGCCACGCCCTGGGCATGGTTCCCGGCTGAACACGCAATCACGCCCGCGGTCGTGGCGGGATCGAGCTCACCCAGCCGGTTGCGCGCGCCGCGCGCCTTGAACGACCCGGTCAGCTGCAGATTTTCGAGCTTCAGGCGCAGATCGCAGCCCAGCACCTGTGTCAGGGCCGGAGCAGCAATGGTCGGCGTGTGCAGCACATCGCCCGCGATCGTCGCCGCGGCAGTCTCGATATCCTCGATCGTGACGGTCATGGGGTCAGGGTCAGTTCGCCGTTTGCGGTTGTCCGCAATGTCTCTGGATCGCCTTTTAACACGATGTATCGGCCCAGGGCCCACGGACCGGCCAGGTTTACGTAATCCGGGGAGGCGACACGGCCCGACTGGCCCGGCGTGATCATGAACATTGCCTCTCCGGGACTTGCCATGTCGAAGATCACGCGCAGGCCTGGGCCATGGAAATGGGGAAAGCTGCTTTCGCCGGATGTTCGATAGCTGCCGCGGTTGATCGTGTGGTTGCCGCCGCCGGTCTCAACGTGCGGGGCAAGCAGTGCCGCGATCCCCGGCGCGGACCGCAGCAGCGGATGGGCAAACGTCACACCATGGGCATCTCCCCAGCGCCATTGTGCCGGATCGGGGCCGTAGGCCTCGCCCAGCATCAGGACAGCGTCGTTGAGCGATTGCGCCACGATCCCGACGCATGTCTCCGCCTGCGGCGTTTTCACGTTGTCGCACCATGCCTGCCGCTCGGTCAGCATGCCGATCAGCGCGCGCGTGCGCACGCCGCGGAATTCGGTCAGCAGGTCCCCGAGCTCATCGCCGATCAAGCGTTCCTGAAGCGCCTGCGACCATGCGGCGAAAACCAGCGGTTCCGCCCGGTCCGGCGACATATCGCCATCCCAGCGCGTCATGAGTTCCAAAATCTCCCGGTTTGCGGCCGGGTCGAACTGCGTTTCGACCATCGCCGCGACCAGGTCTAGCGCCCCCGTGGAGACCACATCCGTCTGGATCGCCGCGAAGCTGTCTGGAGTGTGGAGGGCATCGTCCGCCAGCAGCCGTTCGATCCGCTCCGCACGGAAGCCGGGCGGCCAGTCATTGCTGATGACATGGGGATAGGTTTTCGGCGCAACCCGGTTATTTGCATTGACGATGACGCCGCCCGCCGGGTCATGGCGCTGGGGCAGGTCCTCAAACGGAACAAAGCCCGCCCAGTCATGATCCGCGGTCCAGCCGGGCACGGGCCGGGTTCCGGCGCCGCCCGGACGGATCGGCAGGCGGCCGGCGGCCACAAACCCGAAGGAGCCGTCCGTGTGGGCATAGGCCACGTTCTGCATCGGGGCGTGGAAGTCGCGAAGCGCGTTCCGGAACTCGGCCACTGTCATGGCTGTATTCATGCGGAACGCCGCATTGGCTGTGCGATCATCTTCGCGCAGGGCTGCAAACCCCAGGGCCACGACATGGCCGTGGCCGGCAATCGCGGCGGTATCGGGTGAAAGGTCCGAGATCACAGGCCCGTGCCGGGTGATCCGAACGGTGAAAGTCTCGGGTTCGTCGAAGCGCACCCGTATGTTCTCTTCGCGCGTCTCGAAGGGCGCACTGCCCTCCGGCGTCAGGTAGCGCGCAGGGTCGCCGGGATCGAGCTTCTCGATAAACAGGTCCTGCACATCCGCATGGGTCGTGGTCAGGCCCCAGGACATATGGCCGTTCTGGCCGACCATGAAAAAGGGCTGGCCGGGCAGGGCAGCACCCGACGCCTCGAACTCAGGGGTGACGATCCTTGCAAGGTGCCACATGCCGGGCGCGCTCAGGCCGAGATGCGGGTCATTGGCCAGCATGGGCTTGCCGGACCGGCTGCGCGCGCCCGAGACGACCCATTCGTTGGACGCGCTGGCTGCAGGGAAGATATCGGGGATGGCAGCGGCAAGCTCCTGCCATTGGAGCGCAGTCCCCGCCACGTTTGCCAGTGTGGTTGGTGCGCTTTCGGGCTCGTCGGGCCAGAGGTCGCGGACCTGCATTGGGTCCAGCACCTCCGAAGCTCGGCTACGCAGGATTTCCGCGCGCCAGTCTTCCGACAACAACAGTGCCATCAGCCGGACCCATGCGGCACTGTCGGCGGCCCGCCAGGGTTCTGGATCGACACCCAGGACGATCATCTCGGCCGGCCGGACGCGATCCGGCGAAGTCACCCAGGCATTCACGCCTTGTGTGTAGCTCTCTATGGCCGCACGGGCTTCGGGCGACAGGCTTTCGACTGACGCTTCGGCAAGCCGGTATATGCCGAGTGTGCGCATGAACCGGTCAGTCCGCAGGCCCAGCGGGCCGATTATTTCCGACAGGCGGCCTGCGGCTGTGCGGCGCGTAAACTCCATCTGGAAGAACCGGTCCTGCGCATGAACGAATCCCAACGCGCGATAGGCATCGGCCCGGGTGCCTGCGAAGATATGAGGAATGCCGTTGGCGTCGCGCACGACGCGCACATCGCCCTCGAGCGTTGCGATGCGCTGGGTGCCGGTGGTGCCCGTCTCGTTGGTCGCAAAGATGAACGCGACGGTGCTGATAGCCAGGACTGAAAGTCCGGCGAGTGCTGCAACGAAGGTGGCGATGAACGCGACGATGCCGCGAAGGAAGGCCAAGGGTCAGTCCTGAATGTCGACCTGGTAGGTCTTCCACGGGGTTGCATGGGCCACCCGGTCGTAAAAGCCGCGACCTCGGTAGTTGTCCTCTGCCGTGAACCATCGCAGCCAGGCCCAGTCCCGCGTCTTGCCGATGGCGGCGATCGCGTTGACCAGCGCGTCGGCGGCGCCGCTCCCGCGATGGTCTTCGCGCACAAACAGGTCATCGAGGAAGCCGGCGTTCGAACCGGAAAGCGGGCGGGGCAGGTCCCTGAAATGTGCCAGGCCGATGGGCTGTCCGTCGGGCAGGTGGGCCAGCAGACATTCCGTCGGGTGAGCCGGGTCGATGATCCACGTCCACACGCGTGCCACGATCGCGTCGTCATCTTCCATCTTGTAGAAGCGGCGATAGCCGACAAAAAGCTCGCGCCACGCCGTCTGGTCCTCGGGAAGCGGCGGTCCGACCGTGATCTCGGGCATGATGAAATGAACTTTCGAGAGCTTTGTGGCGTAGTGAGAGCGCGATAGGTTCGCGCGACATCGCAAAAAGGTAGAGGCTCGCAACCATGCGGTCACGTTTTTTCACGGCACGCAACCCCCGGGTAGAACACAGGCTTCACTACACCGATTGGGGCCCCGAGGATGCACCCGCCGTGCTGTGCGTGCATGGCCTGACCCAGACTGCGCGCTCCTTTGATGCGCTGGCATCTGCGCTGGCGCGCAACCGGCGGGTGATCTGCCTCGATGTTGTCGGGCGCGGCCAGAGCGACTGGCTGCCGGATCCCATGAACTATGGCTTTCCCCAGTACATCGCGGACGCACAGGCACTGATTTCCGAACTGGATCTGGCGCCGGTCGATCTCGTGGGCACGTCCATGGGCGGCCTGATCGGCATGATGCTGGCCATCCAGAATCCAAACCCGGTCCGCCGGCTGGTGCTCAACGATGTGGGACCGTTCATCCCGAAGGAGGCGGTGGGACGCATTCGCGACTACGTCGGCACCGATCCGGAGTTCCCGAACATGGCGGCGTTCGAGGCGTACCTGCGCTACATCTGGTCACCCTTCGGGCCGCTGACGGACGAACAATGGCGGCATCTGACCGAGACGTCGGCGCGGCACACCGAAAACGGGACCATCGCGCCGGCCTATGACATGCGCATCCGCGAACCCATCGCTGCGGCACCCGTCGAGGATGCGAACCTGTGGCCGTTCTGGGACCAGATTTCCGTCGATGTGCTGGTGTTGCGCGGTGCGCGTTCGGACATCCTGCCTGCCGACACCGCGCAGGAGATGACCCGGCGCGGTCCCGAGGCGACGCTGGTAGAGTTCGAAGGCGTCGGCCATGCCCCCGCGCTGATGGCGGACGACCAGATCGCCGTCATCGCCGATTTCCTGGCCGGATGACGGCGCTTCAGGTCACGTTTCCCCGGTTTCGCGCCCGTCCGCCGTGGTTCGGCGGCGACCTCCAGACCGTGCGCAACGCGATCCTGCGCGAATGGACGAAACTGGACGCCTGGCCGGCGCAGCGGCTTTTCGCCGAAACGCCGGACGGGGACCGGCTATCCGGCACACTGCACGAAACCGGCGAAAGCAACGCGCGGCTGGTGGTCTTGATTCACGGGCTCACCGGCTGCGAGGACAGCGCCTATGTTCGTGCCAGCGCGCGGCAGTTTCTCAAGAACGGTTTTGACGTGTTCCGCGTGAACCTGCGCGGTGCCGGGCCGTCGCGTGCCGACTGTCGGCGGATGTATCACGCAGGCCGGAGCGCCGACCTCGCACTGTGGCTTTCGGTATTGGACGGGGAAGGGCTCGGTACGGCAGGGCGTTTTGCCGTCGGTTACTCACTGGGGGCCAACATCCTGCTGAAATACCTGGCGGAAGCGGACGGCGACGCCCTCGTGACGCAGGCCGTTTCCGTCTCCGCCCCCCTCGATCTGGCCGCCGCCTCCGCGCGGTTGGAAGCGAACCGCAACCGGGGATATCACCGCTGGCTCCTCAAGCGGATGAAGGCCGACTGGCGGGCGGGGCCGTTGGAGATTGCACCCGAACAGGCGGCGGCGCTGGAGGATGCGCAATCCATCCGCGGATTCGACAATGGCGTGGTTGCACCGCTGAACGGCTTCCGGAACGCCGCTGACTATTATGAGAACTGTGCGTCGGGTCCGCTTCTCGACCGGATCGCGGTCCCGACGCTGGCCATACACGCGGACAACGATCCCTGGATACCGGCGGATGCCTACCGGGTGGTGGGTGAGGGCGCACCGATGGTGGATGTCCTGCTGTCGCGCGGCGGTGGACATGTCGGCTTCCACGGCCGGGGCGGGCGCTGGCACGATTGCTGTGCGCTGGCCTTTTTCAACGCGTCGTCCTGACAGGCAGGCTCAGGTGGCTGGCTGAGCGTCTTCCTGCCCGGCGTCTTCCAGCAGGTGAGGGTTGCTGATGCGCCAGGCCGCGATCTGCGCCTCGATGGCTTTGAGCATCGTATCGACCGGCGTATCGAGGCCGAACTGCTGGATGACCGGCTCCTGGATCGCGAGTTCACCCATGAAGACCTGCCACCATGACAGCGGCGGCCGTGCCGTCGGCTGGAGCTTCGGGGGCTCACTGAACTTGAACAGCAGGTAGGGCTTGCGCCGGTTGCGGGTGACAGCCGAGAGCAGGTTGCGGCGGATAGTGCTGGAATGGCTGATGTACTCGATGGTCTCCCACGGCACCGTGCCCGCATGCCATTCACGGAAATAGACACCGTTCTCGTCGATAATGACCTGCGGCGTCCTGTCGGCTGCGCGGCGCAACGTGATGACTCCCCACAGGGCCAGCGTCGCGATCAGGACGCCCGCAAATCGCCAGGAATCCTCGCTCGACTGCTCCGACACGAACGGGATGATGAGGCAGATGCCTGCCACGGCGAAAATCGCCACGGCGCGCAGGATCTGTACCGTCGGATTGTAGCGGGCGATCAGGGGGTCCGGTGGCGTCCCGTCATCGGTGTCCGGTTCATGCGTCATTGAGCAGCCGTGCCGCATCGACGGCAAAATAGGTGAGCACGCCGTTGCAGCCAGCCCGCTTGAACGCCATCAGGGTTTCCAGGATGACCCGGTTGTAATCGAGCGCACCGTTGTCGGCAGCGAAGCGCAGCATCGCGTACTCGCCGCTGACATTGTACGCGTAGGTCGGCACACCGAACTGCTCCTTCACCCGGCGGACGATGTCCAGATAGGGCATTCCGGGCTTCACCATCACCATGTCCGCGCCTTCCTGGATGTCCAGCGCCACCTCGCGCAGGGCCTCATCGGAGTTCGCCGGATCCATCTGGTAAGTGTCCTTGGTCTCGCCCTTCAGGAAGCCCGCGCTCTCGATGGCGTCGCGGAAGGGTCCGTAGAAGGCCGAAGCGTATTTGGCGGCGTAGGACATCAGCAGCACCTGCTGGAAACCGTTGCCGTCGAGCGCCTGTCGCAGCGCGCCGATCCGCCCGTCCATCATGTCGGAGGGCGCGATGATGTCGCAGCCGGCCTCGGCCTGCACCAGCGCCTGGCGGCACAACGCTTCCACCGTCTCGTCGTTGACCACGTGGCCGTCGCGCACGATCCCGTCATGCCCGTCCGAATTGAAAGGGTCGAGGGCCACATCGCACATCACGCCCATATCCGGATGTGCGTCCTTGATGGCGCGCACGGCGCGGCAGACGAGGTTGTCGGGGTTCCAGGCTTCTTCGGCGCCGGGTGTCTTCCTGTCTGACGGCGTGGCGGGGAAAATTGCAATTGCGGGAATGCCCAGCGCATTGGCCATGCCGGCGGCGCCGGCGACTGAACGAATCGCATAACGGGTGACGCCGGGCATGGTCGGCACCGGCTCGTCCTCGTCCCCGTCGCAGACGAAAATCGGCCAGATCAGGTCGTCCGGTGTGATCGTGTTCTCACGCGCAAGCCGTCGGGACCAGTCCCACCGGCGGTTGCGCCGCATGCGGGTCTGGGGGAACGCCCCGACGGGGGTGGACGGGCCACGGGCCATGTCAGCTCCGGCAAGTCGTTGAAAAAAGGCGGCGAACAATAGCCGTTCGCATTGGAATTGGCCAAGACCCGCTGTTGGCCAGCCGGTTGCCGCGCGCCGTTAACCGCATTCGAGAGAGGTTTTTCACGTGTTTAAGCCATCTTTAACCCGAAACTGGAATGATCTGCGTTAACTCACACGCTTGCGAAGCGGAGACGCAGACCGTGAAACAGACCTACCTCTCGACCATCGTGCTCCTGGAGCGGATGCATCGTCAGTTCCTCGAAGTCATCAAGTCCGAACTCGAGGCACACGACATTCGCGACATCAACAACGTCCAGGCGCTGATCCTCTACAACATCGGCGGCGACGAGCTGACCGTGGGCGAACTGACGCTGCGCGGCTACTACCTCGGCTCCAACGTGTCCTACAACGTCAAGAAGATGACCGAACACGGTTACCTTCACCAGGAGCGTTCCTCGCACGACCGTCGTTCGGTCCGTGTTCGCCTGACCGAGAAGGGGCTCGAACTGAGCCGCCTGCTTGAAGTCATGTTCGAGCGACATGTCGAGGCCGTTGCCGGTAACATTGACGAAGAGCAGCTCAACGACGCGAATGATGCGCTGCGCGACGTGGAACGCTTCTGGCTGCAGCAGCTGGGCTTCGGCCCGCGCGTGGCCGAATTCTTCCGCGTTGAGACGGCGGCCTGACGGCCTTCTCTCCGCACGTCCCAGACGCGAAAAGGGCGGCCATTCGGCCGCCCTTTTTGATTCCGGTATGTGGTCCGACTACACGACGAGATCGGAGTCCAGCAGCTTGGAGGCGTCGCGGCCTTCGGCCGACAGCGCGACCTTGAGCTTGTCGAGGGCCTTCGCCTCGATCTGGCGGATGCGCTCCTTGCTGACGCCGAAGTTCTCGCCGATCTCGGCCAGCGTGTTCTTGTCGTCCGTCAGGAAGCGCTGGACGATGATTTCGCGCTCGCGCTCCGTCAGCGTGTTGAGGGCATCCTCGACCCATGCCGAACGGACTTCTCCATCGTGGCGCCAGGTCGTGAACTCTTCCGGCGTGGGGCCGTCGTCGGACAGGGAGTCCTGGAACTCGAAGTCGTCCTCTTCGCCGAAGCTGGCGTTGAGCGAGTTGTCAGGGCCGCCCAGATGAGCCTCCATGCAAACCACGTCCTGGGTCTTCACCTGGAGGCGGTCGGCAACCTTCTCACGGTCGGCATCGGTCAGTTGCCCGTCGGGGCCGGTGGCCAGCTGCGCGCGCACCTTGCGCAGGTTGAAGAACAGCCGGCGCTGGGCTGGGGTGGTGGCGACGCGCACGATTGAGGTGTTGCGCAGGATGTGATCCTGGATCGCGGCCATGATCCACCACGATGCATAGGTGGAGAAGCGCGCATTGTGGGACGGATCGAAGCGCTGCGCGGCCTCCATCAGGCCGATATTGCCTTCCTGCACGAGGTCGCCGACTGGCAGGCCGTAACCCCGGAACTTCCAGGCGATCTTCACGACGTAGCGGGCATAGGCCTCGATCAGCTTGTGCAGTGCGTCCTCGTCCTCTTCCTCACGCCACAGGCGTGCGAGTTCAAATTCTTCGTCGCGTTCGAGGACAGGGGCCTGCATGACGGCATTGGCATAGCGCCGGTTACCTTGTTCGAGAGCTTGGGAAGCGAAAGCAGCCATTGTGTTTCATTCCTTTGACAAACCACCGCGGGGACCTATATCCACAGCATCGGTTTGTTGAATTGGTTTCGACTCGATACGAAGAGAATATACGTCTCGAACGGGGAGCGCACAAGGCTTTATCGACTCGATACTATCCACAAATGATATAATCGATGTGGAATCGGGCCTATTTGCGAGCCGATGAACAAAATAAGATGAGCGCGCAAGACACTGAAATCACTGAAAAAGAGAGCCTTTCACGCCTCCTGGACCGTATCGGCAGGATGGCAAGAGGTCTGCAGTATTGTCATGGCTTGAACCCGGCCCAGTGGGACAGTTTGCGCTTTCTGGAGCAGGCAAACCGATTTTCGCGCACGCCCGGTGCGCTCGCGGTGTTCCTCGGCACGACCAAGGGAACGGCCAGCCAGACGCTGAATGCGCTGGAGAAAAAGGGCTACCTGAAACGTGTGCCCGACCCGGAAGACAAGCGTGTCCGCCACATCGAATTGACCGAGGCAGGGCAGGCCCTGCTGGCCGACGATCCGCTCAATTGCCTGGATCTTGCGATCAGCCGCCTGCCGGTCGACGTCATCGACACGATGGCGGACGGCCTTAACCAGCTATGCACCAACCTGCAGTCACGCTGCGGCGGGCAGGCCATGGGTATCTGCACTGCCTGCGGCCATTTCCAGGGCGCGACGTCCGAAGGCAACATGCGTTGTGGCTACAAGCAGGCAGATCTGTCCTGCGAGGACGCCAGGCGGTTCTGCATCATCTTCGAATCCGGCGATAGCACAGCCTGTTAGGCGAAGCGGCGGTCAGGCGCCCGTGAACGCCTGAAGGCCCGTCTGCGCACGGCCGAGGATCAGCGCGTGAACGTCATGCGTGCCCTCATAGGTGTTCACGGACTCCAGGTTCATCACATGACGGATGACGTGATATTCGTCCGAGATACCGTTGCCGCCATGCATGTCGCGTGCAACCCGCGCGATGTCGAGAGCCTTGCCGGCATTGTTACGCTTCATGATGGAGATCATTTCCGGCGTCGCACGGTCCTCATCCATCAGGCGGCCAAGACGCAGGCACGAATGCAGGCCTAACGTGATCTCGGTCTGCATGTCGGCGAGCTTCTTCTGGATCAGCTGGTTGGCGGCCAGCGGACGGCCGAACTGCTTGCGCTCCATCGTGTACTCGCGCGCGGCATGCCAGCAGAATTCCGCTGCACCCAGCGCGCCCCATGAGATTCCGTAGCGCGCCTTGTTCAGGCAGCCGAACGGGCCGCCGAGACCGCGCGCATTGGGCAGCTTGTTTTCTTCCGGCACGAAGACATCGTCCATCACGACCTCACCGGTCGATGAGGCGCGCAGGGAGAACTTGCCCTCGATCTTCGGCGTAGACAGGCCCTTCATGCCGCGTTCCAGGATGAAGCCGCGGATGACACCCTCGTCGTCCTTTGCCCAGACCACGAACACGTCGGCGATCGGTGCGTTGGAGATCCACATCTTTGCGCCGTTGAGCTGGTAGCCGCCGTCGACGGACCGGGCCCGCGTGACCATGCTGCCGGGGTCGGAGCCATGGTCCGGCTCGGTCAGGCCGAACGCACCCACCCATTCGCCCGAGGCGAGCCTGGGCAGGTACTTCATGCGCTGGTCTTCGGAGCCATAGGCATAGATCGGCCACATCACGAGCGATGACTGGACGGATAACGCCGAGCGATAGCCCGAATCCACCCGCTCGACCTCGCGTGCGATCAGCCCGTAGCAGACGTGGTTCACCTCGGCGCAGCCGTACTTTTCCGGCAGGGTTGAGCCCAGGAAGCCAAGTTCGCCGAACTCGTTCATGATTTCGCGGTCGAACTTCTCGTGCCGGTTCGCCTCCATGACACGCGGCATCAGCTTGTCCTGGCAATAGGCGTAGGCTGCGTCGCGAACCATACGCTCGTCTTCGCTGAGGGCATCGTCCAGAAGAAGCGGGTCTTCCCACTGGAAGCGCGGCTTCTCGGCGGACGGGGTCTTTGCGGCGTCGCTGGTGCTGGCGAGGCTCATGATCGGTGGTCTCCAATGAGTTGCTGGCGCGGACCCTAGCCGCGCAGCAGCAACTTTTCAGTGGCTTGATCGCGCCGTCTCGCGGATCGAGACGTGATCAGCCTTCCTTGGTTTCGAATTCGCCCGGTGCGGTGATTTCGAGCAGTTCGCAATCGGACGACATCCACAGTGCGTCATGCATGATGCCGTCGGGCTGGTAGAAGCAGTCGCCCTTCTTGACGGTAAATTCGCCCTTGCCGTCGAACCAGAAGCGCGCTTCGCCCTGAAGCACGTAAATCATCTGGAAGTCGGTCATATGGGCGTGCTTGCCGGTGTGGTGATCGGTATCCGGTTCGGCGATGCGGATGATGTGCGCACCGAACTTGCCGCCGGTCGCGTTCTTGATGCCGAGGTCGCGGTATTCGAAGTCTGAGCGGAGTCCGGGCGTCCAGGTGGCGTCCTCGGCGTGGTTAACCATAAATTCTTCTTTTTGGTCTGACATGGCAGTCCTCCTCAATTGAATGTCGCGGGGACTATACGACGTGAGCCGATTTCAAACCATGCCGGCACGACCTTCAGGGCGAACCTTTCGGGCAAACCGCAGGCGGACCGATTCCGCGCTGGACGAGTTGATCTTCGAGTTCTCGGCCATCGGCAATTCGGTGAAAGTCTGTGCCGTCGATCCCTATACGGGTACTGAGGTCTCGATCGTCGGCCCCCTGAACGCGGGTGAGGAAGCGCTGCGCCGCACGGCGCTTGCGAAACTGCGCTTTGTGCTGGATCGCGACAGGCCGCGTCCCATGGACAAGCCCGGCACCTTTGCCTGATCTGGACAATGTGCCCGACCGGCTATGAAGCGGGCGGGAGCGCGGTAAGGCTCAGCGCTTGCGCTTGCCCAGTCCGATTTGCTTGGCGAACGCCGAACGCTGCTTGGCGTAGTTGGGGGCCACCATCGGGTAGTCCGCCTGTAGGCCCCACTTGGCGCGATACTCATCGGGCGTCATGCCGTGGGTCGTACGCAGGTAGCGCTTGAGCATCTTCAGCTTCTTGCCGTCTTCCAGGCAGATGATGTGATCGGGCGTGACCGATTTCTTGATCGGCACAGCCGGCTTCTGGCTGGTCGGTGCGGAATCGCCGCCATTCGTTAGCCCCTCAAGGCTCCCGTAAACCGACTGGATGACATCCGGAATCTGGTTTTCGTTGACCGCATTGTTGCCGACATAGGCTGAGACAACCTGGGTGGTCATGCGAAGCAGTTCGTCGCGCGAGGGGGACTGGTCGTTGGAGTCGGTCATATTGTTACCCCGGACGGATTGAACAGATGAAGTCAGCGAGGACCAGTGATCGCATGCGATCCGGGCTCAGTCAATACGGTACGCGAATAATCGCACCAAGTTTTATTCGTCTCAGCGAAGTAACAATTGTGACAGCCGCGAAGAGGTGAGCGATATCCAGAAATTTCCGCTTCGGATACTGCCATTATTGTGACCATGAGTGCCGTTGTTTTGTGCGGTGCCGCAAATTTAAAGGATAGGGTTTTCCACACATTTGCACGCGAGGGGTAGTGTTGATCTGGCAGCCTATGACGAGATGTGGTAATCGGGTCGACGTTAGCCATTTCCTTATCTCGCACATAAAAACAGGTTTCACGCATGAGCGAAGGTACGGTTGCCATTGCGTCCGACCACGCCGGGCCTTCCATGAAGGAAGTGCTGAAGACGGTCCTCGAGGAACGCGGTTACGAGGTGATCGACCTCGGCACACACGGCGAGGAGTCCGTCGACTATCCCGACTATGGCAAGGCCGTCGGCGAGGCGGTCACCTCAGGCCAGGCCGATATGGGCATCGTTATTTGCGGGACGGGCATCGGGATCTCGATTGCCGCCAACCGTATCCCGGGCGTTCGCGCCGCCGTATGCCACGACGCGACATCGGCGCGGCTGGCGCGCGAGCATAACGATGCCAACGTCATGGCACTGGGCGCACGGCTGGTCGGTCCGGAAGTGGCACTGGATTGCCTGGATGCGTTCATCGGAACGAAATTCAGCGGCGGCGAGCGCCATGTGCGCAGGATTGGAAAACTCGGATAGCGCGCCGGTGAGGGCGTGCGGGACTTCTAGCGTTTAGGGGACAGTACAATATGTCGATGACAAACGAGGCGATGACATCCGGTAATACCGAAGACGACTTCTTCGGACAGGCGCTGGCGGATGCCGACCCCGAAATATTCGCATCGATCAACCGGGAACTGGGCCGGCAGCAGGACCAGGTCGAATTGATCGCGTCGGAGAACATCGTTTCCCGGGCCGTGATCGAGGCGATGGGCACAGTGCTGACGAACAAGTATGCCGAAGGCTACCCCGGCCGGCGCTACTACGGCGGTTGCGAATTCGTCGACGAGGCCGAGACGCTGGCGATCGAGCGCGCCAAGAGCCTCTTCAGTTGCAACTTCGCCAACGTCCAGCCCCATTCGGGCGCGCAGGCGAACCAGGCGGTTTTCCTGGCATTGTGCAAGCCGGGCGATACCGTTCTTGGCATGTCGCTGGCGGCCGGCGGTCACCTGACCCACGGGGCGGCGCCGAACCTGTCCGGCAAATGGTTCAATGCCGTCCAGTACGGGGTGCGCCAGGAGGATGCGCGCATCGACATGGATGAAGTCGCGCGCCTCGCCGAGGAGCACAAGCCGGCCCTGATCATCGCGGGCGGCTCGGCCTATCCGCGCATTATCGATTTTGCCCGCTTCCGCGAGATTGCGGACTCGGTCGGCGCCTACCTGATGGTCGATATGGCGCATTTCGCGGGCCTGGTTGCGGGCGGCGCACATCCCAGCCCGCTTCCTCACGCCCATGTGGTGACGACGACGACGCACAAGACCCTGCGCGGGCCGCGCGGCGGCATGATCCTCTCGATGGATGAGGACCTGGGCAAGAAGATCAACTCGGCTGTGTTCCCGGGTCTGCAGGGCGGACCGTTGATGCATGTCATCGCCGCGAAGGCGGTTGCCTTCGGCGAGGCTCTGCGCCCGTCCTTCAAGACCTATGCGCAGACCATTGTCGAGAACGCGCGCATGCTGGCTGCGACACTTGTCGACGGTGGCCTCGATATCGTGTCCGGCGGCACCGATACCCACCTGATGCTTGTCGACCTGCGCCCGAAGGCGCTGACTGGTGATATCACCGAGAAGGCGCTGGAGCGTGCCGGCCTGACCTGCAACAAGAACGGCATCCCGTTCGATCCGGAAAAGCCGATGGTGACATCGGGTGTACGGCTTGGCACGCCGGCGGGAACCACGCGCGGGTTCGGCCCGGCCGAGTTCCGGCAGGTCGGCGAGATGATCGTCGAGGTGCTGGACAGCCTTTCGGCCAATCGCGACGGCGACGGTCAGGTAGAGGCTTCGGTGCGCCGGCGGGTCGAGGAGTTGTGTTCGCGCTTCCCGATCTACAACGCTGTGCGCTGAGCAGTCGGGGACAAAGGTAAACCTGGGGAGATATTAGATGCGTTGTCCGTTCTGTGGGCATGACGACACCCATGTGAAGGATTCGCGGCCGACTGAAGACAACACCGCGATCCGCCGCCGTCGTGCCTGTCCTGACTGCGGTGCGCGCTGGACCACGTTCGAGCGGGTGCACCTTCGCGACCTGATGGTCATCAAAAAGAACGGCCAGCGGGTACCGTTCGACCGGGACAAGCTGGAATCGTCCATGCGGATCGCGCTCCGAAAGCGTCCGGTGGATCCCGAACGCGTGGACCGCGTCATCAGCGGTATCGTCCGCCGCCTCGAATCCGCAGGCGAGACAGACATCTCTTCCGACGCTATCGGCGAAGCCGTGATGGATGCGCTCGCGAATCTGGATTCGATCGCCTATGTGCGCTTCGCATCAGTCTACAAGAATTTCCGCGAAGTCCGGGATTTCGAGGAATTCATCGGGACCGAGCGTCTTGCGCGCGACGATGCGCTTGCTGAGAACGACTGACCGCACTTCAAGACGCAGATACGAAAACGGTTGATCGGGCCGGTGCAAGGCCCGACCCTGCCCGGATGAGCGACGACAGCAATTTCATGGAAATGGCGCTGCGCCTTGCGCGGCGCGGGCTCGGCAATACCTGGCCGAACCCTGCGGTCGGCTGCGTGATCGTCGGGCGTTCCGGTGGGCATCGCCGGGTGCTCGGGCGTGGCTGGACCATGCCTGGCGGGCGGCCCCATGCGGAAACCGTCGCGCTGGACCGGGCGCGCACCGTATTCGGGGCGGACGCGTTGCGCGGGGCGGAGGCGTTCGTCACGCTGGAACCGTGCAGCCATACGGGCCGCACCCCGCCCTGCGCCGATGCACTGATCGCCGCGGGCATCGGACGCGTGGTCTCGGCCTGCGAGGACCCTGATCCGCGCGTTGCGGGTTCCGGACTGGGCAGGCTGCGCGATGCCGGAATCCCGGTCGAGGAGGGTTTGTGTGAAGACGAAGCTGCGGCGGTGAACGCCGGCTTCTTCACGCGTGTTGTCGAGGGACGGCCGCGCGTGACCCTGAAGACCGCAACGACGGCGGACGGCCGCATTGCGACCCGTACCGGTGCCTCGCAGTGGATCACCGGCGATGCCGCGCGGGCGCGGGCCCATGCCATGCGAGCGCAGCACGATGCGATCGCCGTCGGGGTGGAGACGGTGCTGGCGGACGATCCCGGCCTGACCTGCCGGCTGCCGGGGCTGGAACATCGCTCGCCGGTGCGCGTGGTGTTCGACACGAAACTCCGTACACCGGTCGACAGCGCGCTGGCGCGCACGGCGAAGGATGTTCCCACCTGGATTTTGTGTTCTGCCGCAGCCGACAAGACGCGTGCTGTTGCGTCCGTCGAGGGTGTCCGGATTTTCGAGGTGCCGGAGCTCGAAGGTCATATCGATCTGGCAGCCGCTTTGGCACTCCTTGGGGGTGAGGGGATCACGCGGCTGATGGTGGAAGGCGGCGCACAGGTTGCGACATCGCTTCTGCGCCGTGGCCTGGTGGATGAGCTGTGCTGGTTTCGCGCGCCTTCCCTGATTGGCGGTGACGGCCTGCCGCCCTTTGGCGACCTGGGCGTGGCGGCGATGGACCAGATCGCGTCCTTCCGGACCCTGTCGCGCACGCCGGTCGGTGACGACACTCTGGATATTTTCGTCCGGGTGCCGTAACGAGGCGCGATGTTCACCGGAATTGTCACAGATGTGGGCGAGATCCTCGCCGTCGATCCTCTTGAGGTGGGCCGCCGGCTCACCGTCTCGACGTCCTATGATACGGGCGAGATCGCGCTGGGCGCCTCGATCGCCTGCAACGGCGCGTGCCTGACGGTTGTGCAAAAGCAGGCCGGAAAGTTCTCCGTCGATGTTTCGGGAGAGACCCTGGACAAGACGACGGTGGGTGAATGGGTCGCGGGGCGCCGGATCAACCTTGAGCGGGCGTTGCGTGCATCCGACGAACTGGGCGGTCACCTGGTACTGGGCCATGTGGATGGGCTGGCGCGCGTCGCGTCGCTGACCCGCGAGGGTGAAAACCACCGGGTCGAGATCGAGGTTCCGGATGCACTGAAGAAGTACATCGCGTCCAAAGGGTCGGTGACTGTCGACGGGGTTTCCCTGACGGTCAATGAGGTCCGTGACCGCCTGTTTGGCGTAAACATTATTCCTCATACGTGGGAAAACACCTCGCTGGCCGGCCTGACGGCGGGAGCGATGGTCAATCTGGAAATCGACGTGATCGCGCGCTACGTCGCGCGTCTTTTGGAGCACGACTGACAGTGGGCGAGAATACGAAGGGACTGGATACCGTCTCGAAGCAGGACATTGCGCGTTCGATGGAGGATGAGAAGATCCTCTCGCCGATCGAGGATATCATCGAGGATGCCCGCAACGGGCGGATGTTCATCCTGATCGACGATGAAGACCGGGAAAACGAGGGCGATCTCGTGATCCCCGCGCAGATGGCGACCCCGGATGCGATCAACTTCATGGCAACCTATGGGCGCGGCCTGATCTGCCTGTCCATGACGCGTGAGCGCACTCAGCAGCTCGGCCTGCCGATGATGCCCCAGACCCACGGCCAGCGCCTGGCGACGAACTTCACCGTATCGATCGAGGCGGCGACCGGTGTGACCACGGGCATTTCGGCGCCGGACCGGGCTCGGACCATCACGGTCGCCATCGATCCGCGCTCGACTCAGGAAGACATCGTCACGCCGGGCCACATTTTCCCGCTCGCGGCGCGCGACGGCGGTGTGCTGGTTCGCGCCGGCCATACGGAAGCGGGCGTCGATCTGGCCCGGCTGGCGGGCCTGAACCCGTCCGCCGTCATCTGCGAGATCATGAACGATGACGGCAGCATGGCGCGGCTGCCTGATCTGGTGAAGTTCGCGCAGTTCCATGGCCTGAAGATCGGTGCGATCGCCGACCTGATCGCGTACCGGCGCCGTAACGACCGGATCGTCGAGCGCCTGCTGGAGCACAACTTCAATTCGAAGTTCGGCGGGGCCTTCAAATGGCACCTCTATTACAACACCGTGGAATACGCCGAACACCTGGCCATCGTGAAGGGCGAGATCGACCCGGAAAGGCCTGTGCTGGTGCGCATGCATTCCTTCAGCATCGGCACCGATGCGCTGGGTAGCCTCGATGCCAGGGATTCCGGCGTCCTGCAGCGCTCCATGGAGATCATCGGCGAGGAGGGCTCGGGCGTGATCGTGCTGATCCGCGACACGTCGCCGACGACGCTTTCGGACCGCATCAAGCGTGTCCAGTCGACGCCGACCACATCCGTGAACGAGTTGCGCGACTACGGCGTCGGCGCGCAAATTCTCACCGACCTCGGGGTGCGCGACATCATTCTGCTGTCGAACTCGCAGCACGCCATTGTCGGCCTTGAAGGCTTCGGGCTGCGTCTCGTTGAGACGCGCCCCGTGCCTCTCTAGGCCGTTCATCAGGAGAGCCAGATGTCGGATCAGCCGCATATTATGATCGCCCTGTCGCGCTACTACGAAGAGGTGGCCGAACAGCTGCTTGCCGGGACGCTTGCGGTTCTGGAAGAGGCGGGCGCGAGCTACGAGCTCTACGAGGTGCCCGGAGCGTTCGAAATCCCGGCAGCGATGGCGACGGCCATGCGTTCGCCCGAGTTCTCGGGTGGCCGTCGGCGATTCGATGGCTATATCGCGCTCGGCTGCGTCATCCGGGGGGAGACCACCCACTACGACTATGTGTGCGGTGAGTGCGCACGCGGCCTGCAGGACCTTGCAGTCCGCCATTGCTTGGCCCTGGGATTCGGCGTTCTGACAACCGAGAACATGGACCAGGCCATGGCGCGCGCGGACGTCAACCGCGGTAACAAGGGCGCCGATGCGGCCAACGCATGCCTTCGCATGGTCGAGTTCAAACGCCAGTTCCGCATGTTCCCTCGCTAATGAGCGACGAGGACCAGAACCCGGCAATAGCAAAACCTGCGGCCAGCCTTGCGGCAACGCGCGGCGCGGCCCGCCTGATGGCGGTCCAGGCGCTATACCAGCTCGAAATGCGCGGCGGCAGCGCCGATGCGACGATCATGGAGTTCCTTCAGCACCGCACGGAACTTGTCGACGAGGACGAGGACACGACCCTGTATCTCGATGCCGACAAGGCCCTGTTTGCGGACCTTGTCACCGGTGTGACGACGTCGCGCCAGGATTTGGGGGCGGCGCTGGACGGGAGCCTCGACGGCGGGTCGGGGTCGGGACGGCTGGAGCCGCTGCTGCGTGCCATCCTGCTGGCCGGTGCTTATGAACTTCGCAGCCGCGACGATATTCCCGCAAAGGTCGCAATCAGCGAGTATGTCCACCTCACGGACGCCTTTTTCGACGGCAAGGAACCCGGCCTCGTAAATGCCGTCCTCGACCGGCTGGCGCGGGTCCTGCGTGAAGATGAGGTTGGCAAAACCAGCACGGCCGGAGATGGCGCGCATCACTGACGAATTCGGGCTGATCCGACGGTTTTTCGCCCCGCTGGCTGCGGGCGAAGACGGGGCGCTTGATCTCAGGGACGATGCGGCTGTCCTGCGCCCCAATCCGGGCTGCGAACTGGTGCTGTCTGCAGATACGATCATCGCCGGTGTACATTTCCCCGATGATGCGGATGCGGGTGACATTGCCCGGCGCGCACTACGCGTCAACCTGTCCGATATTGCTGCAAAAGGCGCACTGCCGCGTGGCTACCTTCTGTCCCTCCAGATCAGCGACGGTATCGATGAGGACTGGCTGTCGGCTTTTGCGCAAGCATTGGCGCAGGACCAGGAGACCTACGGGCTTCGGTTGCTCGGCGGGGATACGACCCGTACCCCGGGGCCGCTCGCAATCAACATTAGCATAATCGGTCAAATATCAGAAAATAAAGCAATTCGACGAACTGGTGCCCGGCGGGGCGACGATGTCTACGTGACCGGCACAATCGGTGACGCCGTCTTGGGGCTGGCGATCCTGCAGAGTCGGATTTCCCCTCCGGACGTGGCTTTTCGCGACGAACTGGTTTCGCGGTTCGCATCTCCGCAACCACGTGTCACGGCTGGTCCCGGACTGGTGGGGCTTGCGCATGCCTCGGCGGACGTTTCGGACGGTCTCGTGGCGGATCTGGGACATATCTGCGAGGCCTCGGACATGGGGGCGGATATCCGGCTCGAGGACATTCCTGTCTCGGATGCCGCGCGGTCGGTGGTAACGGACAATCAACCATTGCGCCTTAGTCTTCTGTCCGGTGGAGACGACTATGAAATCGTCTTCACGGCCCCGGTTGAGGCGCGCGCGGATATCGCGTCCGTCGCCCTGGAGACCGGGGTCGCAATGACGCGTATCGGCCAGATCGTCGAACGCGGTTCCCGAGACAGGCCTGTCCATGTTCTGGATGGAGCGGGCCGTGAACTGGACATCGGCCATGGCGGATACCGACACTTCGAACGAGAAGTCCCGCAATGAGAACGTGGACGACATCCGTGCCATGCGTGAGGGTGGTCAGCCCAGCAAGCAAAAGCCGAAGAAGAGCAAGAAGAAGCTTATCGTCCTGCTGGGTCTCGTTCTGATTCTCGCAGGGGGGGGGGGAGGGGCCGCCTACAAGTTCGTATTGGCCAAACCCGAAGGGCCCCCGCCTGAAGCATCCGTTCAGGAAGCAGAGAAACAGGCGGCCCTTGAACTGATCTATATCGACCTTGACCCGCTATTCGTGCCGTTCGAGACGATGGAGGGCGAGCATCACAAGATCGTCCTGATCCTTTCGCTGGAAGTCGACCGGGCCAACAGCACGGACAAGCGCGTGCGCTCGCTGATGCCGCGCTTGCGCGAATCCTATGTCCGCTCGCTCACGTCGCGGCCGTTCCCGGGAACCGAGGACGGCACGATCGAGACCGTGTACCTGAAGAACCGCATCCGGGCGGAGAACAACCGGATTTTGGGTGTCGGTGCGGTGAACGATGTTCTCGTGCGTGACATCCGCGTCGTCTCCGGCTGACGGGGGCGGTGGCATGACTCAAGCGGTGAACAAATTTTGCCTCGTCTTCGCATTGCTCTTCGCGACGACCGGGTTCGTTGCCATGCCGAAGGCCGTCCTCGCCTCCGGCGCTGAAGAGGCGCCGTCCGGTGATGTCGAGCAGCATTTCTATGTGCGCCTTGATGCGATATCCGTGACGCTTTTCGACGAGGACAGCGTGGTGGGTCTGTATACGGTGGCCCCGACGCTGGAAATCGCGGAAGAAGACCAGCGTGCGGTTGTGTCGAAGAACAGTTCGCGCCTGCGCGATGCGATGATCATGGAACTTCACGCACTTGTCGCGCGGCGAAAGACCAAGCGCATTCCCTTGGATGCCGTGAAGGCGCATCTTCGCGCGGTTGCACGCCGGGTGCTCGGGGAGGAAGTTGTCGTCGACCTGTTCGTCGAAAACGTACTTCGCAAGGATAGCTGAGCGCATTCCTGCTATTCACATGACGGACTTGTAATTTAGCCGGTGTTGGCGGAATGTCCGCGCCATGAACATCACCCGCGAATCGAAGAACGTCGGCCTTCTGGCGTTCTGTCAGGCTCTGGGCCAGACCCAGATGGTCCTGGTCTTCTCCGTCTCGTCGATTATCGGCGCATCGCTCGGCCCAAACCCGGGATGGGCGACCGTGCCCATTACCATCCAGTTCGTCTTGATGACGGCCTCGACGGTGCCTGCGGCGCTGTGGATGAAGAAGGTCGGACGCGCGAACGGCTTCATCACCTTCCTCCTGATCGGCTGCGTGGGCGCGAGCCTGATGATCTTCGCCCTTTACCTGCAGGACTTCTGGCTGTTCTGTCTGGGCTCGGGGATGTTCGGCGCGTCAGCGGGTGCGAACCAGCAGTTGCGGTTTGCTGCCGTGGATGCGGCGAGTGATGATTTCCGCAAGCGTGCTGTCAGCCTCGTGATCGCCGGCGGTGTTTTTGCCGGCCTGGTCGGGCCTACCCTGTCGTCCTACGGCTATGACGCCATCAGCCCGATCCTCTACGGCGGCGTATACGCCGTGATCTTCACGCTGCAGGTCATCATGATCGTGCTGCTGAAGTTCACCAAAATTCCGCCGCCGTCCGAGCAGGAACGGACTGGGCATGTGCGGTCGCTGCGCGAGATCGCCAGCCAGCCGACGTTCATTGTGGCCCTGATGAGTGCGATGATCGGCTACGGCGTCATGAACTTCGTGATGCTTTCAACCCCCGTCTACATGCACCTGCACCCGACGCACCCGTTCGGGCAGCCCGACATCAACAACGTGATCATGTGGCATGTGCTCGGCATGTTCGCGCCGGGGCTCGTGACCGGGTGGCTGATCCGGAAGTACGGCGACGTCAATATTATCCTCGCGGGTGCCGTGATTTCGGTCATCTGCCTGATCGTCAACTTCAGCGGCGACTCCCTGTGGCACCTTCGTATCGGCATGGCCCTGGTCGGGCTTGGCTGGAACTTCATGTTCACCGCCGGCACGACATTGCTTCTGAGCACCTACACGCCTGCGGAAAAGGCCAAAGTCCAGGGGATCAACGACCTGTTTGTGTTTGGCACAGTCGCCACGTGCTCGCTGCTCGCCGGGGTCGTCTACAACGCGCTCGGGTTCCACGCCGTGAACATGGCGTCCGCGCCGCTGCTGATCGCCGTCGTGTTTGCAGTGTTCTGGCTGCAGATGCGCCGGAGGGCCGCGCTGGCCTGATTTTCGGGCCAGGGAAAACTCCGCCTTTTGGCGCGGTTGCCTTGGTTCGGCCTTTTTGGCATGTTCCCGCCGCTTTTTGAGGGGTTGGCCGATTCGGGTCGGTCTTGAGGTGCGCGCGGCCGCATGTTGCGCCGCCTCAACCAAACATCGAAACCAAAGGACAATAACAATGGCTCCTATCGTCTGGTTCGCCATCGCGTGTGGCGGTCTGGCTGTGTTGTACGGGGTTTGGGCGTCACGCTCGATCCTGGCTTCCAGCGCAGGCAATGAGCGGATGCAAGAAATCGCCGGTGCGATTCAGGAGGGCGCTTCCGCCTATCTGAACCGGCAGTATCGTGCAATCGGCATCGTCGGCATCGTGATCGCAGTGATCCTGTTCTTCCTTCTCGGATGGACTGTGGCACTCGGCTTCATCATCGGTGCAGTGCTTTCGGGCGCGACCGGTTACATCGGCATGCATGTGTCGGTGCGTTCGAACGTGCGCACAACCGAGGCTGCACGCCAGAGCTTGGCGCAGGGTCTTTCGATCGCGTTCCGTGCGGGCGCCGTGACCGGCATGCTGGTCGCCGGCCTCGCGCTGCTGGCCGTGGCCGGCTACTTCGGCTTCATGGTCTGGATGCAGCAGCAGGGCAACGCGTCCGGCCGCGAGCTGATCGACGCGCTGGTGGCGCTCGGTTTCGGCGCATCGCTGATCTCGATCTTTGCCCGTCTGGGCGGCGGCATCTTCACCAAGGGTGCGGATGTCGGTGCGGACCTCGTCGGCAAGGTCGAGGCGGGTATCCCCGAGGATGATCCGCGTAACCCGGCGGTGATCGCCGACAACGTCGGTGACAATGTCGGCGACTGTGCAGGCATGGCGGCTGACCTGTTCGAGACCTATGCCGTGACCGTCGTCGCGACCATGGTGCTGATCTCGATCTTCCTGGCCGGCAACCCGCTGCTCAACCAGATGATGGTCTATCCTCTGGCAATCGGCGGCGTTTGCATCATCGCCTCGATCATCGGCACCTTCTTCGTTCGCCTTGGCGCCAGCCAGAACATCATGGGCGCACTGTATAAGGGCTTCATCGCTTCGGCCGTGTTGTCCCTGATCGGCATCGCCGGCGTGACGGAATGGGTTATCGGCTTCGACGCGGTGGTCACGCTGACCAGCGTCAGCTTCTCCGGCATGGACATCTTCGCTTGCGCTATCCTCGGACTGGTTGTGACCGGCCTGCTGATCTGGGTGACGGAGTACTACACCAGTACCGAGTACCGTCCGGTCCGTTCGGTGGCGCAGGCTTCGACTACCGGCCACGGCACCAACGTGATCCAGGGTCTCGCGGTCTCGATGGAAGCGACCGCAATCCCGGCGCTGATCATTTGTGCCGCGATCATCATCGCGTTCCTGCTGGCGGGCCTGCTGGGCATTGCCATCGCCGTGACCGCGATGCTGGCGCTGACCGGCATGGTCGTCGCGCTCGACGCCTACGGTCCGGTAACGGACAACGCCGGCGGCATTGCCGAGATGGCCGAGCTGGACGACAGCGTGCGGAACACAACGGACGCGCTCGACGCGGTGGGCAACACGACGAAGGCCGTGACCAAGGGTTACGCGATCGGCTCTGCGGGCCTCGGCGCGCTGGTGCTGTTTGCGGCCTACACCTCGGACCTTGACTTCTTCATCGCTTCCGCCGGTCCGGATGGCTACTTCGCGGGGGTCAACCTCGACTTCTCGCTGCGTAACCCGTTTGTTGTCGTCGGCCTGTTCGTGGGCGGCATGCTGCCGTTCCTGTTCGGTGCCCTCGGCATGACGGCGGTCGGCCGTGCGGCCGGCTCGGTGGTGATTGAGGTACGTCGCCAGTTCAAGGAAATCCCGGGCATCATGGAAGGCACGGCCAAGCCGGAATACGGACGCTGTGTGGACATGCTGACGCGGGCGGCGATCAAGGAAATGATCATCCCGTCGATGCTTCCGGTGCTGTCCCCGATTGTCCTGTTCGTCATTATTCTGGCGATCGGCGGCAAGTCGGCGGCCTTCTCGGCGCTCGGTGCGATGCTCCTCGGCGTGATCGTGACTGGCCTGTTCGTCGCGATCTCCATGACCGCCGGCGGCGGCGCCTGGGATAACGCCAAGAAGTACATCGAGGACGGCAACCACGGCGGCAAGGGCTCCGATGCCCACCACGCCGCGGTGACCGGCGACACGGTCGGCGATCCCTACAAGGATACGGCCGGCCCCGCGGTGAACCCGATGATCAAGATCACCAACATCGTGGCACTTCTGGTGCTGGCGGTGCTGGCGCACTGATCGGGTTCCGATCACCCAATAAAAAACCCCGGGGCTCCATCGGGCCCCGGGGTTTTCTTTGTCCGGAATTCAGTATGGATGCGCTAGTTGCCGCCACTGCTGAACCGGCCGACATTGCCGAACAGCTGCTGGATGATCGAAAGCTCGTTGCCCGCGGTGGGTGTCACGCGGCTGACCAGCTCGACTTCCTTCTTGTCATTCTCGGTGTAGGTGATGATGTCATCCACCACTTCGTTGTCGTCGAAGATGACGGCGACGATTTTTCGCTCGATCAGCTCAGGATGAAAGAAGGCCACACTTTCCGTGCGTTCGGACATGTAGTACCAGACGTTCTTGCGGAACACGCCCGCCGTGGACGGCGTGCCGAGCGCCTGCTCGACGTCGCGCAGCGTGCTGGTGCCGGGCTGGATTTCGGCAAGTGCATCGGGATCCGGCTGCTGGCCGTGAATGTTGATGAACGGGGTGCACGCCGAGAGGGCGGACAGGACGACCAGGATACAACCGTGGCGGACAAGGAAATTCATGGGACGCGCGATGTTTGTGCGACGAATCAGGTTCGTGATGTGCGCGGGACGATGACACCCACCGTTTCCATAAGTCAACTGCATGGCCCGAGCGCGCCATGTTGAACCGGTTTCGCGAGCGGCGGGCCCGTATCGGCCTTGCGCATGCCCTCCATGAACGCCTGATTGAGCAGGCGCGCCAGCCGCACTTCTATGCCGCGCTGGGGGTGCCTGACACGATGCTGGGGCGTTACGAGATGGTGTGTCTCCATGCGTACCTCGTGCTGACACGGCTGAAGCACGAAGGCTCGTCCGGCAAGCGCACGGCACAGACGCTGCACGATATCATCTTTGCTGACTTCGACGTCGCCCTGCGTGAGGCGGGCCTGGGAGATATGGGGATCGGCAAGCGCATCAAGAAGCTTGCCCGAAACCTTCACGGTCGGATTTCGGCCTACGCATCGGGTGTATCCGCGAATGATTCTGAACTTGCAGCGGCGCTGCGGCGCAACATGTATGCCAGCGCCGAACCGGACGAGGCTCAGGTCGCAGGCATGGTTGCCTATGTCCGCGCGGCACGGCACGAGATTGACGCATGCCCGGCTGAAACTTTGCTTGCAGGGGTTCCCGCCTTTCCCGACCCCAATGCCTTTCCGGCGGTCAGCCCCGAGTCCCGGGGAACCGAGGCCGCACAATGAGCGGGGCGGGCGAGAACAGCGAGCTCAAACGGCCATTTGACGTGAGCCGGCTGGAGCCGAATGCCCCTGAGATTCTCCGGATCGAGGCCGCGCCGGAGGAATGCACGGCCATTGCTGCCCGTCTGGGAATCCTTTCGGTCGCGGCCTTTGCGGCGGAGCTTCAGGTTCTGGCGGACAGGTCGGGTGACGTGACCGTGTATGGAGGCCTGAAAGGCCAGGTCGAACAGGCCTGTGTCGTGACGCTGGAGCCGGTTTCGGAAGCCGTCGAGACGAAGATCGTGCAGCGGTTTTCGAGGCGAATCGACGAGGAGGAAGGCGAGGAAGAGGATCCGCTCGAGCCGATTGTCGATGATGAAATCGAGTTGGGCGAAATCCTGGTCCAGAACTTCGCGCTGGCCCTGAATCCCTACCCGCGGGCACCCGGGGCGACATTCGAGCCCGTCGGGGACGGGGATGCCGCCGCGTCCGGACCCTTTGCGGCACTTGCCCGGTTGCGCGAGACGATGGGCGAAGACAAGGAATAACGGCGCAGGCGGTCGTTTCGCGTCAAGAAATCTTGCGATTCGCTTGCCCGACGGTGCATTTTTGGGTATCTAGCCGCCGCATTCCAGCAATTGCGGATAAACTCATACTTCCCCGCGAAAGGGAAAACAGATGGCTGTACCCAAGAAAAAAGTTTCTAAGTCGCGACGGAACATGCGGCGCTCGCACGACTCACTGAAGCAGCCGGCCTATGTTGAGGACGAGACCACGGGCGAATTCCACCGCCCGCATCACGTCGACATGAAGACCGGCTACTACAAGGGTCGTCAGGTTATTGAGGTTAAGGAGAAGATCTAACCTCTAACGGCCTGGCGCCGGACACGGGTTTGTCCGGTTGGGGAGAGCGGACCCGTTGAGCGAGCAGATCACCATTGCCCTCGACGCCATGGGCGGCGACAACGCACCACAGATCGTGGTCGCGGGCGCGAATATCGCGCGTCGCCGGCACCCCGATGTGAAGTTCCTTCTATACGGCGATGCCGAAGAAATCTCCGACCGGGTCGCGCGCCAACGTGGCCTGGAGGAGTTCGTCGAGGTGCGCCATGCGCCTGATACGGTGAAGCCCGAGGACAAGCCGTCCCAGGTCGTGCGCAGCGGCAAGGAGACCTCGATGTGGAAAGCCATCGAGGCGGTCAAGGACGGCGAGGCAGATGGCGTCGTGTCGGCAGGGAACACCGGTGCCCTGCTGGCCATGGCAATGCTGATCCTGCGGCGCCTTGAGGGAATCGACCGTCCGGCGATCGCGTCGTTTTTCCCGACGCTGCGCGGTGAGACTGTCATGCTCGACCTCGGTGCCAATATCCGCTGCGACACCCGCAACCTTGTGGAGTTCGCGATCATGGGCGAGGTGTTCGCGCGGACGATCCTGGGCGTCCAGGACCCGACCATCGGTCTTCTCAACGTGGGTGAGGAAGAGACCAAGGGCAATGACGCATTGAAGGAAGCGGCAAACCTGTTGCGTGAACTCGATCTGCCGGGAGAGTTCGTGGGTTTCGTTGAGGGCGACGATATTCCCTCGGGCGCGGTTGACGTGGTGGTCACCGACGGGTTCACGGGAAATGTGGCGCTGAAAACCGCCGAAGGCACGGCGAAACTCATCAATGCCTTCGTGCGCGAGACGTTTCGCAATTCATTTTGGGCGAAGATCGGCTATATCTTCGCAAAGCGTTCGTTCGACAAGCTGCGCTCCCGCAGCGACCCGCGCCGGTACAACGGTGCGATGTTCCTCGGTCTCAACGGCGTGTGTGTGAAGAGCCACGGCGGAACCGATGCCATCGGTTTTGCGACGGCGATCGGGGTTGCGATCGATATGATCAAGTACGACGGAAATTCCTTGCTCAAGACGAATATAGAGCGCTTCGATTCGGAGATTTTGCGGCCCCAATCGCCTTCCGCGGTGGCCTCTTGATCATGCGCCGTTCCGTTGTCCAGGGAATCGGGCATTACCTGCCCGAGAACGTTGTTACCAATGATGACCTCGCAAAGCGGGTCGACACCACGGATGAGTGGATCCGCGAACGCAGCGGTATTACCCAGCGCTACATTGCCGCTGAAGGCGAGATGACATCCGACCTCGCGACGCACGCGGCCCGCAAGGCGCTGGATGCGGCTGGCATGTCGCCGGACGATATCGGCCTGATCGTCGTTGCGACCTCGACACCGGACGAGACGTTTCCGGCATCGGCGACGGTTGTTCAGTCCAAGTTGGGATGCGCCAACGGCAGCATGGGGTTCGATGTGCAGGCCGTTTGCTCCGGGTTTGTCTTTGCGCTGGCCACGGCGGACAATTTCCTGAAGGCCGGGCAGGCCGACAGCGCGCTGGTGATCGGCGCGGAAACCTTCTCGCGCATTCTCGACTGGGAGGACCGCTCGACCTGTGTGCTGTTCGGGGACGGCGCGGGCGCGGTGGTGCTGAAGACGGAGGAAGGCAAGGGGGATACGTCCGACCGTGGTGTTCTGTCCACCCATCTGCATTCCGATGGCACGCTTCATGATCTCCTGTATGTCGACGGCGGACCGTCATCCACGGGCAAGGTCGGCTATCTGCGCATGGAAGGCCGCGAGGTGTTCCGTCACGCCGTCACCAAGATGTCGGATGTCGTTCTGGAAGCGCTTGATGCGACCAGTCTGAAAGCCGAGGAGATCGACTGGTTCGTGCCGCACCAGGCCAACAAGCGGATTATCGACGGCACAGCTCGCAAGCTCGGGGTTTCTCCCGACCGCGTGGTCGTCACCATCGACCAGCATGCAAACACGTCGGCGGCATCCATTCCGCTGGCGCTCTCGGTGGCGGTCGAGGACAACCGGATCAAGCAGGGTGACCTCGTCCTGATCGAAGCCATGGGCGGAGGCCTCACCTGGGGCTCCGGTGTTGTCCGCTGGTAACGGGGTGCTAGCGCCCGATCCATACGTTTTGCATTAAGCGGCCCCGGCAATCCTTTGATATTGACGGGGTTTATACTGGCGCGCTACCGTCGCCGGATAAGAATGCCTTGGGGAGCAGGTGGTGGGCGAAACAATCACGCGCGCACAATTAACGGAGGCCGTCTATCAGGAAGTCGGCCTCTCGCGCAATGAATCCGCAGATCTGGTCGAGTCGGTTCTGGCAGAGATGTCCGACGCGCTCGTGCGTGGCGAGATGGTGAAGCTGTCGTCCTTCGGTAGCTTCCAGGTGCGCAACAAGGGCGAGCGCATGGGTCGTAACCCGAAGACGGGTGAAGAAGTGCCGATCCTGCCGCGCCGGGTTCTCGTGTTCCGACCGAGCCACGTGTTGAAGAAGCGGATCAATGATGGCGAAGTGGCGGGTGGTTCTGCCGGCGTGTCCGGCGGCTACAGCGCTGGAGCCTCGACCGAGCCTGACTCCTCCTTCTGACGGACGGAATGGCGGATCCGGTAAACCTCTCTAGCCGCCGCGGCGGGAAATCAGCCGAAGCGTTTCGCACGATCAGCGAAGTCGCGTCGGACCTGGATGTCCCGCAACATGTCCTGAGGTTCTGGGAAACCAAATTCAACCAGGTGCGCCCCATGAAACGGGGCGGTGGCCGGCGGTACTACCGTCCCGAAGACGTGGACCTTCTGCGTTCCATTCGTGCGCTGCTCTACGAGGACGGCTACACGATCAAAGGTGTGCAGAAGCTCCTGCGGGAAGGCGGGATTCGCCCCGACGAGGCAGGCGACGGCGCTGTGGAGCATGTCGAGCCCCCGGCATCCGAAGTTCCCGCGGCACCTGCCGCGCCAGCGGCAAAGGCGTCTGTGCCCGCCGGTCTGGATAAGGCCGAGTTGAAAGCGGTTCTGGGCGAACTTGAAGCGCTCAAGAAACTTCTCGATTCTGCACGATAGACGGCTTCAAACGACCGGCATAAGTCACTATAGTCCGGTCCGCCCGGTCGGGGCGTAGCGCAGTCTGGTAGCGCATCACACTGGGGGTGTGGGGGTCGCAGGTTCAAATCCTGCCGTCCCGACCAATTTTTTCAATGACTTCCGTTGCTCGTTAGAAGCAGCGGAAGTTTTTTTCTGCCAAAATCTACAAAAAATCTATGACCTGCTCCCCGAATTTTGGTCCATGCTGATTGAGAGAGTCCGGCTAACCTGA
>JAYOFE010000001.1:0-268593 GCA_038117045.1 Alphaproteobacteria bacterium | reverse complement strand
TTGGATTCCGTCGTCGAAGCACCGACAATGATACGAATCGAATCGCTGGTGTAGTTCGGCCTTTCGCGGCCGCACCGGACGCATAAGAACGAAAAACGAGGAACGAATGAGCAGCCAGGACAAGGCGGTGATGGATCGCAACATGGCGATCGAGGCCGTCCGGGTGACCGAGGCGGCCGCGCTGGCCGCTGCCGACTGGGTCGGACGCGGAAACGAGAAAGAGGCCGATGCGGCCGCCGTGGACGCGATGCGCACCGCGCTGAACAAGCTGAAGATCGAGGGCACCGTCGTCATCGGCGAGGGCGAGCGCGACGAGGCGCCGATGCTCTACATCGGTGAAAAGGTCGGGGCCGGCGGTCCGAAGACCGATATCGCGCTGGACCCGCTGGAAGGCACCACCATCACCGCGAAGGCCAATGCCAACGCCATGGCGACGCTGGCGCTCGCACCCGACGGCGGTTTCCTGAACGCGCCGGACGTGTATATGGAAAAGATCGCCATCGGCGGCGGCTACACGGACGGACTGATCGACATCGAAGCTGCACCCTCGGAGAACCTCGCGAAGCTGGCAAAGGCCAAGGGTGTGGGTGTCTCGGAACTGACCGTGTGCATTCTCGACCGGCCGCGTCATGAGGAGCTGATTGCCGCTGTTCGCGAGGCGGGCGCGCGCATCTTCCTGATTTCCGACGGTGACATCTTCGGTGTCATGGCGACCTCCGATCCGGCCAGCGGCATCGACATGTACCTTGGCTCGGGCGGCGCACCGGAAGGCGTGCTCGCCGCCGCGGCGCTCCAGAGCATCGGCGGCCAGATCCAGGGCAAGCTCCTGTTCCGCAACGACGACGAGATCGGCCGTGCACGCCGTCTAGGCATCGAGGATCTCGACCGCGTCTACAGCCGTGACGACCTGGCATCGGGCGACGTGATCTTCGCCGCGACGGGCGTGACCGACGGCGCGATGCTGAAGGGCGTGCGCCGGCACGGCGACCGCGCGGAGACCCACTCGATCGTCATGCGATCGGTGACGGGCACCGTGCGGGAGGTCATCACCCGCCACAACTTTGAACGCAAGCCGGGCCTGTTCGACTGATCCGGGATGAGCAGCGCCGCCGAACCGATTGACAGGGACACGTCCGCACAGGGCGTCCTTGTCGAGCGTTCGGTAACGGGCAAGCGCTGGGTCCTGCGCGACGCGGACGACCGGACAGGACTGGCACTGTCACAACGGCTCGGCATCCCCGAGATCGTGGGCCGCGTGATGGCGGCGCGTGGTATCGGGATCGACGAGGCTGAGGCCTTCCTCGATCCGACCCTGCGCGATGCGCTCCCCGATCCGTCGGCCCTGGAGGACATGAACCGCGCCGCCGAACGGCTTGCGGCGGCGATCCGTGACGGCGAATCCATCGCGGTCTTCGGCGACTATGACGTGGACGGCGCGACCTCATCGGCACTGCTGGCGCGCTTTCTCTCCGCGCTCGGTGTTCCGGCGCGCATCTACATTCCCGACCGCATCACCGAAGGGTACGGCCCGACATCACCGGCCATGTTGCGGCTGAACGCCGAAGGTGCGGACCTTGTGATCACGGTTGATTGCGGCACCACGGCCTTCGCACCGTTGGAAGCGGCCGCGGATGCCGCGCTGGACGTGATCGTTGTCGACCACCATGTGGCCGAGCCGGCTCTGCCCCGCGCGGTTGCCGTGGTGAACCCGAACCGGCTGGACGACAGGAGCGGGCAGGGTTCGCTGGCCGCGGTCGGGGTGACCTTCCTGCTGACCGTCGCCACCAACCGGGCCCTGCGCGATAGCGGCTGGTACGAGAGCAGCGGGCGCAAGGAGCCGGACCTGCTGGGCCTGCTGGATCTCGTGGCGCTGGGCACCGTGTGCGACGTCGTTCCCCTGACGGGGCTGAACCGCGCCTTTGTGAGCCAGGGGCTGAAGGTCATGGGCAAGCGGCGCAATCCCGGCCTTGTGGCCCTGTCGGATGTCGCGCGGGTCGATTCCAAGCTGACCGAGTATCACGCGGGCTTTCTGCTCGGGCCCCGGGTCAATGCGGGCGGGCGCGTCGGCGAAGCTGGGCTCGGCGCGCGCCTGCTGATGACGAAAGACAGCGGAGAGGCTCTCGAGCTGGCACAGAAGCTGGATGTCTGGAATGCGGAACGCCGCGAGATCGAGGCACAGGTGCTCGAGGAGGCTATCGCACAGGTCGAGGGTTCGGACCTGAACGCCGCGCTGATCGTGGCGGCGGGCGAGGGCTGGCATCCGGGCGTGATCGGGATTGTCGCCGGCCGCCTGAAAGAGCGTTTCAACCGGCCCGCCTTCGTCATCGGCTTCGAGGGCAACGACGGCAAGGGCTCGGGCCGTTCGGTTGAAGGGGTAGATCTCGGCAGTGCGGTGATCGCGGCCCGTCAGGCGGGCCTGCTGGTCAATGGCGGTGGCCACAAGATGGCGGCGGGGCTGACAGTTGCCCGCGACAAGCTGGGCGCGCTGCGCGAGTACCTGGAGGAGCGGGTTGCGGTCGAAATCGCCCGCAATGCGGTGATTCCGACGCTGCGATTGGATGGCGAGATGTCGCTATCCGGCGTGCAGCCGGACTTTGTCGCCGCGCTGGAGCGCCTCGCGCCCTTCGGTTCGGGCAATTCCGAACCGCGCTTCGCACTCACCAATGTCCGCGTCGCCAAGGCCGACGTGGTCGGCGCGGGGCATGTGCGCTGTTTCCTCGCCGACAATGCAGGCGGGCGGCTCAAGGCGATTGCCTTCCGCGCTGTGGGAGAGCCTCTGGGCGACGTGCTGCTCGACAAGAGCGGGCTTGCGTTGCGCCTCGCGGGCAAGCTGCGGCCCGACAACTGGCAGGGCCGTGAGGACGTTCAGCTCATTATCGACGACGCGGCCTATATGGCGTCGTAGCTCGCCGCGAAGAACGCAGCCTAAAGTACAAGGGCTTCTGCAAAGGTCGCCTCGGCGCGTGACCGTTCCGCGTCCGTGGCGCCGTCGGCTGCCCGGTCGAGTTCTGCCCGCATCCAGTTCACGAAAGCGTTGAAGTCCCGGTCCGCGTGCAGCGTGATCCATTCCGACAGGTAGAAACGTTTCGGCAGCGGCGCGCCGCTGTGCACTGCGTTCGAGGCCCATTCGAGATAGACCCATTCCACTGGTACCAGCACCGACAGGATGTCCAGATAGGTGCCGGCGGTGCGCTGCCGGGCGAGAAGTGCATCAAAGGCACCGACGACCGGGTGCGAGACGGGATCGTCGAAGGTGGGTGGCGGTTCGCCGAAGGCCTCGAAGGATCGCAGGAAGTAGTCGTTTTCCTCGCTCGTCAGCACCGACAGGAAGCCCGCCAGGCGGCTCTTTGCGGGCATGCCCGGGGCCACCGCGACGGCGTGGCCGACGGAAGCGGTGAGTGCCTTGATAAAGGCATAGTCCAGGCGTAGGTAGCGCGAATAGACATCATCCTCCATCGTGTCCGACACCAACTCGCGTACGAAGCGGTTGTCGGTTGCGGCCTTCCAGGCAGCCGAGTGGCGTGTCCGTAGTGCCTCCGAAAAGCCTGTAGAAATGTCAGTCATGGAACAGCTGCCCCGCTGGAATACGCCCCGGTCGGTCCCCTTGTTACATCTTTGCAGCAGGACTTCGAAAGGCTCTGTCCGGCCTTGATTTCATGCGTGCGTGCCGTTATGTCCTGTCGGCCTTTTCAAGGCCCCGGCGTCCCCATCGTCTAGAGGCCTAGGACACCACCCTTTCAAGGTGGCGACACGGGTTCGAATCCCGTTGGGGACGCCAATTTTCCCTGTGAAAATTGAATGGACCGCATGTGTTACCGATCCGCGCTGCCGCGTGGCTTGAGGAATTCAGCGTTGGTGGTTCATGGTTGTCCGGAAGAAGGTGGCAATCCAAGAGAGGGAAGAATCATGCCTGTTTACAAAGCTGCTGACATGAAGCCGACACCGGATGTCATTCGCCCGCACATCATGATGAATCAGTTTGGCGGCGAATTGATCAAGGCGGGGGTCGTGACCTATGCGCAAGGCGATGCGCCGCCGCCCCATGTGCATCCCACCGACGAACAGTGGATCTACCTGTTGGAGGGTCGGCTCGCGACAATCCTCGGCGAAGATATGGAGATCATCGGGCCGGGTGACCTTGTGTACATCCCGCGCGGGGTGCCCCACGGCATACGACTGCTCGGGCCCGAGTGCCGTTTCTTTACGTGCAAGAGTCCGGCGGGGTCGGGCGCTCTCAGTGAGGACTACACGGCGATTCCGAACCTGGACGACATGATCCGCCAGTTGGATGAGGCCGCGGCTGCGGCGTAAACGCTATTGAACGCATGACCGGCGGCAGGCGATTGCGTCCTGCCGTCGGTTCGACGCCTGTAGGGGCGCCAGATTCCGGACGTCCTTCCAAACAATTCCGCGTCAGCAATTCCAGTTTGGTTTTGGCCAAGCTGCGGAAATCCTACTAGAGTATTCTTGTGGTTGAACCCAATGGTTCACTGAATACATGGATACCGCGTGGCGAAATTGCCCGATTTTAGCAGAGAAGACCATGTAGCCATGAGCGCTGCATTGCTTCATTTGGGCGAACCCGGTGACGCGGGCACCGCAATATTGCGGATTCACGCCATTCTTGAGAAGTATCACTTGAGTCCGGAAGACCTTGTTTCGGTTTTCTTTTGTTCAGAAGAGAATGCAGACCGAACAGCGAACATCACGCTGGCAGAGCGCGAACGGCAGAAGGCCGTCTTCGCGCGCCTGGGATCGTCGCATCCCGGTGAAGCTGCGGCCGCATCCGGCGCGATCACACGCATTCTCGGGCGGTTCGACCTGAGGCCCGAAGACCTGGCTCCCGAAGCATCCGTGGAGACGCTGACAATTGAGGCAGCGAATATCTCGGAGATACTGGATGATATCGACAAGGCCATGGATCAGGGCCTGGACGTGAGCACCTGGGAGGTCATCTTCATCCGCCAGCTCAGGAACACGTCGCGAGTGTCCGCCAAACAGGTGGACATCCTGAACCAGATTCATGCACGTGCGCTGGGTGCGCAGGACTGAATTCGACCCCGCCGAAGCAACCCGGCAGGCTGTCCCTGGCCCTCTGGTTGCAGTATCTAGGAAGCCAGCAACCGGGCCGCGCAGACGCCCGGGGCAAACGATAAACCGGAGGAGCCTTCACCATGCGTACGCCACGCCTTCAACGCGACCGCCAGCAGTGGATTTTTGATTACGTCGTCCAGGAGACCGGACAGGTCTTCCATTGGGACGAGGACGGTCGGCAGGTGCCGAAGAGCGTCAAGAGCCACGGCCAGATATCCAAGCATCTGGGCCGGCTGGGCCAGCGCCTGGAGCGCGTTGCGGCAGAGGAAGAGGCCGCCGGCCATACCGCGACGGCGTTCGAGCTCTACTACCGCGCGTCAGCCATGTTCGCACAGGCCCAGCACCCTGTGCTCGAGACCAATGACGAGAAGCGCTACCTGCATGGCCGCTCCATCGCCAACTACGAGAAGGTGATCGAGTTCGCACCCCACAGGATCGAGCGGCTCGAAATCCCGTTCGAAGGTGTGGAACTGCAATGCAACTTCCACATGCTGCCGGGTGAGCCGAATGCACCGCTGGTGATTTTCATTCCCGGCTGCGACATGACCAAGGAGATCTATCCGGATCCCCGCGTCATCGAGGCCCACTATCGCGGGATGCACCTGCTGGTTATCGACGGGCCCGGGCAGGGCATGTCGAACCTGCGCAACATCAAGCTGACGCCGGACAACTACGAGCGGGCGGTCCTGGCCATCGCCGAGTACATGGCCAAGCGTGACGAGGTCGACGAGGACAAGATCGTCGTCTATGCGCTGTCGATGGGCGCCCATTGGGGCCTCGAGGTCGCAGCGTCCGGCCATCCGCTGATCAAGGCCGTGGCCGCGCCGTGGACGTCGGCGCTGGACAAGTACTACATCCTCGATACCTTCTCGCCGCGCTACAAGCAGCTCTTCGGCTACCTGATGGGGGCGTCGAGCGAGGAAGAGCTCAACGGCTGGGTCTCACAGATGACCGTCGAGGGCCGGGAGGCGGAGATCAAGTGCCCGATCCTGATGACCGTTGGCGAATACGATTCCCGAAGCCCGGTCGAGCTGGTCTACAACTTCTTCGACAAGATCAAGGCGCCGAAGGAACTCTGGGTCTACGAGGACACCTACCACCAGGCCCGCATGTTCGGGGGGCAGCAGCCGCGCCACGACCATCACATGATGTGCGCGGACTGGCTGGTCGATGCGCTGGCCGGCAAGTACGGCGCCGGGCATGACCGCAAGATGTACCTGCGCACCGGCGGCGGCGGCCCCAACGGCGCCCAGGGCGAGGGCCAGGACGCACTTCACTGGTGGGAGTAGCCAGGCAGCGCGCGAAACGGCGGCCTGGCAGGTGGCCCGGGCGCGCTTGTTGGCCCTGCGGATGTCTATCTTCAGGCCCTCGCGATACCTCGGCCAAGATCAGGTAACGACCGGCAACCAGTCCTTTTGGAGGGTATCATGGGTAAGCTGAAAAACGTGCTCTGGATCATGGCGGACCAGCTTCGCTGGGATTACCTGTCCTGCTACGGCCATCCGCACCTGGAAACGCCGCACATGGATGCACTGGCGGCCAAGGGCGTGCGGTTCAACAAGGCCTATGTGCAGTCACCGATCTGCGGTCCGTCACGCATGAGCTTCTACACGGGGCGCTATGTGCGGTCCCACGGCGCGACATGGAACGGCTTCCCGCTCCGCGTTGGCGAGCCGACGCTGGGCGATCATCTTCGCGAGATCGGGGCCGAATGCGTGCTGGTCGGCAAGACCCACATGATTCCGGATATGGACGGCATGAAGCGTCTCGGGATCGAGCGGGAATCGATCATCGGCATCCACACGGCAGAGTGTGGCTTCACGCCCTTCGAGCGCGACGATGGCATGCATCCGGAAGGCTATTACGACAAGAACCCGCCCTACGACGACTACCTGCGCGAACAGGGGATGGGCGGTGACAACCCCTGGGAAGAATGGGCCAACTCGGCGGAGGACGAGGACGGTGCGCTGCTGTCGGGCTGGCTGCTGAAACATGCGGACAAGCCGGCGCGCGTGCCCGAGGAACATTCCGAAACGCCTTACCTGACCAGGCGCGGCATCGACTTCATCGAGCAGGCGGGCGACAAGCCCTGGCTCTGCCACCTGTCCTACATCAAGCCGCACTGGCCCTATATCGTGCCGCCGCCCTACCACAACATGTACGGGCCGGACGACATCATCCCGCCGGTGCGATCCGATGCCGAGCGTATGACCGACCACCCTGTCTACAAGGCGTGGCAGAACCACCGCGTCTGCAAGGCGTTCTCCCGCGACGAGGTGCGGGAGACCGTGATCCCGGCCTACATGGGGCTTGTGAAGCAACTCGACGACCAACTGGGCCGACTGTTCAAGTATCTCGAGGATACCGGGCGCATGGACGACACCATGATCGTGATGTCGTCGGACCATGGCGACTATCTCGGCGACCACTGGCTGGGCGAGAAAGACCTGTTCCACGATGCTTCGGCCCGTATCCCGCTGATCATCTACGATCCGCGCGCGGAAGCCGACGCAACCCGCGGCACGACCTGCGATAAACTTGTCGAGGGGATCGACCTGGCGCCGACATTCCTTGAACTGATGGGCGGTGCGGCCAAGCCGCATATTCTCGAAGGCCGTTCACTGGTGCCGTTGCTGGAAGGCAGGTCTGTCGAATGGCGGAAATACGCGATCTCCGAATATGACTTCTCGACCCGCCAGTCGCGCCTTGAGCTGGAACTGGACGAGGCCGACGCCCGCCTCCTGATGATCTACGACGGGCGATGGAAGTACATCCATGCCGAGGGCTTCCGCCCACTTCTGTTCGACCTGGAATCAGACCCGGACGAGCTTGTCGATCTCGGGGCCGACCCGGAACACGAGGAGACCCGTGCCAGGCTCCATGAGGCCCTGTTCGCATGGGCGCGCAAGCACCACAACCGCATCACGCGGACCCCGGAACAGATCAACAGGATGGCCGCGGGCGGCGAACCGCCGGGAATCCTGATTGGCTACTGGGACGAGGAGGAGATCCGCGCGTCCGGCACCAGGAGCGTCCATCCGCCGGTAAACCTCTAGCCTCAGCGCGCTAGTAGGGGATCTTGTCTTCGGACACGGCCCAGGCCTGGAATGCCTTGATCGATTCCTCGTGCAGCATCTGCGCGGTCGGGATCGAGCGGTCCTCGATGGCCTTGGGAATCTCGATGTAGAGGAAGGCGTCGTCGAAATCGATTTCGGCGGCGTCGTTCTTTGTGTTGCCGTAGTAGATGCGGTCCAGCCGCGCCCAGTAGATCGCGCTCAGGCACATGGGGCAGGGCTCGCAGCTCGTGTAGACCGTGCAGCCCTGCAGGTTGAACGTGCCGAGCTTCGCGCAGGCATCGCGGATGGCCACGACCTCGGCATGGGCCGTGGGATCGTTGTGGGATGTCACGTTGTTGGTGCCGCGCCCGACAATCTCGCCGTCACGCACGATCACAGCGCCGAAGGGGCCGCCATTGCCGCTGGCGACATTCTCCTCGGCCAGCGCGATGGCCGCGCGCATGAAGTCCTTGTCATCCATGGGGGAGTGCCTCCGTGTATGGATCCGGCGGGGCCGGTGCGTCATGACTCATTGTGCAGTGCAAACAAAGTCTCGCCAAGAGCATATGGGCCGTTATACGCTTGCTCATCTTCTGGATTTTGGGGTGAGCATTGGCGATCAACTTCACGCTCAATGGAAAAACATGCAGCGAGGCGAATATCTCGCCGACCAAGACCGCACTCGAATATCTCCGCGAGAATGCGAGCCTGACCGGTACCAAGGAAGGCTGCGCGGAAGGCGATTGCGGGGCCTGCACGATCGTCGTGACCCGTCCGGACACCGGCCGGAAACTGGCCGTGAACTCCTGTCTGGTGACTCTTGGGCAGCTCGACGGCACCGAGGTGCTGACCGTGGAAGGCCTCGCAGCAGACAGCGGCGAGCTTGAGGCCGCCCAGCAGGCCATCGTCGAGACCGACGGCACCCAGTGCGGTTTCTGCACCCCCGGCTTCGTGATGTCGCTGCACGCGTTGCGCCATTCCGGCGAGGCCGTGGACGACCACATCATCCACGATGCGCTGGCGGGCAACCTTTGCCGCTGCACCGGCTACCGGCCCATCGTCGATGCCGCGCGGCAGGCGTGCACGCAGCCCGTCCTCTCCGAGATGAAGCTGCCGGCCGAGGGCCCTGCGGAGGCCCATGATATCGCCGGGCAGCTGTTCCTGGCCCCGCGCACACTGGACGATCTCGTGGCCGCGCGCATGTCGCATCCGGATGCACCGTTGCTGTGCGGCGGCACCGATCTCGGCCTGTCCTTCAGCAAGCAGCGCAAGAAGTACCCGGCCACGATCTTCACCCGGAACGTCACCGAACTTCGGCGCATCGAGGAGTCCGGCGATGCGCTGGTGCTCGGTGCGGCTGCGACCTACACCGAGGCGTTGCCGCAGATAGACGCGCACTGGCCGTCCTTCGCGACGCTGATCCGCCGCATCGGGTCCCGGCAGATCCGCAATGTCGGCACCCTTGGTGGCAATATCGGCAATGCGTCACCGATCGGCGACACGCCGCCCTGCCTGATTGCGCTGGACTCAGTCCTTCGCCTCCATGGCCCGGGCGGGACGCGCGAAATTGCGATGGAGGATTTTTTCCTTGACTACCGCAAGACCGATCTCGGTGTGGACGAGGTTATCGAATCCATCCGCATCCCGAAGCTGGCGGACGGGCAGGTCTTCCGCACCTACAAAGTGTCAAAGCGCTACGACCAGGATATCTCTGCCGTGATCGGCGCATTCCGCCTGACCGTTGCGGACGGCACTGTGACCGACGCGCGCATTGCATTCGGCGGGATGGCCGCGACTCCCAAGCGAGCGAAGGCGTGCGAGGCCGCGCTGATCGGGCATCCCTGGACGGAAGACACGGCGCGGTCGGCGGGATCGAAGGCGGGCGAGGACTTCGCCCCCATCGACGATCACCGCGCCAGCGCGGACTACCGGTTGCGGGTGGCGGCGAACCTCTTCGTGCGACTCTTCCGCGAACTGGACGGCAAGGACGAAACACAGGTGGTCGGGCTATGAGTGTCGCGGAAGATATTGTCGGCGCTGTCCATACCAGGGTCCGCCACGACAGCGCGCGGGGACACGTCACCGGCAGCTCGCGCTACATCGACGATATGCCCGAACTGCCGGGCACGCTTGAGGTGGTGCTGGTCACCAGCCCGCACGCCCATGCGAGAATTCTCTCCATAGACACGACGGTCGCGGAAGCGGCCGAAGGGGTGCATGCGGTCCTGACCGCCGCCGACATCCCCGGGCACAACGATATCGGGCCGATCTTCAAGGGCGAGCCGGTGCTGGCGGAGGAGATCGCCGACTATGCGGGTGCGCCTGTCGCTCTTGTGGCGGCCGAGACCTATGACCTCGCGCTGGCAGCCTCGAAACTTGTGAAGGTCGAGTACGAGGAACTGCACGCCGTCCTCACTATCGAGGAGGCGCTGGAGCGCGAGCAGTACACCTATCCGGCGCAGGTCATGACCTCTGGCGATCCGGAGACCGCCATCGCGAATGCGGCCCACAAGGTTGAGGGTGAGGTACGCTGCGGCGGACAGGACCACTTCTATCTCGAGACCAATATTGCGCTGGCTGTCCCGCGCGACGACGGCGATCTCGACGTCTTCAGTTCCACCCAGCATCCCAGCGAAGTGCAGCATGGCGTGGCACATACGCTTGGCAAATCCACCAATGCCGTGACGGTCGAGGTCCGGCGGATGGGCGGTGCGTTCGGCGGCAAGGAAAGCCAGCCCACCATCTATGCGTCGATTGCGGCACTGGCCGCCAACGCGACAAACCGCCCGGCGCGCCTGCGTCTGCGCCGGGACGACGACATGATCGTCTCCGGCAAGCGTCACGATTTTCTGTTCCGCTATACCGCCGGTTTCGACGGCGACGGCCGGATCGAGGGGGTCGATATCCTCATGGGCATGCGCTCGGGCAATGTCGCGGATGTGAGCCCGGGCGTTCTCGCCCGTGCGCTCTGCCATGCGGACAACTGCTACTACCTTCCCAACTCGATCTTCCGTGGATACCCGTGCAAGACGAACACCGTGTCCAACACGGCGTTCCGGGGATTCGGCGGGCCGCAGGGCATGCTGGTCATCGAGGCGATCATCGAGCACATCGCTCGCACGCTCGGAAAATCGGTTGCCGAGATCCGCGCCGTGAACTGGTACGGCACCGAGGACCGCAACGTCACGCCCTACAAGCAGGTGGTGAAGGACAACATCATCGTCGAGCTGGCGGACCGGCTGTGCAAGGAGATCGACTATGACGGCATGTCGCGTGCCGTCGATGAATTCAACGCCAGCCACGAGACCCTGAAGAAGGGTCTCGCCCTGATGCCGGTGAAGTTCGGCATCTCGTTCAACACGCCCAAGCTGAACCAGGCCGGCGCGCTGGTGCATGTCTATACCGACGGCAGCGTGCACCTGAACCACGGCGGCACGGAGATGGGGCAGGGTCTGTTCACCAAAGTGGCGCAGGTCGTCGCCTCGACCTTCCAGGTCGACCTCGACAACATCAAGATTTCCGCGACGCGCACCGACAAGGTGCCGAACACCTCCGCGACGGCGGCGTCCTCCGGGTCCGACCTCAACGGCATGGCGGCGCTGAACGCGGCGGAAGAGATCAAGGGTCGCATGGCCGGCGTGGCAGCGAACCATTTCGACACCACCCCGGACAAGATCGAGTTCCGGGCCAACCGGGTCTATTCCGGCAACGATAGCGTCTCCTTCGCCGAGCTGGCGAACATGACCTATGAGGCGCGCGAATCCCTGTCGGCGGCGGGCTATTACGCAACGCCGGGCCTGCACTGGGACACGACGAAGCTCACGGGCAACCCGTTCTACTACTACACCTACGGCGTGGCCGTGTCGGAAGTGGTGATCGACACCCTGACCGGCGAAAGCCGGGTGCTGCGCGCCGACCTGCTGCAGGATGTGGGCTCTTCGCTCAACCCGGCCATCGACCTGGGCCAGATTGAGGGGGCCTTCGTGCAGGGACAGGGCTGGCTGACCTCGGAGGAACTGGTCTGGAATGCGAAGGGCCAGCTCATGACCCACGGGCCGTCCACCTACAAGATTCCCGGCAGCCGCGATGTGCCGCCGGTGTTCAACGTGCACATCTTGGAAGATGCGCCGAACCGGGTGCCGACCGTGTTCCGCTCAAAGGCGGTAGGCGAACCGCCGCTGATGTTGGCGATATCCGTCTGGCTTGCGCTGCGCGACGCAGTCTCGCGGATCGGCGGGCACCGCCATTTCGTCAAGCTGGATGCCCCGGCAACCCCGGAAGCGGTCCTGCGGGCGGTGGACGACATCCGCGTACGCGACGCGACCTGAGCGGGATACCAGACAACCGCGCTATCTGATCGTCACCTCGGCACTGTAAAGCGTTTCCCGGTCCGCGGTGCGGAAGCGCGTGTCCTTCTCGAATCCGATCTGTACAAGGAGCTTGCCGATCTTGGCGTTGCTGTTCTGGATATAAACCCTCGCGCCGCCGTTCAGGGCGTGCGTGGAAATCATGTCATGGAGTTGGCGGATGACGCCCAGCGTGAGGTATTTGAGGTAAACCTGCGAGTTCGAGCGGAAATCCGGGTCGTTTCGCTTGAGATAGCCACGATCCAGCGCGATGGAGAAAAGAACGATCGCCGAAGCCGGTTCGGTGACGGTTCCATCCGCGCGAGCCACCAGGTCCGGTGAGAACGCGTTGTCGGGCACCGAGCCCTGAACCAGATAGACGGAGAACCCGATATCGGTCACGGGCAGGACCATGCTGAACCCGACGAACCGTTTGCGGCTCAGATAAAGTAACTCACGATCGCCTGCTTTCCGGAACATCGAAAGCGAGTTGCGTACCAGAAGGATCGTCTTCGGATTGCGGCGGACGATCGAGGTGTTCCGGGCGATCTTCTCCGCAGCAGCGCCCGCCCAGGGCTGGCCGCGGAATGTCCGCGAATTGAGGATTCCGGAGATACGCGCAAGCCTGTTGTTTGCGGCATAGTGATAGATCTCGTCATCGAGATCAGGCGCGCTGACGATCTCGATCGAGCCGGAACCGGGTTCGCCGCTCAGATGCTCCCTGAGAAGAGTCAATATGCCTTTGTTGATATCGGACCGGGGCTGATTGCCGAGAGGGTGGGGCACGATGACCCGCCAGACACAATAGGCGCCCCAGATCAGGAACGTGCTCGCGCTGGCCACGAAGGAAATCTGCGTGAGGGCAATTTTGGCTGTGGTCCCGAGAGGCGTCAGGAAGGCGGGGTAGGTTTCATAGACCACGGCCGAAGCGAAACCGGCAAACGCGAAAAATACAGTGAAAGCGACCGCGTAGCGGGTCGAGTTCCGGACCGCGAGAATCAACCGGTATATGTAGATGCGGTTCAGGTGAAACATTCTTCGACACGTTCCGATCCAACTGCTGAACTTGTGCATGACCGGAGATGGATCGTCAAAGTGACGACTTACGCGCAGCCATTCCGGTTTGTTCCCATCCGCTTTCCGGATCCGCGAATGCGCGGATGTCATTTGTTAGCACTTGCACAAAACCGGGCTTGGTCTATATCAGGCGCCAATCGGAGAGCGCTGGAACGCGCAATCGGCCGTCGCCTCTCCATCCGCCACAAGATCAGATCGAACGGTCGGCCCGAGCGCCGCGCGTTTGACGGGAAGAAGTGCCAGCATGTCCGAGAGCGTCCAGAAAATCCGAAATATCGCCATCGTGGCCCATGTGGACCACGGCAAGACCACGCTCGTCGACCAGTTGCTCCGCCAGTCGGGCACGCTTGGGTCGCGCGGCGCGGATGCCGAGCGCGAGCGGGTCATGGACTCCAACGACCTGGAGCGCGAGCGCGGCATCACCATCCTGGCCAAGAACACGTCCATCGAGTGGGAAGGCTGGCGCATCAACATCGTGGACACGCCTGGCCATGCCGACTTCGGCGGCGAGGTCGAGCGAGTGCTCTCCATGGTGGATTCCGTGCTGCTGCTGGTCGATGCGGTCGACGGGCCCATGCCCCAGACAACCTTCGTTACCCGCAAGGCGCTGGAAGCCGGGCTGAAGCCGGTGGTGGTCGTCAACAAGGTGGACCGCCCGGGCGCGCGGCCCGACTGGGTGGTGGACCAGACCTTCGACCTGTTTGACCGGCTGGGCGCGAACGAGGAACAGCTCGACTTCACGACGGTCTTCGCCTCCGCCCTCCAGGGCTGGGCGTCGGAGACATCGGACATACGGGGCGAAAACCTCGATGTTCTGTTCCGCACGATTGTAGACCAGGTGTCGCCGCCGGATGTCGATCGGGCCGGGCCGTTCCGTATGCAGGTCTCGGCGCTCGACTATTCGTCCTATGTGGGCGTGATCGGGATCGGCCGGATCGCACGCGGCAAGGTTCGCCGCAACGATGCCGTCACCGTCGTCGGTGCTGACGGCAAGAAGCGGCAGGGCAAGATCTCGCAGATTCTCGGCTTCGAGGGGCTGGCGCGCGTCGAGCGTGCGGAGGCCGAGGCCGGCGACATCATTGCGTTCGCTGGCCTTGAGGAACTCCACATCTCCGACACGCTGTGCAACCCGGAACATGTGGAAGCTCTGCCGCCGCTGACGGTCGACCAGCCGACCATCACCATGATGTTCCAGGTGAACGATTCCCCGTTCGCGGGTCGGGAAGGCAAGTACATAACCAGCCGCAACCTGCGTGACCGCCTGCAGGAGGAGTTGCTCCACAACGTTGCCCTGCGGGTGGAGGACACCGACACGGCGGACCGGTTCAAGGTGTCGGGCCGCGGTGAGCTGCACCTGTCGATCCTGATCGAAAACATGCGCCGCGAAGGCTATGAGCTCGCGATCTCACGTCCTGAAGTCATCACCCGCATCGTCGACGGTCAGGTCCATGAGCCGTGGGAAACACTTACGGTGGACGTCGAGGAAGAACACCAGGGCTCGGTGATGGAACTGCTCGGTGCGCGACGCGCCGAGATGAAGAACATGCAGTCCGACGGACAGGGGCGTGTACGGCTCGACTACCTGGTGCCGACGCGCGGGCTGATCGGCATCCGTTCCGTCTTCCTGACCCAGACCTCGGGCAGCGGCCTGATGTACCACGCCTTCGACCATTATGGCCCGCGTGCGTCGGGTGAACTGGCACAGCGCCAGCGCGGCGTGCTTGTGTCCGGGGAAACCGGCTCCGCGAAGGCTTATGCACTGTTCAGCCTGCAGGACCGCAGCGACCTGATGATCGGCCACGGCACCGAGGTCTATGAGGGGATGGTGATCGGCATTCACAGCCGGTCGAACGACCTGACCGTCAATCCGCTCAAGGCCAAGCAGCTCACCAACTTCCGCGCGGCAGGTTCGGACGAGAACCTGCTGCTGACCCCGCCGGTGCGTGTCACGCTGGAATATGCGCTCGAATTCATCGACGACGATGAGCTGGTCGAGGTGACGCCAGAGTCCATCCGCATCCGCAAGAAGTGGCTCAAGGAGCACGAGCGGAAAAAGGCCAGCCGGGCCGCCTGATCAAGGATTCGCGCCAAATCGCCTGAATACGTCATGTCCCGCATGGTTTATGCGCATGCGAATTAAGGCAAATTCGGGCGCTTGAGATAAATTAATGACGTGTTATCAGTGCCTTGCTGGCATTGAACTCCGTTTGGCGTGCCCCCCGTCATGCTTTGCAAAAAGAACTGATTTGGGGCCCGAATGAGCCCTATATTTTTTTGGTGTATGTCTCTGAATTTTTTATGAAATCGTTGCTTGTACAACTATTGATGTAATTTGGCCCTGCCTCTCCTCGTATGAGGCGATTAGGTTGGAAGATCGGATGGCGACAGAAACCACAGCGAGCTTTACGGGCAACCAGTTGCTCGACGCTATCCTGTGGGGGCAGGGGGCCTCGTCCACGACGACTGCGGTCAAGTGGTCCAGCATCAGCATGACATATTCGTATTCCGGGTCGTGGAGTTCCTGGGAGCGGACCGCCATCGACAGGGCTTTCGACCTGATCGAAAGCGTCTCCGGCCTCACCTTCACCCGGACGAGCGGCACCACGGACTTCACCATGGTTAAGTTCTACGACCCGAGCGATGGCGCCGTTGCCTAAGGGTTCCCGCCCGACCCGACGTATGTCCCGACCTCGTACACCGGCCTGGTGGCGTTCAACACCTACTATTCCCAGTACTGGAACTCGTCCGATGCCCAGGTCGGCGGGCACATGTTCTCGACCATGGTGCACGAAATCGGGCATTCGCTCGGTCTCGGCCATCCCCATGACAACGCCTACACGCTACCCGGAGTCTCGAACTACGCGAGCACAGGTGCCTACGGGCTGAACCAGAACATCTACACGGTGATGTCCTACAACGATGTGGGACAAATGCTGGCCGACGGGACCGCCATCTCGCCAAACTCGCTCGCCTCGTACGGTTTCCAGACCATGGGCGCTCTGGATATTGCAGCGATCCAGCATCTCTATGGGGCATCCAGCCTCAATACGGGAAACAACACCTATATCGTCCCCTCGTGGAACGGCACCGGGACCTACTACCAGACGATCTGGGACACCAGCGGCACCGACACCATCCAGTACAACGGTTCGTCATCCGTCGAGATTGACCTACGCGCCGCGACACTCAATTTCGCCGACGGTGCACTGGCCGGCGGCGCGGTCTCCAAGGCCAGCTGGGTCTATGGCGGGTTCACCATCGCGAACGGCGTGGTCATCGAGAACGCGACCGGCGGTTCGGGCGCTGATGTCCTGACCGGCAACGCCGCCGACAACGTGCTCAGGGGCAATGCCGGCAATGACGTCCTCAACGGCGGGGCGGGGAGCGATACCGCTGTTTATTCGGGCGCGAGTTCCGGTGTCGTTATCAACCTTGCCGGGGGCGGCACAGCTGGTGGCGACGGCAGCGACACGCTGATCAGTATCGAGAATACGATCGATTCCGCTTTCAACGACACCCTTCTCGGTTCTTCCGTCGCGAACGTTCTTCAAGGTGGTGCGGGCAACGACACCATCGATGGCGGTTCGGGCAATGACATACTTGAAGGTGGAGACGGCAACGACCAGCTGATCGGCGGCGGCGGTGATGACATCCTCGATGGCGGTGCGGGGAATGACATCATCGATGGCGGGAGCTGATTCGACCGGGTCAGCTTCGCGTCATCGGGTTCCGGCATAACCCTGGATCTTATCTCGGGAAGTGTGTCCGGCGGCACAACTGGCGCAGACACTTTCTCCAGCATCGAAGGCTTTGTGGGGACGGGTAGCGCGGACACATTCCTGTCCAGTTCAGCAAATGAAGACCTTGATGCCGGTGGCGGCACGGATACCATCAGCTATGCCGGGGTTGGGTCTGCGGTTACCGTGAACCTGACCACCGGCACATCGTCCGGTGGCGGCGGGTCCGACACCCTGTCAAACTGCGAAAACGTTGTTGGTTCGGATTTCAACGACAACATTACCGGCAACGCGCTGAACAACCTTCTGGCCGGTGGCGCGGGCAACGACATCCTGGTCGGCGGCCCGGGCCAGGATGCGATCGACGGCGGCAACGGCATCGACACGGTGACGTACCTTGGCGTGACCATCGGGGTGACGGTCGACCTTGGTGCGGGGGTTGGCAGCGGCGGCGAGGCGCTGGGCGACACGTATACGGGCATCGAGAACGTGCACGGCTCGCAATATGCCGACACGATCATCGGCGATAGCGGTATCAATCAACTCAGCGGCGACAATGGCGACGACCTCCTGACGGGCGGCGGCGGCGGGGACCGTCTGGACGGCGGGAACGGCGCGGACAAGACGAGCTATGCGAGCTCGTCGACGGGCATCTCGGTGGACCTGATCTGGGGCGGTGCGAACGGGGATGCGACGGGAGACTGGTACATCTCGATCGAGAACGCGATCGGGTCGTTCCATGACGACAGCCTGACGGGGGACAACGGCCGGAACTTCCTGTATGGCGGCAGCGGTGACGACTGGGTCAATGGCCGCGACGGCGACGACGCGCTGTATGGCGAGGAGGGCAACGACATCCTCGTGGGCGGCCCGGGCCAGGATGCGATCGACGGCGGCAACGGCATCGACACGGTGATGTACCTGGGTGTGTCGACGGGCGTGACGGTTAACCTCAGTTCCGGCGTCGGCAGCGGCGGCGAGGCGCTGGGCGATACCTATACGGGTATCGAGAACGTGCAGGGTTCGCAGTTCGCCGACACGCTGATCGGCAATGGCCTGGCGAACCACCTGAGCGGCAACGACGGCAATGACGTTCTGGAAGGCGGCGGCGGGGGTGACCGGCTGGACGGCGGCAACGGCACGGATGCGGTGAGCTATGCCGGTTCCTCGACGGGGATCTCGGTGGACCTGATCTGGGGCGGTGCGAACGGGGATGCGTCGGGTGACTGGTACGTTGATATCGAGAACGCGACGGGGTCGTCCCATAACGACAGCCTGACCGGTGACAACAGCGCGAACGTGTTGCGCGGCGGTGACGGCAACGACTGGCTGAACGGCCGGGACGGCGATGACACGCTGTACGGCGAAGGCGGCAACGACAACCTGATGGGGGCCGACGGTGATGACCTGTTCGTGTTCTCGACCGGGCATGGCGCAGATACGGTGCAGGACTTCAGCGCCGGTGCGGGGAGCCAGGACCGGCTGGACCTTCAGGGTGTGACGGCGGTGAACAGCCTGTCGGAGCTTCTGGCGGTCTCGACGCAGGACGGCGCGGACACGGTGATCGACTTCGGCAGCGGTGACACGATCACACTGATCGGTGTCGACCGAACCACGCTCCACAACGACGACTTTGTCTTCTGAATGCGGTTTAAGGCGATTGAATCGCCTGATCGTCGCGCATCTGGGGGATTTTAGCGGTAAATCCGGCAATAAAATTGGGCGTACTCCCAATTGATCGCTTGCAACGGAGCATGTCCGCATTCATCTTGGTGTCCAATGATACCGCTCCAAGTTTCGAGCGAGCCGTCTTCCGTGGTTGAACGTGGCGGCGAGATCTTTCCCGAAACAGCCTGAAGCCGGTTTCAGCGCGCAGACATGGTGTCCGCGTGAAACGACTACGAACGGAAAGTCTCAATGCCTACTGGTACCGTAAAATTCTTCAACACCACCCGTGGTTTCGGGTTCATTGCGCCGGACGATGGCGGCAAGGACGTGTTCGTCCATGTTACCGCGGTTGAGCAGGCCGGAATGGGCTCGCTGACCGAGGGGCAGAAGGTGAACTTCCAGGTGGAAGACGACCGTCGCGGCCCGAAAGCCGTCGACCTTTCGCCCGCCTGACTGGACGACAATACCCATGGAGACGGCCGGGCCTTGCTCCCGGCCGTTTTCATTTGTGGTCATGTCCGCGCCCTCGGCCATTGAACCGGGCCTGAGGGGCCGATATCGTCGGTGTACATTCGGCAGACATTGGGGAGACGCGGAATGAGCGAGGTTATAGAGGCGCCGATCGGCTATCTTGTGAACACAGGCGAGTTGCCGGTTTTCTACCAGTCGAACGTCGCGGGTGAGCGCACCAACTTCGAGGGCGAACGTGAGTTCCGCCCGATGATGGTGCGCAATGCACGCCTGCTGCCCAACGATTTCTCCCTCGACCGCGAAGGCTTTGCGTTTGTTGATCACCACTCCGCGGTGACCGACTTCTACGACAACGACCAGCTTTCCCGGATCTATAATGCCGAAGCTGAGGCACTCGTGCGTGCGCATACGGGAGCATCGCGCGCCTTCGTCTTCGATCACACGCGCCGTTCTTCCTCACAGGGCGTGCGCGAAGCGCAGAATTCCCGCGATCCGGCAAATGCCGCCCACACCGACTACACCGACTGGTCCGCACGAAAGCGGGTGGAGGATGTGATGGGTGACGAGGCGGAAGAGCTGCTTTCGCGGCGGTTCGCCATCGTCAATGTCTGGCGCTCGATCGCCGGGGTGATCGAGGAGTGGCCGCTCGCTTTGTGCACCTGGGACAGCGTTCACGACGAATGCCTGCATACCGTGGAGCGCCGCGCCTACAACCGGGTCGGCCAGACGCGGCATGCGTCCTACGATGCGGCAAATGCGTGGTTCTACTTCCCCCGCATGACTCCGGACGAGGCGATCCTGATCAAGAACTACGACACGTCGTTGGATGGTCGCGCGCGCTATTCGCTTCACACCTCCTTTGACGACCCCACGGCGCCGGAGAATGCACCGCCGCGCGAAAGCCTGGAGACCCGAGTCTTCGCGTTCTTCGACTGACCCGTTACCGTGTCCGACGCCCGAACAGGCGGCCAATCTCCGCTTCTGTCTATGAAATGCTCACGAGCGAGGATGACGGGCGGGTCTGTCGCGACATCCCTGACTCCGCCTGCCATGAGCAGCCGCGCAATTTCCTGACCCATGTGGTCAGCCTTGCGGCCACGAAGACCGGCGATGGCCTCGTCGATGCCAAGCTGGTGTTGTCCTGGGTGCTTGCCGGGCTTGGCGCGCCGGCGGCCCTGATCGGCCTGCTTGTTCCGGTTCGCGAGGCGGGATCCCTGCTGCCGCAACTGTTCACGGCCGCTGCCATACGCCGCATGCCGCAACGAAAATGGGCCTGGGCCGCCGGGAGTTTCGTCCAGGGGCTGGCCGTGGCGGGCATGGCGCTCGCGGCACTCACGCCGGACGGCGCGGTCGCCGGCTGGGCGATAGTCGGCCTGCTGTCGGTGATGGCGGTCGCGCGAAGTGTGTGTTCCGTCAGCTACAAGGATGTGCTCGGCAAGACCGTGTCCAAGGCCACGCGCGGGACGGCCACCGGTACGGCGGGAAGTGCGGCCGCGGTCCTGGTCCTGCTGTACGGCGTCCTGCTGGCCACGGGTGTGCTCGAGAAGTCGATACCGGTCGTCGCGGGTGGCATGTTCGTTGCGGCGGTCCTGTGGATCGGGGCGGCCGCGCTGTTTGTAACGCTGGCGGAGGACAGTGGCGCCCAGGAGGGCGGGGCGAACGCGTTTGGCACGGCCATCAAGCAGCTGTCTCTGCTCTGGGAGGACCGGCAGCTCGCGCGCTTTATCGCTGTGCGCGGGTTGCTGACGGCGACGGCTCTGGCGCCGCCGTTCCTGATCTCGCTGTCGGGTAGCAGTGGTGGGCGTGCCCTGGGTGAGCTTGGCGCGTTCGTCGTGGCCGGCGCGCTCGCATCGGTCGTCAGCAGCTATGTCTGGGGACGCCTGTCGGACAGGTCGAGCCGCTCTGTGCTCGCTAATTCGGGTCTTATTGCCGCGATGTTGTTCCTGGGGACGGCCGCGCTTGCGCGGTTCTCGCCCGAAGTCCTCGGGTTATCCTAAGTTTTGCCGATGCTGCTGTTTGCATTGATGGTGTCTTACCAGGGTGTCAGGCTCGGACGGTCGACCCACCTCGTCGATATGGCAGGCTCGGACCGGCGCGAAAGCTACACCGCGATATCCAACACCGTGATCGGTGTGCTGCTGGTGGTGGGGGGTATTTTCGGGGTTATCGCCCACTGGCGGGGGTCGACGTCCTGCTGCTGTTGTTTGCCGTGATGTGCGCCGGCGTGTTCGCTCTGGCGCTGGGATTGCAGAACGTCCAGGACGAGAATTACTGAAGAGAACCACGCGAATAAGATGCACTGCGCTCTCTACATCAGTTCCGCCGTACGCCCTTTCTCGGACGAGGAGCTTGAAGACCTGCTTGAGGTGTCGCGCCGGAACAATTCTTCCGCAGGTGTGTCGGGGATGCTGCTGTACCACGACGGGAACTTCATCCAGTACATCGAGGGGGAGGACAAATCAGAGCTGGACAGACTTCTTTCCCGGATCAACGACGATCGTCGTCATCGTGGCGTGATCGTGCTGGAGACGGGGGAGCGCGAAGCACGCGCGTTTGGGGACTGGTCCATGGGTTTCGAGCACATATCCAGGGATGAACTGGCGCAGCACGGCGCATTCGACCTGTCGCGCGACGCCCTGGAGCGTTCCCTGGACCCGGCGTTACCGAAGAGTGTGATTGTCATGATGCGGACGTTCTATGATTCGGGGCATCGTCACACGCGGGACTAGGCGATCTGTGCATGGACCGTGCTTGTACCTGCGCTATAGTTTTATGTGTTTTTCGGGCGCACTTTGAAATGACCGGAGCAAATTCATGTCCGATGAAGCGGAAGCAGGTGAGCGCCCGAACGTCCTGACGGCAAAGCAGGTCGCAGCTTACCACTCGGAAGGATACCTTCTGGTGCCCGATGTGATCGACGGGCCCATGCTTGCACGCCTCAATGCCGTGACCGATGATTTCGTGGACAGAAGCCGTGCCCGGTCCAGGTCGGACTCAACCTTCGACCTCGCGCCGGAACACTCGGCCGATAAGCCGATGGTGCGCCGGATTAAGCGTCCCGATGAGCAGCATGAACTGTACTGGGAGGTCGCGACGGGCTTGATCGCGGATATTGTGGCCGACCTGATCGGTCCGGATGTGATCTACCACCACTCGAAACTGAACTTTAAGTGGCACGGCGGGGACGACACGGTCGCCTGGCACCAGGATATCCAGTTCTATCCGCACACCAATTATTCGCCGCTCACCGCAGGAATTTACCTCCGCGACACCGGGCCGGATGATGGCCCCCTGACCGTGCTGCCGGGCAGCCATGACGGCCCGCTGTTCGACCAGTATGACGCGAAAGGCAATTGGGCAGGCTGCCTGTCGCCCGATGATGCGGCCGGACTGGATATATCCGGCGCGGTCGAGCTCTGCAGTGCTGCCGGATCGATCACGATCCACAATTGCCGCACAGTTCATTCCTCGCCGCCGAGCCGGCGCGCAAACGGCCGCCCCCTCTTGCTGCATGCCTATGCGGCAGGCGATGCGTTTGCCTACACGGCACATCCGGATCCTTCGGAACATGCCTATCAGCCGGTCCGTGGCACCCGGGCACGCTGGGCGCGCCATGATCCGCGCCCCTGCCTGCTGCCACCCGACTGGTCGGGCGGTTACACATCCATATTTGCCGCCCAGACGGGCGAGGATCATGCAGCGGCCGAATAGAGCACGCGAGGAGGAAGCATGAAGATCGTCAAGGTCACGCCGGAAGAGATGGAGGCCCGGGTCTCGCGCTTCGATGCCCTGCAGCCGATGCAGCAGCAGAAGCCTGATTCCCTGCCGCCCGAAGCCATCGAAGCCATCACTGCACCGCGCCTTTATCCCGTCCTGTCGCCCAAGGAGGACAACGGGCCCTGGGCGAATCCGCCGATCGAGATCAACGAGGGGATCGCGATGCTTGTGGCTGAGTGCAAGCCGGGCGAGGGGCCGCCGTTACACGCACATCACAACACCCATGAAATCTTCACTGTGCTGAAGGGCGCCTTCAAGATTGCCTGGGGAAATGCGGGTGAGCACGAAGTTGTGCTGGGCCTGTACGACACCATCGCTGTCCCGATGGGGTGCCATCGCCGGTTCGAGAACGTTTCGGACGAACTCGGTTACTTGCAGGCAATCATCCTGTGCAAGGACGGTGGCGACGACTTCAATGACATCACCTATCCGCCCGAGACAGGCGAGGTGCTTGCGGAGAAGTATGGTCCGCAAGTCCTGGATGAAATGGCCAAGATCGGGATCACCTTCGATTCCGAGACAGACTAGTTCCGGCTGGATCAGGCGCGGGCAAAGGCGTCGCGCAATGCCGCCGCTGCCTGCGCGACGGCGACATTCCCCTGGTCGCAGAAGCCTCCCATGTTGAAGAAGCCGTGCACGACGCCTTCATACAGGTGGTACTGCACCGGCACGCCTGCCTTGCGAAGCTTGGATGCATAGGCCTTGCCCTCGTCGCGCAGCGGGTCGATTTGCGCTGCGATCACGACGGCGGGGGCGAGTCCTGAGATGTCTGGTTCGAGGATCGGCGACGCACGCGGGTCCAGCCGGTGTTCCCCCACATGCATGCCGATCACCCATTGCAGGGTCCGGTCGTCCAGGAACAATGTTTCCTCGATCCGGCTGGGCGGAAGCCCGCCCATATCGGTCATCGGGTAGATCAGGATTTGCAGGGCGGGTTGCGTGACGCCTTCGCGCTTGGCCTCCTGCGCGACAGCGGCGGCCAGGTATCCGCCGCCGCTGTCGCCCGCGATGGCGATACGTGACGTATCTCCGTTGATCTTGCCCGCGTTCGCAAGTAGCCAGCGATATACGGCGAAACAATCGTCCAGCGGTGCCGGGAAGGGTGCTTCAGGTGCCTTGCGGTAGTCCGGCACCACGACAATGCAACCGGCATCGTCGGCGAGGACAGTGTTCGTTCCTTCATAATCCTCCGGTGACATCATGCAGCAGCCACCGCCGTGGAAGAACGCGAGAACAGGGAACGGGCCATCGCCGTGAGGGGTATAGACCTTGGTTCGGACTTCTCCTGCCGGTCCGGGGATCGAGATCTCGATCACGGACGCCAGATCGCGGGTGGGCGGATTGACCTGACGCCACAGTTGGCTGAAACCGTCTCGTGTTGCTTCCAGCCCCAGTTCCACCGGGTGCGGCATGTTCGCCGCCACCAGTTCATCAATGAACTTCTTGATCTGTGGATCAATATACATCTGCGTATCTCCCCCCGGCTTATTGCTTCCATTGAAGGCCCGTGCGTTGCGGTCGTCAATGCGGGACGCCTGTCGCGCCGGTAGAAAGCGGTGTTACCGTTCGCACAACAAATAGGGGGAGGGGAAAATGTCGCAGGAACTGGATTTCGGTTTTGTGGTCGCGCCGGTCGGCGCCGAGGGCCTCAGTGATGCGGCGCTCTACCAGGAGGTGATCGCTGACTGCCGGCTTGGCCAGTCTCTGGGCTACGACAGCGCCTGGATGCTCGAGCACCACTTCTCAGGGTATTTCCCGACGCCCAGCCCGCTGCTGTTCATGGCGCATGTCGCCGCCCATTGCCCGGGACTTTCATTCGGCAGTTCGGTCCTCGTCGCGCCCTGGTATCACCCGCTTCGCTTGCTGGGCGAAATCTCGATGCTTACCAACCTGTGTGACGGTGACCTGTTCATCGGGGTCGGACGCGGCACCGCGAAGATGGAGTATGACGCGTTCGACATCAATATGGAGGACGCGCGTGGCCGCCTGCGCGAATGTCTCGATATCCTGCGCCTCGGCCTAACCGGAGAGCCGTTCACCTATCAGGGCGAACACTTCCGCATTGGCCGGTCTGTCGGCATCCGGCCGGTTCCGCAATCCGGAAAGGTGCACCTCTTCGGCGCGATCGGCAGTCCCGAAAGCGCGCGCCTGACCGGCGAAATGAAGGTCGCCCCGCTGAACATCTGCCAGTTCCCGTTCCACATCCTTGAGAAGATCATGGAGGGCTGGAACGATGGGGCGGCAAGTGTCGGGTTTGAGGATGGAGGCCGCCGCCCTGTCGTCGTGCACTGCATCATGGCGGAAACGGATGAAGAGGCGCGCGATCTCGCGCGCCGCCACCTGTCCGAATTCTTCCGGCTGCAGAGCGCCCATTATGAAGCCGACAGCACTCCCTGGACGGGGATCAAAGGGTACGAGCACTTCAACCGGTACTTTTCGAACCTGCTGGCGCTGTCACAACCCGAGAACATCGACAAATTCGCAGCCCATAACCTTGTAGGCAGCGCGGATACCGTCGGCCGCAAGGTCGAGAAACTGCGCGACATCGGTTTCAACCACATCATGGTTCACCCCGCGACGGTCGGTATACCGCGTGAGGTGCGCCATGACACGCTGCGCCGGTTCGCGACGCAGGTGGCGCCGGAGTTTTCCGGTGCCTTCTGCGCCGCAGATGTCGCTGAGTAAAAGCTAGAAGGGCTTTGCCTCGACCTGTCCGAGCGAGTTAATGCGCACATGCTCGCTCGGCGCCGGCTTCCCGTTAATCCGGTCCAGGCACCAGTCGGCCAGCATCGTGTACCAATTCTCGCCGAGATAGGACGCCGGTCCACCGCCAATCGCGTGGCGCTCTCCTTCATAGAGCACCAGCTTCTTCTGGACATTCAGCTGGTTCACAAATTCTTCGGAACATTCGATGGGGCTCAGCTCTTCGTCCTCACCGGCCTGTACGAGTACAGGGCACTTGATCATGTCTGTGAGCGGGTCGAGTGAGAACTCGCTGATGAACTCGTCGAACTCATCCTCGCTGTCATAGTCCGCCATGAACATGAACCGCAGCTTGAAGGTGGGGGCCGCCATGTTGAAGATCGTGTGGCAGCCGGGTTCGTGGCAGACAAAACTGAGAGCTACACCCTTCACCTTGTCCCCGAGTTGGGCTGCGGCCTGTGCGCCGAAGAACGACCCAAAGCTGATTCCGAAGATCACCATCCGGTCGGCATCGATATGGGGGTGCTGGCTCAGCCAGTCGTAAACCGCCTGGGCGGCGCGCATGTGGTTGTCCTTGGTTACATAGAGGCCGTTGACGGGGCATTCACCCTGGCCCGGCCCGTCATAGACGAAGCTCGCCATGCCGCGCTCCAGCATCTTGTCGCCGTACATGGAGCACATGATCTCCTTCGAACCATCCATGCCGTCGATACCAATAGCGCAGGGGAATTTCTCACCGTCTTTCGGTGCTTGGGGAAGAGCCAGGTATCCCGGCAGGACACCACCCTCGAAAGGGATTTCCACCCGTTCGATGGGGCGCGGCGCGTATTCGATGTATTTGTCGTAACAGGCGACCATACGCGCGTTGTAATCCTTGTGGAGGTCGTTGGCCTCGAAGATCGGCCAGCGCGCGGCGGAGTAGAGCAGGGACGCGATAAAGTAGCTTTCGCGGGCCGACACGAACCTTTCCTGCTCCTCGAAGGCCTTTGCCTTGAGTTCCCGGCGTTTCGCGGCCCCCGCGAACTCGCGATGCATATCCGCGAACTTCTTTGTGCGTATGCCGACGGTCCGGAAATCGCCGACGGCGTCGGGTCCGCACGGATACATCGTGTAGCCCAATCGGGGTTGATCCCATTCCATGCCGACGGACGAGATGATGGCGTCGAGAATCCAGCGCTGCTCGGCGTAGCGCTTCATCTTCTGTTCCGTGAATGCCCGCATCATGTTGTTTCTCCCTGATTCCTTGATTGCTGTTATCGAACGCTACCACGGCTTTGTTGGTGGGCTAACATTGGCGCTTAGGTTATTTACGGACCTCCTCATTTCCCGCCGATTCCTCTAGAATTCCGGCTCAACGAGAACCACCGGGCGACCAAACGCCCTTCCGAGAGGAACGAACATGCGAGTGCCCGCCGCCGTCCGGCATCAGGAAATGAATCCCGGAAAGCTGACGTCCCTGTTTTTGCGGCAGTTCAACATGTCCAAGGTCGCCTCTGGCGAGACCATGGTGTTGCTATCCGATGTCACGACGCGGCCGGAGTATGTCCAGGCTGCATTCGCAGCCGCCGACGAACTGGGCGCGCATTGCTACGAGATGCGGGTGAACATGACCCCGTCGTGGACGAAGGTGGGCGTGGACACCATCGGGGGCACAGCCGGCATGCTCGACGCGCTGAAAGCCGCCGACATTGTGGTGGCGCTGCATATCCCGCTGTTCACGAGCTGGCTTCGGGAGGTGATGGCGTCAGGCACCCGCTTCCTGATGATCATCGATGCGCCGGACGATCTTGAGGTACTCCTGGCGCCGAAAGGCCTTAAGGAAGCGGTCAAATACGCCCACGAGCGTTACACGGGTACGAGAGAGGTTCGCGTCGTCAGTGATGCAGGCACGGACCTGACGTACTCGCGTGGCGAATACCCAGTGATGAGCCAGTGGGGCTATTCGGACGAGCCGGGGCATTTCGACCAGTGGGGGGTGGGGCACATCCACACATTCCCGGACGAAGGGTCCGCGAATGGCACGGTGGTCATGTCACCGGGCGACATCGTGATCCTGCCTTACTGTCGCTACGTCACCGATGAGGTGCGTCTGGATATCCGCGACGGTTTCATCCGCAGGATCGAAGGAGGGCTGGACGCCAAGCTCATGCAGGACTGGCTGGACGACAACAAGGTCTCTGAAGACGATCTGGACCCATTTGCGGTCTCGCATCTCGGCTGGGGGATGAACCCGCAGGCGCGCTGGTACAACATCGCGCTCCACGGCGATAATCCGGAGCGCTCGCACGCCGCCGCGCGCGCGTTCCCGGGCAATTTCCTGTTCTCGACCGGCCCGAACACGCAAGGGGGCGGAAAACGCAACACCAAGGGGCACTATGACGTGCCCATGCGCGATTGCACCGTAATCCTCGACAATGAAGTGGTGATCGAACGAGGCCGTTTCATCGATGAGAACATGATCGTAGAGCGTGAGGCACGCTGACATGCCGTTGCGCGATGCTTCCTCCTATCCGGCACAGGAGCCGTTTTCTGAACTCGGCGCGGCTTGTGATGCGCGCTCCCGCGAACTGGGTGCCGGGATTGACGGTATGTGCTTTGCCTATGGGGATGACCCCTATCAGGAAGTCGCAGTATTCCCGTCCGGCAATCCGGACGGGACGGTTGTTGCATTCATGCACGGCGGCGGATGGACCAACGGCTACAAGGAATGGATGGCGTTCATCGCCCCCGCGCTGAATGCGCACGGCGTAACGTTCGTAAGCATGGGTTACCGGCTTGTGCCCCGCGTGACCTGGCCGCAGGGCGTGGAAGACGCCGCTTCGGGTCTGGCGTGGATTTTCCGGAATATCGCCGATCATGGCGGTGACCCGGACCGGATTTTTGTCGGGGGGCATTCGGCCGGAGGACACCAGGCCACGTGGCTGGCTGTTCGCGACGACTGGCAGTCACGATTTGGTGTTCCGGGTGGAATCGTGAAGGGGGCACTTCCCGTTTCAGGTGTGTATGATTTTACCGAAGGAAATGGCATGCCGATGCGACCGCGATTCCTCGGTGAGGACCCCGAGAATGAACGCGACGCAAGCCCCCTCCATACGATTGCGAACACCCCACCCACGCTTCTCACCTGGGGTGAGAGAGATTTTCCGCATCTTATTGTACAAGCGAAGAAAATGTCCGATGCGCTGAAGGCCGCGGGCGGTTCGGTGCAGACACTGGAACTGGCCGGTTGCGATCATCTAGGGGCGTCCTATGCCTGTGGTGATCGCGACGGGATTTGGGCCCAGAAGGCGACGGACTGGATGCGCGCAATTGCCTGACGTTCAGCAAGAATGCCTTTGCCCGGTTTTACTGGCGCGTTAACCTTATTTTCAGACCATCCGAATAGCTTCGGCACTCTCCCTGTGTCTGCCCGCTGTCGGCCAGCGCGGACTGACGGTCACGGGGTCCGATTTGTTCGGGTGTTGCCAGTATGGACGGAAACTTGGCTGTCTCTGATCTAAGTTCCAACGATGCTCTCAAAGGGGTGATTGATACCCTGGGCGGTGGCGTCGTTGTCTATGACATGGCGTTCCGCGTGATCATGGCGAACGAGGCCGCAGCAGAAGTGCTGGACGTGCCTGAGACTCTCCTTGCGCCCGGACAACACTGGTAAGATTTCGTGCGTTTTGCAGCGAAACGCGGGGACTACGGCCCGCGCGATGTCGAGGAATGCGTCGAAGAGATCATGGCGCAAAGCCGGAAGCGCGAACCATACACGATGACGCGCACGCGTCCCGATGGCGCGGTCCTGGAAATTCACGGGCGACCGATCGACATTGGATTTGTGACGCGGTTTCATGATGTTACCGACCAGCGGCGCAAGGAAGAAGCGCTGCGTGACGTGACCCGCCTGCGCCAGCGCTATCAGCGCTTTTTCGAACTTTCCGACGATCTTCTTGGCATGGCGGGCAGCGATGGCCGCCTGCATACCGTTAACGATCGCTGGCAACGTGTTCTGGGGCGGACCGAGGACGAGATTGTCGGCGAACTTCTAAAGTCGCTGGTCCACCCGGAAGATGCAGCGATTGTGACCCGCGCCGTCGAGAACCTGCTCGGTGGACAGGAAATCGCGCGCTTCAAGGTCCGACTGTTGGATGCGGACAAGGTTGCACGTTGGACGGACTGGAATGTCACGAGTGATCGGGACGGCCAGTTGTTCTGCGCCATCCGCGACATCAATGAGGAATGGGAACGGCAGAACGAACTCGAAAAGGCCCGACAGTCGGCGGAAATCGCGCGCTCTGAAAGCCTTGAGGCCGAAAAGCTCCTCGACGAGGCGATCGAGGCTCTGCCGGACGGTTTCATCCTTTATGACGCCGACGATTGCGTCGTGAAGTACAACGAGCGCTACCGTGAACTCTTTGACTACATGCCTCCGCTTGAGGAAGGGCGTGGCATGGCATTCGAAGACATCGTGCGCCGCGGGGTGGAGCAGGGTTACTACCGGGCCGAGTCCGTCGCGGATGATGTCGATTCGTGGGTTGCGCAGATGCATGACGTGCATCGTGGCGAGCACAAGCAGGTCTACGAGCTGGACAGAGCAGCGGGGCGTGTGATCCGGATTACCAACCGCCGTCTCGAAGACGGCCGGACCGTGGGTATCCGGACAGATATCACCGAGCAGAAGCAGGCCCAGGCCCGTCTTCTCGACGCCATCGAATCCATGCGGGACGGATTTGTCCTGTTTAACGCCGAAGGCGTTATGGTTCTGGCGAACCACAACTACAAGCAGTAGTTCGCTGATTTCGGGCAGGAAATCCGCGAAGGCATGACTCTTGAAGAAATTCTGAAGATCGGTATCGAGATCGGCGTTGCCGGCGATCCCAATGTCGATCCGGATGAATGGTTGCCGGCGCGCATGGCGCGCCACGGACAGACGGCGTCCGACCGCGAGATCGTCTTCCGCGACGTCCGCAGTTTTGTCATCTCGGAGCGCCCCACCCATGAGGGCGGCTCGGTCATTGTCTTCTCCGAGACGACCGACGTGAAGACTGCTGAACTGCGCCTGCGTGACGCCATCGAGAGCCTGCGGGACGGGTTCGTTCTCTTCGACGAGAATGATCGGCTGGTGACCTACAACTCGAGCTGGCTCAGTGAGTTTGGTGATCGCGCAGCCGATATCGAGATCGGCATGCACTACGACGATGTCATGCGCATTCTGGGCGAGACAGGCTCGATCATCGATGCCGCCGGCCGCATCGACGAATGGCTTGCTGAACTGCGCAGCATGCATGGTCAGGAAGTCGAGTATGAGCGCCGGCTCATTGATGGCCGGATCACGCGCCTGTCACGCCGCCCGACCGAAGAAGGTGGTACGGTTGCCATTCGCACGGACATTACTGCGTTCAAGCAGGCCGAAATGCGCCTGTTCGATGCCATTTCAAGCCTGACGGACGGTTTCATGCTGTGGGACGAGCACGACCGTCTCATCATGGTCAATGAGGCGTATCTCGGGTTCTATCCCGAGTTCGCGGACATGATCGAACCCGGCATGACCTTCGCTGATCTGGTCGGATATATCTACGAACACCGCCTTGAGACCGGTGTGCACGATAGCAAGTCGAAGGAAGAGTGGGTCGGGCGGCGAGTTGCGGAGCACCGCAACCCGGTCGGCTCCATCGAGCAGGTCCATGCTGATGGAGCGACAATCCGGATCACGGAACGCCAGACTCGGGAAGGCGGCATCGTCACCATCGTTTCCGACATTTCGGAACTCAAGTATGCCGAAACCCGTCTTCGCGATGCGATTGAAACAGTCCAGGACGGATTTATCCTGTGCGATGCCAACGACCGCATCGTCACCATGAACAGCGCGTTCCGTGATTTTATCGATATCGACCCCAAGTTCTTCGAGCCGGGCACGACGTTTGAGGAAATGACCCGCGAAATGACGCTGCAGGATATCAATTCGGATGCCATCGGCAGGGAAGAGGAATGGATTGCCGAACGCATGGAAGCGCATCGGAATCCGCCGGGGAACCCGATATTCCGGAAGATTGCGGGCCGGTACATGCGGATTACGGAACGGCGCACCGCTGACGGTGGGGTTGTCTCTGTCCGCACCGATGTGACCGACCTGAAGGCGAAGGAAGAACAGCTCGAACAGATGGTGGACGATCTGGAGCGCTCCGAACGGGAGCTGAAGGTCCAGACGGAAAACCTGACGAAGCTGGCCGAGCGCTATTCGCGCGAGCGCGTCCGCGCGGAAGAGGCCGCCAAGGCAAAGGCCGAGTTTCTTGCCACCATGAGTCATGAGATCCGTACACCGATGAATGGTGTGATCGGCATGGCGAACCTGCTGCTGGATACAGACCTCGACGAGGAACAGAGCCGCTACGCCAATACGGTCCATGACTCGGCCAATGCGCTGCTTGCCCTGATCGAGGACATCCTGGATTTCTCGAAGCTGGAGGCCGGCAAGCTGGAGATCGAGCAGGTCGAATTCGGCCTGACCGAGACGGTCGACAGCGTGATCCAGATTCTGGCGCCGCGTGCTCACGGGAAGTCGATCGAGCTGAGCAGCTTCATCGCACCCGATGTCGCATCGACCCTCAAGGGTGACAGCGGCCGGCTGCGGCAAATCCTGATCAACCTGATCGGCAATGCCATCAAGTTTACCGACGAGGGCGCCGTAACCACGTCAATGACGCTGGTGGAGCAGAACGGCAGTCGGCAGACCATCCGGTTCGAGATCACCGATACGGGGATCGGTATCTCCAATGCGGCCCTGTCCAAGCTGTTCTCACGCTTCTCCCAGGCGGATTCCTCGACCACGCGGAAGTTCGGCGGGACCGGTCTCGGCCTGGCGATCTGTAAGGAATTGACCGAACTGATGGACGGCCGGATCGGTGTCGAAAGCGTGGAAGGTAAAGGCAGCACGTTCTGGTTCGAGTTGCCCTTTGAAGCCGTATCGGGCGAGAGACTGGACGGGGGCAGCGGGGTCGAAGGCCTCGACAAGATGAAGGTGCTCATCGTGGACGAAATGTCCTCGACTCGTGACGTTTTCGAGCGTCAGCTCGTGTCCTGGGGCGTCAGGGTTGCCACCGCGCCGAACGCCGAGGACGCCATGTCCATTCTTGAGTGTGCGGTCCGGGACGGTGAGCAGTTTGATCTCGTCCTTCTGGACGAGAGTGTTGGAACGAAAGGACCTGGGGAGGTCGTATCGCGTATCCGAGCAAACCCTGCATTCCGCCGGCTCCGGCTCGTCCTGTTGGCGTCCGGGGGCCCTGGGAGGAGTTTGTCGGAGCGTTTCAATGCAACCCTGCTGAAGCCGGTACAGCCTTCGGCTCTCATGGACAGGGTTGCGGAACTTTGTTGCACGCGGGCGAAGCCGGAAAAGCCGGCGGGGGCGCCCGACAAGGCAACAGATTCAAACAGTGCGAACACCCGGTCGCCAGCGGCACAAAGGACCGCGAAAGGCATGAATGTACTCCTCGTGGAAGATAACGCGGTCAACCAGATGTTGGCGACAGCGATCCTCAAGAAGGCCGGGCATCGCGTCGATGTCGCTGCGGACGGTGTTGAAGCCGTTGCAGCGGTGAAAGACCGATTGTTCGATGCCGTGCTCATGGATATCCAGATGCCGGAAATGGATGGCTTGGAGGCCACCCGGCGAATCCGCAAGCTGGAAGATCCCGAGCGCGCGAACATCTACATCATTGCGATGACGGCAAATGCACTTATGGGTGACCGCGACACCTGTATCTCGGCCGGGATGAATGACTACCTTCCCAAACCGATCGACCAGAAGAAGCTGCTCGCGGCCTTGACCAAGGCCAGCAATGTGGCGATCCCGGACAATGCGGGTTCAGGCGGCGAGCCGGAGGAACCCGGTGCGCCGTGTCTTGATGAAAGTATCCTCGGACAACTTGAGGACACGATCGGTCAGGAGGCGCTGGGCAGCATGCTCTCGATGACGCTGGCGGAAGTGGCCGCGACGGTCGCGTTGATCACCGCTGCGAATGCGGAAGGCGATCTTGAGAAGATGCGTAAGGAAGTTCACGACATGGGCAGCAATTTCGGCAGCTACGGTGCCACCCGCCTGAGTGACCTTGCGCGCGCGATCGAAAAGGCCTGCCTCGAGGACGATGCGCGCACCGCAAGTGACCTCGTGAACAAGCTTCCGGGGCTGGTCGACGAGACCCTTGAGCGTTTGCGTGAGCGCGTGCCGACCGTCAATGCTGCCTGAGCACCGATCTATTCTGGCAGCAGTCCGGGCATAACGTCCTCGGCCGCATCGCGGACGAGACCGGCAGCGGTCTCGGCGATCACGCGGATATCATCGCGCTCGCTTGCCATGCTCGACAGCCAGTGCAGGTGCCCCAGCGCATAGCCGTCTCCCACGGTCGCCCAGATGTCATCGGGCTCAAGATCGTCGTCGTTCAGGTCGCAAACCCGCATCGCGAAGGGCGGGGGGCCCAGATGGACGGCCCAGGGCAGGTCGTCCGTCATTCCTGAATCGCTGTCGTGGTAGACCCCCACAAGGAAGCCGAGAGGGATGTCTTCCCGGTAGAGTTCCGCGGACGAAGGGTGAAACGGTAGTCGCCCCAATTCGAGTTGGGACGCGACGTCATCATTCTGGATGACCTCGATGGCTTCGGCCACGATCTGGGCGAGTTCGCTCGGATCGGCGCTTCGCGGTTCGACAAACATCAGGTTGCCGATGGCAAAGCGGGCGTCATCCTCAAGCGGGAAGTACATGTCCGCCAGTTCGCCGGTCGGCAGCAGGTCTTCCGGGCGATGAACCACCCGCAGGAAGAATGCGGGCTCATCGATATGGACCAGCCAGATATCCTCGCCGTCCTCGGCGAATTCCGGCCACCCGAACAATCTTCCGACAATAAAGCGTGCCATAGTCGCGCTGTGCCAGATGCCGGAGTGTCGCGCAAGACAAACGAGGCTTGCGCGTTGCCGGGCATTTCGGTACCGGGGAGGAAAGGGGGAAATCCGATGAAAGCACAAGTTCTTCACAAAGCCGGTGAACCGTTTAGCCTTGAACAGGTGCCTGATCCCAAGCCCGGTCCGGGCGAGGCGGTGGCCCGCGTTCTTGCCTGCGGGTCGGGCCTGACCATCCATCACATCCGCGCCGGTCGTGGTGAGGCCGAGTTTCCGATCATTATCGGACACGAGATCACGGGCGAGATTGTCGAGATCGGCAGGTCCGACGGCTATGAGCACGGCCTGAAGGTCGGTGATCCCGTAACGGCCTATTTCTACCTCACGGAGGGTGAGGACAAATGGACGCGGACTGGTCGTGAGCCGATCTCCACGGCCAATCGAGGTTACGTGGGGCGGCAGGTCAACGGCGGTTATGCCGAGTACATCAACCTGCCGATCCGCAACTACATCAAGCTGCCCGAAGGCCTGGACTGGAAGAACAAGCCGGCGGATGTCGGGGTGATCACCGATGCAATCGCGACGCCCTACAAGGTGCTGTCGCGCGCCCGCGTCGCACCGACGGACACGGTTGCCGTGTTCGGTGCCGGCGGCGGTCTCGGCGTTCACCAGGTGATGATGGCCAAGTGGGCGCATGCAAAGGTGATCGCTGTCGACGTCATGGCCGACAAGCTGGAGGTCTGCAAGGGCCTCGGTGCGGACATGGTGGTCGATGCGTCGAACGACCGGGTCGTTGAGGAAATTCTCGACCTGACGGACGGTGCCGGCGTCGATGTCTCGATCGACTATGTCTCGACGCGAAACACCCAGGAACAGGCGGTCGCCAGCCTCGGGATCGGCGGGCGCATGGTCAGCCTTGGCGGCGCCAGCCAGCCCTATATGGTCCCGTCCCGCGACATGCTTTCCAAGGAGCTCGAAATCCTCGGCAGCCGCTATTGCAGCATGCAGCAGGTCATTGAATCCCTGGAAATCTGCGCGCGGGGAGATGTCTGGCCGCTGGTCACGGAGACCTACAAGCTGGAAGAAGCCGAGACGGTGCACGCCCGCCTCGACCAGGGGCTCATTACTGGCCGTGCGGCGATCGTGATGGACTAGAGATTTCGCGGGGGCCAGGCCCCCGCGATCTCGTCACATGGTTGTTCAGTCGCCCACGATCGGGTTCGACAGGACGCCGATCTTGGAAATCTCGACCTCGATCGTATCCCCCGGCTTCATCCAGAGCTGGGGATTGCGCGCAAGGCCCACACCGCTCGGCGTACCGGTCACGATCACGTCGCCGGGTCGCAGTTCCGTCATCGTCGAGATGTAGTGGATGAGCTGCGGCACATTGAAGATCAGGTCGTTCACGCCCTCGCTCTGCACCACGGTGCCGTTCAGGCGCGTCTCGAGATGCAGGTCGGCCGGATCTGGAATTTCGTCAGCCGTCACCATGCAGGGACCGAATGAGCCCGAATGGTAGAAGTTCTTGCCGGGCAGGAACTGGCTGGTGTGGCGCTGCCAGTCGCGGATGGAGCCGTCGTTGTAGATCGAGTAGCCGCCCACGTACTTCAGGGCATCGGCCTCCGACACACGGCGTGCGGTCTTGCCGATGATGACAGCAAGTTCGCCTTCGAAGTCGAACATCTCCGACTCCTGCGGGCGGACCATTGGCTGACCGTGCGCCACATGGCTCGCCGGCCAGCGCGGGAACAGGATCGGCTTGGGCGGAAGGGCGTTGCCGGTCTCCTCTGCATGTTTGCGGTAGTTCAGGCCGACGCAGAAGATCGCGTGCGGGTCCGGGATCGGCTCAAGCAGCGTCACACTGCCGGCGGGAAAGTCCGAGGCCTTGCCGGAGTTGTCGCCGAAACCGGTTTTCAGATACTCGGCAACCTTCGCCTTGGCCGCGTCGTCGGCCGCGAGGTAGGCGCGCAGGCTCGGCATGGTGGTTGCGAACTCGGCGCCCAGGTCGATCACGCCACCGTCGGAACCGTAGGTGCCCCACGTGTCACGGTTGCCCGTGCGAAAACTGATGAACTTCATGGTTTCTTCCTCCTTTTGATCGAGTTGTTCAGTTCGATGCTGCGTCACGCATCATGTTGCGTGCAATGACGATCTGCTGGATCTGGGACGTTCCCTCGTAGATGCGCAGCAGCCGGACATCGCGATAGAAACGCTCGATCGGGTATTCGGCCATATAGCCCGCACCGCCGAAGATCTGGACGGCTCGGTCTGCGACGCGCCCGACCATCTCCGTGCAGTAGTATTTGCAGCAGGCCGCCTCGGTGGCGATGTTCTCGCCATCGTCGAAGCGGCGCGCTGCATCGGCGACCATCGTGCGTCCCGCATAGGCCTCGGTCCGGCAATCCGCCAGCATCGCCTGGACAAGCTGGTGTTCGCCGATGGGCTTGCCGAATTGCTTGCGTTCGCTTGCGTAGCGCACACACTCGTCAATGAGCCGCTCTGCAATCCCGTTGGCGATGGCCCCCATGTGCAGCCGTCCCCGGTCGAGGACCTTCATCGCCGTCTTGAACCCCTGGCCCTCGATACCGCCGATCAGGTTTTCGGCCGGGACGCGGACATCGTCGAACATGACGTCCGCCGTGTGTGCACCCTGCTGGCCCATCTTGCGATCATGGGGCCCGACGGACAGTCCAGCGCTCTCGCGTGTCACGATGAAAGCGGACACGCCCCTGGCGCCCGGCGTATCGGGGTCGGTGCGGGCCATGACTGTAAAAATCCCGGCGTGGGGCGCGTTGGTGATGAAGCGTTTTGAGCCGTTCAGCACATAGTGGTCGCCGTCGCGCCGGGCCGAAGTCCTGAGCGAGCCGGCGTCGGATCCGGCTTCGGGCTCGGTCAGCGCGAAGGATGCAATCAGTTCGCCGGACGCCAGTCGGGGCAGCCAGTACTGCTTCTGTTCTTCCGTGCCGTCAATCACGATGCCCTGCGAGCCGATGCCGACATTGGTGCCGAACACGGAGCGGAAGGCGGGGGATGTCCAGCCGAGTTCCTGAACGACGCGCACTTCCTCCGACATGGTCAGGCCGATTCCGCCATAGGCTTCGGGAATCGACAGGCCGAACAGGCCCAGTTCCCGCATGTCAGAAATGGTCTCCGCGGGGACTTCGTCATTCTGCGAGACCTGCGCCTCAAGCGGGACCAACCGCTCACGCACGAACCGGCGGATCGTGTCGATAAACTGTTCGAGGGTATCTGTGTCGAGCGGCATTGTTCGTGTTCCCGGGCGAGCTAGGGTTATATCGGTTCGCTGCCGCCTGTTCCATGCGTGCAGCGCGGTACTGGTCCGCGTCGGTTTCGGATACTATGTTTCGGGTTCGCGACTGCTGGGGGAGGAGACCGAAATGTCCCACGCTGTTGACTATGCACGAGTTCCGGAACCGAACACGGCTCCGAAACCTTCCTATTTCGCGCATATCGTGCTCTATACGAAGCGCCGCACCGAAATGGTGGAGTGGTACAAGAAGGTCCTCGGGGCACAGGTGACAGCCGATTCCAAGGGTCTGTCCTTCCTGACCTATGACGACGAGCACCACCGTGTTGCCGTCATCGAGCGGAACGATCTCGGCGACAAGGTCCCCGACACCATCGGCATGGCCCACTTTGCCTACAGCTACGATACGCTGGGAGACCTAGTCGGGATCTACGAATACCTGAAGTCGGAAGGCATCACGCCGTATCGCCAGATCAATCATGGCCCGACCACGTCGATCTATTATCACGACCCCGACGGAAACGCCGTCGAGCTCCAGACCGACAACTTTGAGAGCGTCGCGGCACTGAATGAATGGTTTTCCACCGGTGCCTTCGACCGTGAACCGATCGGTGTGAACATCAGCATGGACGACATCGCCGCGCGTTATCACGCCGGTGAATCCGAGGCGAGCCTGAAGAAGCCGCTCCAGGACTAGTCGGGGCAGGACGGCTTCACGAAAGGACTCAAGACATGGGTATGCTGATCGACGGCGTGTGGCATGACAACGATGCCACCGCGCGGGAAGTTGCGAAGGACGGGAAGTTCCAGCGTTCGGAAAGCCAGTTCCGCAATTGGGTCACCGCCGACGGGAGCGCGGGGCCGTCAGGCGAGGCGGGCTTTGCCGCCGAACCGGACCGGTATCACCTTTATCTCGCGCATACCTGCCCCTGGGCGCACCGCGCGCTGATTTTCCGCACGATCAAGGGGCTCGACAGCGCCATCTCTGTCTCGCTCGCCCAGCCGGGGCGCAATGCGCAGGGCTGGACCTACGGAGACAACCCGGACTATCCCGACTGTCTGCCCGACCACGTGAACGGGTTTTCCCATCTTCACGAGGCCTATACGGCCTCCAATCCGGACTACACCGGCAAGGTCACGGTGCCGACGCTTTGGGACAAGAAGACCGGGCAGGTGGTGAACAACGAATCCTCCGAGATCATCCGGATGTTCAATTCGGCGTTCGATGCGTTCACCAACGCCACGGAGGACTACTACCCTGCGGATTTGCGCGCGGAAATCGACGCGATCAACGAGGTGGTCTACCGCACCGTCAACAACGGGGTTTACCGCGCCGGTTTTGCCTCGTCGCAGGAGGCCTACGAAGAAGCGGTTACGGCGCTGTTCAATACCTTGGACGAACTCGAGGAGCGCCTGAGCAGGCAGCGTTACCTCGTCGGTGACCGGCTGACCGAAGCCGACTGGCGCCTCTGGGTCACGCTGATCCGCTTCGATGCCTGTTATGTCGGTGCATTCAAGTGCAACATCCGGCGAATTGCCGATTATCCGAACCTGCTGAACTACACGCGCGAGTTGTACCAGATTCCAGGCATCGCAGAGACGTTCAGCTTCGACTACGCCAAGAAGAACTACTATGGAATCGAGCGTGTAAACCCGAACGGGATCGTTCCGCTCGGCCCGGAAGACCCCGAGGGGACCTACAGCGCGGCTCACGATCGCGATCGATTCTGAAAAACGGGAGGTAACGACATGCTCGACAAGGAACTTTTCGAGAAAGGCATGAAAATCCGCCGCGAGGTCCTGGGCGACGAACGCGTCGACAATTCCATGGCCAACCTCGACGACTTCTCCCGCGATTTCCAGGAGCAGTTCATCACCGAGATGGGGTGGGGTGCGGTCTGGGGACGCGAGGGTTTGACGCGACAACAGCGCAGCATCCTCAACCTTGGGATGTTGGCCGCCATGGGGCGGATGGAGGAATTCGCAGGACATTTCCGTGGTGCACTGCGAAATGGGCTGACGCGCGAAGAGCTGCGCGAGATCCTTCTACAGATCACGTTCTACTGCGGCGGCCCTGCCGGAATTGAAGCGTTTCGTGCCGCCACAAAGGTTCTCAAGGAAGAGGACGCAAAGTCCTAGGTGCCGCGGTATCGTGGCCGGACACGGTCGGGCCGGGCTGGCGCCTTGAAAGTGCCCGGAAAGCCTGTCTTTGCGGGGCTCCACTCATTTTCTCTTAACCCTTTGCGGCTAGTGTCGGATCAGGAATTCGCCCTGTACCGGACAACGCAATGCGCAAACTGGACACCCCGGAAGTCATCAAGCGCCACATTCTGTTGATCAAGGACCTCAAAGGCGGGGTCCGAGCGGATCTCTCGCTGAGAGACCTTCGCCGCTACAAGTTTGACCGGGTTAACCTCCGTAAGGCTAAGCTGGCTGGTGCGAACATGTCGAAATGTTCGATCCGCCAGGCAGACCTCAGCCATTGCGACATGTTTTCGGTCATGCTCGACGGGGCCGATCTGACCCAGTCGAAGCTCGATCATACGGACCTGCGCGGGGCGCATCTGCGCGGTGTCATCCTTGAAGGCGCCAGCCTCGTCGGTGCTGACCTCCGCGGCGGTGCGCTGATGCTCGGTGGTGACGCGGCTGATGCGGCGATGACCAATGCGGTCCTGGACCACGCCAACCTCGACAACGCGAATATCTCAGGTGCGAACCTTTCCGGCTCGTCGATGGACCACAGCAGCATGCGCGGTGCGCGTATGGAGGGGACCAACCTCGCGAACGGCAGCATGCGTGGCTCCAGCCTCGACGGCGCAGTCCTGAAGGGCGCGAACCTTTCCAACACCAACCTGAATGGTGGCAGCCTCGTCGGCGCCGACCTGACGGGCGTGACCCTGAAGGGAACGGACCTGACCAATGCGGACCTGAACGACGCCAACCTCGATGGTGTCGACCTGGCCGAGGCCAATGTCACCGGCGCAAAGATTTCCCGCCCGACCAGCGAGTTCCCGCCGGACATCCAGAAAATCCTCAAGGATCACTTCGAGTGGATTGAAAGCGGCGGCGTGGTCGGTGCACGCGCAGACCTGTCCAACAGCGACATCGAGCGGATCGATCTTCCCGGTGAGAACATGAGCGGTGCGGTCCTTCGGCGTACCTCGATGAACGGCGCCAACCTGAAATCCTGCCGCTTCGTGATGAGCGAGATGGAGGAAGCGCGGCTCGCGGGTGCGGACCTGTCCGATGCCCTGCTTGAGGGAGCTAACCTGCAGTGTGCGGATATGCGCGGCGCGAACCTGGAAGGTGCACGGCTTGTCGCCGTGGAGTTGAAGGACGCCACGGGCAAGAAGACAGGGCGCCTCTGGCCTGCCAATCTGAGCGGCGCAAACCTGGCCAGTGCCAACCTGAAGGGCGCTGATCTGGGCAGTGCCCGGCTGAACGATGCAGACCTTCGCGGTGCGAAGCTGGTCGGCGCGAACCTGAGCAACGCGAACCTGGATGGGGCCCTGATTGCGGACGCGGACCTGACCGACGCGAACCTTGACGGGGTCGACCTGAGCAAGGCGATCCGCGAAGCGGTTTCCCTCGACGAGGGGATCGACGAGGACGAGTATCTGGAAGCGGCGGTCGGCGACTGATCGCGCCAACCCGCCGGGAGCCATCCCGGTCATTCTTCTGCCACATGCGGCCGTAAAATCGGCGCCATGACCGGGCGACGTCTCAAATTCGGCTGGGGGCCATTCCTGACACTGGTGGCGGTGCCGGCGGTTGCTATTCTGTGCGCGATCTATCTCGGCATGGTTCGGCTTCCCCCGGAGCTGACGCCCTGGGGTGGCATCGATATCGAGCAGCCGCCCGGGCCGTTTGCCCGCTTGCAGATCAATACTCTGGCCCGTGCACCGGATCAGTGCCTGGTCGCACTCGCACAATCAAAACTGGAATACCGGCGGATCACCGACCGGCCCTTGCGCAACGGTTGCGGTCTGCCGAACGGCGTTGCGATCCGGCGATCGAATGTCGCCTATAGCGCCGGATTCAGCGCGAGCTGTCCGCTTGCCGCGGCGCTCTATGTCTACGAGCGCGAGGTTCAGGATGCCGCGCGTCGCGAACTCGGGTCGGAATTGTCCCGCATCCACCATTTCGGGACCTACGCATGTCGAAACATCAATGGCGCGTCCGGCGGACGCCGGAGCCAGCATGCAACCGCAAATGCGATCGACATTTCCGGCTTCTCGCTGGCCGATGGCCGGAAAGTCTCGGTCATGCGTGACTGGGGCGCGGATACGCCCGAGGGCAAGTTTCTTGAGCAGATCCGTGACCGCGGTTGCGGGCTCTTCAATACGGTGCTCGGGCCGGAATACAACGCCCGGCACAGGGACCATTTTCACTTGGATGTGGGACGCACGCGCGTGTGTCGGTAGGCGCGCGCCGGCCGGTTCAGGTGAATGCCTTGAACGCGATGGTGGTGAAGGTATCGGCCACGCCCGGCAGTGTCTGGATGTGGCTCGTGACGAAATGCCCGATGTCCTGGTCATCCGCCAGGTAGCACTTCATCAGCAGGTCGAACTGGCCGGAGGTTGAGTAGACCTCGGAGACTTGGTCGACGCTGAGCGCCGCCTCATCGGCCACCTGATAGGCCTTGCCGAGATCGCATTTCACCTGAACGAAGATCGTCTGCATGTCCGCACCGTGCCGTGTTGTCTGTGCGTGGCTAGGCTAGCGCAAAAGGAATGCCGGTGTGTGCTGGTCCTTGCCGAAGGCGGAGCCGTCGCCCTTGTCGTCGTCGGAAGACCGGCGCCGTGCCTCTGCCGGCTTTTCGGATTTCCCGGATTTGCTTCGTGAACGGGGCTCCTCGGGAGCTTCTTCGCGTGCCGGCTTGCTGCGCGCGCTTTCCGGACTGCGCTCACGACGCTTGCGCGGCTCGGCTTTGGCCGACGGCCTTTCAGATGGGGCGTCTTCGCTGACAGGATCCTCGACGTCGCTGCCTTCGAGCGGAGGAATCGGCTTGCCGAGCAGGCGTTCGACGGAGCCCAGGAACTTTTCGTCCGCCCGTGTCGCGAGCGTATAGGCATGGCCTTCCTTGCCGGCGCGGCCGGTGCGGCCGATCCGGTGGATATAGTCATCGGCATGCATGGGCACATCGAAGTTGAACACGTGGCTCATATTCGGAATATCGAGTCCGCGTGCAGCAACATCGCTGGCAACCAGCAATTCGATCTCGCCCTCCCGGAACTTCTCCAGGGTTTTCATGCGCTCGGTCTGGTGCATGTCGCCATGCAGGGCGGCCGCGTTGAAACCATGTGTGCGCAGCGACTTTTCGAGCACCGCGACGTCACGCTTGCGGTTACAGAACACGATAGCGTTCTTGACGTTCGAGGCCCGGATCAGCTTGCGCAGGGCTGCACGCTTTTCCGTGAAGCCGCCGCGCACGCGCAGCAGGCCCTGGGTCACCGTTTCCGCGGCTGACGCCTGCGGTGCGACCTGAACCGTGCGCGGGTTCATCATGTAGGAATCCGTCAGCCGCTTGATTTCGCTCGGCATCGTGGCGGAGAACATCGCGGTCTGCCGGATCTGCGGCAGCAGCCTGATGATCCGTTCGACGTCGGGGATGAAACCCATGTCGAGCATGCGGTCGGCCTCATCCACAACGAGGACCTTGATGTCGGCCAGCAGGACCTTGCCGCGCTCGAAATGGTCAAGAAGTCGGCCCGGCGTGGCGATCAGCACATCGACACCCCGGTCGAGTTTGTCTTCCTGGTCGGAGAAGGAGACACCGCCGATCAGCAGCGCCATGTTCAGTTTGTGGTGCTTGCCGTAGACCTCGAAGTTCTCGGCGACCTGTGCGGCCAGTTCGCGTGTAGGCTCAAGGATGAGCGAACGCGGCATGCGCGCGCGCGCACGTCCTGTCGAAAGGATTTCGATCATCGGCAGCGTAAAGCTGGCGGTCTTGCCGGTGCCGGTCTGCGCTATACCAATAATATCGCGGCCCATCAGCAGGTGGGGAATCGCTTCGGCCTGGATCGGGGTTGGCGTTTCGTAACTCGCGTCGCCAATGGCCTTAAGTAACGGGTCGCTGAGACCCAGTTCGTCAAATCGCATATTGCTCGTCTGCATTGAAAATGGTGCGTCTGCTCACGCGGGCGGAAAATGGGCTGCATCGCCGGAAAAGTCCAGCGATTCTACGCACTCTTGAAAGCGAGAGCATATTTTGAAACAAGGTCCCGATGGATGCGGACACAAGCGAACTGGACGATATTGTCGCCCGTGCGGCAGCGCTTCATCGCGCCGGCGACACGGCCGCAGCCGGCGCAGCTTATGACGAAGTGCTGGCGCTAAACCCGGATCATCCGGAAGCTCTCCATCTGAAGGGCATCCTGTTCGGCCAGTCGGGACAAACGGCAGAGGCGTTCCGATGCCTCGACCGGGCCCTGTCGGTCTCGCCGGACGATTCGCGCATGCTGGCCAACCGCGCGAAGCTGCGTCTCGACACAGGCGATGTCGCGGGCGCCGTGACCGACTATTCGAACGCGCATACATCAAGCCCCGGGAACCCGGACTTGCTGTTCAACCTGGCGGGTGCACTCGTGCTCGCCGGCCGGACGGATGAGGCTGTGAGGCGGTTGGAGGAGGCCTGCGCAATCGCGCCGGACCATGCGCCGGCCCGCACAAACCTTGGAAACCTTTATCGCCAGGCAGGCCGTCTGTCCGAGGCGAGGGACAGCCTGGACAAGGCGGTGGCACTGGCCCCGGGCGATCCGCAGGTGCAGCACAGTCTCGGGGTGACCCTTTCGTTGATGCGCGATTATGCAGGTGCCGCGGTGCGGTTCCGTCGCGCCCTGGAACTCGACCGTGGGTTTGTCCGTGCTGCCGCGCAGTTCTTTTACGCAGACCTGCACGCCTGTGCCTGGAAGGACTACGACAAGCTGGTCGCTAACTTCGCGCGCCTGATCGATGCCGGGGGTGACAAGCTGGGAGAGCTATCACCGCTGATTGCGTTGTTCCTTCCGGAGAGCCAGCAGCGCCTGAATGCCGTGGCCGATGCACGCGCTGCGACCCTCCACAAGGCGGTCTCGACGCCCACAAGACCTGCACTCCGGGACGTCCTGCATGTCGGCTACCTGTCCGCCGACCTGGGGCAGCATCCCGTCGGCCATCTGCTGGCAGGCGTATTGCCTGAACACGACCGGGAAAAAATACGCTTAAGCACCGTCCTGCTTGCGCCACCGGACGGCAGCACGGTGGCGGCCCGGATCGGGGAGAACGGCGATGAAAGTATCGATGTCTCCCGCATGTCGGCGGGGGAGGCTGCAGCCTGTATCCGGGAGGCCGGGATCGATATCCTGGTCGATCTTGGGGGCCTCACACGTGGCGCGCGGCCCGAGATCCTGGCGGAACGTCCCGCGCCCCTGCAGGTCGGCTGGCTGGGATACTGCGGATCGTCGGGCGGCCTGAATGACGTCATCCTGGCGGACCGGGAAGTGCTCCCGGAAGGAGAGGCGCAGTATTTTGCCGAGGCAGTTGCCTATCTGCCTGATTCGTTCATGCCGCTGAACAGTTTCGATGTTCCCGCGAGTGATCCGGGCACCCGGCTAGATCACGGGCTGCCGGAAGGCGCCTTCGTGTTCTGCGGTTTCAATACGCCGACCAAGATCGACCCGGATACGTTCGCGTCATGGATGGACATCCTGAACGCGGTCGGGGAAGGCGTCTTGTGGCTGCGCGAGCATGCACCGCTGACGACCGCCAACCTTCGCCGTGCCGCAGAGCAGGCCGGCGTCGACCCGGCGCGGCTGATCTTTGCCGGGATGCAGCCGGACATGTCGGAACATCTGGCGCGGCATCGCCATGCGGATCTGTTCCTCGACACTTTTGTCTACGGCGCGCACTCGACTGCCGCTGATGCCATAGCCATGGGGCTGCCCGTCCTGACCTGTGCGGGCGCCGCAATGCCGTCCCGGGTGGGCGCCAGTCTCGCGCGGAGTTGCGGGTTGGGAGACCTGGTGGCGGGTTCCCGCGAGGACTATGTGGCGCAGGCCATCGCCCTTGCGGGAGATCGTGCGTGCCTGGCCGATGTGGCCGCACGCCTCGCGGCGAAAATGAGCGGACCAGCGCCGGGGCGGAGGTTTGCGGAGAAGCTCGAACTGGCTTATCACCGGCTCTGGCAGGCGCATCTCGCTGGAGAACTCAGCCCCGGCCGAACAATCAATATCGTGGCCAATGGCCCAGCGGTGGACTGACGTGAATCTTATCCTTGTTCCCGGCCTGCTGTGCGATCCCGAACTTTGGGCGCACCAGAGCGAACACCTTTCAGGCCTCGGCAATGTGCAGGTGGCCGATGTCACCGGCGGCGGGTCGATGGAAGACCTCGCTCGGCAGGTTCTTGCGAAGGCGCCCGAGACCTTTGCGCTCGCAGGCCTCTCCATGGGCGGCTATGTCGCGCAGGCGATCATGCGCGCTGCCCCGGAACGGGTGGAACGTCTGGCGCTTCTCGATACCTCGGGCCGTGCCGACACTGACGAACAGAAGGCGATGCGCTCGAAACTGCTTGAATCGAGCCATAGCGACGGTCTTGAGGCTGTCACCGGACTGTTGCTGCCGGCGTTCGTGCACCCCGACCGGCTTCATGAAGCGGACTTCGTCGCGCGGATCGACGCCATGACCAAGCGTGTCGGTGTGGAGGTCTTTCGCGAACAGTTGCAGGCGATCATGAACCGGCCGGACAGCCGTCCGGACTTCGCCAAGTACGACCTGCCGACCTTGGTGTTGTGCGGTCGCCAGGACGGGCTGACACCGCTGGAACGTCATGAGGAGATGGCGGAGCTCATCCCAGGGGCGAAACTTGCGATCATTGAGGACTGCGGCCACCTGACCACGATGGAACGCCCGCAGGCGACCACGGCGCTGCTGCGCCAATGGCTGATCTACGGCTAGAGGCGTTTGACTAGTTCAGGGGGAGGACCGCCGGCGTATCGTCACTGTCGTAGTGCGGGTTCCTGCTCGGGAACATGCTCAAGGTGAGTTGGGAGACCAGCGCCTTGAACTTCGGGGAATCGGGACCTGCGACCTCATCCGCACGGGCGATCGCATGGGACAGGTAGCTGTCCTTCGAGCAAAAGGCGCCCAGTAGATTGACGGTCGCAGATTTTGCGGTTGTTGTCGGAACGTCCGAGGCGTTGGCTTCGCACAACTTGTCGGGGCTTGCAGCCCCCGGCGGTGCAAAGGCGAGTACGACGTGGAAACGCTGTTCCGGGTCAGGCTTGTCAGGCGCCGGTATGAACCGGACCGGCATTCCGAAGGTGCTGCCTTGCATGGCTGCGAGGACGGCGGTCTCAAGTTCCTTGTCCGGGTCACCGAAAGGATTGCCGTGGATCGCAACCGGCAGGCTTCCCGCAGCACTGATCTCCAGCGGGCTGTACTGATAGGCGTGATCCACACGCGAGACGGTAATTCCGGACAGGGCACAGGCTGCGAGGGCCGAGCAGAGTCCGGCAGCCAAGATGGTTCCTGATTTCGAAAGTCCTGACGTGCGCATGGCATGTCTCCCGACATCGGCGGCATTTCGGAACGATACGATGCACCGGGCAAGCGGCGATGTGCGCGTAATCACATCACGGCACAATTAGATCGCCGATTGTGTCGAAATTCGGGATGTGTGCTGCGGCGCCTCGAAATAACGGCTGTGTCTCAGACGTCCAGTTCGCCGACGAACTTCGCGTTGTCCTGAATGAACTGGAACCGCCGTTCCGCCTTGCGGCCCATCAGATGTTCGACCAGCTGGGCGGTTTCCTTCGCCATTTTCGCGTTCGCCTTGTCGTCGTCCGTTGCGCTCGGGAGGTCCACCTGGATGAGCTGGCGCTTTGCCGGGTCCATCGTCGTGTCGCGCAACTGCGACGGGGGCATTTCGCCCAGGCCCTTGAAGCGGCTGATCTCAACCTTGCCGTTGCCGGTGAAGTGCTCTGCCATCAGGCGCTCACGGTCGGCGTCATCGAGCGCATAGATGACGTCACCGCCCCGTGCTAGGCGGTAAAGCGGGGGGACCGCGAGGAACAGGTGGCCCCTGGTCACCAGCTCCGGCATCTCGCGATAGAAGAAGGTCATCAGCAGCGAGGCGATATGGGCGCCGTCCACATCCGCGTCGGTCATGATGACGACACGCTCATAGCGCAGCTTGCTGAGGTCGAAATTCTTGCCGCTGCCGCAGCCGAGCGCCTGGATCAGGTCGGCGAGTTCCTGGTTGCCACGCAGCTTGTCGGCCGACGCGCTGGCGACGTTCAGGATCTTGCCGCGTAGCGGCAGGATGGCCTGGGTCTCGCGGTTGCGAGCCTGCTTGGCGGACCCGCCTGCGCTGTCACCCTCGACCAGGAAGATTTCCGTGCCTTCTGAACTTGAGCGCGAACAGTCGGCCAGCTTGCCGGGCAGGCGGGACTTGCGCCCGGCGGTTTTCCGCTTGAGAGCGCGGTCCTCGCGGCGGCGCTTGCGCTCCTCCGCACGCTCGATCGCCCATTCCAGCAACAGGTCCGCGCTCGCGCGGTCGGTCGATAGGTGGTGGTCGAAATGGTCCTTGATCTGCGCCTCGACGACACGCGCCGCCTCGGGCATCGAGAGCTTTTCCTTCGTCTGGCCCTGGAACTGCGGTTCAGGAATGAACAGGGACAGGACGATGGCCGCGCCGTCGGAAATGTCTTCCGCGGTCAACTGGGCGGCCTTGCGGTTGTTGGTCAGTTCGCCATAGGCCTTCAGCCCGCGCGTCAGCGCGCCGCGGATGCCCACAACATGGCTGCCGCCCTCGGGCGTCGGGACCGTGTTGCAGTAGGAGGCAACCATGCCCTCGCCATCGGCGGGCCATGACACGGCCCATTCAACCTTGCCGCCGGAGCCGCCCAGTTCGGCCTTGCCGGAGAAGATGTCGGCTCCGACCAGCGGCCGCTCACCGAGGGTGTCGCGAAGGAGGTCGAGGATGCCTTCGGAATACTGGAAGGATTCATTGACCGGAACGCCTTCGTCGTCCGCGACCTGCTGGTCGCAGGACCAGCGGATCTCGACGCCCTTGAACAGATAGGCCTTCGACTTCGCCATTTCGAACAGGCGCTTTGCACGGAACGCTGCCTTCTCGCTGAAAATTTCGGGGTCAGGGAGGAACGAAACGGAGGTGCCGCGCCGGTTGGGCACCGCACCGATCTTGGTCAGCTTCCCCGCCGGCAGGCCCTGTTTGTAGTCCTGCGCCCAGAGCTGGCGGTCGCGCGCAACCTCGACATGCAGATGCGCGGCAAGTGCGTTGACCACACTCAGGCCGACACCGTGGAGGCCGCCGGAGGTCTGGTACACCTTGCCGTCGAACTTACCGCCCGAATGCAGCGTTGTGAGGATGACCTCGAGCGCGGACTTGTTCTTGAATTTCGGGTGGGGGTCGATGGGGATGCCGCGGCCGTTATCCGTGATGGTGAGAACGCCCTCGGAATTGAGCGACATCTCGATACGGTCGGCGTGACCCGCGACGGCCTCGTCCATCGAGTTGTCGAGAATTTCCGCGGCGAGGTGGTGCAGCGCGCGGTCGTCTGTGCCGCCGATATACATGCCGGGGCGCTTGCGGACGGGTTCCAGGCCCTCAAGGACCTCGATGTCGCTTGCGTTATACTGTCCTCCGGAGCCTGGGCCGTCTTCGAAAAGCCCGGGTTCCTCGGATTTGCGTTTGGCGCGCGCCACGCTGGCCTCACCTGAAAAAGAGCTTAGGTTCGTTCCGTCAATGGTCGGAACCCACGTCATTGGGCAATCTATATGCGATGATTCGTGCGCGAGTCGAAAAGGAAGAACGCAGCCATGTCCAGCAAGACATCCACAGCCGAACCCTCAGGTGAGCTTTGCATCCAGATCGCGGCAATGCCCGCAGACACCAACCCCAACGGGGATATATTTGGCGGCTGGCTGCTGGCACAGATGGACATCGCCGGGGGGATCGCGGCGCGCAACCATTCGGCTGGCCGCGTGGTGACCGTGGCCGTAGAATCCATGGTCTTCAACAAGCCCGTGCAGGTGGGAGATGTGGTGTGCTGCTACGCCGATCTTGAGCGAGTGGGTAAAACCTCCATGACCTTCCGCATCGAGGTCTGGACGATCCGCCGCGACAGCTTTGTTCGAGAAAAAGTGACCGAAGGTGTCTTCACCTATGTGGCAATAGGTCCGGACGGTCGTCCACGCCCGATCCCGAAGGAGACCATGCTGGCATGAAGCACTTCCTCTTCCCGGCTCTCGCGGCAATTTTGGCTGCCGCCTTTTGCGTTCCGTCGCAGGCCGGAGAATCCGACGTCACAGCAGTCAGTGTGCGAGGGGAAGGCCGGAATACCTATGCTTTCTCCGTCACGCTGCGCCATGCCGACACCGGCTGGGACCACTATGCCGACCGGTGGGAAGTGCTGACATTGGACGGCGAGATACTGGCGACGCGCACGCTATTCCACCCGCATGTAGACGAGCAGCCCTTCACGCGCTCGCTCGGCGGGGTGAAGGTGCCACCCGGTACGAAGAAGGTTCGCATTCGCAGCCATGACAAGGTGCACGAATATGGCGGGCCCGAGCTGGTAGTCGATCTTTCGACCGGCGAGCACACGCCTTGGAGCGGAATATGAGCACGACTGCAGGCCCGGCACCGGGCTACGCTAGCAAGCCGGATCACTTTGTTGAGTTTGCGCCCACCCCGAAACGCATCCGGGTCATCTTCGGCAGCGAGACCATCGCTGACAGCACCCATGCGCTGATCCTGCACGAGCGTAACCATGTGCCCGTCTACTATTTTCCGCGTGCCGATGTGGCGATGGATCGGCTCTGCCAAACTGACCAATCCACGCACTGCCCGTTCAAGGGTGACGCCAGCTACTACTCGGTCACGGCCGGCGGGCAGACGGTCGAGAATGCCGTGTGGAGCTACGAGCATCCCTTTGACGAGTGCGAAGGGATCGGCGAATACCTGGCCTTCTACTGGAACAAGATGGACCACTGGTTCGAGGAGGATGAGGAGGTCTTCGTCCATGCCCGCAGCCCGCGCGTGCGCGTCGATATTCTCTACAGCTCACGCGAAGTCCGGGTCGAACTTGGCGGCATCACCGTCGCGCAGACGACGCGGGCGCGCTTCCTGTTCGAGACAGGCTTGCCGACCCGCTACTACATCCCGCGCGACGACGTGATCTGCGAGTTGCTGCCGTCGGACTTGCAAACCCGTTGTCCGTACAAGGGCACAGCGCGATACCACCATGTTCGCGTGGGCGCAAAGGTCTTCGAGAATATCATCTGGTACTACCCGGAACCGGTTCACGAGAGCGAACGGATCGGGGGATACCTGTGCTTCTTCAATGAGAAGGTCGACGCGATCATCGTCAACAGCGTGACAGAGGAGAAACCCGTGACCAAATGGTCGTGAAGTTTTTCGCCTGAGTTTTGAGGGCTAAAACAAGAAAAGCCCCGCCGTTATGGCGGGGCTTCTCCGTTTCGGTACGAACGAACTTACACCGAGTAATACATCATGTACTCGACCGGATGCGGCGCCTGCAGGAACCGGGTCAGCTCTTCCATCTTGAGCGCGATGTAGCCGTCGATCTGGTCGTCGGTAAACACATCGCCCTTCTTGAGGAAGTCGCGGTCGGCATCGAGCGCCTCAAGCGCCTGGCCGAGCGACGAGCACACGGTCGGCACGCCTTCGAGCTCTTCCGGCGGCAGGTCGTAGAGGTCCTTGTCCATCGGGTCGCCGGGATGGATCTTGTTCTCGATGCCGTCGAGGCCTGCCATCAGCATGGCGGAGAACGCCAGGTACGGGTTGGCGCTCGGGTCCGGGAAGCGGACTTCGACGCGCTTGGCGTTCGGGCTTGTGGAGTACGGGATACGGCAAGAGGCCGAGCGGTTACGCGCGGAGTAGGCGAGAAGCACCGGCGCCTCGAAGCCCGGGACCAGACGCTTGTAGCTGTTGGTGCCCGGGTTGGTGAAGGCATTCAGCGCGCGTGCGTGCTTGATGATGCCGCCGATGTAATACAGGCAGGTGTCCGACAGGTCGGCATAGCCCGAGCCGGCAAAGGCCGAACCGCCGTCCTTCCAGATCGACTGGTGGACGTGCATGCCCGAACCGTTGTCGCCCGCGATCGGCTTCGGCATGAAGGTCGCCGTCTTGCCGTACTGGGCTGCCACGTTGTGGACTACGTACTTGTAAATCTGGATCTGGTCAGCGGCTCGCAGCAGCGTGTCGAACTTCTGGCCCAGTTCCATCTGGCTCGGCGCCACTTCGTGATGGTGCTTTTCCATCGCGATGCCCATCTGCAAGGCGGTGGTGACCATCTCGGCGCGCAGGTCCGTCATCGTGTCGACGGGTGCGACGGGAAAGTAGCCGCCCTTGATGGCAGGGCGATGGCCCATGTTGCCCTCGGGGAAATCGGCGCCCGAGTTGTAAGGGCCTTCGACGCTGTCGATCTCGTAGAAGCTGCGGTTCATGCCGACTTCGAAACGTACATCGTCGAACACGAAGAACTCGGCCTCCGGGCCGAAGTAGGCGGCGTCGCCGATGCCGCTGGACTGCAGGTAGGCGAGCGCCAGCTTGGCCGTGCCGCGCGGGTCTCGCGAGTAGGGTTCGCCGGTTGACGGCTCGAGGATGTCGCAGAACAGGATGAGCTGCGGCTGTGCGGTGAACGGGTCCATCACGGCCGTGTTCAGGTCCGGTTTGAGTATCATGTCGGACTCGTTGATCGCCTTCCAGCCGGCGATGGACGATCCGTCGAACATGATGCCTTCGTTCAGAAGGTCTTCGTCGATGGTTGAGACATGCTGTGCGGTGTGCTGCCACTTGCCGCGCGGATCTGTAAATCGGAAATCGACGAACTCGACGTCGTGCTCCTTGATCATGTCCAGGACTGTTTTGGTGTCCGACATACTGGGCTCCCCTGTTTCTCGGAAATCTGTTGTGGGTTTAGTCGTGACCGTTAGACGGCTTCTGCGCCGCGCTCGCCGGTCCGAATTCGGATTGCCTCGTCGATGGTCGAGACGAAGATTTTACCATCGCCGATACGGCCCGTTCGCGCCGCTTCCTGGATGGCTTCTATGGCCCGTTCGACCTGACTGTCCTCAAGGACGATCTCGATCTTTACCTTGGGCAGGAAATCGACGACGTATTCCGCGCCACGGTAGAGCTCCGTATGGCCTTTCTGGCGTCCGAAGCCCTTGGCTTCAACGACCGTGATGCCCTTCAGCCCCACTTCGTGCAACGCTTCCTTCACTTCGTCGAGCTTGAACGGTTTGATAATGGCTTCGATTTTCTTCATTGGGTTCCGTTATGCCTCCACCGCATTGCTCAACGCGCCGTCGTGTTCGTCGCGACAGCCCGAAGTGAAGGGTATAGCACGCTCCGTGCCATGTAGGGCATGTCTGTAAGCATCTGAATAACAACGAAACATATTCAATTGTGCCTCACAAACAGGCAGTGATTTGCATATTAATTGGACAAAATGAGCAAAATATATGCAATCAGTTATAGATTTCCCGGACACGCTCCAGCGCCGCGCGGATGTTTTCGACCGAGTTTGCATATGAGAAGCGCACATACCCTTCACCGAGGTGTCCGAAGCTGGTCCCGGCCACAGTCGCAACATAAGCTTCCGATAGCAGGCGGTCCTGAACCTCGCGTGCGGTCTGCCCGGTCCCGGTGATGTTCGGGAAGGCGTAGAAGGCGCCCATAGGTGTCCGGCACGAAAAGCCGTCGATCGCATTCAGTTCCTCGACGATGACCTGTCGCCGTTCGTCGAACGCGCGGACCATGTCATGTACCGAATCCTGCGGGCCCTCCAGCGCAGCGATGCCGGCAAACTGGGTCGCGGCATTCACGCAGGAATGGCAGTTGATGGCGAGCCGCGTCGCGATGTCGACAAGGCTCTGCGGCCACACGGCATAACCCAGGCGCCAACCCGTCATGGCATAAGTCTTCGACCAGCCATCGAGCAGGATGACCCTGTCTCGCAGGTGCTCGTACTCCAGAAGGCTGACATGCTCGAGGCCGTCATAGGTCATCTGCCCGTAGATCTCGTCGGACAGGATTGCGACATGCGGATGCTTTTCGAGGCCGGCAGCAAGTTTGTCCATTTCCGCACGCGGGACCGCGCCGCCTGTCGGGTTGGCAGGCGTGTTCAGGATCATCAGCCGCGTGGCCGGAGTGATCAGCGACAGTACCTCGTCCGCATCGAAGGAGAATCCCTTCTCCTCGAGAAGAGGGATCGGGACCGCCCTGGCGCCCGAGTAGTTGATCACCGATTCATAGATCGGGAATCCCGGGTTGGGATACATGATCTCGGCGCCGGCCTCGCCGAACATCATGATGGCGAAGAACATGGTGACCTTGCCGCCCGGCACACAGACGACGTTGTCCGGGCTGACGCTGACGCCGCGAAGCCGCTGGATGTCGGCGGCAACCGCTTCACGGAGGGCCACGATGCCGGGCGCGGGGGTGTAGCCGTGGTGGCCATCCCGCAATGCCTTGATGGCCGCCTCCACGATATGTTCGGGTGTTTTGAAATCCGGCTGGCCGATCCCCAGATTAATAACGTCGTGTCCCTTGGCCTTGAGCGCCTCGGCCCGAGCAAGGACTTCGAATGCGGATTCCGTTCCAAGGCGTGTCAGGTTCTGGGCAGTGTGGAGCTTGGCGCTCGTCATTTGTCGGCTCTTGTTATTGGGTTGTTCAGGCGGGCAAAACGGCGCGCACTATAGGCGTTAGCAGATTTACAGGGCAAAGCCTTTGACGTATTCCGGTTGGACTTCCAGACAATGACAGCGATGAGCCCCGGGGGCTGAATGGCAGTGGGAAGGACCCGACCGGCCAGCCACAGGCAGGCCGAACTGGATGCATGGCTGGGCCGTGCCGCAGGAGGCGACGTTGTCGATCTCGCTTCGCTGCGCGGAACCCTGCGCGCGCCGACAGGTCTGTTGCAGCAACTGGCCGAGGCGGTCCTCGACAACTCGCTCTCCTTCGCTCCGGAGGGGGGGCTGCTGTCCCTGCGCGAGGCCTGGGTGCGATTTGACGCGCAGCGCGGCGCGCCGGCGACCGATGCCGTGCGAGGCATATCCATCGTGGCGGACCCTTTGGCTGCCTGCGCCTGTGCGATCCTGGGTCTTGTGTCCCCGGGCCGCCACGTTGCCGTGGTGGAGCCCGCCGCGCCTCAGGTTGTTGAAGTGATCCGGCGGGTCGGCGCGATGGCGCGCACGATTACGATGCGGCCCACCGAGTGGGAGTTCGAGCCGGACGAGTTCGCGCAGAGGGTCGGTCCGCGGACTGACGTGATCGTTGTCGCCGACCCGAACCCGCTGTCCGGCCAGTATCTGCCTGACGAGGCCCGGACTGCGATCCTGGCAGCCATCCGGCAGTTCGATTGCATTGTGCTGCTCGACCAGAGTGCGCGGCACAGCGTCGTTGGGGAGGAGGAGCCTGGCGCGGCAGCCTTCGTCGCGGCTCTCGGATCGAGGTGTCTCAGAATCGATGTGCCGGCGGCAGCACTTCTTGCAGGGCACGCGTATGTGGCGGCGGTCATGGGGCACCCGGAACTGGTCGGCCCTGTTAGTGCGGCTGCGACGACCTTCGGGCTTGGCGCCGGCGTGTCCGCCCAGGGCGTCAACGCACGCCGCTTTGCCGATGGCACGGCGACCGATGACATCGCGTCGCTCGGCGGCATTGTCGCGTCGGGCCGCGCGCTCATGCTCGACGGGCTCGATGATATCGGGGTGCTTGGGCTTGGCGGCCCCGGGGGATGGTATGTGCCCGTGCGCGCCAAGGCGCTCTATGCCGGTACCGAAGACATCGGCGAGGTGCTCGCCGAGCAGGCCGGGCTCGGAGTCTTGCCTCTTGCGCCATTCTTCGTCGAGGGCTCGTCTGACCCTTACATACTGATGTCCTACCTGCGCGATGCCGCGCTTCTGGAATCTTCCCTTGAACGCTTGGCCGCTTTCTATGAAGGCCAGGATGTCCGTTACGAACCTCTTGCGCTGCCGCCCCCGGACTATGAAGAGAAGTACCCGGACGATGATGAGTTCGACGATGATGAATTCGATGACCTGGGTGACGATTCCACCGGCGCCGAGGTCATTCATGAAGGTGACGTAGCGGCCGCGATCGCCGTTGAGGAAAATCGGACGCCTGAGGTCGGTAGGGATGTCGGACCGGGCCCCGTTCTTCCGCCGCAAGGATTGCCGGCGAATGAAGAGGAGGCGGACCGGGATGAATACCTGTTCCGATCATCGGACGGCGATCCGGGCCCCGAACCGGACGGACCCGTCGAGTTCTCGCAGGTAGAGCGGCCGTCTGATCCTTTTGCCGCAGAGTCCGCCCAGGTCATCGAGATGGCGGAGGCCGATGCGAAGTATCGCGCAGCCATGGCAGGCCATGCGGATACCAGTGGCGGCATCGGCTCGGAGTATCAGAAGTCGCATGATGGCGATTTGGACTCGGGCGCCGAGGCCGTTGACGATCAGGACATCGCGGAGGTTGACCATTCCGGCACAGCGGGAAGGGAGGAGGTTGACGAGTTACGGAGCGATACCGTCGTCCTCCCGTTCGCGCGCTGGCGTGAATCGCGACGTGCGCGGCGTGAGCGCCGGGACGAGACCGTCGTCAATGCGCAGGATTCTCCCGAACATGAGCTGGAAGCCGGCCCGGCCTTACCGCCGATCACCACAACGGATGAACAGGGCGCCGCCAGTCAGGACGTCCCGGTGTTCCGTCTCTCTGTTCCCGACAGCGCATCGCCCGATATTTCCATGCGGCAACTGCGCGACGCAGAGCCGTCCGACAGTCCAGAAGGAAATAATGCGGGTTCAGGCTCCGTTGGCGATCCCGAAGATGTGCTGACGCTCGGAGAGGAAGACGTGTTGCCCGCCCCGTCGCCGACAGAAGAAGACAGGGACGCTGCGTCCGCCGAGAAGAAACCGCGCGACGACCGCCCTTTCTTCTTTGACGATCCGGTCGTCTGACCCTGTATCGCGAAACTGAAAATTTGGCGCAAGTTCGTGAATGCGGAATGGCACGCTGTGCGGACCGCTTGACCGTGGGCGCTGCTCCCGAGACCCGGGCCAAGCGCAAGGCAGCCTGATCCGGATTCCCGCTCAGCTTCGCTTGACGGTTCCGGCCGGCGCGATTACACAATCGCGCCTTTGGTGGTGGCTGTAGCTCAGTTGGTTAGAGCGCCTGGTTGTGGTCCAGGAGGCCGTGGGTTCAAATCCCATCAGCCACCCCATTTTCCCTCATATATTCCGGCTCGCCTGTTGCCTCGTGCGTGAATGCACGCGGCTTTGCTAGTCTTGCCCCATGAGCACGACCTGGATCGAAAACGCACCGGAACTCCTGAGCGTCGCGGAGATGTACCGCGCCGACGCGGCGGCGGCCGATGCGGGCATGCCGGGCCTTGAACTCATGGAGGCGGCCGGGGCGGCGGTGGCTGAAGCGACGGCCGTTCTGTCTCCCGGTGGTCGTGTCGTCGTGCTCTGTGGTCCCGGCAACAACGGTGGGGACGGGTTTGTCGCGGCGCGGTTGCTGGCGGCGCAGGGGCGGGAGGTTGGCCTCGCGTTTCGGGGAGACCCCGCGAAACTGAAGGGCGATGCCGCGGCCAATGCGGCGCGCTGGACCGGCGGGGTCGATGCGATGTCGCCTGATGTTCTGGATGGTGCGGCCGTCGTCATCGATGCGATGTTCGGCGCGGGCCTGGCACGGCCGCTCGAGGGGGTCGCGCTTGCTGTTGTGGACCGGCTGAACCAAGCCGGACTTCCTTGCGTGGCGATCGATGTGCCCAGCGGGGTCAACGGAGACACGGGTCAGGTGGTTGGCGCTGCGCCTCACGCCGACGTGACGGTCACGTTCTATCGGCGAAAGCCGGGACACCTTCTCTATCCGGGACGGGGCCTGTGCGGGGAGGTTCGTGTCGCTGACATCGGAATGCCCTCAGGCGTTCTTCCGGCGATCTCACCGGCGCAGTGGGAAAACGGCCCTCCGCTGTGGCGTGACAAGTTTCCGCAGCCCGACCCCGAAGGACATAAGTATGCGCGCGGCCATGCGCTCGTCTCAGGTGGCCGGGAATTGACGGGTGCGGCACGGCTCGCGGCCCACGCCGCGTTGCGGGCGGGTGCCGGGCTCGTATCTATCACGGCGCATCCCGATGCGCTGTCCGTCTACCGTGCTGGCCGCCCGTCGCTGATGGTGCGCGAAGTCCCGGATGTTGAAGCATTTGCTGATGCACTTTCCGATCCGCGTATGCGCGCCGCGCTGGTTGGACCTGGCAACGGCGTGAACGATGACACAGCGGCACGTGCGCTCGCCGCGATCGCATCCGGTGCGGCCTGCGTGATTGATGCCGATGCGATCACCGTTTTCGCCACCGACCCGGACCGGCTTTTCGCAGCCATCGCGGCGGGGAAGGGAGACGTCGTCCTGACGCCCCATGAAGGTGAATTCGCACGCCTTTTCACGTCACATGCGAACGTGGGACGCGATGGCAAGCTGGAGGCCGCGCGCGCGGCGGCCCGTGCTTCGGGCGCGGTGGTGGTCCTGAAAGGGGCGGACACGGTCATCGCCGCGCCGGATGGCCGGGCTGCGATCAACGCCAACGCGCCGCCCGACCTCGCCACGGCGGGGAGCGGTGATGTGCTGGCGGGATTTGTCACGGGCCTGCTGGCGCAGGGCATGCGCGGATTCGAGGCTGCGGCCGCCGGGGCCTGGATGCACGGCGCGGCGGCAACCCGTTTCGGTCCCGGCCTGATCGCCGAGGACATTGCCGACGCACTGCCGCCGGTACTGAGCGAACTTCGAGAAAATCTGGCCTGAGCCCTCGATATCAGCGGTTTTGGGCCGTTTACTCCGTCCGGCTGATAGTATAGGAAACCGCCGTCTGTGCGGATCGCCGCATCGGTAGCGCATGGCGTGCGGTCCCGACATTCGGAATTTGCGTGCGCGGGCGTGGCGGAATTGGTAGACGCGCCAGGTTTAGGTCCTGGTGACTGCAAAGTCGTGGGGGTTCAAGTCCCTTCGCCCGCACCACCATTCCCGCACGTCCGGGGCGCGCCGTTCGGATGTCGAGCATGTCGGCCGACCGGTGCACCGGTGGCCTAACGGATTCATTTTGGAACGAAGCAGGAAATCGGACCTGGTTATGGAAGTCGTCGAAACAAAGAACGAAGGTCTCGTCCGCGACTACAAGATCACGATTGCGGCGAACGATATCGAACAGCGCGTGGACGCGCGGATTGCCGAGGTCGGCAAGACCGCGAGCCTGCCCGGGTTCCGGCCCGGCAAGGTGCCGCAGAAGGTGCTCAAGCAGCGGTTCGGCCAGGCCGTGATGGGGGAGGTGCTCGAGGCTGCCGTCCAGGACTCCTCACAGGAGGTCCTGACCGAGCGCGGCCTGCGTCCGGCGGGCCAGCCGAAGATCGAGATCGTCTCCTTCGACCAGGGCAAGGACCTGGAATACGACCTGTCGGTCGAGATCCTGCCGGACATCGGCGACGTGGACCTGTCGGGCCTCGAACTCGAGCGTATCAAGGTTGTGCCGAGCGATGCCGAGATCGACAGCGCGATCGAGCGCATCGTCAAGCAGAACCGCGAGACCAAGCCCGTCGAGGCGCCGCGCCCGGTCCAGAACGGTGACATCGTTGTGATGGATTTCGAAGGCAAGATCGAGGGCGTTCCGTTCGATGGCGGCAAGGGCGACGGCATCCGCCTCGAGATCGGCTCCGAGCAGTTCATTCCCGGCTTCGAGGACCAGCTCGTCGGCGCAGAGATCGACAAGCAGCTCGACGTGAAGGTCTCCTTCCCCGAGGACTATGGCGTCGATGACCTGGCAGGCAAGGAAGCGGTCTTCGACTGCACGGTGCGTGAAATCCACGAAGGCGTGGAGGTCACCATCGATGACGAGTTTGCGAAATCGCTGGGTATGGAAAGCCTCGACGCGCTGCGGACCGCGGTGAGCGACCAGCTCGGTGCCGAGTACAATCGCCTCACGCGCGAGCGCACGAAGCGCCAACTGCTGGACAAGCTCGCGGAAGGGTATGACTTCGCGATCCCGCCGCGCATGGCAGAGGAAGAGTTCCACCAGATCTGGCACCAGATCGAGCACGCCAAGGAAGCCGACCAGCTCGACGACGACGACAAGGGCAAGTCCGACGACGAACTGCGTGAGCAGTACAAGGAGATTGCCGACCGTCGTGTGCGCCTCGGCCTGCTGCTGTCGCACATCGGCGAGTCCAACAGCCTGACGGTGACCCAGGAAGAGGTGAACCGCGCGATCATGGACCAGGCGCGCCAGATTCCCGGGCAGGAGCAGATGGTGATCGAGTACTATCGCGACAACCCGCAGGCCGCGGCGTCGCTCCAGGCCCCGATCTTCGAGGACAAGGTCGTCGATTTCGTTCTCGAGATGGCCAAGGTCGAAGAGAAGGTCATGTCGCCGGAAGAGTTGAACGAGATGGCCGAAGCCGAGGCCAAGGAAGCGGCGGAGAAGAAGTAGCCGGCGAATACGCAAAGGACGTGATCCGGCCGCACTTGCACGGACTCGCTTCTGGCCTATCTCATTAAGGTCGAGAGATTCCTACCAGCGGTCCTGCCGGATGAACGGATGGACGGAGTTACGGACAACATGTCGATGTATGACACCCCGCGCATGAACGCGCTTGTTCCCATGGTCGTCGAGCAGACGAACCGCGGCGAGCGCGCCTACGACATCTATTCCCGCCTGCTCAAGGAACGGATCATCTTCCTGACCGGACCGGTCGGGGACGAGGTCGCGAGCCTGATCTGTGCGCAGTTGCTGTTCCTTGAGGCCGAGAACCCGAACAAGGACATCAGCTTCTATATCAACTCGCCGGGCGGCGTGGTGACCTCGGGCATGTCGATCTACGACACCATGCAGTACATCCGCCCCGATGTCGCGACCCTGTGTGTTGGCCAGGCTGCGTCCATGGGCTCGCTGCTTCTCGCTGGCGGCGCCAAGGGCAAGCGCTATGCGCTGCCGAATGCGCGAATCATGGTCCACCAGCCTTCCGGCGGCTTCCAGGGGCAGGCAACGGACATCGAGATCCACGCACAGGAAATTCTGAAAATCCGCGCGCGGCTGAACGAAATCTACTCTGAGCACACCGGCCAGCCGGTCGAGGCCATCGCCGACGCACTGGAGCGTGACCGCTTCTACACGGCGGAAGAAGCCCGGGATTTCGGCCTGATCGATGAAGTGGTTTCCAAGCGCCCGGATACCAGTGACAGCGGCAAGGGCGACGACTGATTGCGCGGCGCTGTGACGTATCGCGGCAGACGTCGTGTTACGTGAGACTTAACTAATTATTGATCGCTTGCGGTTAGCTATTGTTCAATCATGTCTGGTAGTGATTCGCCCTACCCGGGGCAATCGGTCAGACGTTACGCCCCAGCACGGGACACAAGGTAAATGAGCAAGTCCGGGAACGGCGATTCCAAGAACACCCTGTACTGCTCCTTCTGCGGAAAGAGCCAGCACGAGGTTCGCAAGCTGATTGCGGGTCCGACGGTGTTCATCTGCGACGAATGCGTCGAGCTCTGCATGGACATCATCCGTGAAGAGCACAAGTCGACCCTCGTCAAATCGCGCGACGGTGTTCCGACGCCGAAGGAAATCTGCGAAGTCCTGGATGACTATGTCATCGGCCAGGATCGCGCCAAGCGCGTCCTATCGGTTGCCGTGCACAATCATTACAAGCGACTCAGCACATCGCCGAAGGGCGGCGAGGTCGAGATCGCCAAGTCGAACATCCTGCTGATCGGCCCGACAGGCTGCGGCAAGACGCTGCTGGCCCAGACGCTGGCGCGCATCCTCGACGTGCCGTTCACCATGGCCGATGCGACCACGCTGACCGAGGCAGGATACGTCGGTGAAGACGTCGAGAACATCATTCTGAAGTTGCTGCAGGCTGCCGACTATAACGTCGAGCGAGCACAGCGCGGTATTGTGTACATCGACGAGGTCGACAAGATCAGCCGCAAGTCCGACAACCCGTCGATAACGCGCGACGTGTCTGGTGAGGGCGTGCAGCAGGCTCTGCTGAAAATCATGGAAGGCACCGTTGCCTCCGTGCCGCCGCAGGGCGGGCGCAAGCATCCGCAGCAGGAATTCCTGCAGGTTGACACCACGAATATCCTGTTCATCGTCGGCGGCGCGTTCGCCGGCCTCGAGCGGATCATCTCTTCGCGCGGCAAGGACACCGCCATCGGCTTCGGCGCCGACGTACAGAGCCCCGACGACCGCATGACCGGCGAAATCCTCAGCGAGGTTGAGCCGGAAGACCTCCTCAAGTTCGGCCTGATTCCCGAATTTGTTGGCCGTCTGCCGGTCATCGCGACCCTCGGCGATCTCGACGAGGGTGCGCTGATCCAGATCCTGACCCAGCCGAAGAATGCCCTGGTGAAGCAGTACCAGCGGTTGTTCGACATGGAAGGCGTGGAACTGTCCTTCTCGGAGGACTCCCTCAAGGCCATCGCAAAGAAGGCGATTTTGCGCAAGACCGGCGCGCGCGGCCTGCGTTCGATCATGGAAACGATCCTACTGGACACCATGTTTGAACTTCCGGGCCTCGATGGGGTCGAGGAAGTCGTGATCAATGGCGAAGTCGTGGATGGAAATGCAGCACCCCTGCATATCTACGCCGACAAGCGCGAAGATCTTGGGACCAGCGCGTAGCCGCCCCACAACCGTTAGTAAGGCATTGCCCCGGGCAACACTTGATTACCGGGGCCGCGCGACCCAATTATCAGGTCGTGGCGCGACTCATGCGTGCCGCGTTTCTCTGTCCCCGGCCGTAAACCGGAGTGCAACGTTTTACGGCCATCCTCTGAGTATATGACCCGCCCTACCGGACCCCGATATGACTGATATTTCCAAAGGTGCCTTGTTCCCCGTTCTGCCCCTGCGCGACATCGTCGTGTTCCCGCACATGATCGTGCCCCTGTTCGTGGGCCGCGAGAAATCCGTGCGTGCGCTCGAAGACGTTATGCAGGACGACAAGCAGATCCTTCTCCTGACCCAGAAGGACGCAGCCCAGGACGAACCGGGCGCCGAGGATCTCTACACGGTCGGCACCATCGGCACGATCCTGCAGCTTTTAAAGCTGCCGGACGGCACCGTGAAGGTGCTGGTCGAGGGTGGAGAGCGCGCCTCGATTGTCGATTTCACCGAGAATGAGGATTTCTTCCAGGCCTTCGCCGAAGTCCTGCCGGAAGACGAATCCGACGAGAAGGAATCCGAGGCACTGGCGCGTTCGGTCGTCACTCAGTTCGAGCAGTACATCAAGCTGAACCGGAAGATTCCGCCTGAGGTGCTGGTCTCGATCAACCAGATCGAGGAGCCGAGCAAGTTGGCCGATACGGTCGCCTCGCACCTCTCGCTGAAGATCGCCGAAAAGCAGGAACTGCTCGAGGCCGAGACGGTCCAGAAGCGGCTGGAGAAGATCTACAGCTTCATGGAAGGTGAGATCGGCGTGCTCCAGGTTGAGAAGCGCATCCGTTCGCGCGTCAAGCGCCAGATGGAGAAGACCCAGCGCGAGTACTATCTCAACGAGCAGCTCAAGGCGATCCAGAAGGAACTCGGTGAGAACGAGGACGGCCGCGACGAGCTTCAGGAGCTCGAAGAGAAGATCAAGAAGACCAAGCTCACCAAGGAGGCCCGCGACAAGGCCGGCCAGGAGCTGAAGAAGCTCCGGAACATGAGCCCTATGTCCGCCGAGGCGACGGTGGTGCGCAACTACCTCGACTGGATGACGACGATCCCGTGGAAGAAGCGTTCGCGGGTGAAGAAGGACATCAACGAGGCGCACGCGATTCTAAACGAGGACCATTACGGTCTCGAGAAGGTCAAGGAGCGCATCCTTGAATATCTTGCCGTGCAGCAGCGCATGACCAAGATCAAGGGCCCAATCCTGTGCCTCGTTGGCCCTCCGGGTGTCGGCAAGACCTCGCTCGGCAAGTCCGTTGCGCGTGCCACGGGCCGCAAGTTCGTGCGTATGTCGCTGGGCGGCGTACGTGACGAGGCGGAAATCCGCGGTCACCGGCGCACCTATATCGGTTCCATGCCGGGCAAGGTGATCCAGGGCATGAAGAAGGCCGGCAGTTCCAACCCGCTCTTCCTGTTCGACGAGATCGACAAGCTGGGTGCGGACTGGCGCGGCGACCCGTCTTCGGCGCTGCTGGAAGTGCTGGATCCGGAGCAGAACAACACCTTCCAGGACCACTACCTGGAGGTCGATTACGACCTGTCGGATGTAATGTTCGTCTGCACGGCGAACAGCATGCGCATGCCCCAGCCGCTGCTGGACCGCATGGAGATCATCCGCATCCCCGGCTACACCGAGGACGAGAAGGTCGAGATCGCCAAGCGTCACCTCATTCCCAAGCAGGTCGAGGAAAACGGCCTGAAGGAAGAGGAATGGGCGATCTCGGACTCGGCCCTGCGCGACCTGATCCGTTACTACACGCGCGAAGCCGGCGTTCGTAACCTCGAGCGCGAGATTGCGAACCTGGCCCGCAAGGCGGTGAAGGAAATCGCGGTCGAAGCCGATGTCGACAGCGTCAAGGTGACGGTGAAGAACCTCGACAAATACGCCGGAATCCGCAAGTTCCGCTTCGGCGAGACTGAGGAAGACGACATGATCGGTGTCGTCACGGGTCTGGCCTGGACCGAGGTCGGCGGCGAACTGCTGACGGTCGAAGCGATCATGGTGCCGGGTAAGGGCAAGATGTCGATCACCGGCAAGCTGGGCGACGTGATGCAGGAATCGGTGCAGGCCGCGAACGCTTTTGTGCGCGCGCGCGCTATCCAGTTCGGCATCGAGCCGCCGCTCTTCGAGCGTCGCGATATCCACGTCCATGTGCCGGAAGGTGCAGTGCCGAAGGACGGTCCATCGGCCGGTGTGGCGATGATCACGTGCATGGTCTCCGTGTTGACCCAGAACCCCATCCGCAAGGATGTGGCGATGACGGGCGAGATTACGCTGCGTGGACGTGTCCTGCCGATCGGCGGCCTGAAGGAGAAGCTTCTCGCGGGCCTTCGCGGCGGCGTGAAGACAGTCATCATCCCGAAGGACAACGAAAAGGACCTGGCTGACATCCCCGACAACGTGAAGAAGGGGCTGGAGATTATCCCGGTCGCCACGGTCGATGAGGTCCTGCAACACGCGCTGACACAGCCGCTGGTGCCCATCGAATGGGACGAATCGGCTCACGACTCGAATGCAGTCTCGGCCAAGGAAGACGAGTCGGACGCCACAGGCGTGGTCCGACATTAGGGTTGACCTCGACGCAACCCCGATTCGTTGCGTCAAATACCCCAAAACCCCCGGATTTCCGGGCCGTTTCGATTGACGGCCCGGAATCCGCGCTCCTAGACTCCCCTCACTGTTTGGATTCGGGCTTTACGCTCCAGACATCACAAATCCCGTGAACCAACCCAAAAGGGGGTCAACCGTGAACAAGAATGATCTCATCTCTGCTGTTGCCGACACTGCCGATCTGTCGAAGGCAGATGCGGGCAAGGCCGTGGACAGCGTCCTCGACCAGATCACCGGCGCGCTGAAGAAGGGTGGTGAAGTCCGCCTCGTCGGCTTTGGCACCTTCTCCGTTGCAAAGCGCAAGGCGACGACCGGCCGTAACCCGCAGACGGGTGCGACGATCCAGATCCCGGCGTCGAAGCAGCCGAAATTCAAGGCCGGCAAGGCCCTGAAGGACGCGGTCAACTAAACCCGCGCCTTTCGGTTTTGCGGGCCGGCTCCTTCGGGAGCCGGCCCGTTTCGTTTACGCACCTGTGTGTTGACCGTGCGGCACTGGCCCGCCAGCCGGAAAATGCGATAGAAACCGGAAAAGGGGCGGTTAGCTCAGCTGGCAGAGCATCTCGTTTACACCGAGAGGGTCGGCGGTTCGATCCCGTCACCGCCCACCATCCAATATCCCCGTGAGGGAACCGGAAGCGAGGTCTGCGCCATGTCGAAGTCACCCATCGAGGAAATGGGCACTCCCCTTTACTACATCGCGGCGAACGCCACGGAGGCCGGGTTCCCGGTGCCGCCAAACCCGCACGGCCAGTCCATGCGCACCTGGGTTCGCGCGCTGGCGGGCGGGCAGCAGAAGGAGGCGCTGGTCGTCTCCGCGGCGACCGGCACGGCCTGGCGGTTCGTGTGCGATGAGGGTGCGCATCTCGGCGGCTTCAACATGGCCCCGAACCCGTTGACCTATCTGAGCGCGGGCATGATCTCGTCCTACATGAACGAGATCACGGCACTCGCCGAACAGCGTGGCATCACGCTGCGCAATCTCGAGCTGGTGCTGGAGAACTACTATTACCGCGAGGGCGATTTCCGGAAAGGCTCCATGATGAGCGGCGCCCTGCCGCCGGAATTGACGGTCCATTGCGAGGCCGACTGCGATGACAAGGCCCTCAACACGCTGCTGTATGAGGCGGTCGCGGCATCCCCGCTGAATGGCCTCGCGCGTGGCAGTCATCCGAGCCTGTTCAACCTCGTGCACAACGGCAAGGAACTCACCCCGACCCAGGTGGAGCCGCTCGCAGCGGACCCGTTCGAGGATCCGGGCGACAACTTCCCGAAGCTGGAACGCCTGGCCGACAGCCCGGCGGTGGACGACCTGATCGTCATGCTGGTGGACGAGGATACCGCACGCGCCGAGCACGCGACGCTGGAACTGACAGGCCAGCCGGAGCTTTCGGGTGACCGGCAGCTTCTGCACATGCACACGCGCTGCGTGCTGCGCGCGGACGGCGTGAAGGAAATCTTCAAGGAGCAGTATTCGCCGGTCGCGCCGACCTGGCGCTTCCTGTCGTCCGAGGACGGGCGGGCGCCCGATGCTGCCTCGCTTATTTCCGCGGGCATCGGCCTGTGCTTCATGACCCAGCTCGGCCGTTTCTCGCACATGGCGAAAATCGCTCTGACCGATTACCGAATCATCCAGGACACGCACTTCTCTCTGGGCGGCGCGTCCGGCAAGACGGGGCAGGCGGGCACCGCCGAACCCGTCGAGACACACGTCTTCCTGCATACGGACGGCGTCGACGATGACACGGCGCAGCAGATTCTAGGCGTGGGCGAGCGGACATGCTTCCTGCATGCCTTCTGCCGTGACGATGTGAAGGCAAAGGTGCGGGCAGCCCGGTCACCCAAGGCGGCCTGACCTGGCGGCTATTCCGCCGCCATGGCGAAGTCGGGGGTCTCCAGTTCCGGGACGACCTTCTGGACGAAAAGGCGCATTTCCTCCAGCAGTTCGTCCTTGGGCTGCTGGGCCCAGTGCCAGATCAGCGTGATGTACTCGCAGGGAATCCGCGAATAGATTTCCTGCCAGTCACGGATCGTATCGTCGAGTGTGCCACCCATGATGAACTTGTGCTCGCGGATCGCGCGGTAGGCTGCCTCGGCATCGTGGTTGACCGGGTCCACGTGGTGGTTCCCGAACACCGAATAGAAGTTCTTGAAGATGTCGAGGTCGTAGGAGCGGATCTTGCGTTCGAAGTCATCTGCCGATTTCGCGATGCGCGTGTGGCGGACGATGTTCTGGTGCTGGCCGTACTGGACGGTGCGCCCGTGCTTGGCGGATTCCTCGACATAGATTTTTGCGAGTTCGACGACACCGTCGGTCGGGTTGAAATAACTCGGCCGGAACCCGTGCTTTGCCGCAAACTCGATCGTCTCGCGTGATTTCGCCACCGCCACGAAACAGGGGGGATGCGGCTGCTGGAGCGGCTTGGGCACGACGCTGATCCGGCGCAGCACGCCCTGATCGTCGATTTCGCCTTCGGCGCCTGCCTCGCGCGCGATCTCGTATCCCTCGTAGCCGACGATGCCCGTGTCGTGGGGGTAGGGCGCCTGATAGAAACTGCCGTTGAGCTCGACGGAATCCTTGGTCCAGCAGTCAAGGACCATCTCGACGCGTTCCTGGAAAATCTCGCGATTGCGCTGGTCGCCTGCGCTCCCGTCAGACAACGTCGCGACAGCGCCGCTCGACTGGCCGAGGATATTGGCCCAGCGTGACTGGTAGCCGCGCGCAAAGCCCACGAAATACTTCCCGTGGGTCAGGTGGTCGATAATGGCCGTCTCCTCAGCCACGCGGATGGGGTCCTGGGTTGCCATCACATAGCCGAATGCACCCAGATGCAGGTTCTTAACCTGTGCCGCCCAGTGGGCGTTCAGAACGCCCGGATTGGGGCCGACCTCATAGCCTTCCGAATGCAGATGGTGCTCGATGGTGGACATACCCCAGATGCCCATCTCGTCAGCGGCACGAATGATCTCGGACCATTCATGGACGATCTTGTAATAGAGCTCAGAATCTCGGCCGATCGGGCGCTTGGCGCGACGGTCGTGTTCATCCTTTGCCGGGAATACCGGGTATAACTGCACAATGACTTTGGGCTTGCCCATCGACTTCCTCCCGTATGGCGTTTTCTTTTCTTCAGGTTGGCACGAATTTGTGACGGGAGGCGAGCCCGCGATTCCGTGTGATCTTCTCGGAATGAGAATTTCGCTATGATGTCGGCCGGAAAATCACATCCCGGAGTTGAGCATGGCCCTCCATCCCCAGGTCGTCGCCCTGATCGATCGTGCCGCGCAGGCAGGCGTGCGCCCCGCCTATGAACTTTCGCCCGTCGATGCGCGCATCCAGCTCGAAGCGATGTCAAAGGTGCGCGACAAGGACCGCACGGAGGTGGGAAGCGTCGAGAACCGGAAGATCCCGGGGCTGGCGGGAACTATCCCGGTCCGGATCTACAGGCCTGAAGCCTCGGGTGAGGGGCCGATGCCGGCCTCGGTGTTCTTCCATGGCGGCGGGCATGTGCTGGGCAGCCTGGACAGCCATGACCTTGTTGCCCGCAATCTTTGCGCTGACACCGCCTGTGTCGTCGTGGCGGTCGACTACCGGCTGGCCCCGGAGCACAAGTTTCCCGCGGCTCCTGAAGACAGTTACGCGGCGACCAAATGGGTCGCGGACAATGCGGCAGACCTGGGCGTCGATCCGTCACGCATTGCCGTGATCGGGGACAGCGCGGGTGGTAACCTCGCGGCTGTCGTCGCGATGATGGCGCGCGAGGCAGGCGGACCGGATCTCTGCTACCAGGTCCTTGTCTACCCGGTCTCCGACTATGCCTGTGATACGCCGTCCTACAGCGAATGGGCCGAGGGCGCGGGCATCCTGACAGCCAAGGGTATGGAATGGTTCCGCGAGCACTATTTGCGGAATGAGACGGACCGGACCGACTGGCGGGCCGCACCGTTGCATGCGGGTGACTTTTCGGGCCTGCCGCCCGCACTGGTCATCACCGCGGAATGCGATGTTCTCCACGACGAGGGTGTGGCCCTTGCCGAGGCACTGAAGAACGGCGGCACACCGGTCGAGTTCCGGAACTATCCGGGAATGATGCACGGCTTCTATTCCTTCGCACCCGTCATCGACGACGGACGCGCGGCGCAGCGCTTTGCCGCAGAGCGCCTGCGGGCGACCTTCGGGATTTGAAATCGCGCAGATTGCGCGTGGATTGCTTGACATACCCGGGACACGGAAGTACACCGCGCGTCTCGGTTTGGGGGTGTAGCTCAGTTGGTTAGAGCGCCGGCCTGTCACGCCGGAGGCCGCGGGTTCGAGTCCCGTCACTCCCGCCACCGAGTTTACAAATTGTAGCCTGTCCAACGGTCCCGAAACGGGGCCGTTTTTCGTGTCTTCCATAATGTTGAGAACCGTTCTTAACTCGTTGGGAAACAACGATTGAGATTGCGCTTCCGGCACGGTGCGCTGCCTTGCACGGGCGCGTGTGCTGGTGTATGGCTGGCCTTGCAAGACCGGCGGACTTGGCCGGCACCAGTGAAGCTGCGTTCGCGGTATCAAAAGGGCGTCGTCGATGGAAGAATTGCTCCTCGAATACCTGCCGATTCTCATCTTTCTCGGCATCGCCGGGGGGCTGTCTCTGGCCCTTGTCCTGGCGTCCTTCATCGCGGGTGCCCGCAAGCCCGATCCCGAGAAGAATTCCGCATATGAGTGTGGTTTTGATGCCTTTGACGACGCGCGCATGAAGTTCGACGTGCGTTTCTACCTCGTTGCGATCCTGTTCATCATTTTCGACCTTGAGGTCGCCTTCCTCTTCCCCTGGGCCATTACCCTGTCGGAGATCGGGGAGTTCGGTTTCTGGTCGATGATCGTCTTCCTCGGAATCCTGACGGTCGGTTTCATCTATGAATGGCGCAAGGGAGCTCTGGAATGGGAATAACCATGCGCGATCAGGCCGACCTGATCTTCAAGCCCGGGCCTGACCAGGACGCGGCCATACAGGCGGTGACCGACGAGTTGACCGACAAGGGCTTTGTGCTCGCCAATATGGACAAGCTGGTCAACTGGGCGCGCACCGGCTCGCTCTGGCCGATGACCTTTGGGCTCGCCTGCTGCGCGGTTGAGATGATGCACACTGCGGCATCGCGCTACGATATGGACCGTTTCGGGTTTCTGTTCCGCCCCAGCCCGCGCCAGTCGGACGTGATGATCGTCGCCGGCACCCTGACGAACAAGATGGCCCCCGCGCTGCGCAAGGTCTACGACCAGATGCCCGAGCCGCGCTGGGTGATCTCCATGGGCTCCTGCGCCAATGGCGGCGGCTACTACCACTATTCCTATTCGGTTGTGCGCGGTTGCGACCGCATCGTTCCGGTCGACATTTACGTGCCCGGCTGCCCGCCGACTGCCGAAGCGCTGCTTTACGGCATCATGCAGCTTCAGCGGAAAATCCGGCGGACCGGCACGATCGCGCGCTGACCCGGCCCCAGTTACAGGCGAAATGAACAAGTATGGACGAAGCGCTCAAGGATCTCGGCAACTACATTGCCAATGCGCTGCCGCAGGACGTAGTCGGCACGTCCGTCGCGAAGGGCGAACTGGTTGTTCATGCCCGCACGGCATCTGTGGGCAAGGTGCTCAAGTTCCTGCGCGACGACAGCAACTGCCTGTTCAAGATCCTGATCGATATTTCCGGTGTCGACTATCCCGAGCGCGAGGCGCGCTTCGAGGTGGTCTACCAGTTGCTCTCGCCGGGCCAGAACCAGCGTATGATGGTGAAGGTGAACGTGGCCGAGGACGATGCCGTCCCGACTGCGACCGAGGTCTACAGCGCCGCCGACTGGTACGAGCGCGAGACCTGGGACATGTACGGCATCTATTTCTCGGATCACCCGGACCTGCGCCGCATCCTGACCGATTACGGGTTCGAGGGGCATCCGATGCGCAAGGACTTCCCGCTCACCGGCCGGGTCGAGGTGCGTTACGACGAGACCCAGAAGCGGGTTGTCTATGACCCCGTAAAACTGACCCAGGATTTTCGCTCCTTCGATTTCCTCAGCCCGTGGGAGGGCATGACCCTGCCGGGTGACGAGAAGGCGAGCGCCGAGGGTGAAGAGGAGGCCGGGGAAGCCTGATGTCCGAAGTCGCCATCAAGAACCTGACCCTCAACTTCGGCCCGCAGCATCCCGCGGCCCATGGCGTGCTGCGCCTGGTGCTGGAGATGGACGGTGAGGTGGTCGAGCGCGCTGACCCGCATATCGGCCTGCTGCATCGCGGCACCGAGAAGTTGATCGAGTACAAGACCTACCTGCAGGCGGTGCCGTATTTTGACCGGCTCGATTACGTCTCGCCCATGTGCCAGGAGCACGCATACGCACTGGCCGTCGAGAAGTTGCTCGGCATCGAGGTGCCGGAGCGCGGGCAATACATCCGTGTGCTGTTCTCCGAGATCACGCGCATCCTCAACCACATCATGAACCTCACGACCTATGCCCTTGATGTCGGCGCCATGACGCCGCTGCTGTGGGGCTTCGAGGAACGTGAGCGGATGATGGAATTCTACGAACGGGTGTCGGGCGCGCGCCTGCACGCGGCGTATTTCCGTCCGGGCGGTGTGCACCAGGACATGCCCGCTGGCCTCGCCGACGACATCTACGATTTCTGCGAGACCTACCCCAAGTTCCTCGACGACATGGAATCGCTGCTGACGGGTAACCGCATCTTCAAGCAGCGCACCGTTGATATCGGCGTTTTCACCGCCGAAGAGGCAATGGACTGGGGCATGACCGGACCGATGCTGCGCGCCTCGGGCGTGCCGTGGGACCTGCGCAAGTCACAGCCTTATGACGTCTACGACCGCATGGACTTCGACGTGCCCATCGGCAAGACCGGCGACTGCTATGCGCGCTATCTGGTACGCGTCGAGGAGATGCGCCAGAGCCTGCGCATTATCAAGCAGTGCCTTGATGAGATGCCCGAAGGCCCGGTTCTGACCCAGAACCACAAGCTCACCCCGCCGCGTCGCGGCGAGATGAAGCATTCGATGGAAGCCCTCATCCATCACTTCAAGCTCTATACCGAGGGCTATCACGTACCCGCTGGCGAGACCTATACGGCCGTGGAAGCGCCAAAGGGCGAGTTCGGCGTCTATCTGGTCTCGGATGGCTCGAACAAGCCGTACCGCTGCAAGATTCGCGCGCCAGGATTCGCCTTCATGCAGGCGCTGGTGCCGCTGAGCGAGGGCCACATGCTGGCCGACGTACCCGCGATCCTTGGCAGCCTTGATGTTGTGTTTGGAGAGGTGGACCGATGAGCGACGCCTTCGCATTCAACGCCGCAACCGAGGAACGTGCGAAGACCATCGTCTCGCGCTACCCGGATGGACGGCAGCAGAGCGCGGTGATCCCGTTGCTCGACCTGGCGCAACGCCAGGCCGGTGGCTGGCTGCCGACAGAGGCGATCGAGTACGTTGCCTCGTATCTGGACATGCCGAAGATTCGCGTCCTCGAGGTCGCGACCTTCTATTCGATGTTCAACCTCGAGCCGGTCGGCGAGAACTTTGTCCAGCTTTGCCGCACCACGCCGTGCTGGCTGCGCGGCTCGGACAACCTGCGCGCCGTGGCGAAGGACGTGACCGGATGCGGGCTGGGCGAGACCAGTGCGGACGGCAAGTTCACCGTCGTGGAGGTCGAGTGCCTGGGCGCGTGCTGCAATGCACCGATGGTGCAGATCAACGACGAGTACTACGAGGACCTTACGGCCGAGAACTTCCGGGCCATTCTGGAGGCTCTCAAGCACGATGAGGACCCCAAGACGGGCTCCCAGGAAGGCCGGACCGGATCCGAGCCGGCGGGTGGCCTGACCACCCTGACGTCGGAGGGTGTGTGATGTTGCGCGATGAAGACCGCATCTTCCGGAACCTCTACGGCAAGGATGACTGGCGCCTTGAAGGCGCGCGTCGTCGCGGCATCTGGGACAACACCAAGGCCCTGATCGAGCTTGGCCGCGAGAAGATCGTTGAAGAAATCAAGGCGTCGGGCTTACGTGGGCGCGGCGGTGCCGGTTTCCCGACCGGCGTGAAGTGGTCCTTCATGCCGCCAGACGACCGTCGCGACGGCCGTCCACACTACCTGGTGGTCAACGCTGACGAGTCCGAGCCGGGCACCTGCAAGGACCGAGAGATCCTGCGCTACGATCCGCATGTGCTGGTAGAGGGCTGCCTGGTTGCTGGTTTCGCGATGGGAGCGAACGCGGCCTACATCTACGTGCGAGGCGAATTCTATTCCGAGGCGTCCCACCTGCAGGTCGCCATCGACGAGGCCTACGAGGCCGGTCTGATCGGACCAAATGCCTGCGGCTCAGGCTGGGACTTCGACGTCTACCTGCACCGCGGTGCTGGCGCCTACATCTGCGGTGAGGAAACCGCACTGATCGAGAGCCTTGAGGGCAAGAAGGGCCAGCCGCGCCTGAAGCCGCCGTTCCCAGCGGCATGCGGCCTCTACGGTTGCCCGACCACGGTCAACAATGTCGAGACGATTGCGGTCGGCCCGACCATCCTGCGGCGTGGGTCGTCCTGGTTTGCCGGGTTCGGTCGCGAGAACAATACGGGCACCAAGATCTTCTCAATCTCGGGTCATGTGAACAATCCGTGCAACGTCGAGGAAGAAATGAGCATCCCCCTAAAGGAGCTCATCGAGCGTCACGCCGGCGGTGTGCGTGGCGGCTGGGACAACCTGCTGGCCGTAATTCCGGGCGGATCGTCGACGCCGTGCCTGTCGAAGAATATTTGTGACGGCGTGCTGATGGATTTCGACTCCCTGCGCGAGCACAGCTCAGGCCTGGGCACCGCGGCGGTGATCGTGATGGACAAGTCCACCGACATCGTCGAGGCAATCGCGCGGCTGAGCCATTTTTACCGCCATGAAAGCTGTGGCCAGTGCACGCCGTGCCGCGAGGGCATGGGCTGGGTCTACCGGGTGATGAACCGCATGGTGACCGGCGATGCCGAGGTCGAGGAAATCGACATGCTGTGGGAACTGACCAAGCAGATCGAGGGTCACACCATCTGCGCGCTCGCCGATGGCGGCGTGTGGCCGGTGCAAGGGCTAATCCGGCATTTCCGGCCGGAACTTGAAGCCCGGATCGAGGCCCGCAAGTCTCGCACCGGCGCTGTGCCGGCGCAGGCTGCGGAATAGGCGGGGGAGCGGACGATGCCGACAGTCAAGGTTGACGGCACCGAGATCGAAGTCCCGGCCGGGCTGACCGTCCTTCAGGCTTGCGAGATGGCCGGGGTCGAAATCCCGCGCTTCTGCTACCACGAGCGCCTGTCCGTGGCGGGCAACTGCCGCATGTGCCTCGTCGAGGTTTCGCCGGGGCCGCCGAAACCGGCGGCATCCTGTGCGCTGCCGGTGGCCGAGGGCATGGACATCAAGACGGACTCCGAAATGGTGCGCAAGGCGCGTGACGGGGTCATGGAATTCCTGCTGATCAACCATCCTCTCGACTGCCCGATCTGCGACCAGGGCGGTGAGTGCGACCTGCAGGACCAGGCGATGGCCTTTGGCCGCGACCACTCGCGCTTCCAGGAGCACAAGCGCGCGGTCAAGGACAAGCATATGGGGCCGCTGGTCAAGACGATCATGACCCGCTGCATCCACTGCACACGTTGCGTCCGCTTCGCGACCGAGATCGCAGGCGTACCGGAACTGGGTCTTCTGGGCCGCGGTGAGCATGCCGAGATCACGACCTATCTCGAGAAATCGCTGGATTCAGAGGTCAGCGCCAACGTCATCGACCTGTGCCCGGTCGGCGCTCTGACGTCCAAGCCCTATGCCTTTGTTTCGCGCCCCTGGGAACTGACCAAGACCGAATCCGTCGATGTGCTCGATGCGGTCGGCGCGGCCATCCGGGTGGATTCACGCCAGACCGAGGTGCTGCGCGTCCTGCCGCGCCTGAACGAGGATGTGAACGAGGAATGGCTGGGTGACAAGTCGCGCTATGCCTGTGACGGCCTGAGTCGCCAGCGCCTTGACCGGCCGTATGTCCGCAAGAACGGCAAGCTGCAGCCCGCAAGCTGGGCGGAGGCGTTCGGCGCCATCGCCGAGAAGGTAAGGGCGTCGTCGGGCAGCAAGCTGGCCGCCATTGCTGGCGACCAGTGCGACGCTGAATCCATGATCGCGCTTAAGCAGCTCATGCTGGCGCTCGGCTCTTCCAATATCGATTGCCGCCAGGATGGGGCGAAGCTCCCCGCAGACAATCGTGCGGCCTATATCATGAACACCACCATCGCCGGGCTTGAGAATGCCGACGCGGTGCTGCTGATCGGCACGAACACGCGCTGGGAAGCTCCGCTGGTCAACACGCGGCTTCGCAAGGCGTGGTTGCAGGGCGGCGCGCGCATTGGCGTTGTCGGTCCGAAGGTGAAGTACAATTACGACACAGAATATCTCGGCGCGGGCCCCGATACGCTGCGCCAGATCGCCGACGGGTCTCATGAGTTCGCGAGCGCCCTGAAGAATGCCGAGCGTCCCGCCGTGATTATCGGTATGGGTGCGCTGGCCCGTGAGGACGGTGCTGCCGTGCTTGCGACAGCGGCCGGGCTGGTCGAGAGCTGCAACCTGATCCGCGAGGACTGGAACGGCTTCAACGTGCTTCACACTGCCGCCGCCCGAGTGGGCGGCCTCGACCTCGGTTTCGTGCCGGGTGAGGGCGGGCGTGATACAAATGCCATACTCGAGGGTGCGCAGAACGGGGAGATCGACCTGGTCTACCTGCTGGCCGCCGACGAGATCGACATGTCGAAGCTCGGCAAGGCCTTTGTGGTCTATCAGGGCCACCACGGCGATGCGGGTGCACACCGGGCCGACGTGATACTGCCGGGCGCGGCCTATACCGAGAAGAACGGCACCTATGTGAACACCGAAGGCCGCGTCCAGATCGGCCGCCAGGCTGTCCAGCCGCCGGGCGATGCCCGTGAAGACTGGGCGATAATCCGCGCACTTTCTGACGCGGTTGGCGGTGATCTCGACTACGTGACCCTGGGTGATGTGCGCGCTGCGCTGACCGCCGCCTATCCGGACTTCAACCGTGTCGACGAGGCCGTGTCGGCCCAGTGGCAGGGTGTGACCGGCGGTGGCGATATGTCGGCTGCCCCGTTCGAGAGCCCGATTGCCAACTATTACATGACCGACCCGATCAGCCGGGCCTCCGAGACCATGGCCGAATGCATCCGTGAGTTCGTGAACGCGAACGGCGAAAGGACCGGCACCGATGGTTGAGTTTTGGTGGTCCTACGCCTGGCCGACGCTCTGGATCGTCATCCAGATCCTGTTCCTCGTCCTGCCGCTGCTGATCGTCGTGGCTTATCTCACCTATGCCGAACGCAAGGTGATCGGCCTGATGCAGTTGCGCATGGGTCCCAACGTTGTCGGGCCGTTTGGCCTGTTCCAACCGTTTGCCGACGCGCTAAAGCTGATGACGAAGGAGCTCATCATACCGACCGGTGCGAACCGGGTGGTGTTCCTTCTGGCGCCGATGCTGACCTTTATCCTGGCCATGGTCGGCTGGGCCGTGATCCCGGTTGCGGAAGGCTGGGTGTTGTCGGACATCAATGTGGGTGTGCTGTACCTGTTCGCGATTTCCTCGCTCGGCGTCTACGGCATCATCATGGCCGGCTGGGCCTCGAACTCGAAGTATCCGTTTCTGGGTGCGCTGCGCTCGGCCGCGCAGATGGTGTCCTATGAGGTCTCTATCGGCTTCGTGATCATCACAGTGCTTCTGGCGGTCGGATCGCTGAACCTCTCGGACATCGTGCTGGCGCAGAAGGACCTCTGGTTCTTCATCCCGTTGCTGCCGATGTTCATCGTCTTCGTGATTTCGGCGCTGGCCGAGACGAACCGCGCGCCGTTCGACCTGCCGGAAGCCGAAGCCGAACTGGTCACGGGCTACAACGTCGAGTATTCGGCGATGGCCTTCGCGCTGTTCTTCCTCGGTGAGTACGCGAACATGGTGCTGATGAGCGGGATGACGGTCATCCTGTTCCTCGGCGGTTGGCTGCCGCCCTTCGACATTGCGCCGCTGAACTGGATACCCGGTGTCATCTGGTTCGCGCTCAAGGTCTCGTTGATGCTGTTCGTGTTCCTTTGGGTGCGTGCCACGCTGCCGCGCTACCGCTATGACCAGCTGATGCGCCTGGGCTGGAAAGTCTTCCTGCCGCTGTCGCTGGCCTGGGTCGTCATTACCTCTGGTGCCATCGTCGTGTTCGGCTGGTACCCCGGCATAGTGAACTAGGAGAGGGGAGAGACCGTCATGGCCATGCTCGACCGTACCGCCCGCTCGCTTCTCCTGATCGAGATTGCCGCCGGAATGTGGCTGACGCTGAAGTATTTCTTCAAGCCGAAGGTCACCATCAACTATCCGTACGAAAAGGGCCCGCTGAGCCCGCGCTTCCGCGGTGAACACGCGTTGCGACGCTATCCCAACGGGGAAGAGCGCTGTATTGCCTGCAAGCTTTGCGAGGCCATCTGCCCGGCGCAGGCAATCACCATCGAGGCGGAACCGCGCGAGGACGGCTCGCGCCGCACGACGCGCTACGACATCGACATGACCAAGTGCATCTATTGCGGCTTCTGCCAGGAAGCCTGCCCGGTCGATGCCATCGTCGAGGGGCCGAACTTCGAGTTCGCCACCGAGACCCGTGAGGAGCTGATGTACGACAAGGCCAAGCTGCTCTCGAACGGGGACAGGTGGGAATCCGAAATCGCAACGGCGCTCGCCGCCGACGCACCGTATCGCTAGGCCGGGCCGGGGGGATCTGACGTGGTCATTCAAGCGCTCGCCTTCTATCTCTTCGCGTTCGTCGTCATCGTGTCGGGCGTGATGGTCATCTCGTCGCGCAATCCCGTGCACTCAGTACTGTTCCTTATCCTGGCCTTCTTCAATTCGGCCGGGCTGTTCGTACTGATCGGGGCCGAGTTCCTGGCGATGATCCTTGTGGTTGTCTATGTTGGCGCCGTCGCCGTGCTGTTCCTGTTCGTCGTGATGATGCTCGACATCAATTTCGCCGAACTGCGAGAAGGCTTCCTGCAGTACCTGCCCATCGGCGCGCTGATCGGGCTGATCCTTGTGGCCGAGCTCATTCTGGTGTTCGGAAGCTGGGTCGCCTCGCCGGAAGCCGCACAAGTGCTGGCTGCACCGTCCGTGGCGCCGGACCAGATGACCAACACCCATGCGCTCGGCCGGTTGATCTATACGGACTTCATCTACCTGTTCCAGGCATCGGGCATGGTGCTGCTGATCGCGATGATCGGCGCCATTGTGCTGACCCTGCGCCACCGGCCGGATGTGAAGCGCCAGAAGATCGGCACCCAGGTGGATCGTCGCCGGGAGGATGTCGTCGAAGTGCGTAAGGTGACGACAGGGAGCGGCGTCTAATGCTTGAAATCGGACTAGCCCATTACCTGACGGTCGGCGCGATCCTGTTCACGCTCGGCATCTTCGGCATCTTCCTGAACCGGAAGAACGTCATCATCATCCTGATGTCGGTCGAACTGATGTTGCTGGCGGTGAACATCAATTTCATCGCCTTCTCCGCGCATCTGGGCGACCTGGTGGGCCAGATTTTCGCGATGTTCGTCCTGACCGTGGCTGCGGCGGAAGCCGCAATCGGCCTGGCGATCCTCGTGGTCTATTTCCGTAACCGTGGCTCCATCGCGGTTGAAGATATCAACATGATGAAGGGCTGACGGGGCGATGATCGAACTAGCGATCTTCCTGCCGCTCGCAGGCGGCATCATTGCCGGTGTGTTCGGCACCCGCATGGGCGACCGTGCCGCACAGCTCGTGACAGTGATTCCCATGCTCATTGCCGCCGTGCTCTCGAGCATCCTGCTCTGGCAGGTGGGCATCGCGGGTCATGAACTGGACACGGTGCGCCTGTTCACCTGGATCAAGTCGGGCACGCTCGACCTCAGCTGGGCGCTGCGCTACGACACCCTGACGGCCGTGATGGTGTTCGTCGTGAACGTCGTCTCGTCGATGGTCCATGTCTATTCCGTCGGTTACATGAGCCATGACCCGCACAAGCCGCGGTTCATGGCCTATCTCAGCCTGTTCACCTTCTTCATGCTGTCGCTGGTGACCGCCGACAACTTCGTCCAGATGTTCTTCGGCTGGGAAGGCGTCGGCCTGATGTCCTACCTGCTGATCGGCTTCTGGTTTAACCGGCCATCGGCCAACGCAGCGGCGATCAAGGCTTTTGTCGTGAACCGGGTCGGTGACTTCGGCTTCATGCTCGGCATCCTGGGTGTGTTCTTTGTCTTTGGCTCGCTGGATTTCGATACCGTCTTCCGCGCCGTCCCCGATGTGGCCGGGCAGTCCTTCATCTTCCTGAGCATGGACGTCGACATCCTGACGACGATCTGCCTGCTGCTGTTCATCGGCGCGATGGGCAAGTCGGCGCAGCTGGGCCTTCATACGTGGCTGCCGGACGCGATGGAGGGGCCGACGCCGGTCTCCGCGCTGATCCATGCGGCCACGATGGTAACGGCGGGCGTCTTCATGGTTGCGCGACTGTCGCCGATGTTCGAGTTCGCGCCCGACGCCCTTGTCGTTGTCGCGTTCGTGGGCGGGACCACCGCGTTCTTTGCCGCGACCATCGGCATGACCCAGTGGGACATCAAGCGGGTAATTGCGTACTCGACCTGCTCGCAGCTTGGCTACATGTTTTTCGCGCTGGGTATCGGGGCCTATCCGGCGGCCATCTTCCACCTGATGACCCATGCCTTCTTCAAGGCGCTGCTGTTCCTCGGGGCGGGCAGCGTGATCCACGGCATGGACGACGAACAGGACATGCGGAAGATGGGTGGCCTGTACAGGAAGATGAACGTGACGGGCGCGCTGATGTGGGTTGGCTCGCTGGCGCTGGCCGGCGTGGGCATTCCGCTGCTGGGAATCGGTTTCGCCGGGTTCTATTCGAAGGACATCATCCTGGAATCGGCATTTGCCGCGCATACGGGCATGGGTGAGTACGCTTTCTGGCTCGGCATCGCGGCCGCGCTGATGACGGCGTTCTATTCCTGGCGCCTGCTGTTCCTGACCTTCCATGGGCGGACGCGGGCCGACGAGCACACCTACGACCATGCGCATGAATCGCCCCCGGTGATGGTTGCACCGCTGCTGGTGCTGGCCATTGGCGCGATCTTCTCAGGTTATCTCGGGTATGAGTATTTCGTCGGCCACCACATGGACGACTTCTGGCGCAGCTCTCTGCTGATGACCAGCGACATCATCGAGAAAGCGCACCACGTTGATAAGTGGGTCAAGATTCTGCCGATCGCCGTTGGCCTGCTTGGTATCTTCGGTGCCTGGGTGATGTATCTGCTGAAGCCGGAATGGCCGGGCGCGGTGGTCCGGCTTATCCGGCCGGTCCACACCTTCGTCTACAACAAGTGGTTCTTCGACGAACTGTACGACCGCATCTTCGTGCGTCCGGCCTTTGTCCTGGGCCGCGGCCTGTGGAAGTCGGGCGACGGTTCGGTGATCGACGGTGTCGGTCCGGACGGTGTCGCGGCTGCGACGCGTGATCTGGCCGGATGGGCCGGGCGCCTGCAGTCGGGCTACCTGTATCACTACGCATTCGCGATGCTGATAGGTCTGGTTATCTTTGCCACCTGGTTCCTGTTCGGGTTCTTCGGGTAGAGGCGGCGCGTTATGGAATCCTTCCCGATCCTCTCCCTGACGACCTTCCTGCCGCTGGTGGGTGTGCTGTTCATCCTGCTGGTGCGCGGTGATGAGGAGACTGTGGCGCGCAACGCCCGCTGGGCGGCGCTGTGGACCTCGCTCGCGACCTTCGCGATCAGCCTGCTGCTGTGGCTCAACTTCGACAAGACGTCCGCCGAGTTCCAGTTCGTCGAGAAGTTCGACTGGCTGCCCCAGTTCAACATCGCCTACCACATGGGGATCGACGGTATTTCGCTGTTCTTCGTGATCCTCTCGACCTTCCTGACGCCGATCTGCGTGCTGGCGTCCTGGACGGCGATCAAGAACCGGGTGAAGGAGTACATGATCGCCTTCCTCGTCCTCGAGACGATGATGGTGGGCACCTTCGCCGCCCTCGATTTCGTGATGTTCTACATCTTCTTCGAGGCGGTCCTGATCCCGATGTTCATCATCATCGGTGTCTGGGGCGGGCCGCGCCGTATCTATTCGGCGTTCAAGTTCTTCCTCTACACGCTGGCGGGCTCGGTCCTGCTGCTGGCCGCGATCCTGACGCTGTATTTCGACGCGGGCACGACCGACATCCCGACGCTGATCGCCCATTCCGTGCCGCCGGGCATGCAGACCTGGCTTTGGCTGGCCTTCTTCGCCTCCTTCGCGGTGAAGATGCCCATGTGGCCGGTACACACCTGGCTGCCGGACGCCCATGTGGAAGCGCCGACCGCCGGGTCCGTCATCCTGGCGGGTGTGCTGCTGAAGATGGGTGGCTACGGTTTCCTGCGTTTCTCGCTGCCGATGCTGCCGCTGGCGTCCGAGCAATTCGTGCCGCTGATCTACACGCTGTCGGTCATCGCGATCATCTACACCTCGCTCGTGGCGCTCGCCCAGGAGGACATGAAGAAGCTGATCGCGTATTCCTCGGTCGCCCATATGGGCTTCGTGACCATCGGCATCTTCACTGCAACCCAGCAGGGCATCGACGGCGCGATGTTCCAGATGGTCAGCCACGGCATCGTGTCCGCGGCGCTCTTCCTGTGTGTCGGCGTGATCTACGACCGTGAGCACAGCCGCGAGATCTCGCATTACGGCGGGCTCGTGGAGCGGATGCCGAAATACGCCTTCGTGTTCATGGTGTTTATGCTCGGCTCGGTCGGCCTGCCGGGCACGAGTGGTTTCGTGGGCGAGTTCCTGGTCCTCGTCGGGACGTTCCAGGACAATACCTGGGTCGCGATGCTGGCATCGACCGGTGTGATCCTCGGCGCCGCCTATATGCTCTACCTTTACCGGCGTGTCGTCTTCGGCAAGCTGGAGAAGGAACATCTCAAGCAGATAATGGACCTCGAGCCCCGCGAGATCGCGATTTTTGCGCCGCTGGTGGTGCTGGTCATCTGGATGGGTGTCTGGCCCGACCCGTTCCTCAGCGTGTTCGATGCGACCGTGTCGAACCTGTTGCAGAACTACCAGTCGGCTCTTCCGGCGGTTGAACCGCTCAATCTGGCCGGACGCTAGGGCAGGAGACGGACCATGAATATTTCTGCCGATCTTGCCACCGCCGTTCCTGAACTCTTCGTGGCGGTTGCCGCCATGGTGATGCTCATGTTCGGTGCGTTTCGCGGTGAGAATTCTGCTCGGTTCGTGTCCTGGCTGGGTGTGGGTGTCCTGATTGTAGCGGCGCTGCTTGTGTTCGCAGGTCCCGTCGGGACCACGCTCGCCTTCAACGGCCAGTTCATTGTCGATGATTTCGCGGTTTTCGCGAAGATCCTGTTGATCCTCGGTGCCGGCCTCGCGTTGATCCTCGCCATACCGTTCAATATGCGCGAAGGCATAACGCAGTTCGAATTCCCGATCCTCATCGTCCTGGCCGTCCTCGGCATGATGATGATGGTGTCGGCCAACGACCTGATCGCGCTTTACATCGGTATCGAGCTTCAGAGCCTGGCGCTCTACGTGGTAGCCGCGATCCGTCGCGACACACTGCGCTCGTCCGAAGCGGGCCTTAAGTACTTCGTCCTCGGTGCGCTCAGTTCCGGCATCCTGTTGTACGGTATGTCGCTCGTTTACGGGTTTGCGGGCACCACAAATTTCGGCGATCTGGCGTCTCTGTTCGCAGCCGGTGAGGGGGCGTCCATCGGGGCGGTGATCGGTATCGTCTTCGTAACGGCGGGCCTGGCCTTCAAGGTTTCGGCTGTGCCCTTCCATATGTGGACGCCGGATGTTTACGAAGGTGCGCCGACGCCGGTGACCGCCTTCTTCGCCATCGCGCCCAAGATCGCCGCTATGGTGTTGTTCGCCCGTGTCCTGCTGGAGCCGTTCGGCCCGCTCGTTGAAGAGTGGCAGCAGGTGATCTGGTTCATCTCGGTCGCCTCGATGATCCTCGGGTCCTTTGCCGCCATCGTGCAGACCAACATCAAGCGCCTGATGGCCTACAGCTCTATCGGCCATATGGGCTTCATGTTGGTCGGACTCGCCGCAGGGAATGAACAGGGGGTGACCGGCGTGCTGGTCTACCTCACGATCTATCTCTTCATGAATGTCGGCACATTTGGCTGCATTCTCGCGATGCGCCGTCAGGGCCAGATGGTCGAGGACATCGGCTCACTCGCCGGCCTCAGCAAGACCAATCCGATGATGGCGGCGGCCCTTGCGATCTTCATGTTCTCGATGGCCGGCATCCCGCCGTTGGGCGGGTTTTTCGCCAAGTTCTTCGTATTCCGCGCTGCCATCGACGCAGAACTCTATGTCCTTGCCGTCGTGGGCCTTTTGGCCAGCGTGGTTGGCGCGTTCTACTACCTGCGCATCATCAAGATTATGTACTTCGATGAACCCGCCGAAGCATTCGATTCCCGGCCGGGTCGGGAAATCTCGACAATCGTTGCCGTGACGGCACTCGTGACCGTGTTCTTCTTCATCGGTCTGGCGCCCGTCCTGACAGGTGCGGAAGCTGCGGCGGCTGTCCTGTTCGCAGGATGACGCAAACGCCGCAGGTGCCGTCCGGCTGGGTGCTGGACGCGCACGACAGCCTGGACAGCACGAGCGAGGTGGCCAAGCGCCTCGCCGCCGACGGAGCTCCCCACCAGACAGTCGTCTGGGCCGGGGAGCAAACAGCCGGGCGGGGTCGGCACGGGCGTTCCTGGACCTCGCCCAAAGGCAATCTCTACCTGTCCGTCCTGTTGCGCCCCGGATGTGAGGTTCGCGATGCCCCGCAGATCGGATTTGTTGTCGGGGCCGCGATGGCGCGCGCCCTGCGCGAATGCGCAGACGTCGAGGCCACCCTGAAATGGCCGAATGACCTGCTTGTATCGGGCCGGAAGGTCTCGGGGATCCTGCTTGACAGTGCGGATGACGGCTCGGGGGGAGTCGCGTGGGTGATCGCCGGCATCGGCGTCAACCTGGCCAGTCATCCGGCGAACCTGCCTGGGTCGACGGACCTGGCGGACTGCGGGGCCGAGGTTAGCGTCGGGGAACTTCTTGAGGTTTTCCTCGCAAGTCTATCCGAGCATCTCTCGGTCTGGGAACGCGACGGTTTTGCCGCCATCCGCGCGCGCTGGGCGGATATGGCGCTGGAACCCGGCACCCTGCTGACCGTGAAGCTACCAAATGAAACCATCGAGGGTGGCTTCGACGGCATCGACGAAACTGGTAACCTGCTGCTTTCGCGGAACGGGCAGACCTTGCGCGTCTCGGCGGGGGACGTTTTCCCCGTGACCCCAGCCGCCGCGTGAACCTGGGAGCCTGATGATGCTGCTCGCCGTTGATTGCGGAAACACGAACACGGTCTTTGCCGTGTACGAGGGCGATGTACAGCGTGGCAAGTGGCGCATCTCGACGAACGCGCAGCGTACGGCGGACGAATACGCGGTCTGGCTGACCCAGCTGATGTCGCTCAAGGATATCGGAGTCCGCGACGTCAACCATGCCATTGTGACCACGGTCGTCCCCGGCACACGGAGAAACCTCACCAATCTTTTGGAATCGCATTTCGGCGTCACGCCGAAAGTGGTGCGTGACCCTGACGTCAATCTGGGGATAGAGGTGCTCATCGACCGGCCCGAACAGGCGGGCGCTGACCGACTCGTGGCAGCCGTAGGAGCCCATCTGCTGCATGAAGGCCACCTGATCGTCATCGATTTCGGCACGGCCACCACCTTCGATGTGATCGATGACGAGGGCAATTTCCGGGGCGGCGTGATCGCGCCCGGTATCAACCTCTCGGTAGAGGCGCTCTATACAGCAGGCGCGTTGCTGCCGCGTGTCAGCATCGAGCGCCCGGCGCATGTCATCGGCGGTGCGACGGTGCCGGCGATGCAGTCGGGCATATTCTGGGGTTACGTCTCGATGCTCGAAGGCATGGTCCCGCGTATCGCAGAGGAGTACGGCAAACCGGTCAAGGTCGTGGCGACAGGCGGGCTGGCACCATTGTTCGCTGATGTGACCGACGTCATCGACGCAACCGAACCGGACCTGACCCTTGTGGGTCTTGTCGAAGTCGCACGACGCAACGGTATCTTCTGAGTTCGTATTTGCCATGATGTTGGACCCTGGAAAGGACGAGATCCTGTTCGTGCCCCTTGGCGGCGCGGGCGAGATCGGTATGAACCTCAACGTCTATGGCCATGACGGGAAATGGCTGATCGTCGATTGCGGTGTCACCTTCGGTGATCCGTCCCTGCCGGGCGTCGATGTAATGATGGCCGATCCGACCTTTGTGGCAGAGCGCCGCCGTGACCTGGTGGGAATGGTCATCACCCATGCGCACGAGGATCATGTGGGTGCCGTGGCCCATCTTTGGCCGCGCCTTCAGTGCCCGGTCTACGCGACACGTTTCACGCTCGCTGTCCTGCGCAACAAGCTGGACGAGGTCGGTCTGGGCGGTGACGTGCCGCTGCACGAAATCCCCATATCCGGTCGGGTGTCTCTGAAGCCGTTTGATGTCGAACTGGTAACCATGACCCATTCGATACCGGAACCGAACGGAGTGATCCTTCGGACGAGCGCCGGGACGGTCTATCATACCGCCGACTGGAAATTGGATCCTGACCCGCTGATCGGTTCGGGTGTGGACGAGGATCGGCTGTCCGCGCTGGGTAAGGAGGGTGTCCTTGCGATGGTGGGGGATTCCACCAACGCCACCGTTGAGGGGCACAGCCGCTCCGAAGGTGAGGCGCGGGATAGCCTGATGGACCTCATCGGCACGTTCGACAATCGCGTCGCCGTAGCCTGTTTTGCCAGCAATGTTGCGCGCGTCCAGACTCTTGCCGAGGTGGCCCATGCGCATGGACGCGCCGTTGGGCTTGTCGGGCGCTCGCTGTGGCGGATGACGGAGGCCGCGCGTTCAGTTGGATACCTGAAGGACCTGCCGACCTTCCTGCGTGAGGAAGATGCGATGCAGGTGCCGCGAGATTCGATATTGCTGATCTGCACCGGCAGCCAGGGCGAGCCACGCGCCGCCCTGTCGCGCATCGCGCGTGAGGATCATCCCAAGGTCTCCCTCGAACGGGGCGATACGGCGATCTTCTCATCACGGGTGATTCCCGGGAATGAGGTGCTGATCGGGCGGCTCCAGAACCAGCTGACGGCCATGGGTGTGGATGTGATTACACAGGATGACCACTTCGTGCATGTGTCCGGGCACCCGGCCCGTGAGGAATTGCGTAAGATGTATGGCTGGGTACGCCCGCAAATCGCCGTGCCGGTTCACGGAGAGCCCCACCATCTCGATGCCCATGCCGAACTCGCCCTTGATTGCGGCGCGTCCCATGCACCGGTGGTCTACAACGGCGATGTCCTGCGCCTGCACCCGGACGGGCCGGAGATTGCTGGGCAGGTGCAGTTCGGGCGGCTGGCGCTCGACGGCACGGACCTGATCCGGGTTGACGATGCAAACCTGCGCGAACGTACCCATATGCTGTGGAACGGGTCGGCCGTATTGACCGTGGTCCTCGACGGGTGCGGGCGTGCTGTCGCCGAACCGCAACTCTCCGCGCCGGGTTTGCTGGGTGAGAGTGACGACGACTACGATCTGATGGACGATGTGCTCGACGATGTGCTCGATGCGCTTGAAGAGGTTCCGCTGCGCAAGCGCGACGATGAGGATGCGTTGGTCGAACGCCTGCGCCGGACGGTGCGCCGCAGCTTCCGGGAGCGGCGGGGCAAGAGCCCGTCGACCCATGTGCATCTTGTGCGACTTGATGACTAGGAAGGAATTGGGGACATGATCGGACGGCTCAACCATGTGGCGATTGTGGTGCCGGACCTTGCGGCTGCCACGGCAATCTATGCCGATACGCTGGGCGCAAAGGTGTCCGAGCCGCTCGATATCCCGACCCACGGGGTGACGACAGTGTTTGTCGAACTGCCGAATACCAAGATCGAACTGCTGCACCCGCTGGGAGAGAATTCCCCGGTCTCAGGCTTTCTTGAGAAAAATCCGTCGGGCGGGATGCATCACGTTTGTTACGAGGTGGACGACATTCTCGCGGCGCGGGATCGTCTCGTGGCGCAGGGCGCGCGCGTGCTGGGCGACGGAGTACCGAAACAGGGCGCCCACGGCAAGCCCGTCATGTTCCTGCACCCGAAGGATTTCGCAGGCACGCTGGTGGAACTCGAAGAGGTCTAGCCCCCGATGAACCCCGTTACAGGCATCGTCGTCTATATCGTGATCTGGTGGGTGGTGCTGTTCATGGTGCTGCCCTGGGGCGTCAGCCGGACGGAGAATCCGGAAGCCGGACACGACCACGGCGCGCCGGCCAGGCCGATGCTGATCCGCAAGGTGCTGGCGACCAGCGTGATTTCGGCGATCCTGTTCGCAGGCATCTTCGCGCTGGTGAGTTCCGGGGCCGTCTCGCTCGAAGACCTCGCAGAACGGTTCGCGATCTACTAGACGCCGAAGAACCCCGCGACGGCGGCCAGCAGCACCACGAGCCAGGGCGGCAGACGCCAGGCGGCCAGCAGCACGGCCGCGACGATCACGGCCGTGAAATCCGATGCATCATGGACCGTCGAGGTCCAGACCGGCGTGTAGAGCACCGCCAGCAGCAGGCCGACCACGGCCGCGTTGACACCTGACAGCGCCGCGCGAATACGTGTGCGCCGTCGCAGTGTTTCCCAGAATGGCAGGGCGGCCCCCAACAGGAGGAACGAGGGCAGGAAGACCGCGACAATAGCAAGTGCACCCCCGATCCAGCCGCCGGCATAACCGCCCGGTGGCACGGCCACATTGCCCAGATAGCCCGTCAGGGAGAACATGGGCCCCGGAATGGCCTGAACGGCGCCGTAGCCCGCGAGGAAGGTGTCCGTCGCCATCCAGCCGGTGGGGACGAGTTCGGCTTCCAGCAGAGGCAGAACTACGTGGCCGCCGCCGAAGACCAGCGAACCGACCCGGTAGAATGCCGCGAAGGCATCGAGGTTCCCTGAGGTGACGGCCTGGGCGAGGGCGGGCAGGCCGAAGAGCAACCCCAGGAACGCCATCAGCGTAGCGATCCCGGTGATGCGGCTGATTCCGGGTGTCTGGGCGGCCTCTCCGGTGTCGGCGTCCTCCTTTAGGAAAATGGCCCCGGCCAGCGCGGCTAGCGCGATGACCAGCACCTGGAACCATGCGCCCGTGGAAAACAAGATTGCGACCCCCGCGACACCGGCGAAACTCACCTTGAGGGGGCTGGTGCATGCACCTTTGGCCATGCCCCACAGGGCATTGGCCACCACGGCGACTGCGGCGAGCTTCAGCCCATGGATCACGCCTTGCCCGGCGGCGGTCTGGGCGAAGGACACGCCGTAGCCGAGCGCGATCATAATGACCGCAGCGGGGAGCGTAAAACCGAGCCAGGCGGCAATACCGCCCGCCCACCCGCGCTGCATCATGCCGATGGCGATTCCCGTCTGGCTGGATGCCGGGCCGGGCAGGAACTGGCTGAGGGAGACAAGGTCTGCATAGGCGCGTTCGTCGATCCATTTCCGCCGGTCCACGAACTCGGTACGGAAATAGCCGAAATGGGCGACCGGTCCCCCGAAGGCGGTTGCCCCGAGCCAAAGGAAGGCCAAGAAAATTTTCGTGATGCCGGGGCGTTCACCGGTATGCGGGTCGCTGGAAATCGTTATGCTCTCGGCAGAATTGGAAGACGGCACTATAGGAGGGTCAGCGGGTGTCGGGATACTGCGATATCGCGCCGGGGCATGAATGGCACGGACCGTATCATGATAGCGAATACGGGTTTCCGGTTCGTGACGAGGCGTTGCTGTTCGAGCGCCTGATCCTCGAAATCAATCAGGCGGGCCTGAGCTGGCTGACGATCCTCAAGAAGCGCGACGGGTTCCGCGCGGCCTATGACGGTTTCGACGTGGACAAGGTCGCGTCCTACGGAGAGAAGGACCGGGCCCGCCTGCTGGCCGATCCCGGGATCATCCGCAACAAGCTGAAGGTGAACGCCGCGATCTCCAACGCCCAGACCATCCGCACAATGCGCGATAGCCATGGCGGATTCGCCAAATGGCTCGATGCGCAGGGCACGCTGACGAAGGACGAATGGGTGAAGCTTTTCAAGAAGACCTTCAGCTTCACCGGCGGGGAGATCATGCATTCCTTCTTGATGAGCGCGGGTTATCTGCCCGGCGCGCACCGCGAGAGCTGTCCAGTGTTCGCGAAGATCGCGAAGAAAAGCCCGCCATGGATGGTGAACGCCTGAGACTTGGCATGCTCAAAAAAAGAAACGGGCCGGGAAGAACCCGGCCCGTTTTGCTTTGTGCGGGATGTGCGGCTCAGGAAGGCCCGATGAGGCCGAAGCCGTAGAGCAGCAGGAAGATGGCGGCGAGCAGATAGACCGCCGGGCTGGCTTCCGAGAAGCGGCCCGACAGGATCTTGCCCACGGCATAGGTGATGAAGCCGAAGGCGATGCCATGGGCGATCGAGAAGGTGAACGGCATCACCACCGCGGCGAGGATCGCCGGGGCGTATTCCGTCACATCGTCCCAATCGACCTCTGTCAGACCCCGGACCATCAGAACCGCGACGAACAGCAGGGCCGGAGCGGTCGCGAAGCGCGGCACCAGGCCGATGATCGGCGCGAGCAGCAGGGCGAGGATGAACAGGACGCCCACCGTGACCGCTGTCAGGCCCGTGCGCCCGCCTTCGCGGACGCCCGAGGCGCTCTCGATGTAGCTGGTCACGGTCGAGGTGCCGAACAGCGAGCCCGTGATAGTCGCGATACTGTCCGAAGACAGGGCGCGACCCATACGCGGCAACTTGCCTTCCTCGTCCAGCAGTCCGGCGCGGTGCGACACGCCGATCAGCGTGCCCGCCGTGTCGAACATATCGACGAACAGGAAGGCTATGATGACCGAGATCATCCCCACCTGGAATGCGCCCGCGATATCGAGCTGCAGGAAGGTTGGTGCCAGCGACGGGATGGTAAAGTCGAAGCTCGCGGTCTGGGTTGCGCCGAAGATGTGGGCAAGGATCGTGGTGCCGATGATGCCGATCACGATGGCGCCGGGCACTTTCATCCGATCCAGCGCGATGATGGCGACGAAACCGACCGCTACGAGAATGACCTCTATCGTCGCAACCGGGCCGAGTGTAACCAGCGTGACCGGGTGGTCGGTGGTGATTCCGGCGATTTCCAGCGCGATCACGCCGATGAACAGGCCGATGCCGGCAGATATCGACATCTTCAGCGATCTTGGTATGGCGTTGATAATCCATACTCGGACCGGAAGGATGGCGAGGATCAGGAAGATCACGCCGGACAGGAAGATCACGCCCAGCGCCGTCTGCCATGGAACCCCCATGCCGCCCACGACACCGAAAGCGAAGAATGCGTTGAGGCCCAACCCGGGTGCGAGCGCGATCGGGTAGTTGGCCCAAAGGCCCATCACCAGACAGCCAACAGCGGCGGCGACACAGGTGGCGACGAAAAGCGCGCCCTTGTCCATGCCCGCCGCGGACAGGATGTCTGGGTTGACGATGATGATGTAGGCCATCGTGAGGAACGTCGTCAGGCCCGCCATGATTTCGATGCGGACTGTCGTGCCGTTCTCAGACAGCTTGAAGAAGTTGTCGAGCATTTGCGGAGTATCTCCCGTGGTTGCCCCAGGTCATTGCAGACAAAGGTGATCATTCCACGCGAGGGTGCTGGCGGTGCCGACGCACTCCCAAATAATCCGCCACGACCATTCCTGGCCTTTACCCCCCCTTGCGGACAAAAACGTTACCGTGATTCTCGAAACGCGCGTTACAGGTTTGTTAAGCCGCTCCTGCTAGCGTGATGACATGAAGAAGCCCCTGATTATCAGCGTGTTAGCGGTGTTCGCAGCCCTCACAGGCAATGCCGCCGCCCAGACCACGGTCCAGATCACCCGCGCGGATTGCGATCGTCTGGTGACTTATGTCCCGGCGAATGATGTGGCCTACACGCCTGGTGTCGATGTGAACGGCAATGCCGTTGCGACCGCGGATCTTAACGGTCAGCCGCAGATTGCCATGCCGGAAGTCATCTTGATCCCGGTGACGGTCGATCTCGCAACCAATCTCGGAATCGCGACGCCGTTCCTGGCCCGCCCGACCGTGGGTGAAGTGCAGGTGACGTCAGACGGGCGTGTGACCTTCAACGGCCAGCCCGTCGGCGGTGACGCCCAGCAGGAACTCGCCAAAACCTGCCAGAATATCCAGCGCTGATCTTCGCTGATCCGGCGACGTGCCCTAATCGGCATGGACAGGCGCAGTCCGTATTCCCTACATTCCGCCGCGCCACGCCCGATGCGGAGAAAATTAATGCGGCGCAGTCAGTTGTTCTTGCCAACCCTCAGGGAAACCCCTGCGGAAGCGCAGATCGTTTCACATCGCCTGATGCTTCGGGCCGGCCTGGTGCGCCAGTCGGCGGCCGGCATCTACACCTGGCTCCCGGCGGGTTACCGCGTGTTGCGCAAGATCGCGCAGATCGTGCGCGAGGAGCAGGACCGCGCGGGCGCGCAGGAAGTGCTGATGCCGACCATCCAGTCGGCGGATGTGTGGCGCAAGTCCGGCCGCTACGACGATTACGGCAAGGAGATGCTGCGCATCACCGACCGCCACGACCGCGAGATGCTGTTCGGCCCCACGGCGGAAGAGGTGATTACTGACATCGTCGCCAACGAAATCAACAGCTACCGCGACCTTCCGAAGAACCTCTACAACATCCAGTGGAAGTTCCGGGACGAGGTGCGGCCCCGCTTCGGCGTGATGCGCGGTCGCGAGTTCCTGATGAAGGACAACTATTCCTTCGATCTTGATTACGAGGGCGCGCGCCATTCCTACAACCGAATGTTCCTGGCCTATCTGCGCACCTATGCGCGCATGGGCCTGAAGGCGATCCCGATGGCCGCGGAAACCGGCCCTATCGGCGGCGATCTCAGCCACGAGTTCATCATCCTGGCTGAGACGGGCGAGAGCGCCGTGTTCTGCGACAAGGCACTGCTGGAAATGGACGCACCGGGCGACGATGTGGACTACACCGGCGACCTGCAGCCCATGGTCGATGCCTGGGCGTCGCACTACGCCGCGACCGACGAGAAGCACGATCCAGACAACTGTCCCATCGCGGGCGACCAGCTTGTGACCGCGCGCGGGATCGAGGTCGGCCATATATTCTATTTCGGCAAGAAGTACTCCGAGCCACTCGGCGCGACCGTACAGGGCCCGGACGGCCAGACCATCGTTCTGGAAATGGGCAGCTACGGCATCGGCGTCTCGCGCCTCGTCGGCGCGATTATCGAGGCGTCGCACGATGACAACGGAATCATCTGGCCGGAATCCGTCGCGCCATGGCTGGTCGGGCTGATCAACCTCAAGGTCGATGACGCGGACTGCGCGGCAGCTTGCGAGAAGATCTATGCCGACCTCAACGCGGCCGGCGTCGAAGCGCTCTATGACGATCGTGACGAGCGGGCAGGGGCCAAGTTCGCGGACATGGACCTTGTGGGTATTCCTTGGCAGCTCACGGTCGGCCCGCGCGGCATCAAGGACGGCAAGGTCGAGGTGAAGCGGCGCGGTTCGGACGAGAAGAGCGAGATCGCGCTCGACGCGATGGCGGACTGGATTGCCGAGCGTGCGCGGCCGGTGTCATAGGGTGGCCATATTGCGCCCCGACATTCGCGGCCTCGAAACTCCCTCCGGAGTCTGCTGAGCCATGTTTTCCGCCGTCGAATGGATGATCGCGCTGCGCTACATGCGCGCGCGCCGCTCGGAAGGCTTCATCTCCGTGATTGCGGGGTTCTCCCTGTTGGGCATCGCGCTGGGCGTGGCAACGCTTATCATCGTTCTGTCGGTTATGAACGGGTTCCGCAGTGAACTGCTCGACCGCATCCTTGGCCTGAATGGCCACATCTCGGTCGTCAGCGCCACGGGCAATATCATGGGCTACGACCCGCTGGCCGAGCGGGTGCGTGGTGTTCCCGGCGTCCTTTCGGTCACACCGCTGGTAGAGGGACAAATCCTCGCCACGGTGGGCGGGCGCGCTGCCGGTGCACTGGTTCGCGGCCTGAAGGCGGGGGACCTGGCGCAGCGGCCCTCAATCGCGGGCAACATCAAGTCGGGCACGCTGGCCAACTTCGAGGGCAACGACGCAGTGCTGCTGGGCTCACGCCTGGCGCGCACACTGGGTGTTGCCGTCGGCGACAAGGTCACGCTGGTCTCGCCCAAGGGCACGGTGACAGCTTTCGGGACCGTGCCGCGCATGCAGGCATACAGGGTCGTCGCGACCTTCGAAGTCGGCATGTTCGAGTTCGATAACAGCTTCATTTTCATGCCTCTGGGGGCCGCGCAGCAGTATTTCCGCCTCGGTGACGCCGTCAGCCAACTCGAGATCTTCGTCGAGGATCCGGACAACCTGCTGCGACAACGTATCGCCATAGCCGTGACGCTGGACCCCGAATACCGGCTGTTCGACTGGCAACAGGCGAACAGCAGCTTCTTCAACGCGTTGCAGGTCGAACGCAACGTGATGTTCCTGATCCTGACGCTGATCATCCTTGTGGCGGCCTTCAACATCATTTCCAGCCTGATCATGCTGGTGAAGGACAAGGGCTCAGCCATAGCAATCCTTCGCACGGTGGGCGCGTCGCGCGGCAGCATCATGCGGATATTCTTCATCGTCGGCGCAAGCATCGGCGTCGTCGGCACCGTATCGGGCGCGATCCTGGGGCTCGTCTTTGCACACAACATCGAGGCGATCCGGCGCGCACTCGAATCCCTCACAGGAACCGACCTGTTCGCCGCGGAAATCTACTTCCTGAGCCAGCTTCCCGCCGAGGTTGACACCGGCGAGGTGGTGCTTGTGGTGTCCATGGCGCTGGGCCTGTCGATCATCGCGACACTCTACCCGAGTTGGCGCGCCTCACGGCTCGATCCGGTGGAGGCACTGCGCAATGAATGACGTGGCCAACCCGCCACTGGCGCTGGAATTGAGCAATGTCGTGCGCACCTTCAAGCAGGGCGGACAGGACTTGCCGGTCCTGCGAGGGGTCGACATGACGCTGGCGCCAGGGGAGATCGTGGCCCTTGTCGGGCCTTCGGGCGCCGGCAAGTCGACGCTCCTGCAGATCGCCGGGCTGCTGGAGCGCCCGGACAGCGGCGATGTGATCGTCGCAGGAGAAAACAGTTCCGGCATGCCGGATTCCGAGCGCACACGGCTGCGGCGCGGCACGCTGGGCTTCGTCTACCAGTTCCATCACCTGCTTCCCGAGTTCTCGGCGCTGGAGAACGTGATGCTGCCACAGATGATTGCGGGCGTGCCCAAAGCGACAGCAAGGGAGCGGGCTGGCGAACTGCTCGCGATGGTGGGCCTCAGTGCACGCGCCACCCATCGTCCGGCCCAGCTGAGCGGCGGCGAGCAGCAGCGCATTGCCATCGCACGCAGCGTGGCCAATGCGCCCGCTGTCCTGCTGGCCGACGAGCCGACCGGCAACCTCGATCCCGAGACGGCCGAAGGGGTGTTCGGCCAGATGCTGAAACTGGTGCGCGGAGCCGGTCTGGGGGCGCTCGTGGCGACCCACAACCTCGATCTGGCGGCCCGCATGGACCGCACGCTCACCCTGCGCGACGGCAAGGTCGTTCCCGCATAAGTTTTCCCCGGGTTTCGCCTGTTTCGACGGCTCGCCGCGCCCGAGAATCGGGCTAGTCTTCGGGCATGTCCCATGCCGATTTCGTCCATCTTCGCGTCCATTCCGCCTATTCGCTGGCCGAGGGCGCGCTGCGTATTCCCCAGCTCGTCCAGCTTTGCCGCGACAAGTCGATGCCGGCGGTCGCGATTACCGACACTGGCAACCTGTTTGGCGCGCTGGAATTCTCGCTCGCCGCCGCCAAGGCCGGAATCCAGCCCATTGTGGGCTGCCAGATCGCGCTCGCGGTCGAGGAAAGCGCGGAAGGTGCGCGGCGCAGCACCAATGCCAGCCAGATGAGCAATGGTGACCAGCTCGTCCTGCTGGCCCAGTCGCAAGCCGGCTACCAGAACCTGCTGGCCATCGTCAGTCGCTCCTATGTGGAGATGGGCGATGACAACCGGGCCATCGTGCACCTTCAAGACCTTGAGGGTGTAACGGACGATCTGATTGCCTTTTCGGGTGGCGTGGCGGGCCTTCCGGGGCGACTGCTGGCCGAAGGGCAGGCGGATGCGGCCGAGGAGGCCATGCTGCGCCTTGCGGGGTTGTTCCTCGGGCGTTTTTACGTGGAAATTCAGCGGCATAACCTCGAAATCGAGGACAAGCTGGAACCGGCTTTCCTCGATATGGCCTACAAGCATGACCTGCCGCTGATCGCGACGAACGAGTGCTTCTTCGCCGATGCGGACATGTATGAGGCCCATGACGCGCTGCTGTGCATCTCACAGAGCGCCTATGTGTCCCAGTCCGAACGCCGCCGGGTGACCCAGGAACACCGGTTCAAGTCCGCCGCCGAGATGCGTGCCCTGTTCGCGGACCTGCCGGAGGCCCTCGACAACACGATTGTGGTGGCCCGGCGCTGTGCGTTCATGCCCACCGAGGCCGCGCCGATGCTGCCACCGTTTCCGACCGCGGACGGGGCCAGCGAGAAGGACGCCCTGCGTGCCGAGGCCGAGGCCGGTCTGGAAATGCGCTTGGCGGCCCATGTCTATGAAGACGGCATGGACGAGGCCGCACGGGAGGCGGCAGCGAAGCCATACAGAGATCGCTTGAGGTACGAACTGGAAACCATTGAAAATATGGGATACCCGGGGTACTTCCTGATCGTTTCCGACTTCATCAAATGGGCCAAGGCCAACGGTGTTGCCGTCGGGCCGGGTCGCGGTTCGGGCGCGGGTTCGGCGGTTGCATGGGCGCTGACCATCACCGACCTCGATCCCTTGCGGTTCGGGCTGTTCTTCGAGCGCTTCCTGAACCCGGAACGTGTGTCGATGCCCGACTTCGACATCGACTTTTGCCAGGAACGCCGGGACGAGGTGATCCGCTACGTCCAGCACAAGTTCGGGCATGACCGGGTTGCCCAGATCATCACATTCGGCAAGCTGCAGGCCCGCGCCGTTGTGCGCGACGTAGGCCGGGTGCTGGAAATGCCCTACGGGCAGGTCGACCGGATCGCCAAGCTGGTACCGAACAACCCGGCCAACCCGACCACACTGGCCGAGGCCATAGAAGGTGAGCCGCAACTGCAGGCGCTGCGCGACGAGGATGAGGCGGTAGCGCACCTGCTCGACCTCGCGCTCAAGCTGGAGGGGCTCTACCGCAATTCCTCGACCCACGCAGCCGGCGTGGTGATCGGCGACCGGGCGCTGTCCGAAATCATCCCGCTCTACCGCGATCCGCGCTCGGAGACGCTGGCGACCCAGTTCTCGATGAAATACGTCGAGGCGGCGGGGCTGGTGAAGTTCGATTTCCTGGGGCTCAAGACGCTCGATGTGCTGCAAAAGGCCGTCGAGCTGATCGGTGCGCGCGGGACGGAAGTCGATCTGGCGACCCTGCCTCTGGATGATGCGAAAACCTTTGAAATGCTGGCCAGGGGCGATACGACCGGCGTCTTCCAGTGTGAATCCTCGGGCGTGCGCGACGTGCTGCGCAAGCTGCGGCCCGACCGCTTCGAGGACATCATCGCCGTTGTGGCGCTCTACCGCCCCGGCCCGATGGACAACATCCCAAGCTACATCTCGCGAAAGCATGGGCTGGAAGAGGTCGACTGCCTGCATCCCGACCTGGAAGCCTGCCTGGGCGAGACCTACGGCATCCCGATCTACCAGGAACAGGTGATGCAGATGGCCCAGGAGCTCGCCGGCTACACGCTGGGCGGGGCCGACCTGCTGCGCCGGGCCATGGGCAAGAAGATCAAGGAGGAGATGGACGCGCAGGAGGAGACTTTCGTCACCGGTGCGGCCGGACGCGGTGTCCCTGAGGCCCAGTCGCGGCGCATCTTCGCCACCATCGCCAAGTTTGCAGGCTACGGGTTCAACAAGGCCCATGCCGCCGCCTATGCGTTGATTGCCTACCAGACGGCGTGGCTGAAGGCGAACTATCCGGTCGAATTCTTCGCCGCCTCGATGACGCTCGATATGGGCAACACCGACAAGCTGGCGGTCTACAAGCAGGAGCTTGCGCGCCAGAAGATCACGCTGCTCCCGCCGGACATCAACGCCTCGCTGGTCGAGTTCGGCGTCGAGGACATCGATCCGCCCGCGCCGGAAGAAGGCGAAGAGGTGCCGGAAGGCCCGGTCGAGAAGGTCGGGGCGATCCGGTACGCGCTCGCCGCGATCAAGGGTGTGGGACGCGCCGCCATGGCCGATCTCGTGCGCGAGCGTGAGACGAACGGGCCGTTTGCAGACCCGTTCGAGGTTGCGAGCCGGCTGGAAGCCCATGTGCTCAATCGCCGCCAGCTCGAACAGCTGGTTGCGGCGGGGGCCTTCGACAGTCTGGACAAGAACCGGGCGCGGGTGTTCGACGGGATCGACAAGATCCTCGGCCATGCGCAGGCGACCCAGCGTGAGCGGGAAAGCGGCCAGTTCAACCTGCTGGGCGACATGACGGGCAGCGACGCCATCAAGCCGAAGCTGGCCGACCGCATGGACTGGCTGCAGTCCGAGCGGCTGCAGCGCGAACTGGACGCCATCGGGTTCTACATGTCTGCGCATCCGCTGGACGAATACGCCCGCGCACTGGCCCGGCTGGATGTAGTGCCGAGCACGGAAATCGAGCGCAATGTGAACGAACGGGGCGGCGCGGCGGTGCTGTCGCTGGCCGGATCGGTGATCTCAGTGCAGGTGCGGACGTCCCAACGCGGCAACAAGTTCGCGTTCGTACAGCTTTCGGATTCCGCGGGCCCCTACGAAATCATGATGTTTTCCGAGGCGCTCGCGGCCTCGCGCGAGCTTTTGGACAGCGGCCAGCCCGTGCTGATCCAGGCCGCAGCCCGCATCGAGGAGGGCCAGCTGCGCCTGAACGGGCAGAGCGTGCGTGCACTCAACGAGGTTGCGGCGAATGCGCCCACGGCGATCCGGGTCTGGATCGACGACGGCGCGCCGATCAAGTCGCTCAAGACGCTGGTCGAGGAACAGGCAACGCCGAAGAAGGGACAGAACGCCGACGGGCGGATCAGCCTGGCGATTCCCGACGGCGACCAGGACGTTATCGTGCGGCTCAGCGGCAAGTACATCTGTACGCCACAGGTCCGCCAGGCCCTGCGAGCCGTGCCCGGTGTGGTCGAGGTGCGCGAACTCTAGGCGCGCCGTTCGGGCGGGTGTAGAGTTTCCCGAAATCCAAACGGGGGAGACACCATGTCCACGAAACTCATGGAAAAGACTGCGGAAGTCGCGGCGGATCGCGAAGTCGGACAGTTCACGACGCTGCTGGATGACGACCGCACGCGGATCACACACTGGGTGATCAAGCCGGGCCAGCAGACCGGCTGGCACCTGCACGACTTCGACTATGTGACCATTCAGCAGTCTGAAGGCACGCTGTTCATGCAGCACGCCGATGGTGCCACGCGCGAGGTCCATTATGTGCCCGGCACGGCCGTGGCCATCAGCGCACCTGTCGAGCACAACGCGATCAACATCGGCGATGTCGACATCGTCGTGACCGAGATCGAGTACAAGCAATAGGGCCCGGCGCATGTCCACCAAGATGGAGGAGCGCACCCGCGCCGAGGTGCCGCCGGACAAGCAGGGCCACTACGAGGTCCTGATCGACAACGAGACCACGCGGATCACCTTTCATCGCATCGAGAAGGGCGAATGTTCAGGCTGGCACCGTCACGAGCACAACTATGTCGGCTACCATTTCGGCGACAGCGAGGTGCAGATCGAGCGCGGAGACGGAGATGCACCGTCCCAGATGGCTTCGAAAACCGGTGTGGCGACGTTTTACGACGTCGGCGACGGTTTCGAGCACAATGTGACCGTGCTCAGCGACACCCCGCTGATTGCGCTGGAGATCGAATACAAGAAATCCTGAATGCTCGAATAACTCCTTGATATTCGCGCGTTCGGCTTGTATCTACCTGCCCGTCACCGCATGAGCGGGACGTAAACCCACACGCAGACCTGCGGCAAGCGGACAGACAGACCCGCTCGTCGATCCGGTGCCCCTCGGGGCGACTTGTCTGCGGAGGCTCAACCGGAGAAGGAGAGACCATGGCGGTCCCAACATTCACGATGCGCCAGCTGCTCGAAGCTGGCGTCCATTTCGGTCACAATACCCGCCGCTGGAATCCGAAGATGGAGCAGTACATCTTCGGTGTGCGCAACGGCATTCACATCATCGACCTTCAGCAGACTGTCCCGATGCTCTACACGGCGCTGAACGCGGCGCGTGACGTGGCATCGAACGGCGGACGCGTGCTGTTCGTCGGCACCAAGCGTGCAGCCAGCGACATCGTCGCTGAAGCGGCGCGCAAGTGCGGCCAGTACTACGTCAACCAGCGCTGGCTCGGCGGCATGCTGACCAACTGGAAGACCATTTCCCATTCGATCAAGACCCTGAAGGAACTGGAAGAGCAGCTTTCGAGCGACGCCACCCAGGGCCTGACGAAGAAGGAGCTGCTGAACCTGACGCGCCAGCGCGACAAGCTGGAAATGGCGCTCGGCGGCATCAAGGAGATGGGCGGGCGTCCCGACCTGATCGTGGTGATCGACACCAACAAGGAAGACCTTGCGATCAAGGAAGCCAAGAAGCTTGGTATCCCGGTCGTGGGCGTGGTCGATTCCAACTCCAACCCGATCGACATCGACATGCCGATCCCGGGCAATGATGACGCGATGCGCGCCATCCAGCTCTATTGCGACCTGTTCGCCGGCGCCGTGATCGACGGCCTCCAGCAGGACATGGCGCATGCGGGTATCGACCTTGGTGCGGCAGAGGCCCCGCCGGCAGAGGCGCTTGACCAGGCGGCTCCGGAAGCGGTGGCCGTGGAAGCTCCGGCCGAAGTGGCGGAAGAAGCACCGGCTGCTGACGCTGCCAACTAAAACAATAGTTTAGAACGAAATACGAAAGTGGAGTATCAGCATGGCTGAGATCACTGCGGCTGCCGTCAAGGAGCTTCGTGAGAAGTCCGGCGCCGGCATGATGGACTGCAAGGCTGCCCTGACCGAGACCGATGGCGATCTGGATGCCGCGGTTGACTGGCTGCGCAAGAAGGGCCTTTCCGCGGCCGCCAAGAAGGCAGGTCGCGCCGCGGCCGACGGCCTCGTCGGCATGGTCGTCGAGGGCGGCGTCGGCGCCCTGGTCGAGGTGAATGCCGAGACCGACTTCGTGGCGCGCAACGACACCTTCCAGGCGTTCGTCGCCAAGGTGGCGCAGATTGCCCTGGAACACGGTGCAGATGTGGCCGCCCTGAAGGCGGCGGATTTCGGCGACGGCAACTCCGTCGAGGAAGCCACTGTCAACCAGGTCGCGAAGATTGGCGAGAACATCGGTCTGCGCCGTTCAGCCCGCCTGTCCGTGTCCAACGGCGTGGTCTCTGGCTACATCCACAACCAGATCGCGCCTGGTATGGGCAAGATCGGCGTTCTGGTGGCGCTGGAATCCGACGGCGATGCGGCGAAGCTCGATGAAATCGGCCGCCAGCTTGCGATGCACGTCGCCGCAGCGCAGCCGCAATTCCTCGATATCAGTTCCGTCGACGCCAGCGCGCTCGACCGTGAGCGTGACGTTCTTGCCGAGCAGGCCCGTGCATCGGGCAAGCCGGACGAAATCGTCCAGAAGATGGTGGAAGGCCGCCTGCGCAAGTACTACGAGGAAGTGGTGCTGACCGAGCAGGTCTTCGTCATCGACGGTGAGACGAAGGTGTCGAAGTTCCTTGAGGCGGCTGCGAAGGATCTGGGCAGTGCCATCAAGATCGCCGGGTTCGAGCGCTTCACCCTGGGTGAGGGCGTCGAGCGGCGCGAGGAAGACTTCGCCGACGAGGTCGCGAAGCTGACAAACTGACGAGGCGCTTAGCGGGAGGCAGCCGACCATGACGGGTGAGGGACCTTACAAGCGCGTTCTCCTGAAGATATCGGGCGAAGTCCTGATGGGAGAAGGCGAATTTGGGCTCGAACCCGCGACGGTGGGCCGGATCGCCCGCGACATCGCCGAAGTTCACGCAGCCGGCTTCGAACTTTGCCTCGTGGTCGGCGGCGGGAACATCTTCCGTGGCGTCTCCGTGGCCGCACAGGGCATGGAGCGCGCGACGGCCGACTACATGGGCATGCTGGGCACAGTAATGAACGCCCTGGCCCTGCAAAGCGCGCTGGAAGAACTGGAAGTTCCGACCCGCGTGCTCTCCGCCATTCAGATGAACACAGTCTGTGAGCCCTATATTCGCCGGCGCGCCGTGCGGCATATGGAAAAGGGCCGGGTGGTGATTTTCGCCGCCGGCACCGGCAACCCGTTCTTCACCACCGACACTGCGGCGGCCCTGCGCGCATCCGAGATGGAATGCGACTGCCTGATGAAGGGCACCAAGGTGGACGGCATCTATTCCGCCGACCCCAACAAGGAGGCCTCGGCGGAGCGTTTCGAGACCCTGACCCATTTCGAGGTGCTGCAGCGTGACCTGAAGGTCATGGATGCTGCGGCCATCACCTTGTGCCGGGAAAACAACATTCCGATTCTGGTCTTCTCGATCCAGAATGAGGGCGAAGTGAGCCGCGTTCTCCACGGACAGGGACGGTTCACGACAGTGAAGGGAGAATCCTAGTGTCTGCTGACGAAAAGGATATCAAACGCCGCATGGATGGTGCGCTCGACGCACTGAAGCGGGAGTTTTCGGGCCTCCGCACGGGCCGGGCGTCGCCCGCCCTGCTGGATACGGTCGTTGTCGAGGCCTACGGGGCCAAGATGCCGCTGAACCAGGTTGCATCGGTCAACGTGCCCGAGGCGCGCCTGCTGACGGTCCAGGTCTGGGATACGGCGAACGTAAAGCCGACCGAAAAGGCCATCCAGGACGCGGAACTCGGCCTCAATCCGCAGACCGAGGGCAACACGATCCGTGTGCCGATCCCTGAACTCAGTGAGGAACGGCGCGGGGAGATGACCAAGGTCGCGGCGAAATACGCCGAACAGGCCCGTGTTGCGGTCCGTAACGTGCGCCGTGACGGCATGGACGCGCTCAAGCGCATGGAAAAGGACGGGGAGATATCCCAGGACGAGCAGCGCGTGCGCGGCGAGGACATCCAGAAGCTGACCGACATGCACATCAAGCTGGTCGACGAACTGCTCGAATCCAAAGAGCAGGAGATCATGCAGGTTTGACCCGGCAAAGCGGCAAACCGGACGCCGCCGGGCCTGTCCCGGCGCATGTTGCCATCATCATGGACGGCAACGGCCGCTGGGCTCGTGCGCGCGGGCTTCCGCGCGTGGCCGGGCACCGCAATGGCGTCGAGGCAGTCCAGCGGACCATGGAAGCCGCCATGGACCTGGGAATACCTTACCTGACGCTGTTCGGGTTCAGTTCCGAGAACTGGAACCGTCCCGAAGCCGAGGTGGGCGACCTCATGGGTCTGCTGCGCCGGTATCTCCAGGCCGAGACGGCGGAGATGCACCGCCGGAACATCCGTATCCGGGTGGTCGGTGACCGCACACGCCTTGCGCCGGATATCGTGGCGCTGATCGAGGCGGCCGAGGGCATGACGGCGGGCAACACGGGCCTCAATCTGACCGCCGCGCTCAGCTATGGCGGCCGGCAGGAAATCACCCATGTCTTACGCCGGTTGGCCGAGCGGGCGGCTGCCGGGGAGATCGACCCGGCGGATATTGACGAGGCGATGGTCAACGCGCATCTGTGGACCCGCGACCTGCCGGATCCTGACCTGCTGATCCGGACCAGCAACGAGCAGCGCATCAGCAATTTCCTGCTCTGGCAGTGCGCCTACACCGAACTGGTGTTCGCGGATGTGTTCTGGCCGGAATTCGGCCGGGAACATCTGGAGCAGGCGCTTGCCGAATTCAGGACGCGCGATCGCAGGTTCGGCGCGATCGCGGGTTAACCCCTTGAACGAAACGCAAGCCTCCACCCCCACGTCCTCAGGTCGAGGCATGGGAGAGCTTGCTCTGCGCGTGGCATCGGCGGCTGTGCTCGCCCCAATCGCCCTGTGGTGCGTCTGGTCGGGCGAGCTCTGGTTTGCGGTTCTGATTGCGATCGGTTTGGCCGCGGCAGGAGGGGAATGGCGCAGAATCGCCGGGCTCGAGACGCGCGGTATCGGCACCATCCTGATCATCGGGCCGTTATTTGTGGTGATCGCGACCGTCTGGGGCACACCGATTGTTGGCCTCGGCGCTTTCGCCATCGCGCTGGTGCTGGCGCTCCTGACGTTCGGTTCGCCCTGGAATGAGCGTCAGTGGGCCATCATTGCATTGCCGCACATTGCGCTGCCCGCACTTGCGCTGCTTCTGCTGCGCCAATGGCCCGATACGGGACGTGAGCTTGTGTTCTTCCTGCTCGCAGCGGTCTGGCTGTCGGATATTGGCGGCTATGTCGTGGGCCGGATTGTCGGTGGCCCCAAGCTTGCGGTTCGCCTCAGTCCCAACAAAACGTGGTCGGGTGCGGCCGGATCGCTGGCTTTCGTGGTGATCGGGGCCTTTGTGTTTGCATCGTCCTTCGGGATTGCGCCTGTCGTGCCGGTCGTCGTCGCGGGTATTCTGTCGGTCGCCGCACAGGCCGGGGACCTGTTCGAGTCCGGGCTCAAACGCCGGTTCGGCGTCAAGGATTCCGGCAAGTCAATTCCGGGCCACGGGGGCGTCCTCGACCGGGTGGATGGCGTGCTGTTTGCTGCGCCGGTGATGGCGCTGATTGTATATGTGCAGGGTGCGGAGTTCGTTCGATGGCAGTAAACGAGTCCGATCTGTATTCCGAATCGGCGTCCGGCAAACGCCGTTTGTCGATCCTCGGGGCGACGGGATCGGTGGGTACAAGCACTGTCGATCTGGTGCGTCGCAATCCGGAGCGTTTCGACGTGGTGGCGTTGACCGCGAACCGGAGCGGCAGGGAACTGGCCGAACTGGCGCGTGAACTTCGACCGGAAATTGCGGTCGTTGCCGATCATGCGGCCTATGACGACCTGAAAGATGGGCTGTCGGGTACCGGAATCGAGGCGGCAGCCGGGGTGGAAGCGATTGTCGATGCGGCTCGCGCGCAGACGCATCTCACGATTGCCGGGATCGTCGGTGCGGCCGGTCTCGACGCCACGCTGGCGGCCATCGGGCAGGGCGGGTCGGTGGCGCTGGCAAACAAGGAATGCCTTGTCTGTGCGGGCGAACTCGTCCTGGATGCCTGTGCGAGGGCCGGGACGATCCTGTTGCCGCTGGACAGCGAGCACAATGCGATCTTCCAAGTCTTTGAATCGGACAATGCAGGTGACGTCGAGAAACTGGTCCTCACGGCATCCGGTGGGCCCTTCCGCACATGGTCACGCGAACAGATGGCCTCTGCGACACCGGAACAGGCGGTTGCACACCCGAATTGGGACATGGGCCGGAAGATCTCGGTCGATTCCGCGACGATGATGAACAAGGGCCTCGAACTCATCGAGGCCGCCTACCTGTTTCCGGTCGAGGCTTCGAATATCGAGATCCTGGTTCACCCGCAGTCCGTCGTGCACTCCATGGTCGCCTATCGCGACGGCTCCGTGCTGGCGCAGATGGGGCCGCCGGACATGCGCGTGCCGATCGCCCATGCGCTGGCATGGCCGGCGCGCATGCCGTCGCCGGTGGAGCGGCTGGATCTGGCGCGGATCGGTACGCTCACCTTCGAGGCGCCGGATGTGGAACGATTTCCGGCCATCGCGCTCGCGCGGTCCACGCTGGAAGCCGGGAACGGCGCAACGGCGGTCCTCAATGCCGCGAATGAGGTCGCGGTGGCGCGTTTTCTCGACGGTGCCGTCGGATTCCTCGACATCGCAGCGCTGGTGGACCGGACCCTCGAACAGGTCGAGGCCGGGGCCGTCCGCTCGCTCGACGATTTCCGTGAACTGGATGCCCGCACGCGCGCGGTCACCGAATCTCTTGTAAAATCCGGTTCTTAACGCCAACTCAAGCATTTCCCCGGCATTCTGGCCGGCCATGACACGAACGGGAGCGCATCCGCATGGGCGGTGTCGTTGAAACGGTTTTCTGGTTCTTGGTGGTGCTCACGCCGCTCGTGTTCGTGCACGAATTCGGACACTACTGGTTCGCGCGCCGCGCCGGGGTCAGGGTCGAGGTGTTCTCGGTCGGGTTCGGGCGCGAGTTGTTCGGCTATACCGACAAGGCCGGAACACGCTGGAAATTCGGCCTGATTCCGTTCGGCGGCTACGTGAAGATGTTCGGCCAGAGCGATATCGGGCCGGACGATGATGTTGCCGAGATGACCGAGGAAGAGAAGGCGGTCTCCTTTAGCAACAAGAGGCTGTCCCAGAAGACGGCCATCGTGGCGGCGGGGCCCTTCGCGAATATCATTTTCGCCATCACCATTTTCACCGTGCTTTTCGCGACGGTCGGCCAGCCCTTTACCCCGGCGGTGGTGTCGGAGGTTGCACCCGGCTCCGCTGCCGAGACCGCGGGCCTGCAGCCGGGTGACCGCTTTGTCGAGATAGAGGGACGGCACATCGCTCGGTTCGAGGAGGTGCAGCAGCTGATCCGCCTGCATCCGGGTCTTCCCGTGGATGTGAAGGTGGAACGTGACGGCCAGTCCGTGGACCTGGTTGCGGTGCCGACAGTCAGTGTGCTGCCTGATGGGCTGGGCGATGAGGCGAGGATCGGCGTGCTGGGAGTGAGGGGGCTGGAGCGGGCCTTCGAGCGCCACAGTATCCCGGAGGCTGCATGGCAGGGCGTGCGGGAAACGGTTCGCCTGGTTTCGGTCACGGTGACGGCTATCGGCCAGATGTTCGGGGGCGACCGGAGCGCCAAGGAACTGGGTGGTCCCGTTCGAATCGCCCAGATGTCCGGCAGTGCGGCGGACGCCGGAATTACGACTCTTATTATTTTTGCAGCGTTTCTTTCAATCAATCTCGGGCTTATCAACCTGCTGCCGATCCCGCTGCTCGACGGCGGACATCTGCTGTTTTACGCCTATGAAGCACTTGTTCGTCGGCCTCCGGGACGCTTCGCTCAGGAGTTCGGACTGAAAATCGGACTGGTTTTCGTCCTTGGCCTCATGCTATTCGCCACGTTCAATGATATTGCCCGGCTCCCGGTCGTCCAAAGGCTCGTCGCTCTCATCACCTGAGCCGTAAGAGTTTGACCGTAAAGCGGAAAAGGGCAGCCGAGGCTACAGGGACGCGCGCGTGATTTCCCGTATTCGGAAGTATTCGTTTTTGGGTGTGTTGGCTGGTGCGGTTCTGGCTGCATCTTTATTGCCCCAACCCGCAAGTGCGCAGTCCGGCGCAGTGATCGACGAGATCCGTGTCGTCGGCACGCAGCGCATCGATCCCGCCACTGTCAATTCCTACATGCAGTTGAAGCCGGGTGACGTCTACAACCCGGCCAAGGTCGATGAATCCCTCAAGACATTGTTCAACACCGGCCTGTTCGCCGATGTGACCCTGCGCCGTGAAGGCAATTCGCTGGTTGTCCAGGTGGTCGAGAACCCAATCATCAACCGCATTGCCTTCGAGGGGAACCGGAAGATCGAAGACGAGACGCTGGAGCAAGAAGTGACCCTGCGCCCGCGCGTCGTCTACACGCGGACCAAGGTCCAGAGCGATGTGAGCCGGCTGCTTGACGTCTATCGCCGCTCCGGGCGGTTCGCTGCGACCGTGGACCCGAAGGTCATCCAGCTTCCCGAGAACCGGGTCGACCTCGTCTTCGAGATCAACGAGGGTGGCGCGACGGGTATCCGTGCGATCAACTTCATCGGCAACACCGCGTTCTCCGACGGCGAACTGCGCGACGTCATACAGACGACGGAATCGGTCTTCTATAATTTCCTCTCGACGAACGACACCTACGACCCGGACCGGCTGTCCTTCGACCGCGAGCTCTTGCGCCGGTTCTACCTGTCCGAGGGACATGCGGATTTTCGTGTGGTGTCCGCCGTGGCGGAACTGACGGACGACCGCGAAGACTTCATCGTCACCTTCACGCTGGAAGAAGGGCCGATCTACACGTTCGGCGACCTGACGGTTTCCAGCACGCTGCGCGGGGTCGAGGATGAAGAACTCGTCGGGCAGATCAGTTCCGAAAAGGGCGACCTGTACAACGCCACCGAAGTCGAGAACACGGTACAGGCCATTACCGATGCACTGGGTGAGCGCGGGTTCGCCTTTGTCGATGTCCGCCCACGCGTGAACCGCAACCGCGAGGCACTGACGATCGACGTCACCTATGAGGTGCGTGAAGGCCCGCGCGTTTTCGTGGAGCGCATCGATATCGTCGGCAACACGCGCACCCTGGATGAGGTGGTGCGGCGTGAGTTCGCCCTGGCCGAGGGCGATGCATTCAACACCGCTAAGTTGCGGCGCACGCGCCAGAAGCTTCAGGACCTTGGCTTCTTCTCGCGCGTCGATGTCACGAACAATCCCGGCACCGCGCCCGACAGGACGGTGGTGCGGGTTGACGTGCAGGAGAAGTCCACGGGCGAACTGTCTATCGGTGCGGGCTTCTCATCCACGGCCGGTGCGCTGGGTGACCTGACCATCCGTGAACGCAACCTGCTGGGCCGCGGACAGGATCTCCGCCTGAGTACGACGATTGCCACCAAGCAGCAGCAGGTGGATCTGAGCTTTACCGAGCCGTATTTCCTGGATCGCAATCTGTCCGCCGGCGTAGATGCGTTCTACCGGACCACGGACTTCGGGGACCGGAGTTCGTTTGAAGAGGATGAGGCCGGTTTCGGGCTTCGTGCCGGTTACGAGCTTGCCCCGAAATTGCGGCACACGGTTCGCTACACCTTCTCGCGCGACAAGATCGACGATGTGAGCAACGACGAATCGCTAGCCATTCAGGCCCAGGGCGGCGTGTTCACGACATCGTCCATCGGCAACGAGTTTTTCTACGACGCGCGCAACAGCAGGTTTGATCCCACCGACGGCTACTTCATGAGCTACAAGATCGATACGGCCGGGCTGGGCGGGAGCGAGAAGTTCGTGCGCAATGAAATTGGCGCGGGAATCTACGAATCGCTATTCGGAACGTCGTTCGTCGGTAGCCTCGAAGGGGCTGCCGGTATCATCAACGAGCTGGATGACGACCAGATACGCATCTCGGAGCGTTTCTTCCTCGGCGGCAACCGCATGCGTGGCTTCGAGGTCGGCGGTATCGGGCCGCGCGATTTGGGCTCCGACGACTCATTGGGCGGTAAGCAATACTATGTGGGTTCCGCTGAGGTCGAATTTCCGCTCGGGCTTCCTGACGAATTCGACATCAAGGGCGCTGTGTTCAGCGATTTCGGTTCGGTGTGGGGGAATGACGACCCGTTCCCCAACATCGTCGATGAGAGTTCGCTGCGCGCATCGGTTGGTATCGGTTTCGGGTGGGGCTCGCCCGCGGGACCGATCCGCGTAAACTTTACCCGTGCGGTACTGAAGGAAGACTATGACAAGACTGAGTTCTTCAGATTCAGCTTCGGGACCCGGTTCTAGAAAGGCCAGAGGCGTGTTGCCAGCAAGACTAGCCGCGGCGGTTGCCGCGCTGATGGTGTTTTTCACCATTCCCCCGGTTCATGCCCAGAGTGCCGTCAAGCCGCCCGTGCCTTCCATCGCGATCGTCGATGTTGAGGGCGTCATGAGGGATTCTCTGGCGGTAAAATCTGCCCGCAAGCAGCTCGACGAGATTGCGAAGGGGCTTCAGCAGGAAATCGCCTCGGAGGAGGAAAAGCTGCGGGCCGAGGAGCAGAAGCTCCAGCAACAGCGCGCGCTGCTGACACCTGAGAAATACGCCGAGGAGCGCCAGGCGCTTCAGGAGCGCGCGGCGGCGTTGCAGCAGCGTGCCCGCCAGATGCGGACCTCGCTCGACCGGGGCATGGCGCAGACGATGCAGCGGATCCAGATCGTCCTGTTCGACGAGGTCGGAAAGCTTGCCGAGGAACTCGGTGTGAACCTGGTCCTTCCGCGGTCGCAGATCGTGGTGGCGATCGACTCCTTCAACATTACAGAAGAAGCCCTGAAGCGCCTGAATGCGCGTTTGAAGGATGTCGAGATGAACTTCGAACGCAACCAAGAGAAGAAGGCCAAGTAATAGGCTTTCCCCCGCTCATGGCTGATCCACGATTCTTCGACAACAAGGGCCCGTTCTCGATCGCAGAGCTCGCCGGCATTGCCGGTGACGATGCGACGGTCGCCGGAGTTGCGGATCTCCAGGTGACAGATGTTGCCCCACTGGGCGAGGCCGGGCCGGGGCAGATCAGTTTCCTCGACAACCGCAAATACGTGCCGGCCTTCGAGGCGTCAAAGGCTGCGGCGTGTATTGTTTCGCCCGAGTTTGCAGAACGCGCGCCCGAGGGGATGACCCTCATCGTCTCTCCAAGGCCCTATCGCGCGTATGCGCGCGTCGCCAAGGCGTTCTATCCCGGGGACACGAGCCAGTCTGGCGTTCATGCTTCCGCGTTTGTCGATGACGCAGCTCATGTCGCAGAGGATGCGGTCGTCGGACCGAACGCGGTGGTCGAGGCGAATGCTGTGGTCGGGTCGGGCGCGGTGATCGGGGCAGGTGCTGTCATCGGGCGCGGCGTGACGGTCGGGGCCGGCACGCAGATCGGTGCGGGGGCCGGTCTCAGCCATTGCGATGTGGGCGAACGCTGCCAGATTCACTCCGGCGCGCGGATAGGCACGCGTGGCTTCGGCTTCGATATGTCGCCCGAGGGGCATCTCGACGTGCCGCAACTCGGGCGGGTGATTGTCGGCCACGACGTCGAGATTGGCGCCAACTCGACGATCGACCGGGGCTCGGGCCCGGATACTGTCATCGGGGACGGCTGCAAGATTGATAATCTGGTGCAGATCGGGCACAACGTTCGCATGGGGCGTGGCTGTGTTGTTGTCGCACAGGCCGGTGTCGCGGGCAGTGCGAACATGCAGGATTTCGTCGTCCTGGCCGCGCAATCCGGGGTTGCGGGACACATCACCATCGCGTCGGGAACTCAATTGGCGGCGCGCAGCGGCATCATGAGGGACACCGAACCCGGCGCGAAGCTGGCAGGCAATCCGGCCATCCCCGCCAAGGAATATTTCCGCCAGATGGCGGTGCTCGCGAAGCTCGCCAAGGACCGAAATCGCCAGGACTAGCTCCGGCTGGGAATGTCTCGGATGGATACAAAAGTCGAACAGCCGCAGTGGAACCCGAACGCGCGCAGCGAGGTCGATATCCTCGAGGTTATGGAGATGATTCCCCATCGCCAGCCCTTCCTGATGATCGATAGGGTCGAGGATATCGTGGTGCGTGAGCGCGCAACGGGTATCAAGAACGTCACGATCAACGAGCCGTTCTTCCTCGGGCATTTCCCGGTACGCCCCGTCATGCCGGGCGTCCTGATTATCGAGGCGATGGCCCAGACGGCTGCGGTGCTGGTGGTCGAGACCCTGGGCGCGGATGCGCTGGGCAAGCTGGTCTATTTCATGACCATCGACAATGCGCGTTTCCGCAAGCCGGTGGTGCCGGGCGACCAGCTCAAGCTGCATGTCTCCATCCAGCGCAACCGCGGCAATGTCTGGAAGTTCAACGGTGAGGCCAAGGTGAAAGACACTGTCGTCGCCGAAGGTACGTTCTCAGCCATGATTATGGATCCCTGATGTCCGCGATTCACCCGACGGCGATCGTTGAAGACGGCGCTGAAATTGGCGACAACGTGGAAATCGGCCCGTACAGCATTGTCGGGCCGAAGGTGACGCTCGGAGACGGCGTACGCCTGCACAGCCACGTGGTGGTGGGCGGCAAGACCCGTATCGGCGCCGGCACGGAAATCTTCCCCTTCGCCTCGATCGGTCTCGCACCGCAGGACCTGAAATACGCAGGTGAGGAGTCCGAACTCATTATCGGTGCACGCTGCCGGATCCGGGAGCATGTCACCATGAACCCGGGAACGGCCGGCGGCGGCATGCTGACACAGGTCGGGGACGAATGCCTGTTCATGGTCGGCTCTCACGTCGCCCATGACTGCATCGTCGGAAACAACGTTATTCTCGCCAATAACGCCACGCTGGCCGGACATGTCGTGGTCGGTGATTTCGCGATCATCGGCGGCCTGTCGGCGGTCCACCAGTTCGTGCGTATCGGCGCACACGCCATGATCGGCGGGATGTCCGGTGTCGAGCACGACCTGATCCCTTACGGATCGGCAATGGGCGAACGTGCGCGCCTGCGCGGCCTGAACCTCATCGGCCTGCAGCGGCGGGATTTCTCGCGTGACGAGATCAACAACCTGCGCACCGCCTATCGGCTGCTGTTTGCCCAGGAAGGCACGATGCAGGAACGTATCGACGATGTGATTGCCCTGTACTCCGAGGATGAGGGGGTGATGGAAGTGGTCGAGTTTGTCCGCACCGAATCTTCCCGCGCCATCCTGCAGCCCAAAACCGCAAATGGCGGCTAAGCTCGGCATTCTCGCCGGCGGCGGTCCTCTCCCGGGTTATCTAGTCGATGCCTGCCGTTCGGTCGGGCGCGATGTCTTCGTCATTGCCTTTGAAGGTCAGGCCGATCCCGACGTGATCGGCGATACACCCCATGCCTGGGTGCGCCTCGGCGCGGCGGGAGAGGCGCTTGACCGGCTGCACGCAGAGAATGTCGAGGAAATCGTCATGGCCGGGCCAGTCCGGCGTCCGGGCTGGCTTGAATTGAGACCTGACCGCCGCGCGGCGAAATTTCTCGGGCGTGGCCTGCTCAACAAGGGCGATGACGGACTGCTCGGGGCGATCGTGCGCGCGCTTGAGGAAGAAGAGGGATTCCGGGTTGTCGGCGCGGACGACGTGCTGGGGGACCTGCAGGCGCCCGCAGGTGCGTTCGGCAGGGAGGCGCCGGACCGTGATGCGAAATCCGACATCGCATTTGGGGTGAAGGTCCTGTCGACGACCGGGCCGCTCGATATCGGCCAGGCCGTGGTTGTCCAGCAGGGGATCGTGGTCGGCCTCGAGGCGGCGGAGGGCACGCGGCGCCTGATCGAGCGTTGCGGTGACCTGCAGCGTCAGGGCCGGGGCGGCGTGCTGGTGAAACTGCCGAAGCCGGGCCAGGAGACGCGCGCCGATATGCCGTCGATCGGGCCGGACACGATTATTGCCGCGGCCCGGTCCGGATTGGTCGGTGTCGCCGTGGCAGCGGGCCGGACACTGGTGCTGGACCGCGAGGCCGTGGTGCGCGAAGCCGATGCGCGCGGCCTGTTCGTCGTCGGGATCGACCCGTCCGAATTCGTCCAAGGCTACGACACGCGCGCATGAGCGGATCGGACAATGTCCAGGGTGAAGGTGCGCCGCTGCATGTCTACATCATCGCGGGTGAACCCTCGGGCGATGTGATCGGCGGAAGGCTGATCGAGGCGCTGGGCGAGGGCGGCCCCATCCGTGTCTCGGGTGTGGGCGGGTCAGAGATGGAAGCCGCCGGCCTGAAAAGCCTGTTTCCCTATGGCGAACTCGCCATCATGGGGCTCACGGAGGTCGTGCCGAGCATTCCGCGCATTCTCCGCCGTATCCGCAAGGTGGTGCGCGATATCGAACGCTCGCGGCCTGACGTGATCGTCACGATCGATTCTCCCGGTTTCGTGTTCGGCGTGATCCGCCGGCTGAAGTCCTGGGATTGTCCGCGGGTGCACTATGTCGCGCCGACGATCTGGGCGTGGCGGGCCGGTCGCGTAAAGAAATTCCGGAAGCATTTCGATCACCTGCTGGCGCTGTTCCCGTTTGAGCCGCCACTGTTCGAGAAGGCCGGTCTCGACTGCACCTTTGTCGGCCATCCCGCCGCCGAGGGGGCCGTTTCGGCCGGGGACGGACCGGGGTTCAGGGCGCGGCACGGGATCGCCGGTGATGCCACCCTGATGTGCCTGCTACCTGGCAGCCGCCGGGGTGAAGTGTCTCGCCTCGGGGCGGTGGCCAATGCGGTCGTAACGCGCCTGCTGCGCGATCATCCGGACTTGCGGATTGTTGTCCCGGCAGCACCGAATGTGCGCGCTGCGGTCGAGGAGCTCGCCATGGGCTGGGGCGACCGTGTGCTGGTCGTCGACGGCGCCACGGAACGCTATGACGCATTTACCGCGTCCAACCTGGCGCTTGCGGCGTCGGGAACCGTGACGCTGGAGTTGGCCTATGCAGGCGTTCCGTCAGTGGTCATGTACAAGGTTGGCAAGGTTACGGGTGCAATCGCGCGCCGGATGATCCACGTCGAGTACGTCTCCATCGTCAACATCGTGGCTGGTCGTGAGGTGTTTCCCGAGTTCCTGCAGATGTATTGCCTGCCGGACGATATTGCCGATGCGCTCGATACCTGGATCAGCGATCCCGCTGCGGCGGAGGTGGCCGCGCACGAGGCGTCGGAGATTGCGCGTCAGGTTTCGGGCGAGGGCGGCAAGCCCAGCCGCCGGGCGGCGGAGGCCGTCCGTTCGATTGTGGCCGGGTGGCGGACGCGTTAAGACTCCTCCCGAAACATGATTTGCGGGCCGCTTGCGGACCGCCGGACAACGGGGATATTCACATGGCAGACAACGGCGATTTCCGACTGCTCCACACCATGGTGCGGGTGAAGGATCAGGACAAATCCATCGATTTCTATACCCGGCTGCTTGGCATGAAGGTGCTGCGCCAGAAGGACTACGAGGGCGGGCGCTTCACCAACACCTTCGTCGGCTATGGCGACGAGAGCGAGCACGCGGTGATCGAGCTCACCTACAACTGGGACCAGGACGAGCCGTATTCCCATGGCTCCGGCTACGGCCACATCGCGCTGGGAGTGCCGGATATCTACGCCACCTGCGACCAGCTTCGGAAAGAGGGTGCGACAATCACGCGCGAACCCGGTCCCATGAAGCACGGCACCACAGTGATTGCCTTCATCGAGGATCCCGATGGCTACAAGATCGAGTTGATCGAGACCGGGAGCATGTCATGAGCGGGGAAAAGCGCAGCGTCTCCGACATGATCGTCGATCCGGCGACCCTTCCGGAAGAATCCGGCACGCCTTATCCATCGCCCTATGACGAACTGGTGCGCGGGCGCCACCGCCGGCGCTTGTCCCCGGCTCTTGGGCTGAGCAGCTACGGCGTGAACATCGTGCGCATCGAGCCCGGCGCGAATTCGTCTGCGCGCCATTATCACTCGAAGCAGGACGAGTTCGTCTATGTGCTGCAGGGCGAGGCGACACTCATCACGGATGAGGGCGAAACCACGCTGAAGGCAGGCATGGCGGCGGGATTCCCGGCGGGCAATCCCAACGCGCACACCATAGCCAACCGTACGGATGCGGAGGTGCTGGTGATGGAGGTGGGTAACCGGCCGGTCGAGGAAAACGTCACCTATCCCGACATCGACATGGCGAACGCCGTGCGCGGCGGCAAGCCGCACTTCACCAAGAAGGACGGCTCGTCCTTCGACTGACGCGGGGGACGGCGGCTCCGGCCGCCGTTTCCAACTAGCGCTGATCGACGGGCGGGTAGGGACGCTCGGTCGCGCCGAGGTAGAGCTGGCGCGGACGGCCGATGCGCTGTGCCGGATCCTCGATCATTTCCTTCCACTGGGCGATCCAGCCCACGGTGCGCGCCAGAGCGAACAGCACGGTAAACATGCTGGTTGGGAAGCCGATCGCGCTCAGGAGGATGCCCGAGTAGAAATCGACGTTCGGGAACAGCTTGCGCTCGGCGAAGTAGTCGTCCTTCAGCGCGATCTGCTCCAGTTCCATCGCCAGGTCGAGCAGCGGATCGCTTTCCGCGCCTAATTCAGCCAGCACCTCGTCGGCCGAGTGCTTCAGCACACCCGCGCGCGGGTCGTAGTTTTTGTAGACACGGTGCCCGAAGCCCATCAGGCGGAACGGGTCATCCTTGTCCTTGGCGCGCTCCAGGAACTCGGGGATGTTCTTCTTGTGGCCGATCTGCTCGAGCATCTCGAGCACGGCCTGGTTCGCACCGCCATGGGCGGGACCCCAAAGGGTCGCGATACCGGCAGCGATGCAGGCAAACGGGTTGGCGCCCGACGAGCCGGCGAGGCGGACCGTCGAGGTCGATGCGTTCTGCTCGTGGTCGGCATGGAGGATGAAGATCCGGTCCATGGCTTTCTCGATGGCCGGGCTGAGCTCGTATTCCTCGGCGGGCACGCCGAACGTCATGCGCAGGAAGTTGCCTGCGTAGCTCATTTTGTTGCTCGGATACATGAACGGCTGGCCGACCGAGTATTTGTAGGCCCAGGCGGCAATCGTCGGCATCTTCGCGATCAGGCGGTGGCAGGCAATCAGGCGCTGCTGCGGATCGTTGATGTCCGTGGAGTCATGGTAGAAGGCCGACATGGCGCCCACCACGCCGATCATCACGGCCATCGGATGCGCATCGCGGCGGAAACCGCTGTAAAGGTTGCGCAGCTGCTCGTGGATCATCGTGTGATTGGTGATGGTGTTCTGGAAGTCCTCCAGAACATCCTTCTTCGGCAGTTCCTTGTGCAGAAGCAGGTAGCAGACCTCAAGGAAGCTGCTGTTCTCTGCCAGTTCCTCGATAGTATAGCCGCCGTGGCGCAGGATGCCGACTTCGCCGTCGATGTAGGTCAGCTCGGAATCGCAACTCGCGGTGGAGGTGTAGGACGGGTCGTAGGTGAACATGCCGGTCTCGGCGTAGAGACGTCGCACATCGATCACCTTCGGACCTTCGGTGCCCTCGAGGATCGGCAACTCGACGGTTTTGCCGTCGACGGTCAAGGTCGCGGTGCCAGAGGTTTTAGCTTGGGTCATTCTGAAATACTCCCCGGGGAATGCTCGCATCGCGCGGTCGCGCGCCGGATGCGGGTCTGAGTTTTGTTGCAGCGCACTCTAATCTCGCGGCCCGCTTTGAGCAACGCCGACAACGCGATTTCGCTCATTCCGTGACCAGTTGCAACCGCTTCAGGCTTTCCTCGCGTCCGAGCACGGAAAGCACCTCGAAAATGCCGGGTGACACGTTGCTGCCGGTCAGCGCGGCCCGCAGGGGCTGGGCGACCTGGCCCAGCTTGATGTCCCGGGATTCCGCGTAATTCCGTACCGCAGCGTCGAGGTTTTCCTCGGTCCATGCGCCAAGCCCTGCGAAGATTTCCGCAAGTTCGCCAAGACGTTCGCGCGCCTCAGCGTCGGCCAGTGCAGCGGTCGCCTTGTCGGTGAAGTCCAGTGGCGCATCGAACAAGTAAAGTGAAGCAGAATCAACGATATCCGGGATTGTATTCGCGCGTTGCGCGAGGCCGGCCATGCCCTTTTCCAGCCGGGCCTGTGCATCGGGGGAAAGAGTCTTGTCCGCGCTTTCGCGCGCGCGCGCCAGCACCTGGGCGGCGAGCCCTGCCGGGTCGGCCTCCTTCAGGTAATGGGCGTTCAGGTTGAGCAGCCGGTCCATATCGAAGCGGGCCGGTGACCGGCCGACGGAATCCAGGTTGAACCACTCTATGGCCTGGGCCGTCGAGATCTCCTCGTCGTCGCCATGGGACCAGCCGAGGCGCAACAGGTAGTTGCGCATGGCCTCGGGCAGGATGCCGAGTTCGGCATAGTGCTCAACGCCCAGTGCGCCGTGACGCTTGGACAGTTTCGCGCCGTCCGCGCCGTGGATCAGCGGGATATGGGCGAATTCCGGCACGTCCCAGCCGCAGGCCTTGTAGAGGTGGTACTGGCGGAACGCGTTGTTCAGGTGATCGTCGCCCCGGATGACATGGGTTGCGCCCATATCGTGGTCGTCGACGACAACGGCCAGCATGTAGGTCGGCGTGCCGTCGGAACGCAGGATGATGAAGTCGTCCAGCGTGTCGTTGGTGCGGGTCACCTCGCCCTGTACGAGGTCGCGGATGGTCGTCTCTCCATCCAGCGGCATCTTGATGCGGATGACCGGTTCGATGCCCGCCGGGGCCTCGGACGGGCCCCGGTCGCGCCATCGGCCGTCATAGACCCGGGTGGAACCGCCGTTCTGGCGCGCATTCTCGCGCATTTCGGCCAGTTCCTCGGGCGTGCAGTAGCAGTGATAGGCCATGCCGTCGGCCAGAAGCTGCTGGGCCACCTCCACATGGCGCGGTGCGTTGGCGGACTGGGAGACCGGCGCACCGTCCCAGTCGAGCCCAAGCCATTCCAGGCCCTGGTATATCTTGTCGATCGCGTCCTGGGTGGAGCGCTTGAGGTCGGTATCCTCGATCCGCAGGGCGAAAGTGCCGCCGTGATGGCGTGCGAACAGCCAGTTGAACAGCGCGGTGCGCGCCCCGCCGATATGCAGGTAGCCCGTGGGCGAGGGGGCAAAACGGGTGACGACGGTCATGGCCGGGAAGATATCCTAAACGTGCCGGGGAATTCAGCGGTCCGTATGGACGTTTGTCGCGGTTTTCGCAAGGTTTTCACGGATTCCGGCATGTGTGGAGGGTGTTTCCGGCCGATATGGCGCAATCTCGATCAGGATGCGTGGTGGCTCCGCCGCGATCTTCTCGACCAGCAGGCGCTGCACCTGGCTGTCGTCGCGCCAGACCACGCCCGACAGCGCGTCGAGGCAGGCCTTGGCGACATTGTCGGCGTCGATCTTCTTCGCCCGCGCCGGGTCGTCCCAGGGCGCCTCGATCCAGATGGAGACGGAAAAGGGCTCGAACGTGGGACCCAGGCCCCGGTATTCCTTGCGGCAGAGCTCCGCGATGGCCTTGCGGGCAGGGCCGGTGCGGGTCGCCACCCCGTCGATCTCGAAATAAAGCCGGCGGTCATGGCGAGCCACCCGCGCCTTGCCGCGCCCGATCCAACCATGTTCGCCTGCCGCCACGCCGAAAGCGCTCCCGAGCTGCCTTGACGGCCCGCCGCCGATGCCGGACCGTCCGTCAGGGTTAGCATGAATTTCTCGGCGACAGGAAAGCCCGGGAGGGCACGTCAGATGGCAGCTAGGCTGGAGGCAGTGCTGTCAGACGTGCTGGCGCGTGAGCGTGACCGGTGGATCCTCTGGCTGCCTGTGGCGCTGGGGATCGGCGTCGGGATGTATTTCGCCCTGCCGTTTGAGCCGCCGGAGCGTATTGGGTGGGCCGTTATGGGCCTGTGTGCGGGAGGAATCGCGCTGCTCTGGCGCAACTGGCCGGCCCGCCTCGTGCTTGCGGGGCTGCTGGCGGCCTCGCTGGGGTTCACTGTGGCCCAGTGGCGCACCCATGACGTCGCAGCGCCTGTCCTGGAGCGCACGCTCGCCGGTTCCAGCATTGAGGGACGGGTCACTGCCGTCGAGCCCGGTGTGCGCGGGCCCCGGGTAATCCTCGAGGTCGCCGCCATTTCCCGCATTCCCGCAGTGGAGCTGCCGAAGCGTGTGCGGCTGCGCCTCCACAAGGACGACAGTGATGTCCGCCCCGGCGATGTGATCCGCGTCCGCGCCCGGATCGCGCCGCCGCCCTCGGCCTCATACCCCGGCGCCTTCGATTTCTCCCGGCGCGCCTGGTTCGAGCAACTGGGCGGGGTCGGCTTTGCCTTCGGCGCGGCGGAACGGCTGGGCCGGGACGGGGGCGACGGATGGCTCTCCGGTGTCCAACGCGCTGTAGAAGGCGCACGCATGTCCATTGCCGCACGCATTTCGGAAGGAATTGGCGGACCAGAGGGCGGTGTGGCGGCGGCGCTGGCGACGGGCCTGCGCGGCGAGATTCCCGAGGATATGCGCCAGGACATGCGGGATTCCGGCCTTGCGCACCTGTTGGCCATCTCCGGGCTGCATATCGGGCTGGTGGCGGGGTTCGTCTTTGCACTGGTGCGTGGCGGGCTTGCACTTGCCCCTCGGATCGCGCTGCGCTGGCCGCTGAAACAGATTGCTGCCGTGGCGGCCTTGCTGGCGGCGGCGGTCTACATGCTGCTCGCCGGCGCGACGGTGCCCACCCAGCGCGCTTTCGTGATGACAGCCGTGGTACTGCTCGCGGTGCTGGTCAACCGTACCGGCATCTCTCTGCGCGTGATCGCCGTGGCAGTCAGCGTGGTCCTGCTGCTGCGGCCTGAAGCGTTATTGGGCGTCAGTTTCCAGATGTCCTTCGCGGCTGCGATTGCACTTATTGCGGCATATGAGGCGTTCGCGGGGCGGTTTCGGGTCACGGCGGGCGAGGCGGGGACTGCACGCCGTTTTGTGCTGTATTTCGCCGCCGTGGCCGTCACGACCCTTGTCGCGAGCCTGGCCACTGCGCCGTTTGCGATTTTCCACTTCAACCGGCTGGCTGTGCTGGGACTGGCGGCGAACCTTGCGGCAGTGCCGATCGCGGCGCTCTGGGTCATGCCGCTGGAGGTCCTGGCGCTCCTCCTGATGCCGCTGGGACTGGAGCAGGTGGCTCTTGTGCCTCTCGGATGGGGTGTGGAGGCGATCCTCGCGGTGGCAAGGGAGGTCGCGTCCTGGCCGCTGGCCGCGCTCACCGTGCCGGGGCCGACCACCATCGGCCTGGTGGTCATGGCTGCCGGCGGGCTGTGGCTGGCGCTTTGGCGCACCCGGTGGCGATTGGCGGGAGTCGCGGCGATCCTTGCGGGGCTGGCCACGACCGGCCAGGCGACCCCGCCCGATATCCTGATTGCCGACGAGGCGCGGCTGATTGCCTTCCGTGCCGGGCCGAACGAATTGCGCCTGTCCAACATGCGTGCGCAATCCTTCGTTCGCGACATCTGGCTACGCCGGGCCGGGGAGGAAGAGGGTACGGCGTTCCCGCCACCGGGTGAGGGCAGCGCCGTCCTGCGCTGCGACGGTCAGAGCTGTATCGGCCGGATCGACGGGCGGACGGTCGCCTTCGTCAACGACCCGCTCGCCTTCGAGGAAGATTGCCGGATCGCCGATGTCGTGGTGGCGCAGGTGCCGGCACCGCGCGACTGCGACCGGCCTGAAGTGGTGATCGACTGGTTCGACCTGTGGCGCGACGGCGCCCATGCCATATGGCTGGACGCGGCAGGCGGCAAACGCGTCTGGCAGGCACGCACCGAGCTTCCGGCACGCCCATGGATGCGACGGTCGAACCGATAAGCAGCCCCCGGTCTGGTCACACGCCGGGATGGCCCCGGTATGCCCGAATGCTGATTTGTTCCTATGTGTGTCTGTTCACTCGAATCCGCTGACACAGGTATCCGGGGCTAGTGCTCACACGGCCGGAAAGCCAAGGGATGACCGACCGCAAAAGGGTATCAATGTATGCCCAAAGTAGTCCGGGGACGACTTCTCACTACAGTCACCCAGGGTGCCCGGAATCCTGCAGTTTTGCGCAGACCGTCATTGTTCGTGCGCGACCGGAGAGCGACTGGGCAGTGGTGTCGCTACCGGCGCGAAAATTGAAGCGCTGAATGGTTCGTGACAGGTCCCGGACGGCAGGTTCGCGGGTCCGGAACAGCCGGGTGCGCGGCTCCCGAGTAGTGGTATCTGTGTATGCCGCGGTAAGCCGGGCAGACTCGCCACTACGGCGGATCTGGTAGTTGCTACGCGGGTACTACCACAAGGGATTGTGGATAAGTGCCCGCGCCGGCACCGGCCACTACGTGCGCTAATACTGCCGCAGCAGGCCCACAAGAACGCCCTGCACCTCGACCTGGTCGGGGCCGAAGATTCGGGTTTCGTAGGCCGGGTTCTCGGCTTCGAGCGCGACCGAGTTGTTCCGCTTGCGCAGGCGCTTGAGAGTCGCCTCATGGCCTTCCACCAGCGCCACCACGATGGCGCCGTTCTCGGCATTGTTGGCGCGGCGGATGATGACCGTGTCGCCGTCGAGGATGCCGGCGTTGATCATGGAATCGCCCTCGACCTCAAGGCAGTAGTGGTTGCCGGAGCCCAGCAGGGAGGGCGGGACCGCGATATGGCGGCTGGCATGTTCCAGTGCCTCGATGGGGGTACCGGCCGCGATCTTGCCCAGCAGCGGTACCTCGATTTCGGCGCCATCGCTTGTGGGGCTGACGGGACCTGTGATCTCGGACGGGGCGGTGATCGGAGGAATACGCGTTTCGCGCCCACCCTCGATAACCTGTGGCGCGAAGCGGTCCGGCTTGGTCACGGTTGCAGAGGGGCGTTCCACGCCGGTTTCGTCGGGCAGGCGCAGCACTTCCAGCGCGCGGGCGCGGTGGGCAAGGCGGCGGATGAAGCCGCGCTCCTCAAGGCCGGTGATCAGCCGGTGAATCCCAGACTTGGACTTGAGCCCGAGGGCCTCCTTCATCTCGTCGAAGGAGGGCGCCACGCCGGTCGCGTTCAGGCGCTCGTTGATGAAGCTGAGAAGCTGGTGCTGTTTCCGCGTCAACATGCGACGGAATCCCCTTTTTCGCCGTTCTTTGCGTGACTTCCGATGCCTACATGGTTACCGCAGGCCTTGGAACAAACCGCAAACATTCCTGCGTGTTCTAGGGATGTTCTCCTGAATCGTCAAACCTGAAATAGATCAGGTGCCTCAAACCCGCAGGTTGCTGCCGTCCAGGCGCACGATGTCCACGGTGTCCCCGGCCTTGGCGGCGGGGGCGTGGGGCGGGCGGATGAGCAGGCAGTCGGCGGCCGCCAGCCGGGAGAACATGGAACTGTCCTGCTTCTCGAAGGGTGTGGCGACCAATCTGCCGCCTTCATGGGCCAGCGTGGCGCGCAGGTAGTCCTCGCGCCGGTCGTTTTCCTCGAGGTCGGTGCCCAGCACCGCCGTGTCGCGCACCGGCTCGGTCTCGCCCGTGCCCAGCATCTGCGCCAGCGCGGGCATCAGGAACAGGATGCCGCAGACCATCGAGGAGACCGGGTTGCCGGGGAAGCCCAGCATCGGTGTCGCGCCGAGGCGGCCCGACATGAGCGGCTTTCCGGGGCGCATGGCGATCTGCCAGAAATCGAGCTTGAGGCCGAGATCGGCCAGTGCGTCCTGCACCAGGTCGTGCTCGCCCACGGATGCGCCGCCGGTCGTCACCAGCATGTCGGTGCCCAGCGCGTTCGCGGCCAGCGCGCGGATCTGCTCGCGGTCGTCCACGGCGATGCCCAGCGTGACGGGTTCGCCGCCCGCGGCACGGATCAGGCCCTCCAGCGCAAAGGTGTTGGAACTGACGATCCCTGTCGGGCCGATTTTCTCACCCGGCAGATGGATTTCGTCGCCCGTGGCGAGCAGGGCCACGCGCGGGCGGCGGCGGACCTTCAGCCAGGGGTGGTTCATGGCGGCCGCCAGCCCGATATCGCGGGCCGACAGCACGGTCCCGGCGGTCAGCAGCACGTCGCCCTCTGCGAAGTCGAGACCGGCGCGGCGCACATAGCGGCCGGGCCTCACGCCCTCGGTCACCGTGACCGTATCCCCGTCGCGTTCGGTGTCTTCCTGGATGACGATGGCGTCGGCCCCGGCGGGCAGGGGTGCGCCGGTAAAGATGCGCACGGACTGGCCCGCGCCGACCTCACCCTCGAACAGGCCGCCGGCGGGCACCGTGCCGATCACGTCCAGATTTGCGGGCACGGAGGCCACATCGGCGGCGCGCACGGCATAGCCGTCCATGGCCGAGACCGCCAGCGGCGGCTGGGTGACCCGCGAGGCCACGTCCACGGCCAGCACGCGCCCGTGCGCCTCGGGCAGGGAGACCTGCTCGGACGGCATCAGCGGAAGATCTGCGAGGATGCGTTGCCGCGCCTCGGCGACGGGCATCAGTTCGCGGGCCATCATTCGGCCTCGTAGGTGCCCGACTTGCCGCCCGCCTTGTGCAGCAGGCGCACATCGGTGATCCGGGTGCCCCGGTCCACGGCCTTGACCATGTCATAGACGGTCAGCGCGGCGACCGTTGCGGCGGTCAGCGCCTCCATCTCGACGCCGGTCTTGCCGTCCACACGCACGGTGGCCTCGATATCGACGGCGTTGGCCTCGTCCACCACGGTCAGTTCCACATCGGCCTTGTTGATCAGCAGCGGGTGGCACAGCGGGATCAACTCGGAGGTTTTCTTCGCGCCCATGATGCCCGCCAGCCGCGCGACCGACAGCACGTCGCCCTTTTTCACGGCGCCGTCGCGGATCAGCTTCACCGTCTCGGGCTGCATGATGACGCGGCAGCCCGCCGTCGCGGTGCGCCGGGTCACGTCCTTGTCGGACACGTCCACCATGCGGGCATTGCCGTCCGCGTCGATGTGGGTGAGCTTGTCGCCGTCCGACATGTCAGGCGCTCTCGCGCAGGGCCTGCGCCTCGCCGGGGGCAAGGAGGTCGCGCACGGCGCCCGCGATGTCGTCCTGGCGCATCAGGGATTCCCCGATCAGGAAGCAGCGTGCGCCGACCTTCGACATGCGCACGAGGTCGTCGGGCGTGAAGAGGCCGCTCTCGCAGACCAGCACCCGGTCGGACGGCACGTTCGGTGCCAGTTCCTCGGTGGTCGCGATATCGACCTTCAGGGTCTTCAGGTTGCGGTTGTTGATGCCGACGAGGTCGCCGTCGACCTTGAGCGCGCGGTCCAGTTCCGGGCCGTCATGCACCTCGACCAGAACATCCATGTCCCAGTCATGGGCGGCGGCGGCGAGTTCGGCGGCCAGCCCGTCGTCCAGGGAGGCCATGATCAGCAGGATGCAGTCCGCGCCCAATGCGCGCGCTTCCGTCACCTGGTATGGGTCGATCATGAAATCCTTGCGTATCGCGGGCAGGGAGACCGCCGCGCGGGCCGCGACGAGGTCCTCGTCCTTGCCCTGGAAATAGGGCGTATCGGTGAGCACGGACATGCAGGCCGCGCCGCCGGCCTCGTATTCGCGGGCGATGAACGGCGGGTCGAAATCTTCCCGAATGAGGCCCTTGCTGGGACTTGCCTTCTTGATCTCGGCGATCAGGCCGAAACGTCCGGCTGCGGCGCGTTCCGACAGCGCGCGGGCAAAACCTCGTGTCTGCCCGGCATCTTTTGCGCGGGCCTCAAGCTCGGACAGGGAGGTCTTCGCCTTGCAGGCTGCGATGTGCTCGCGCTTGTCGTCGCAGATCTTGTCGAGGACATTTCCCATATCACGCACCCCGGTTGGTGATTTCGACCAGCCGCGCCAGCGTGTGCTTCGCCGCACCGGCATCGATGGCCTGCGCCGCGATCTCCACGCCCGCCTTGAGGTCGTCGGCCTTGCCCGCGATGATCAGCGATCCCGCCGCCGTCAGCAGCACGCAGTCGCGGAAACCGCCGGGCTCGCCGTCGAGCAGCGCGTGCAGCGCCCTCGCATTGTATTCGGAATCACCGCCCTTGATGTCGTCCAGCGTCGAGCGCGGCAGGCCTGCGTCCTCCGGCGTGACCTCGAAGGTCGAGACCTTGCCGTCTTTCAGTTCGGACACGCGGGCCGGGCCGGTCGTGGTCAGCTCGTCGGAGCCGTCATGGGCGTGCACCACCCAGGCGCGCTCAAGGCCCAGGTTGCCCAGCACCTCGGCCATGGGCTCGGTCCATTGCGGGGCGAACACGCCGGTCATCTGGCGCTTCACCAGCGAGGGGTTGGAGAGCGGCCCAAGGATGTTGAACACCGTGCGGGTGGCGAGTTCCACGCGCGGACCGGCCACGTTGCGCATGGCCGAGTGGTGGCGCGGGGCCATCATGAAGCCGATGTTGTTCTCCCAGAGGGATTCCCGGATCAGCGTGAAATCGGCGTCCACATTGATGCCGAGCGCCGTCAGCACGTCCGCCGCGCCGGTCTTCGAACTGAGCGCGCGGTTGCCGTGCTTGGCGACGGGGATGCCGCAGGCCGCGACCACGATGGCCGAGGCCGTCGAGATGTTCAGCGTACCCTTGCCGTCGCCGCCGGTGCCGACGATGTCCATCGCGCCTGCGGGGGCCTCAATGCCGGTCGCCTTGGTGCGCATGGTGCGCGCCGCGCCGGTGATCTCGGCCACGGTCTCGCCGCGCACGCGCAACGCCATCAGGAACGCACCGATCTGGGCCGGGGTCGCGTTGCCCGACATAATGATGTCGAAGGCCTTCTCCGCCTCGGCCTCGTCCAGCGTCGCGCGGTCGGCGACGCGGGCGAGCATCGGCTTCAGATCGTTCATGTCGCCGCTCATAGCGCCATCATCTCCCCGGCGCGGTTGTCTTCCGAGAGGGATCCGACCGACTGGCCGGTCGCCAGCTCAATGAAATTGGCGAGGAGTTCGTGACCCGCTTCCGTTGCAATGCTTTCCGGATGGAACTGGACGCCGTGGATCGGAAGTTCCTTGTGGCTCAGGCCCATGATCACGCCGTCGTCGGTACGGGCCGTGATCTCGAAGCAATGGGGGAGCGAGGCTTCCTCGACCGCCAGCGAATGGTAACGCGTCGCCGTCAGCGGGTTCGGCAGGCCCCGGAACGGGCCGGAATTGTTGTGGCGTACCTTGTCAACCTTGCCGTGCATCGGATCGGGCGCACGAATGATCCTGCCGCCGAAGGCCTGCCCGATGGTCTGGTGGCCGAGGCAAACGCCGAACAGCGGCATGCCGGTCTGGGCGGCCTTCGCGACAACATCGAGGCAGATGCCCGCATGGTCAGGGTCGGAGGGGCCGGGGGAAATCACGATGCCGTCCAGGTCGCGCGCGAACACCTCCTCGACCGTCAGCGCATCGTTGCGCTGCACCTCGCAGGTGACACCCAGCTCGCCGATGAAGTGGACGAGGTTCCAGGTGAAGCTGTCATAGTTGTCGATTAACAGAAACATTCTAAGGGGTTGCCCGGTGTCGCTCAGGTTGGTTGGCACCCGCGTTTCGCCGCGCGGGAAGGCGGAGACTTATAACAGCGAAGCCACGGGGGGCAAAAGGAAACCCAAGCGGATCGGAATTGCGTGCTACGCGTCTGTCACGGAGCGGGCGGACGAGTGACGGAGATTGCGAATCTGTCATAAGGCTGCCCCGATTGTACGGTGCCCTGTTGCGGCACGGACAGGATGAAAACCGACGATGGCGCGAAAGCCCGCCCGAAGTTCCGCCCGCAAGACCGCGAACAAGCGCAAGCTGGCCGCGAAGCCCCGCAAGGCAGCGCAGAAGCCGTCGCGGCGTCTGTCGGTTGTCGCGTCGATTGCGCTGTCTGCGGCAGTCGTGGCCGTGGTAGCCGTGATCGTGCTGTTACCCGAGGAAGAGGCAGCCGCGCCGCAGGCGGCAACCACGCGAATCTCGGCGCCGCCGCCCGCGCCGAAGAAGGCAGCACCGCCTCCTGTTAAAGCTCCATCTCCTGTCACATCGCCTCCGGCTGCTGCCCCGGTGGTCACGCCGCCGCCGCAGGTTGCTGCCGTCGCGCCGCGCCCGACGCCGGTCTGGGAGCAGAACGCCATTCCGGCCTCGGTAAAGCCCGGCCAACCGATGATCGCCATCGTCATAGATGATATGGGGATCGACCGGGGCCGCTCGGCACAGGCCGCCGCGCTTCCCGGGCCGCTGACGCTCGCCTACCTGGCCTATGGTGACGATCTCGACGCCCAGACGGCCGGTGCGCACAAGGCCGGGCACGAGCTCCTGGTGCATGTCCCGATGGAGCCGGACGGCGCGGCCGCCGATCCGGGCCCGAATGCCCTGCTGACAGCGTTGCCCGATGCGGAACTGGGCCGCCGCATTACCTGGAACCTCACGCGGTTCAACGGGTTTGTCGGGATCAACAACCACATGGGCAGCAAGGCGACCAGCGACCCGCACACCATGCAGGCAGTGATGGCGGAACTGTCGAAGCGCGGCCTGCTGTTCCTCGACAGCCGGACATCAGGGGCGACGGTGGCCCGCACGGAGGCGGAACGCGCCGGCATTCCGGCGCTCAAACGCGATGTTTTCCTGGATCACGACCCGTCGCCGATCGCGGTGCGCGCTGCGCTGCTGAAGACGGAAAAGACGGCGGATGAGCAGGGCTATGCCATCGCCATCGGGCATCCTAAGGATGCGACCATCGCCGCACTCGCCGAATGGCTACCCGATGTGAAGGCACGGGGCTTTGCCATCGTGCCGGTCAGTGCGCTGGCGCTGCGCATCCCGGAAGCAGCGGGGCGGTAGGGCTACCTGCACTTTCCCGGCGTCGTGGTCCGATCCCGGCTAGAATTCCGCGTAACCAATTGATCCGGGACATACCGCCGTGGAAGAAGCACCTCTCACGATTGCCGTCTTGGAGCTGAAGGTCGAGCACACCTACCTTCAGCTGTCGCGCGAAAGCCGCGCCGAGAAATGGAAGATGATGCAGGCCATCGTGGCCTCGCATCCGGATGTCGAGCTGGTCTGGCATGACGCGGACGCGTTCAGCGGCGAATGCTCCGACTTCGTGATCTGCCGTTTCCGCGAGATGTACGCCTATCACGCGATGTGGGAGGAGCTGAAAGACAGCGAGTTGTTCACCACGCCCTATTTCCACATCACGCGCGTGCTGATCGGGATGGAAAATGCCTTCGAGGCGTATGACCGCGAGCTGGGAATCGAGGTCTGAGCGCCGCCGCTAGTTCACGAAGCGGTGCGCTTGCTGGGCGGCGCGGATGAGTGCGCGGGCCTTGTTGTTGGATTCCTGGTACTCGGCCTCGGGGTCAGAATCGGCGACCACGCCGCCGCCCGCCTGGACGTACATCTTCTCGTCCTTGATCAGCGCCGTGCGCAGCGTGATGCAGGTGTCCATGCTGCCGTCGGCGGCGAAATACCCGACCGCACCCGCATAGAAGCTGCGGCGCTCGGATTCCAGCTCGTCGATGATCTCCATCGCCCGGATCTTCGGCGCGCCCGAGACGGTGCCGGCGGGGAAGCCCGCGGCCAGCGCCTGAACGGCGTTGATGCCCGCGCGCACATGGCCCTGCACATTCGAGACGATATGCATGACATGGCTGTAGCGCTCGATCACGAAATCTTCCGTGACCTCGACGGTGCCGATATCGGAGACGCGGCCGACATCGTTGCGGCCGAGGTCGAGAAGCATCAGGTGCTCGGCGAGTTCCTTGGGATCGGACAGCAAATCCTCGGCCAGAGCCTCGTCCTCCTCGGGTGTCGCGCCGCGCCGGCGTGTCCCGGCGATCGGGCGGATCGTGACCGTGTCGTCACGCAGGCGCACGAGGATTTCCGGGCTGGAGCCGACAAGCGCGAAATCGCCGACGTTCAGGACGAACAGGAACGGTGAGGGGTTCAGGCGCCGCAGCGAGCGGTAGAGCGCGACCGGCGGCAGATCGAACGGGATGGTGAAGCGCTGGGACGGCACGACCTGGAAGATCTCGCCGGCGCGGATGTATTCCTTCGCCTGCTCGACCATCCGGTGATAGTCGCCCTGGGAGCGATTGGAACTCATATCCAGTTCGACACCGGTACCCGGCGGCACGCTGGCGGTGCGAGGTACGCCGCGGTCGAAGCGTGCGACGGCTTCGTCCAGCCGCGCGCAGGCGGCAGCATGGGCAGTATCCGCATCGATCGCCGGGTCGGGCCACACCGGCGTGACGAGGGTCACTTTGTCGGCCACGTTGTCGAACACGGCGGTAATGGTCGGACGGATGAAGACCGAATCCGGGATGCCGATGGGATCGGGATTGCCGTCCGGCAGCACCTCGACCTGGCGCACGATGTCGTAGGCAAAATAGCCGAACAGCCCGGCTGCCATGGGCGGCAGCTCCGGCGGCATCTCGATCCGGCATTCCTCGACCAGCGCGGCAAGCACGTCGAGGCTCTTGCCCGGCATCACCTCGAATGCATCACGGTCGGAGAGGGCGTGGCGATTGATTTCCGCATCCGCGCCCCGGCACCGCCAGATCAGATCCGGCGCGAAGGCGAGGATGGAGTACCGGCCCCGCACGGCGCCACCCTCGACGGATTCGAGCAGAATGCTGTGCGGCTCGTCAGTCGCCAGCTTGATGAGCGCCGAGACGGGCGTCTCGAGGTCCGCGACAAGCTCGGTCCAGACAAGTTGCGGCGCACCGTCCGCGTAGCGGGCGGCGAAAGACGCAGCGTCGTATTCGGGCTGCGCGCTCACGGGTTGGTAAATGCGGCCTGCAACGCCGGGCGATCGATGTCGATCTCGATCTCTTTCTGCAGCGCGACGGCAAGCTGGTTGATGATGTCGTTGGCGATCTGGCCTGCAACCGCCCGCTGGAGCTGGGTGCGCTCGGGCGCGTTCATGTCGGCGGACTGGATCTCCGCCACACGCGCCACGGCGGTGCCTTCGGTGATCGGCTGTTCGACGACGGCGTTTACTTCGGCCTCGAAGATCGGGGCCACGAGCGGGGTCGCGACCGACGCGCCCTGTCCGGTCCGGTCGAACGGCTCCGTGCGTGCGAAGGTTGCCTTGTATTCTCCAGCAAGGCTTTCCAGGCTTTCTCCAGCTTTCGCGCGCTCGACGATCGCGGATGCAGTCTCATCCGCCAGTTCGCGGGCCCGGTCTTCCTTCCAGGTGGCCGTGACCCGGTCGCGGATGTCCGACAGGGCAGGGATCGCCGGTTCGGTAATCTGGTCGAGCCGGACAACCGTGAACCCGCCGTCGCTGTTCTCGACCACTTCCGCATCGCCCGCCTGCGGCATGGCGAAGAGGCGTGCCACCGTTTCAGGTGTCAGGGCCTGATTGTCGGGGCTGTCTCCGGAGGCGGTCTGGCCGCTGCGTGAGATCGGGTCGACCCTGGAGACGGCAAGTCCGCTCTCGCGCGCGACCTCCTCAATGGTCGCGCCGCCGGCGAGACCGTCTTCCACGTCGTTCAGCAGGTCATAGAGCCGGTCGGTGGCCTTGGCCTGGGCCAGTTCCTCACGCAGGCGGGGTTCGGCCTCGTCAAACGGAATGGTGCGGCCGGGAGAGACAGCCGTGACGTCCACGAGGTGCCAGCCAAGCTCGCTTTCGATGGGCGCACTCGCCGTGTCGGGCGCAAGCGAAAACGCGGCATCGGCCAGTGCCGCCAAGGCGATACCGCCGCGGGCTACTCCGTCCAGCGCTACCGGAGGCAGCCCGGTCACTTCCTCGCTTGCCTGCTCGAAGGTCTTGCCGCCCTCGATCAGGGCCGCCGCGCGGATGGCGTCGTCGCGAGAGGCAAACGTCGCCTGCATGACATCGCGCGTCTCGGGCACCCGGAATTCGTCGATGCGCGCGGTGTAGGCCTCTTCCAGCTCGCTTCGCGGAATCTCGATGGATGCGGCCAGTGCTGCAGGGCTCATGGCTGCGAGTGTTGCGCTGCGGAGCTGGGGCGTCTCGAAGGCGTCCTTGTACTCGTCGTAGAACGCCGTGAGTTCGGCATCGCTCGGCGTCTCGATGGTGTCAGGCGCGGGCAGGGGAACCGTCAGGATTTCGGCTACCCGGCGTTCGGCACGGCGGGTGTAGAGATTGTCGGTCAGGTACGAAGGCGCCGCCGCAGCGTTCTGCAACGTGCCGAGATACTGGTTGCGCAGCAGGTCGAGCTGGGTCTGGGCCACAAACGCGCCCTCGTTCATGCCCTGCTGCTGCAGGAACGCCTCGAACAGGGCGCGGTCGAAACGGCGAGTGGAATCACGGAAGCGCGGAAGCTCGCGGATGGCCTGCGCCGTGGCGTCGACCGACGCGGCAACGCCGAGGTCCATTGCTGCCTGGTCGAACAGGGTCTCCGTCACCAGCCGCGAGACGGCCTGGTCGAGCAGGCCCGCGTTGATCGCCGTTTCCTGGTCGATCCGCTGGCCGGTGCGTGCGCTGATCTGCCGGATCTCGTCGTTGAACGCGCGGCTCACTTCCTGGATGGTGAAGTTGCGGTCGCCGACCTCGACAACAGAGGACGCGCCGGATCCACCGCCGCGCCCGCCGCCGAAGTCCGTTCCGAAGAACAGGACGAACGTCAGGGCCAGGACGGCAAGGATGCCTTTCATGACCCAGCTCTTTGAGGCGTTCCTCAGCGCTTCCAGCATGTCGTGCTCACTTGATCTTTCGGGTCCAGGGGTGCCGCGGGCGGCGCATCTTAGTGATCGTGCCTGCGCCTCTCAAGCTGCCCGGCCGTGACTTTTGCCGGGCTTGCTGGTGCTGCGCAGGCCACTGTGTTAGAGCAGCAGGTATGTCGTCTAACGGCATGAGAAGGCAATGAAAAGCAACAATTTGGTGACGTTATGGCAGGGCCGCGCAAGCTGATCGCTGGAAACTGGAAAATGAACATGCTCCGCGAGGACGGCCTGGCGCTGGCTCGCGCAATTTCCGACGGCGCGAAAGGACATGATTGCGACCTGCTCGTATGCCCGCCGTCGATCCTTGTGGGAGCGGTCGCGGACGCACTCGATGGCAGCGTTGTTGCTGTCGGTGCCCAGGATTGCCATGAGGCCGCGAGCGGCGCCTACACGGGCGATATCTCGGCTGCGATGGTGCGCGACGCCGGGGCAAGCCACGTCATCCTTGGACATTCCGAGCGCAGGCACGGACTCGGGGAGACCAACGAGCGTGTCCGCGCGAAGGTCGAGGCGGCCCATGCCGCAGGGCTTGTTGCCATCATATGCATCGGCGAGACCGAGGCCGAACGCGATGCGGGCAAGACGCTCGATGTCCTGTCGTCTCAGATCGACGGGTCCCTGCCCATGGGGGATCGGGGTTTCGCGGTGACCGGCGCCGACACTGTCATCGCCTATGAGCCCGTCTGGGCCATCGGGACGGGCCGCACGCCGACGCTGGAGGAGGTCCTGGCCGCGCATGCGCATATCCGCGCGCACCTGCAGTCGGGGATGGGCAATGAAGCAAATGCGGTTCGGCTGCTGTACGGCGGCTCGATGAAACCCGACAACACGGCGGACCTGCTGGCCATTGCCAATGTGGACGGCGGTCTGATCGGTGGTGCGAGCCTGCAGGCCGACAGCTTCCTCGCGATTGCCGCCGCAGCGTAGTGCTTACCGTATAAGGTTTACCGGGATTTCATCGGATTAAGGCTGGCAATGCAGCCCGCAAGGGACTAAATAGCCGCCAACTGTGCGCCCGGGTCTTTCTGTCGGGTCGCCAAATCCGGAAGACGGCCGAAGTCATGGCAACCATTGTACTGGTAATTCACCTGCTTATCGGGCTTGCGCTTGTCGGCGTGGTCCTTCTCCAGCGCTCCGAAGGCGGCCTCGGTGGCCTCGGCGGCGGAGGTGGTGCCAGTGGCGGCATGGGCGGTCTTCTGGGCAATCGCCAGACGGCGAACCTGCTGACCCGCGCGACGGCGGTCCTTGCCGGCGCGTTCATGGTGACCAGCGTCTCGCTGGCGATCCTTGCCGGCAGCGGTGGCGGCAGCGACGGTGCGATCGTCCAGGAAGCCCCGGCCGGCCAGGGTGCACCCACGGCACCGGCTCCCGCCGTGCCGGCGGAGCCGAATGTTCCCACGGGCGACTAGGTGGATCGGTCTCCGATTCGATTTCCAGAGGCGGCCTCCCGGCCGCCTTTTTCACACCCAAATCCAAGCATCTCAAAGGGTTCCGGCTTGTGGACGAATCCCCTTTGCGGGACCGGGATCAAATTGAGTAGAAGTGGCTGATGACGACGCGGTTTATTTTCATCACGGGCGGTGTCGTTTCCTCTCTGGGTAAGGGTCTTGCGTCCGCTGCTTTGGGCGCGCTGCTTCAGGCGCGCGGATATCGCGTCCGCGTCCGCAAGCTTGATCCGTACCTGAATGTGGATCCAGGCACCATGAGCCCGTTCGAGCATGGCGAGGTGTTCGTCACCGATGATGGTGCCGAAACGGACCTCGACCTTGGCCATTACGAGCGGTTTACGGGTGTTTCGGCGACACAGTCGGACAACGTCACCACGGGCCGTATCTACTCCGAGGTTCTGGGACGCGAGCGGCGCGGTGACTATCTGGGCGGCACGGTCCAGGTCATTCCCCATGTGACCGACGCCATCAAGAATTTCGTGACGGCCGATCTGCATGGCGAGGATTTCGTCATCTGCGAGATTGGCGGCACGGTGGGCGATATCGAGAGCCTGCCGTTCCTTGAAGCCATCCGCCAGCTCGGCAACGAACTCGGCAACGAGCGCGCGATGTTCGTCCATCTCACGCTGGTGCCGTATCTGGCGTCGTCGAAGGAACTGAAGACCAAGCCGACCCAGCATTCGGTCATGGAACTGCAGCGCGTCGGTATCCGGCCGCATGTCATCCTGTGCCGCTGTGACCGGCCGATCCCGAACGGCGAGCGCAACAAGATTGCGCTGTTCTGCAACATCCGGCCCGAGGCGGTGGTGCCTGCCATCGACATCGACACAATCTACCAGGTGCCGGGCGCCTATCACGAGGAAGGCTTCGACACGCAGGTCCTGCAGCATTTCAAGCTGGACGCCCGCACGCAGCCCGATCTGGCGACCTGGCACCGCATCGTCCAACGCGTACGCGAGCCCGACGGCGCCGTCAGCATCGCCGTGGTCGGCAAGTACACGGACCTGCCGGACGCGTACAAATCCCTGTCCGAAGCGCTGATCCATGGCGGGATCGCCAACAACGCGCGGGTCAATGTGAACTGGATTTCCTCGGAAATCTTCGAGGAAGAGGACACCGTCGAGCACCTGAACGAAGTCCACGGCATCCTTGTGCCCGGCGGCTTCGGCGAGCGTGGCTCGGAAGGCAAGATACAGGCCGTCCGTTTCGCACGCGAACACAAGGTGCCTTATTTCGGTATCTGCTTCGGCATGCAGATGGCGGTCATCGAGGCTGCGCGCAATCTTGCCGGGCTTGAATCGGCCGGATCGACGGAATTCGGGCCCTGCGAGCACCCGGTTGTTGGCCTTATGACCGAATGGCAGCGCGGGAATGATGTGGAAACCCGTGCTGCCGGGGACAATCTGGGTGGCACCATGCGTCTCGGGGCATATCCGGCATTGTTGCGTCCGCGCACGCATATTGCCGAAATCTACGGCCTCACCGAGATCGCGGAGCGTCACCGCCATCGCTACGAGGTGAACATCAATTACCGCGAGACGCTGGAAAAGGCGGGGTTGCGGATTTCGGGTACATCACCGGACGGCATCCTGCCGGAGACGATCGAGCTTGAGGATCATCCCTGGTTCATCGGCGTCCAGTACCACCCGGAACTGAAGTCCAAGCCTTTCGATCCGCACCCGCTGTTCAGTTCGTTCGTCGCGGCGGCGCTCGACCAGTCACGGCTGGTCTGAGCGATGACCGCAGCGCGCCAGGTCCGCATCGGCAACCTGACCGTTGGCGGCGATCTGCCGTTCACCCTGATCGCGGGGCCGTGCCAGCTCGAATCCCGCAATCACGGGCTGGAAATGAGCGCCGCGCTCAAGGAAATCACGGACAAGTTGGGGATCGGGCTGATCTACAAGACCAGCTTCGACAAGGCCAACCGTACCTCCATCAAGACCGCACGTGGGCTCGGCCTCGAGGAAAGCCTGCCGATCTTTGCGGAAATCCGCGAAACCATGGGCTTGCCGGTGCTGACCGACGTGCACGCGCCCGAGCAGTGCGCGGCGGTGGCCCGGGCGGTCGACGTGCTGCAGATCCCGGCGTTCCTGTGCCGCCAGACAGACCTCGTGGTTGCGGCGGCGGAAACCGGCCTCGCCCTGCACATCAAGAAAGGCCAGTTTCTCGCGCCCTGGGACATGAAGAACGTGGTCGGCAAGGCCTTCGAGGCTGGCAACGAGAGGATCCTCGTATGCGAGCGTGGGGCAAGCTTCGGCTACAACACGCTTGTGTCAGACATGCGCGCGCTGCCGATCATGGCGGCGCAGACCGGATGCCCTGTCATCTTCGATGCCACGCATTCCGTCCAGCAGCCGGGCGGGCAGGGCGCGTCCAGCGGCGGCCAGCGCGAGTTTGCGCCGGTCCTGGCCCGGGCCGCCATCGCGATCGGTGTGGCCGGGGTCTTCATCGAGACCCACGAGGACCCGGACAACGCGCCCAGCGACGGGCCGAACATGATCCACCTGAAGGACATGCCTGCAATCCTGGAGACGCTCGTCGCACTCGACCGGATCGCCAAGTCCGACCCGGTCCGCATCGAATAACGACAGATTGCTTCGCAGAGGAAAAACACGATGAGCGCCATCGCCAATATCGTTGCACGCCAGATTCTGGACAGTCGCGGTAATCCGACCGTTGAGGTCGATGTTTCACTGGAGAGTGGAGCTTTCGGACGCGCTGCCGTGCCGTCCGGCGCCTCGACGGGGGCACATGAAGCGGTAGAGCGCCGTGACGGTGATGCTTCGCGTTACGGTGGCAAGGGTGTACTGGGTGCTGTCGAGGCGGTGAATACCGAGATCTTCGAGGCGCTTTCGGGGATGGACGCTGACGAGCAGGAGTATCTCGACCGCCTGATGCGTGACCTGGACGGGACGGAGAACAAGGGCCGTCTGGGTGCAAATGCCATCCTCGGTGTGTCGCTCGCGATTGCGAAGGCAGCGGCTGACGATGCGGCCCTGCCATTGTACCGCTATGTGGGTGGAAGCCATGCGCGCGTACTGCCGGTTCCGATGATGAACATCGTCAATGGGGGCGCCCATGCCGACAATCCGATCGACATCCAGGAATTCATGATCATGCCCATCGGCGCGGGCTCGATCAGTGAGGCTGTGCGGGTGGGTTCCGAGATATTCCAGACACTTAAGAAGAATCTCTCAGACGTGGGGCACGGTACCAATGTCGGCGATGAGGGTGGTTTCGCGCCAAACCTCAAGAGTGCCGATGAAGCCATTGGTTATATTATGAAATCCATCGAATCGGCCGGCTACAATCCGGGTGATGACGTGGTCCTGGCGCTGGATGCCGCATCGACGGAATTCTATGCCGACGGCAAGTACGAACTGGCGGGCGAGGGACGCTCGCTGGGCTCCGACGAGATGGTCAGATACCTGGTCGACCTGTGCGACCGCTATCCGGTCGTCTCCATCGAGGACGGCATGGCCGAGGACGACTGGGGCGGCTGGGTCGCGCTGACCGATGCCATCGGGGACCGGGTCCAGCTTGTCGGTGACGACCTGTTCGTGACCAACCCGGCGCGCCTGCGCTCGGGCATCTCGAAGGGTGCGGCCAACTCGATCCTCATCAAGGTGAACCAGATCGGCACCCTGTCGGAGACCCTCGACGCGGTGGAGACGGCGCACAAGGCATCCTATACGGCGGTGATGTCCCATCGCTCGGGCGAGACCGAGGATTCGACCATCGCGGACCTGGCCGTCGCGACCAACTGCGGACAGATCAAGACCGGCTCGCTCAGCCGCTCGGATCGTCTGGCCAAGTACAACCAGCTCATTCGTATCGAGGAAGCCCTGGGGCCGGCCGCGCGATACGCCGGACGCAACGCGCTGCGGGTCGGCTAGGCGGAGAAGCCGGGCCGGCGCGTCACAATTCAGGCGGGAGCGTGAGTCCAAAACGAGAACTCTGAGTCGTTTTTGCAACAGATTCCCGCTTCTGGGCAAAGAATTGGAATCACAGGCAAATTCCCGGTTGACGGTGCGACTCGGCCTGTGATTCGGTTGCGGCATGGCTGTGATCGATGAAATTCGCTACCGCGCACGCTTCGCCCTCTGGCCGATTGTCGGCGCGATCCTGCTGGCCTACTTCTCGTACCACATGGTGCAGGGAGATCAGGGAGTGCTGGCGCTTCTCCAGCTTCAGGCAAAGGTCCGGCAGGCCGAAGCCATCCAGACCGAAATCCACGAAAGGCGTCAGGAACTCGAGCGGCGGGTTGCTCTGCTCCGGCCTGACAACCTTGACCCTGATATGGTTGAGGAGCGCGCGCGGGTTATGCTCAACTTCGCCCGGCCGGACGAAGTGGTGATCCTCGACGACGGGGCCGCGCGCAACATCCGGTAAGGCCGCTCTGGCAAGCCTTTTCATTTATTTCCCCGCGCCAATTGATAATTAACTGAAATTCAGTAAATCGTCATTTTTTACGGGATTTCATGGACTTTTCGCGTACTGAATGCTTGCCGCTGTCCGGTATTTAACCTACCTGTTGGGACGTTCGCATTTCTGAACGGGTACTCAAGGGGGGAATGCCATGGCGCGAAAGCCGGCCTCGAAATCCACTCGAAGCACTTCGAAAGGCACCGCCACGTGGCGCAAAACCGCATCCCCGGGGAAACCCGATTACAAGAGTTACGATCCCGATACGCTCCGCGATTTCTATCGCGAGATGTTGGTGATCCGCCGGTTCGAGGAAAAGGCGGGCCAGATGTATGGCATGGGCCTCATCGGCGGGTTCTGCCACCTCTACATCGGCCAGGAAGCCGTCGTCGTCGGCATGCAGGCGACCCTCAAGGAGCAGGATTCGGTCATCACGACCTACCGTGACCATGGCCACATGCTCGCCTGCGGGATGGACCCGAAAGGCGTGATGGCGGAATTGACCGGCCGGGAAGGCGGCTACTCCAAGGGCAAGGGCGGCTCGATGCACATGTTCTCGAAGGAGAAGAACTTCTTCGGCGGGCACGGCATCGTTGGTGCGAACCTGCCGCTGGGCACCGGGATCGCCTTCGCGCACAAGTACGAGGAAGACGGCGGGCTCTGCCTGACCTATTTTGGCGACGGCGCAGCCAATCAGGGGCAGGTGTACGAATCCTTCAACATCGCGGCGTTGTGGGACCTGCCGGTTATCTACATCATCGAGAACAACCGTTACGGCATGGGCACCTCGGTCGAGCGTGCATCGGCGTCCACAGACCTGGCCAATCGCGGTGAGGCGTATGGCATCCCGGGCAAGCAGATCGACGGCATGGATGTCGTCCAGGTGTATGAGGGCGGAAAGGAAGCTGTCGAGTACGTCCGTTCGGGCAAGGGGCCATACATCCTCGAGATGCAGACTTACCGTTATCGCGGGCATTCCATGTCCGACCCGGCGAAATACCGGACGAAGGAAGAAGTGCAGAAGATGCGGACCGAGAAGGATCCCATCGAGACGCTGAAAGCCGTCCTGCTCGACCTCAAGGTCGCGAGCGAAGACGACCTCAAGGCGATGGATCGGGAAGTGCGCGAGCAGGTGAATGCCGCCGCGGATTTTGCGCAGGAAAGCCCCGAGCCGGATCCGTCCGAGCTTTACACCGACATTCTCATCGAAGCCTGACGCTTCGCCGGCCGAGGAAACAACAACATGGCTATTCAAGTGCTGATGCCGGCGTTGTCGCCGACCATGACCGAGGGCAACATTGCCCGCTGGCTGAAATCCGAGGGTGACAGCATCGCGCCGGGCGATGTGATCGCCGAGATCGAGACCGACAAGGCAACCATGGAAGTCGAGGCGGTCGACGAGGGGACGCTGGGCAAGATCCTGGTGCCGGAAGGCTCCGAGGATGTGGCCGTCAACACGCCCATCGCCGTGATACTGGAAGATGGTGAAAGTGCAGACGATATCGGCGATGTCGCGGCGCCTGCCGCCAAGGCTACGCCTGCCGCGGAGGCCGCTTCGGACGACGGCGAAGACGATGATGCCGGCGAGATCAAGGTTTCGGTGCTGATGGAAGCTTCGGCCCCGCCGCCGGAAGTCGACTATGACGGCGAAACCGCGGAAATGTCGGTCCGCGAGGCGCTGCGCGACGCCATGGCGGAGGAAATGCGGGCCAACGAGAAGGTCTTCCTGATGGGCGAGGAAGTCGCCCAGTACCAGGGTGCCTACAAGGTCAGCCAAGGCCTGCTCGAGGAATTCGGCGACAAGCGTGTGATCGACACGCCGATCACGGAGCAGGGCTTCGCCGGCCTGGGCGTCGGCGCGGCCTTCCGGGGCCTGAAGCCCATCGTCGAGTTCATGACTTTCAACTTTGCCATGCAGGCCATCGACCAGATCATCAACTCCGCCGCCAAGACGCTCTACATGTCCGGCGGCCAGATGGATGTGCCCATCGTCTTCCGCGGGCCGAACGGCGCCGCCGCGCGTGTCGCCGCTCAGCATTCCCAGTGCTATGCGAGCTGGTACGGCCATTGCCCGGGCCTCAAGGTCGTCGCGCCTTATTCCGGCGCGGATGCCAAGGGCCTTCTGAAATCGGCGATCCGTGACCCGAACCCGGTGATCTTCCTCGAGAACGAGATTCTCTATGGCCAGAGCTTCGAGGTTCCGACGGATGAAGACTTCACGGTTCCGATCGGCCGGGCAAAGGTGGTGCGTCCGGGCGAGGACGTGACGATCACGGCGTTCTCCCTGATGGTCGGCCGCGCGCTGGAAGCCGCGGAAACGCTGTCTGCGGAAGGGATCGAGGCCGAGGTGATCGACCTGCGCACGATCCGTCCGCTCGACACACACACGATCGTGGAATCCGTAAAGCGCACAAACCGCATCGTGTCGGTCGAGGAAGGCTGGCCCTTTGCGGGGATCGGCGCCGAGATCGGCATGCGGATGATGGAAGAGGCGTTCGACTATCTCGATGCGCCGGTGGTGCGCGTGACGGGCGAAGACGTACCGATGCCCTATGCGGCCAACCTGGAGGCGCTGGCGCTTCCGCAGGCCGAACGCATCGCTGCTGCCGCCAAGCGCGTTTGCTACAAGGGCTGATCGCGTGATTTCGGGTGCGACACGCCGGATTGGCAGAACAGCGCTCCCACGGGGCAAAAATCGGGCAATCATTGCCCGAACCGTCCTGATGACGATGACATTCGCAACACGCCGCGCCGCGCAGAGCAATAAAATGCCTGTGGCTAAGTTTCAGGGGGATTTCTGATGCCTATTCCCGTTCTCATGCCGGCCCTATCGCCGACCATGACCGAGGGAAACCTCGCGCGCTGGCTCAAGTCGGAAGGCGACAGCATTTCGCCGGGCGACGTGATTGCCGAGATCGAAACCGACAAGGCGACGATGGAAGTCGAATCCGTCGACGAGGGAACCCTCGGGAAAATACTTGTCGCCGAAGGCACGGAAGAGGTGGCGGTAAACACGCCCATTGCCGTGATCCTGGAGGAGGGTGAGGACGCATCCGCGCTTGACGGCTTCGATGCCGGTGGCGCGCCTCCGGCCCCGAAGAAGGCCGAGGAGGCGCCCGCCGAGGCTGCTCCGGCACCGGCGAGCACGCCCGCCGCGAAACCGGCAGCCAAGGCCGCGGCCGCCGATGAGGGCGGGGATGTCCCTCCGCCGCCGCGTACCGACGACGGGAGCCGCGTGATTGCCAGTCCGCTCGCCCGCCGGCTTGCGGCGCAGCAGGGCATCGACCTGACGACCGTGACGGGCTCCGGCCCGCATGGCCGCATCGTGAAGGCGGATATCGAATCCTATGCCGGTGCGCCGAAGGCGCCCGCGGCGGCAGGCCGCAGTGCGCCGTCCGCGCCTGTCATGGAAGGCGAGGTCGAGTACGAGATCGTCAAGCCGTCGAACATGCGCAAGGTGATCGCCGAACGCATGACTGCGTCCAAGCAGCAGGTGCCACACTTCTACCTGACGATGGATTGCGAGATCGACACGCTCCTGGATGCGCGCAAGGATCTCAACGCCCGCGCCAAGGACGGCGAGTACAAGATTTCGGTCAACGACTTCATCATCAAGGCCTGCGCCGCCGCGCTGATGCAGGTGCCCCGCGCCAACGCCGCGTGGTCGGATGAAGGGATCAAGCTGTTCAAGAACGCCGATATCTCGGTCGCCGTGGCCATCGACGAAGGCCTCGTGACCCCGATCGTGCGCCGGGCCGAGTTCAAGGGCCTCAAGCAGATTTCCGAGGAGATGGCAGATCTCGCCGCGCGTGCGCGTGACGGCAAGCTGGTCCCCGAGGAATACCAGGGCGGCACCTTCACGATTTCCAACCTCGGCATGTATGGGGTGAAGCAGTTCGATGCCGTGATCAACCAGCCCCAGGGCGCAATCCTCGCCGTCGGCGCGGGCGAACAGCGCCCGGTCGTGAAGAACGGCCAGTTGGCGGTCGCGACGGTCATGTCGCTGACCCTGTCGGTCGATCACCGTGCGCTCGACGGTGCCATCGGGGCCGAGTTCCTGGGTGCCCTCAAGGGGCTGATCGAGAACCCGGTTGGAATGCTGCTTTAAGCCGCACGTCAGGGCCGAACCAAATTGCCGCGAGGGAATGGACATGGCTGAAAAGACATTCGATCTGGTTGTGGTCGGCGGTGGGCCCGGTGGCTATGTCGCCGCGATTCGTGCCGCGCAGCTCGGCATGAAGACCGCCGTCATCGAGGCCAACCACCTCGGCGGCATCTGCCTGAACTGGGGCTGTATTCCGACCAAGGCGCTGCTGCGCACGTCCGAGATCTATCATTACATGACCCATGCGGCCGATTACGGCCTGAAGGCGGACAATGTCTCGTTCGACATCAAGAAGGTTGTCGAGCGTTCGCGCGGCGTCGCCAAGCAGCTCAACCAGGGTGTCGGCTACCTTTTGAAGAAGAACACGGTAGAGGTGATCGACGGCTGGGCAAAACTGGCCGGCGGCAAGGCGGGTGCGCGCAAGCTGACGGTCGAGAAGGACGGCAAGAAGATCGCAGATGTCACCGCCAAGAACGTGATCCTGGCCACCGGTGCGCGGGCGCGCGACCTGCCGGGCCTCGAGGCGGACGGCAAGCAGGTCTGGACCTATCGCGAGGCGATGACGCCGGATTCCTTCCCGAAATCGCTGCTCGTCGTGGGCTCGGGTGCCATCGGCATCGAGTTCGCGTCTTTTTATCGCACGCTCGGCTCCGAGGTGACGGTGGTCGAGGTGATGGACCGCGTGCTGCCTGTCGAGGATGAGGAAATCTCGGGCATGGCCGCTAAGGCCTTCGAGAAGCAGGGGATGAAGATCATCACCGGAGCCACGGTGAAGACCCTCGACAAGAAGAAGACCGGCGTGACCGCCACCGTCGAGAAAGGCGGCAAGGCCGAGAAGATCACCGCCGAGAAGGTCATCATGGCCGTGGGCATTGTCGGCAATGTCGAGAATATCGGGCTTGAAGGCACGAAGATCGAGGTCGACCGCACTCATATCGTCACTGACCAGTGGGGCGAGACGGGCGAAAAGGGCATCTGGGCCATCGGCGATGTCGCGGGCGCGCCCTGGCTGGCGCACAAGGCGTCGCACGAAGGCATCATCGCGGTCGAGAAGATCGCGGGTGAGAAGGGCCTGCACCCGATGGACAAGTCACGGATCCCGGGCTGCACCTACTGCCATCCGCAGGTGGCCTCCATCGGCATGACCGAGGCGAAGGCCAAGGAATCCGGCCGCAAGATCAAGGTCGGGCGCTTCCCGTTCCAGGGCAACGGCAAGGCCATCGCGCTGGGCGAACCCGAGGGCATGATCAAGACGGTCTTCGATGCCGAGACGGGCGAGATGCTCGGCGCGCACATGATCGGCGCGGAAGTGACCGAGCTGATCCAGGGCTACAGCGTTGCCAAGACGCTGGAGACCACCGAGCAGGAACTGATGCACACGGTGTTCCCGCATCCGACGCTCAGCGAAATGATGCATGAATCCGTGCTTGACGCATACGGGCGCACGATCCACTTCTAGCCCATGAGCTCGGACATCATTTCTGACAAGGCGCGCGCCGCGGCGCAGCGTCACCCGGAAAAGCGTAACCGCCCGGACAACCCGATCCAGCGCAAGCCGGACTGGATTCGCGTGAAGGCGCCGACCAGCAAGGAATATCACGAGACGCGCCGCATGATGCGCGACCTCAACCTTGCCACGGTCTGCGAGGAAGCGGCCTGCCCGAACATCGGCGAGTGCTGGGCCAAGAAGCACGCGACCATCATGGTCATGGGTGACACCTGCACGCGTGCCTGCGCCTTCTGCAATGTCGCGACCGGTATTCCGAAGCCGCTCGATCCGATGGAGCCGGCCAATGTCGCGGTCGCTGTCGGCGGGATGGCGCTTGAGCATGTGGTCATCACGTCGGTCGATCGCGACGACCTGCCCGACGGCGGGGCAGCGCATATCGGCAAGGTGGTTCGTGCGATTCGCGAATCTGCGCCGGACACGACCATCGAGGTACTGACCCCCGACTTCAAGGAGAAGGCCGGGGCGCTGGACCTTCTGGCAGCCGACCCGCCGGATGTCTTCAACCACAATCTCGAGACGGTGCCGCGGCTCTATCCGTCGATCCGCCCGGGCTCCCGCTACTTCGTCAGCCTGAAGCTGCTGGAAGACATGAAGACGCGCGTGCCGGGCATCTTCACCAAGTCGGGCATCATGGTCGGGCTGGGTGAGACCCGCGAGGAAGTCGGGCAGGTGATGGACGACCTGCGTTCCGCCCATGTCGATTTCCTGACCATCGGCCAGTACCTGCAGCCGACGCCCAAGCACGCGAAGATCGACCGATTTGTCACGCCCGACGAGTTCGCGGGTTACGCCAAGATGGCGCGGGGCAAAGGCTTCCTGCTGGTCTCGGCCACGCCGCTGACCCGTTCGAGCTATCACGCGGGCGACGACTTCGCGAAGCTTCGTGCCGCGCGCGAGGCGAAGCTGGCCGCGGCCGAATAGTTCAGCTTACTCGTTCCGGTGCCTTCCCACGAAGAAAAGCGCGTCCTGCCGTACCGGCCGGAGCAGCTCTATGCGCTGGTCGCGGATGTGGAGAGCTATCCCGAGTTCCTGCCCTGGTGCCTCGCGGCCCGAAACCGGAAGCGCGAGGATGCGCCTGACGGGGAGATTGTCTGGTCCGACCTTGTGGTCGGACTGAAGCTGGTCCGCGAGAAGTTCACGTCGAAGGTGCACCTGCGCCCGGGTAGCGGCGAGGAGATGCCGCGGATCGATGTCGAGTATGTCGACGGCCCGCTCAAGTTCCTGCGCAACCACTGGGTGTTCGTGCCGCGGGACGATGGCGGTTGCGAAATTGACTTCTTTGTCGAGTTCGAGTTCCGCAGCAAGATTCTGGAAAAGATGATCGGCGCACTTTTTCACGAGGCCGTCTCGCGCATGGTCGGGGCATTCGAGAAGCGCGCGAACCAGCTCTATGGCGGCTTGGCATAGTCTTTCCGGCCGTGCCGGAAGGTGACGTTGCCTGAGAGGGCCTACTCTTCCGCAGCCGTCAGCGCTGCCCGCTTCGGTTTTCCCAACACCGTCGCGACTACGTCTTTCACGCCGGAGGAGGCCTTCAGGTCGCGGGCAAGGTTCACCCATTCATGGAACGCGATCACGATCGGGTTGTTCGACGTCAAGGGCTTGGTGAGCCCGTAGACGATCTTCAGGTCACGGCGTTCCGCCGCGTAAGTCCCGAAGAGGCGATCGAAGACGATCAGTATTCCGCCGAAATTCTTGTCGAGGTAACAGCTGTTTGATGCGTGGTGCACCCGGTGATGCGAGGGCGTGTTGAGGACCCACTCGAGAGGGCCCAGCCGGCCGATGTGTTCGGTGTGCAGGAAGAACTGGTAGCGCAGGTTGATGATCATGATTGTGCCGATGGCGACGGGATGAATGCCAGCCAGAGCCACCGGCAACAGGAAAATCCAGACCCCCGAGATGCCCGAAGTCCAGCTCAGCCTGAGGGCGACGGGCAGGACCATCTGGTTCGGCGAATGATGCACGGCATGGGAGGCCCAGAACCAACGGACCGTATGGCTGAACCGGTGTTGCCAGTAATAGGCGGACTCGACGGCAAAGAATCCCAAGACCCAGGTTCGCCAGTCTTCGAGCGCAAATTGCCAAGGGGCGAAGCTGTAAACGGCCATCAATGCGTAGACGATCACCGACGCGAACGCCAGTTTCGTCAGACCCTGGCCGACAGCCACGCCGATTGTCGCGAGGACAGCCTTGCCATCGTATGCAAGCTTCCGTTTGCGACGCCAAAGGTACTCTGCGAGGGCGATTACGATAACGAGGCCCAGGAATATCGGCGAGGATTCAACTTGCGGCATGTGACAGGCCCTCGGATCTGACTCCGAGAGTACCACCACTTCACGGACGTAAATATTGCAGTCCGCAATAGCGCCTGGCAGCGTCGCCTAGTCGTTCTCTACCTTGCGGCAGACCGCCTCGATCTTGTTTCCGTCAGGGTCAAGAACGAACGCACCGTAGTAGGTGGGGATGTATTCGGGGCGCAGGCCCGGAGCGCCTGCATCCCTGCCACCAGAGGCAAGTGCGGCTTCGTGGAATGCGCGAACGGCGGCCCGGTTGTCGGCCAGGAAGGCGAAGTGTGCGCCATTGTTCGCCGTGACGGACTGCTGGCCTTCTATAGGTTTGCTTACCCAGAACCACTGGCGACCTGTCCCGTTACCGAAAGCGACAGCAAAGCCCTTGTCCATCACCACTTCCAGTCCCAGCGCGGCCAGAACGGGTTCGTAGAAGGTGCGCGCTGTCGCGATGTCATTCACGCCCAGGGACACGTGATCGAAGATGGGCGAGAAGTCCCGGCTGTCGAAGGCGGATTTGTTGATGGAAGTGTCGTTCATATCAACCTCGGTGTTCGTTGCGGACCATACTGCGCAGCATGGACAGGGCCGTCTGCACCGTCGCGTCGCGCACCGCTGCCCGGTCGCCCGGGAAGATCTCATGGTGAGCGATGGTCGGCCGCCCGCGGCCGGCGCTGGCGAAGTGCACAAGCCCGACCGGCTTGTCCTTTGTGCCACCACCCGGGCCGGCCACACCGGTAACGGCGATCGTGAGGTCCGCCATGGAATTCTTCAGCGCACCTTCCGCCATGGCTACCGCGACTTCCTTGCTGACGGCACCGTGGATATTGAGAGCCATCTTCGGCACGCCCAGCATCTCGTGCTTGGCGTCGTTGGAGTAGGTGACGAAGCCGCGCTCGACCACGTCCGAGGACCCGGCGATCTCGGTCAGGCAGCCGGCGATCAGGCCGCCGGTGCAGGATTCCGCGGTGGCGATCATCAGTTTCGCGCGGCGGCACAGCTCAAGCAGTTCCGCGGCATCATGAAGGAGCTGGGTGTCGAACATATTATTCAGTTCCCGAACAGTGTTGGGAGGGTTCCGGCGGTGCCGAGCCAGACGCCGATCATCCAGGTCAGGATGCCGGCATAGACGCCCGCGCCGATATCATCGGCCATGATCCCGACGCCACCGGGGAATTCCTCGAACCTGCGGATCGGCCAGGGTTTGGTGATGTCGAGGAACCGGAACAGGATGAAGGCGACCGGATAGAAGCGCCAGTCATAGGCCACCGGCAGGATGGCCAGCCACTGGCCGGCCACTTCGTCGATGACGACGCGCTGGGGATCCTCCATCCGATGGTATGCAGCCAGCTTTCCCGACGCCCACACGCCCGCAAAAAATGCGATCAGCACGCTCGCGGCCAGCAGGTACTGGCCGCCGATGAACACGATGACGAGCGCGCAGGGCAGGGCGGCGAGGGAGCCCCAGGTGCCGGGCGCCACGGGCAGGTCGCCCGTGCCGAACCATGTCGCGATCATCCGGGCCAGCCGGGGCTCCTCCTCCGGTGTGATATCTGAAGGGTTGCTCATGTGCGGGGCAGCTCCACGGTCACGCAGGCTTGGGCGGCAATGCCCTCGTTGCGGCCGGTGAATCCCAACCCCTCGGTGGTGGTCGCCTTGACCGAAATTCGGCCGGGTTCGGTGCCCAGGATTTCGGCTATCCGGGTGCGCATGGCGTCCCGGTGCGGCCCGATCTTCGGGGCTTCACAGATGATCGTCAGGTCCGCGTGCACGAGACGGCCGGCGCGTGCATGCAGCAGTCCGACGGCATGGCGCAGGAAGATATCGGAAGCGGCACCGCGCCATTGCGGATCGCTTGGCGGGAAATGCGATCCGATATCGCCATCCGCGATCGTGCCCAGAAGGGCATCGGTCAGGGCATGCAATGCGACGTCGGCATCTGAGTGTCCTGCGAGGGCGTGGCTGTGGGGGATGGAAATTCCGCCGATCTGGACGGCATCGCCGTCCGCAAAGCGATGAACATCGAAACCTGTGCCCATGCGTGTCTCGACCAGTCCGGCCCCCAGAATATGCGCGGCCCGTTCGAGGTCTTCTTCCCGGGTGATCTTGAGGTTGTCCTCTGCACCGGGCACCGTCACGACACTGAGGCCGAAGGCTTCGGCGACCGCCGCATCGTCCGTGAGCGACTGGCCGCAGGCTGCGTGATGGGCCCGCAGGATTGCGTCGAAGTGGAAGCCCTGGGGTGTCTGCGCGCGTACCAGGTTGTCGCGCGTCACGGTCTCGCCGATCCGCGCGCCTTCGATCCGCTTCAGCGTGTCGTGGACTGGCAGGGCGGGGATGGCACCGTCACTGGTCGCCAGCGCCTCGATAACGCGCGAGATAAGCGCAGCGGATACGAGCGGACGTGCCCCGTCATGAATCAGGACGTTCGCGGGATTGCCGCCGGCAACGGCTTCCAGTCCCAGCCGCACGGAATCCTGGCGGGTCTCTCCGCCATGGACCGGTTCGGGCAAACCCAGACCGTCCGCAGCGGCGGCAAAGTCCGGCGCGTCATCCGGATGGATTACGGCCTGGACGTGCGAGATACCGGGGTGGGCGTCGAAGGCCTCCAGCGCATGGCGCAGGACCGTCCTGCCGCACAGGTTGCGGTACTGTTTGGGTCGCTCGCCCGGCATGCGCCGTCCGCGTCCGGCCGCGACCACGAGTGCAACGGTTTCGCTCACGAAAGCCCCCAGTGTGGAAGGGCCGCACGTTAGTCGTCCACCCATGCGTTGCCAAGGCGATCGCGTTGCGAGGAAAAGTGACCGGCGCAGCGGCGCAGATTATGATGCGGCCATGGGTGGATCGACTTCATTGGGACTGGCGGCTCTGCTGACGCTCCTGCCGGCGGCAGTTCTGCCGCCACGGCGCGGTGGCAATGATGGCTGGCTGTTCTGGGCGCTGCTTGTTGCGGCGACGGTCGGCCCGCTGGCTATCGAGTATGCAAGCCAGGGCGGGATCTGGCGCACGGGTTTCAGCGCCACGCTCTGGACAATCATCGCTTCCACGATGCTGGTCTACCTGCTGGCCTGCCTGGTATCCCCGACGATGCGCGGCCTCAGGCTCTTCCTCTTGCCGTACCTCCTGGCCCTTGGGGTGATTGCGTTGCTTTGGTCGTCGGCCGCTCCGGCCCATAACCTCCCGGGTTCAGCCATGACCACATGGCTGCAGGTCCATATCGGGGTGTCGCTGGTGACCTATGCGCTGATCACACTCGCTGCGGCAGCGGCCGGCGCGTTGTGGATGAAGGAGCGTGCGCTTCGGCGGCATGAGGCGCCGGCATGGATCGATGCCATTCCATCGGTGGCGGATGGGGAGAGAATCCAGAACCGGCTGCTTTTGGGTGCTGAAATCGTCCTCGGGCTGGGACTTGCCACGGGCATTGCGACAAATTTTTATCTGGGCGATCAACCCGTTTCCCTGGACCACAAGACCGTTCTTTCCTTCGCGACCTTCATTGTCGTGGGGATACTTTTGCTGATGCAGCGCGGCAGTGGATTGCGGGGCCGGCAGGCCGCACGCCTGGTTTTGGCAGCCTACTTGTTGATCACATTGGCTTTTCCGGGCGTCAAATTCGTCACGGACGTCATTTTGTCTCAGTCCTAAGTTGCAGTCTTATTGCATTGCACCATGAGGCCTAATCTGCTTAATTGATAGACAATCAATTTTGATGAATAAAAATTGGGCAGGTTTGGGTGTATATTTCGGAACCGCTGACTGTCGGTCCAATCACCATGTCGAACCGTGTGGTTCTCGCGCCGATGTCGGGCGTGAGCGATCTGCCGTTCCGCCGCCTGGCCGCACGATATGGCGTGGGCATGGTTGTTTCCGAAATGGTGGCGAGCCGGGAGATGCTGCGCGAAAGCCGGCAGTCGGCGCGCCGCATGCTGTTCGAGAAAAGTGACGGTCCCGTCAGCATACAGCTAGCCGGGACGGAGCCCGACGTCATGGCGGACGCTGCGCGCCTTGCGGCAGATCGTGGTGCCGAGATAATCGATATCAACTTCGGATGTCCCGCCAAGAAAGTTGTTCGCAAGGCAACAGGGTCCGCGCTGATGCGAGATGTTCCACTCGCCACCGATATCATGCGGGAGGTGGTCGCGGCGGTAGACGTTCCTGTCAGTATGAAGATGCGCACCGGCTGGGACGAGAACAGCCGAAACGGCGTGGAACTGGCGTGTATCGCCGAGGACGTCGGCGTGCGTCTGCTGACTGTCCACGGGCGCACCCGCTGCCAGTTCTATACGGGCGAGGCCGACTGGGAATTCATCGCCAGGGTCAAGGACGCTGTTTCGGTACCGGTCATTGCCAACGGCGATATCCGGTCCTTCGAAGACGCAAATGCGTGTTTTTCAGTTTCCGGCGCCGACGCGATCATGATCGGCCGCGCGGCACAGGGCCGTCCCTGGTTCCCCGGATTTGTGGCCCGTTACCTGGCAACCGGCGAGCGTCGTCACGATCCCGAGATCCGGGAACGCTGGGCCATCATGCGCGAGCATCTCGACGCGATGATGACCCTGTACGGCGCGAGTACCGGAATTCGCAACGCCCGCAAGCATGTCGGCTGGTACCTGACCGGTGTGCCGGGCGCGGCCGAGTTCCGCAATATCGTCAACAACACACTCGATCCGGATGTGATCATGCGTGAAATGACCCGTTTTCGTGATTCAACGCCTGCATTGGAGACGGTGTGATACCGAGGTCCGGTTCCGCACGCCAGCGTAAGCAGGCAATCGATATCGATCCTTCGTCGATCCTGAATCTTCTCGCCGATGCGATCCTCGCCGTCGATGCGGAAGACGACATTGTCTACGTGAACTATGCGGCCGAACAATTGTTCGGGACCGGCGCATACATGCTTGTCGGCACTTCGCTCAAGACTTTGCTGTCGCCGGATAACCCGTTGTTTTTTATTATACACAAGTGCCGGGTGGCGGATGCCAGCTACTCCGAGCGCGGTGTGCGGCTTGAAGGCCCGCGGCTCGAGGAGCGCATGGTTTCCGTCTATGCCCAGCCGTGGTTCGACGGTTCTGGCACGGTGGTTATCAGCTTGAACGAGCAGACCCTCGCACGGCACATCGACAAGCAGCTCGCGCATCGTGGCGCGGCCCGGTCCGTGACGGCAATGGCCTCCATGCTGGCCCATGAGGTGAAAAACCCACTTTCGGGTATTCGCGGGGCGGCCCAGTTGTTGGAAGACGGCGTGGACGAGAGCGGGCGTGAGTTGACCAAACTGATCTGCGATGAGGCGGACCGTATCGTCTCGCTCGTCAACCGGATGGAACAGTTTTCCGACAGCCGGCTGCCGGAGCGCGGCCCGGTGAACATCCACGAAGTGATCGACCGGGTGCAGAAGCTGGCCCAGAACGGCTTCGGGCGAAACGTGCAGTTCCGGGCCTCGTTCGACCCGTCGCTGCCCATGGTCTATGGAAACCGCGACCAGCTCGTCCAGATTTTCCTGAACCTCGTGAAGAATGCGGCCGAGGCCGTCCCTGCCAATGGCGGCGAGATTGTCCTCGAGACGCGCTACCACCACGGTCTGCGCCTGACGCTTCCGGGTTCGGGGGAGCGGGTCGACCTGCCGATCCAGATTTCCATCAAGGACAACGGGCCGGGTGTTCCTGCCGACGTGCGTCCCTACCTGTTCGATCCGTTTGTCACCACGAAGAAGAACGGATCCGGCCTGGGCCTGGCGCTTGTGGCGAAGCTGGTCGGTGATCACGGCGGCGTGGTCGATCTCGACAGCGACGACAACGGTTCGGAATTCAAAGTGATGTTGCCTGTAGATGACACTATTAGGGGCGAGACGCGATGAGCAGCGCAACGATCCTGGTCGCCGACGACGATCGCGGCATACGAACGGTCCTCAGTCAGGCGCTGGGCCGGGCAGGTCATGATGTGCGTACGACCGGTACGGCGGCAAACCTCTGGAAATGGATCTCCGACGGTGAGGGTGACCTCGTCATCACCGATGTGGTGATGCCGGACGAGAACGGGCTCGACCTCATTCCGCGCATCCGGAAAATTCGCCCGGACCTCCGTATCGTCGTGATGAGTGCGCAGAATACGCTGCTGACTGCCGTGCGCGCGGCGGAGCGGGGCGCCTTCGAATACCTGCCGAAGCCGTTCGACCTGAAGGAAGTGGTCGAGGTTGTGGAGCGGGCGTTGGCGGAACGCAGGAGCGCGAATGCGCCGAAGGCCGCACTCCCCGATGATGGTGAGGAAGACCTTCCGCTGATCGGCCGTTCGGCGGCGATGCAGGATATCTACCGCGTCCTCGCGCGCCTGATGAACACGGATCTCACTGTGATGATCACCGGTGAATCGGGCACGGGTAAGGAACTGGTGGCGCGCGCGCTGCACGACTACGGCAAGCGCCGCTTCGGTCCCTTCGTTGCAATCAATATGGCGGCGATCCCGCGTGAACTCATCGAGAGCGAGTTATTCGGCCACGAAAAGGGCGCGTTCACCGGCGCGACCAACCGCTATGCCGGACGCTTCGAGCAGTCCGAGGGCGGCACACTGTTTCTCGACGAGATCGGCGACATGCCGATCGAGGCACAGACCAGGCTGCTGCGCGTGCTGCAGGAAGGCGAATACACCACGGTTGGCGGTCGCACCCCGATCTCGACCAATGTGCGCATTGTCGCGGCCACCCATCGGGACCTCCGCGCGGCTGTGCGCCAGGGGCTGTTTCGTGAAGACCTCTACTACCGGCTGAACGTCGTACCGCTGCGCATCCCGCCGCTTCGTGAGCGCACGGAAGACATTCCGGAACTCGTCTCGCACTTCCTGTCGAATGCTGAAGCCGACGGGATGCCGCGGAAGACGTTCGTGCCCGAGGCGATCGAGCGGCTCCAGAACTACCGTTGGCCGGGTAACGTCCGTGAACTCGAGAACCTCGTCCAGCGTCTGACAGCGCTGTACAGCCAGGACGTAATCAATGTGGAAACCATTGAAGCCGAACTGGCCCATTCCTCTCCGTCGGGAGAGGGCGAACCGCGCAGTGACGAGGAATCGCTGTCCGATGCGATCGAGCGTCACCTGCGGACGTATTTCTCGGCGCACCGTGACTGCCTTCCCGCCGCCGGCCTGTACAACCGTATCCTGCATGAGATGGAGCGCCCGTTGATAGCGCTTTCACTTGAGGCGACGCGTGGCAACCAGGTCCGCGCTGCGAATCTCCTGGGCCTCAACAGGAACACATTACGCAAGAAAATCCGTGAGTTAGACATTGAAGTCGTGCGGGGCGTAAAATAGCGCGTCTTCCGGTTCGCAGCCTCGTTGGTCAGTGATAGCGGGCGGAACGCACGCTTTATCGAGCACCTGATGAGCGACGAGATATCTCCCCAGAACGCGTATCGCCGCGGTCTGTACGTGACGTCCGATACGCCGGCAGAGTATCCGGGTGGCGGGAGCGTGCGTCGAAGTGGTGCCGTGCATGGCGCTATCGCGTGGGGACAGCGTGCTGGTATCGCCCGTCGCGTCGCGATCGCCCTGATGATTGCGGCCGTTATCGCCGGGCTGAGCACCTTCTTCGCGCTCACCGGAAACACGAATTTCGGCCTGGGCGACGATGCCCTGTTCGTGCTTCTGGTCATCGACCTTGTCCTTGTGCTGGCGCTCGGCGCGGTCGTCCTGATCGCCATGGTGCGGATCTGGGTGCAGCGGCGGGCAGGGCTCGCCGGCGCGCGCATGCATGTGCGACTGGTCGGGCTGTTTTCGGTGGTGGCAATTACCCCGGCGATCCTTGTTGCGGTGCTGGCAGCGCTGTTTTTCAACCTCGTGGTTGAGGCGTGGTTCAGTGAACGGGTTCGCGAAGCCGTTCAGAGTTCGGTCCTGGTGTCCGAGGCATATCTCGAGGAACACCGGCAAACCATCCGCGCCGACGCCATCGGGATCGCCGACGAGATCAATCGTATCTGGCCCGGGATCGCGCTGGACCCGCAGCGCGCCCGCGAGATCATGGAGGACGAGACGGAACGCCGCTCGGTGCCGGGCGCGGTCCTGTTCGACCGCAATGGCAGGGTGATTGCGCGTGCCGGCTTCACCTCGTCCTTGCTGTTCGACCTCCCGCCGACACTCGCCGTGGCGGATGCCGCGCGGGGACAGCCGGTCGTCCTGACCAGCGAGAACGAGGACCGCGTGCGTGCGCTGGTGGGGCTGAACACCAATCCGCAGGCGTTCCTCTATCTTGGCCGGTTCATCGACCCGAATGTCCTTCGCTATCGCGAGACCACGAAACGCGCGGCAAGCGACTATGCGCAGGCCGAAACGCGCCGGTCGCGCCTCGAGCTCGAACTTGCCGCGATCTTCGCCATCGTCACCCTGCTGCTCCTCCTGACCTCGGTCGGCGTGGGGCTGGGTTTTGCGAACAGGCTGTCGCGACCCATTGCCAGCCTGGTCCAGGCCGCAGAAATGGTGCGGTCCGGCAATCTGGGTGTGCAGTTGCAGGAATCTTCGCGCGCCGACGACGAAATCGGGATGCTCACGCGTGCGTTCAACCGCATGACCCGCCAGCTTGACGAGCAACGCGGCGAACTCACGGAAGCGAACCGCCAGCTCGAGGACCGCCGGCGCTTCACGGAGGCCGTGCTGGCAGGAGTGTCCGCGGGTGTGATCGGCCTCGATCGGTCGGGGCGCGTCAGCCTGCCGAACCGTCCGGCGAGAGCGCTTCTGGGTATCGGGCTGGAGGAACTCATGGGGCGGCCGCTCGGCGAAGCGGTCCCGGAGTTCGCGGACGCCGTGTCACGGGCCATCGGGGACCCGGCCCGCCTGGTCGAAGACGAGATCATGGTGGACACCAACGGCGTGATCCGCACGTTGCACCTCCGGATTGCGGCTGAGCGCGATGCGCGCCAGGACGTGATCGGGTTTGTCGTGACCTTCGATGACGTGACGGAGCTCCAGTCCGCGCAGCGCAAGGCGGCCTGGGCCGATGTGGCCCGGCGCATCGCCCATGAGATCAAGAACCCGCTGACACCGATCCAGCTCTCCGCGGAGCGCCTCAAGCGCAAGTATCTCGCAGAAGTGAAATCCGACCCGGAGACCTTCGCGCAGTGCACTGACACCATCGTGCGGCAGGTGGGGGACATCGGGCGCATGGTGGACGAGTTCTCGTCCTTTGCGCGGATGCCCAATGCGGTTCTGGAGTCCGTGGACCTCGCGCGGGTGTGCCGTGAGGCGCTATTCCTGCAGCAACAGGCGCACCGGAATATCAAGTTTGAATCCCACCTGCCCGAGGGCGGCCTGAAGGCGGAGTGCGATGCAGGCCTGCTCAACCAGGCTCTCACGAACCTTGTGCAGAACGCGGTCGATGCGATCGGGGGGCGGGAGGACCAGAAGGACGAACCGGGCTGGGTCTGTTTGGCGTTGTCCGAATCCGGCGATAACGCGTCGATTACGGTCGAAGATAACGGGCGCGGGCTGCCTGTGCGTGAACGTGAGCGTCTGACGGAGCCATATGTGACCACACGGACCAAGGGAACGGGGCTGGGACTGGCAATCGTCTCCCGGATTGTGGAGCAGCATGGTGGAAACATCCGGCTGACCGACCGTTCCGGGGGCCCGGGCGCGAGTGTGACGATAACCCTGCCGCGAACCCATGCGCGCGGCCGCACTGAGCGGAATATTGCCGGCGAATAGCGATGGCAGACGAAATCCTCATAGTCGATGACGAAGACGACATTCGCCTGCTGATCTCCGGGGTCCTGCAGGACGAAGGATATGAGACGCGCGAGGCTGCCAATTCCGAAGCAGCACTTGAGCAGATCGCGGCGCGGCGACCCAATCTCGTCATTCTCGATATCTGGCTGGAAGGCAGCCGGCTGGACGGCATGGAGCTGCTGCATATCATCCGTCGCGAACACCCCGGTCTTCCGGTGGTGATGATCAGCGGCCACGGCTCCATCGAGATGGCAGTACAGGCCATCAAGGTCGGCGCCTATGACTACATCGAGAAGCCCTTCAAGACCGACCGGCTGATTCTGGTTGTTGCACGCGCCATCGAGGCGGCGCGGTTGCGCCGGGAAAACCGCGAGTTGCGCCTGCGCGCAGGGCCGGAAAGTGAGCTTGTGGGAGAGGCGCCGGCCATCGTCCAGTTGCGCCAGGCCGTGGACAAGGTTGCGCCGACCGGCAGCCGGGTGCTGATCCACGGGGCTGCGGGCTCCGGCAAGGAAGTCGCCGCCCGAATGATCCATGAACGATCGCGCCGGGCTGAACAGCCATTTGTCGTGGTGAACTGCGCGTCGATGGCACCGGAACGCATGGAGCCCGAGCTGTTCGGTGTAGAGGCCTCGCGCGCGAGCGACGAAGAGGGCCGCAAGATCGGCCTGTTCGAGCAGGCGCATAATGGCACGCTGCTGTTCGACGAGATCGGCGATATGCCGCTGGAAACCCAGGGCAAGATCGTGCGCGTACTTCAGGAGCAGACATTCCAGCCGGTCGGTGGCCGGCAAAAGATCCAGGTCGATGTGCGCGTCGTGGCCACGACGACACGCGATCTCCAGCACGAAATCTCCGAAGGACGGTTCCGCGAGGACCTGTTCTATCGCCTGAACGTCGTCCCGCTGGAAGTGCCGGACCTGGCGGACCGTCGCGAGGATATTCCGCGCCTCGCCGACCATTTTATCCGCCGGGCGGCGGAAACCGGCGGCATGCCGCCGCGCCGGATCGGCCCGGATGCCATGTCTGCGCTGCAGGCCCATGACTGGCCGGGCAACGTGCGCCAGCTGCGCAACGTGATCGAATGGCTGATGATCATGGCGCCGTCCGACCCGCTCCAGCCGATCCGCGCCGATATGCTGCCACCGGAGCTGAGCGAGCGCACGCCGAAGGCGCTGCAGGGGGCTGGGCAGACCGAGTTCCTGAGCCTGTCGCTCCGCGATGCGCGGGAAGAATTCGAGCGCCAGTATCTGGAGGCGCAGATCAATCGTTTCGGTGGTAATGTATCCAAGACGGCAGCCTTTGTCGGAATGGAACGTTCCGCATTGCACCGCAAGCTCAAGTCGCTCGGCGTTCAGGGACCGGCGATACGCAGTACGGACTAGGAGCCGGTATTCAACGGCCTGACGGGAATACCCGAAAGGCCGGTCCGAGGCCCGGGATCTTCGAATGAAAGCGATTATTTGTGGCGGCGGCCAGGTTGGCTCAAGCATCGCTCGCGAACTTGCCGCGGAGCGCGTGGACGTCACCGTTATTGACCAGAGCCCGGACCTGATCCGGCGCATCCGCGACACGCTCGACGTCACGGCGATGGTGGGTTTTGCGTCCCATCCGGATGTGCTTGAGGCGGCCGGCGCGCGCGATGCCGACATGATCGTCGCGGTGACCTTCGCCGACGAAGTCAACATGATCGCGTGCCAGGTTGCGCATTCGCTGTTCGACGTTCCCATGAAGATCGCGCGCGTGCGCGCCCAGAGCTACCGCAATCCCATCTGGTCCGACCTGTTCTCGCGCGACCATATGCCCATCGATGTGATCATCTCTCCGGAGATCGAGGTGGCGCGGGCGATCAGCCGGCGATTTACGGTGCCGGGCTCGTTCGAGATGATCCCGCTCGCAGAAAACCGCCTGCGGCTGATCGGCGTGCGCTGCGAGGAAGGCTGTCCGATCCTAGGCACGCCGCTGCGCCAGTTGACGACGCTGTTCCCGGATCTCCGGCTCTCGATCATCGGCATCATCCGTGAGGGCAAGCCGATCGTTCCCTCGGGTGACGATCACTTGGAAGAGGGAGACGAGGTCTATATCGTCGTGGATGCCGAGCATGTCCCGCGTGCCATGGCGGCTTTTGGTCACGACGAGCAGGAAGCACGGCGTGTGGTCATCATCGGCGGCGGCAACATCGGCCAGAGCCTGGCCCTCGACATTGAGGACAGGTTCGCCGGCGTGACGGCCCGAATGATCGAGATCAACAAGGAGCACGCCCAGGCCGCAGCGCAGGCGCTGTCGCGCACCACCGTCATCAATGGTGATGCGCTGGACCCGGATATCCTCGGCGAGGCGAACATCAACAAGGCGAGCACGGTCGTCGCGGTCACCAACGACGATGAGGTGAATATCCTGGCCTCGCTGCTCGCCAAGCGTTACGGCGCAGAACGGGCCGTCACCCTCGTCAACAGCAACACCTACAACCCGCTGCTGGCGCCGCTCGGCATTGATGTGGTCGTGAACCCCCGCGTGATCACGGTGTCGACCATCCTGCAAGTGATCCGGCGCGGCCGTATCCGCTCGGTCCATTCCATCGGCGAGAATTTCGGCGAGGTGATCGAGGCGGAAGCCCTGGAGACATCGAGCCTCGTCGGCCTGCCGATCAAGGACGCGAAGCTGCCGCCCGGGGTCATCGTGGCCGCGCTTATCCGCGACGGGGAGGTTCTGATGGCCGACAAGGACACGGTCATCGAGGTCGGCGACAGCGTCACCCTGTTCGCGACCAAGGGAGCGGTGCGCAAGGTCGAGCGGATGTTCGCCGTCCGCCTCGAGTTCTTCTAGACCGTTTCCTGCTTACGGAGTTTCCAATTGCCAAGGGTTGCTTACGTCAACGGCCGCTACGTCAATCATCGCATGGCATGCGTCCATGTCGAGGATCGCGGCTATCAGTTCGCGGACGGTGTCTACGAGGTCATCCACCTGTTCCGTCATCGGCTGGTGGACGAGGAGCCGCATCTGGACCGCCTCGACCGTTCCCTGCGTGAGCTCGAAATCCCCTGGCCGATGCACCGTAACGCCATGAAGGTCGCGATGCGCGAGATCGTGCGCCGGAACGGCTTTGCAACAGGGCTCCTGTACATCCAGGTGACGCGCGGTGTCGCACCGCGAAATCACAAGTTCCCGGACCTGGTCCTGCCGTCGCTGGTCATGACAGTCCGCTCCGTTTCGGAATTTCCAGACGAGATGCGCGAGAACGGTGTGAAGGTGATCACCATCGAGGACATCCGCTGGGACCGTTGTGACATCAAGTCCGTGGCATTGCTTCCGAATATCCTGGGTAAGCAGAGCGCGGCAGAGGCGGGGGCCTACGAGGCCTGGATGTACGATTCCGACGGTTTCATCACGGAAGGCACGTCGTCCAACGCCTGGATCGTCACCGGCGACGGTGTTCTGGTCACCCGGCCTGCCGGGAAAGACATCCTGCGCGGGATCACGCGCCAGGCGATCCTCAGGCTCGCCGGGGAGCAGGGCATCGCATTCGAGGAACGGAAGTTCTCTCGCAAGGAGGCGCTGGAAGCCCGTGAAGCCTTCATGAGCAATTCATCGCACTTCGTGACACCCGTGACGCGTATCGACGATACGGTCATTGCCAACGGCAAACCGGGGTCCCTGAGCGCCGCGCTCCACGCGCGCTATATCGAATTCATGGAGAGTTTTCCGCCGCTTGGCTGACGGCTGGAAATATTTATGAATATTCTCAGGTGATTGGACTGGATATCTGTCTCATTCGACCTAACGTCATGTTAGGTTGGGAGCATGACAGGAGCACATTTGGTGATCCGGTCTTAACCTGACAACCCGAAGCACGCATAATACAACCAACACAAGAATAAAGCTGAGGTCAAAAAGATGGCTGCCGAACGGTCACAGAATGTCCAGGACGTGTTCCTGAACAACATCCGCAAGAACAAGACTCCCGTCACAATCTTCCTCGTCAATGGCGTGAAACTGCAGGGGGTCGTCACCTGGTTTGACAACTTCTGCGTGTTGCTGCGCCGCGATGCGCATTCGCAGCTTGTCTACAAGCACGCGATTTCGACCGTGATGCCGTCGATGCCGGTCCAGCTGTTTGAGCCGGAAACGGACGACCAGGACGCCGAAGCCGCCGAGTAACTGCTGGCCTTGGCCCACAACGACAATTCAGTGAATGGTGCGGATGGCGCGCGCATGACGCGTGCCGTCGTTCTTCAGCCCGTCCTGCGCGAGCGCGGCGCGGACGCGGAGGCGCGCGACCCCGAGGTGCTGCTCGAGGAAACGGCCGGGCTCGCCCTGGCCATTAACCTCGACCTGGCGGCTTGCCGCGCGGTGACGCTCAATCGGCCGCGGCCCGCAACGCTGTTCGGCGAAGGCGTGGTCGAGGAGGTTGGTGAACGTATCAAGGCGGAAGAGGCCGACCTTGTGATTGTCGGTGGGCCGCTGTCGCCTGTCCAGCAACGCAACCTGGAACGGGCCTGGAAGTGCAAGGTGATCGACCGCACCGGCCTGATTCTCGAGATCTTCGGCGCCCGCGCCCGGACCCGGGAAGGCCAACTGCAGGTAGAACTGGCGGCCCTGACCTATCAGCGCAGCCGGCTCGTACGCTCCTGGACCCATCTTGAGCGCCAGCGCGGCGGTTTCGGCTTCGTCGGCGGCCCGGGTGAAAGCCAGATCGAGCTTGACCGGCGCCTCATCGACGACCGCATTGCGCGCCTGAAGAAGGAACTCGAACAGGTCCGGCGAACGCGTGGGCTTCACCGCCGGGCGCGCGAGAGGGTGCCGTATCCGCTGGTGGCGCTGGTGGGCTACACCAACGCCGGCAAGTCCACGCTGTTCAACCGCCTGACCCAGGCGTCGGTGTTCGCGGAGGACATGCTGTTCGCGACACTGGATCCGACGATGCGGCAGCTCGAACTCCCGTCCGGGCGTTCGGTCATTCTGTCCGATACGGTGGGGTTTATTTCCGAACTGCCCCACGACCTCGTCGCGGCATTCCGCGCGACCCTCGAGGAGGTTGTGGCTGCTGACATCATCCTGCATGTGCGCGATGTCGCCGATCCTGACACCGAGGGCCAGCGCCGGGATGTTGAGGAGATCATCAAGAACCTGCTTCTGGCGGAACACAGGGCGGAAGGCGAGGGTGCGCCCGCGCGCTTCGAGATCCTTAACAAGATCGATCTCCTGCCGCCCGACGAGTTCGGGGCGGCGGTCGAGCGCGCAGCGCGCGTGCCGGAGGTCGTAGCACTGTCCGCGGTCACGGGAGAAGGTTGCATACAGCTTCTGGAGGCCATCGACGCCACGCTGGCCGCTGCGGATTCCGTGGCGGAAGTCGATGTCGACCTCAGTGACGGCGCAACGCTGGCCTGGCTCTACCAGCGCGGCGAGGTCCTTGCACGCCGGGATGAGGGCATGAACGCCCACCTGACGGTCCGCCTCGCGCCGCGTGACCTGGCGCGCTTCAACAAGAAGCATGCGATGGACGGTGCGGTTGAATGATGCCTGTCATTCCCGATACCGACAGGGTACTCGATCTTGTCCGCGAGGCCGCTGCCGACATCATCCTGCCGCGCTTCCAGTCCCTCGGTGACGGGGAAATCGATGAGAAGGACGGCGGCGAACTGGTCACCGTCGCGGATATCGAGACCGAACGCTGGCTGACGGCGCGCCTGCCGGACCTCATGCCCGGCAGCACGGTGGTCGGGGAGGAAGCGGTCTTCGCGGACCACGCCGTGTTTGAACGGCTATCGGGTGACGCACCGGTCTGGGTGATCGATCCGATTGACGGGACATGGAACTTTGCGCATGGGCGGCCGGTCTTCTGCGTCCTCATCGCGCTGATCCTGAAAGGCCAGGTGCTCGCGGGTTGGATCTACGAGCCCGTGTCCGGCACCACGGTTGTCGGCGTGCGCGGCGACGGCGTTACCTTCGACGGCGAACGCCTGCGGCTTGGGCAGCCCGGTAACATGGGCAGCTATGTTGGGACCGCCGCACGATACCTGTTCGACCGGGCCGAGGCGCGACCCGACGTGATCGAGCGGGCGTACCGGACCAATTGTGCCGGGCACGAGTACGTCCTCATCATGTCCGGCGAACGATCTTTCTCGGCCTACACGAAGCTCAAACCCTGGGATCATGCCGCGGGCAGTTTTCTGGTGGTGGAAGCCGGCGGACACAGTGCCCTGCTTGATGAAGGGCGCTACGATGTGGCCAACCCGAGCGGCAACCTGCTGACGGCACAAAGCGAGGCGGCATGGCGGCACGTGGCAGCCGTGCTGGCCGACGAAACACTGACGGAATAGGGGGGAGAGCATTCCATGTCCGACACGAAGAAAGCGGCGTTCATCGGCCTGGGGGTCATGGGGTACCCGATGGCGGGCCACCTGCTTTCGGCCGGTCATGAGGTGGCTGTCTACAACCGGACGGCCGCAAAGGCGGAACAATGGGCGCGCGAACATGGCGGGCGTGCCGCGCCGACCCCGCGCGAAGCGGCTGAGGGCGCCGAGTATGTCTTCATGTGCGTCGGCAATGACGACGATGTCCGCAGCGTGGTGTACGGAGACGACGGCGTTCTGGCCGGAATGTCGAAAGGCACCGTCCTGGTGGACCACACCACCGCGTCCGCCGACCTTGCACGCGAACTGGCCGCGGCCTGCACCGAAGCCGGGATCGGTTTCCTCGATGCACCGGTTTCCGGCGGCTCCGCAGGGGCCGAAAACGGCGTACTGACGGTCATGGTGGGTGGCGATCAGGCTGTGTTCGACGGTGCAGCACCGGTCATCGATGCCTATTCACAGGCCTGCAACCTGATCGGTGCGACCGGTGCGGGACAACTCGCCAAAATGGTGAACCAGATCTGCATTGCCGGTGTCGTGCAGGGGCTGTCCGAGGCGATCAATTTCGGGATGAAGGCCGGCCTCGACATGGAGAAGGTGATCGGCACCATTTCCAAGGGCGCGGCCCAGAGCTGGCAGATGGAAAACCGCTGGGAAACTATGGTCGCAGGCAAGTTCGACTACGGTTTTGCGGTGGACTGGATGCGCAAGGACCTGGGGATCTGCCTTGAGGAAGGTGACCGGATGGGCGCGCGGCTGCCGACCACAGCGCTGATCGACCAGTTCTACTCACATGTGCAGGCGCGGGACACGTCCAGCCTTCTCCATCTTCTGGCGAACGACTGACCGGGACGGCTCAGGCGCCGGCCAGTGCGTCGGTCAGGGGCTTGAGCTCTTCCTCATAGGTCTTCCAACGGCCCAGCGACGAGCGGTAGATCGGCTGGCGGACCTGCGCGTTGCTGCGGGTGATCACGTTTCGCCGTGTCTTGTGGAACTCAAGGCAGGCGCGTTCCCAGTCCAGCCCGCAGAACTTCACAAGTTCCCGTGAGCGACCTTCCTGGTCCTCGATCATGTCCTCGTAGTGGATATCGAGGATGCGCCCCGGCAGGACATCGTGCCAGTGGTGCATCAGCTGTTCGTACTGGCGGTAATAACGGCCGAGATTCGTCAGGTTGTAGGAATAGGGGTGGCTGCCGACAAAATCGCCGAAGAAGATCGACAGGCACGTGTCCCGTGGATCGCGGATGCAGTGGATGATCTTCGCCTTCGGAAACAGGGTGGCGATCAGCCCCACATGGTGGAAGTTGCCCGGCATCTTGTCGATGATACGCGCCGCGCGGGGGGCAGAACGCCGCAGAATGCTCAGGAAGTCGCCCGCAATCCGGTCGGTCTTTTCCCTTGTCAGGCTGCTGACGCAGGCCGGATAGGCACGGCTGTCGTTGAGCGGGTCTGCCAGGCCGTCGGCGAGACGAAGCATCTCCTCGCGCTCACCCGCCCCGTGGACATGTGAGTGGCTTGCAAGAATCTGCTCGACCAGTGATGTCCCCGAACGCGGCATGCCGAGCACGAACACGGGAATCTCGGACGGGTTGCCCCAGCCTTTAGTGCGCTCGATTTGAGCGCCGTCGAAGGCAGCGCGGATGCCATCGGTGTATCGTGTATAGGCTTCGATATCGAACACCACGTCTTTCAGGGCATTTCCCTTTTGCCAGTGTATGAAGCCTTCGGCATGGGACTTGTCATTGGTGTGGGCTGCACCGGCGGCCATGTGCAGGACGGCACGGCGCTGGGCCGGAACATCAGGGTCGGCGAGCTGGGACTGCAGGGCGTCGTAGGCCCGGTCAGCCGGGGTCAATTCCTTGAGGATGGCGAGTTCACGCAATGCGCCGGCGTGGGTCGGCTCAAGTGCGAGAGTGCGCCGCAGCCAGCGCTTGCCTTCACCGATCTGTCCGGCGTCGACCAGGGCCCGGGCCCGACCATAGTGGGCCTCCACGGAACGCGGTGAGGTGAGCAACGCCGCATCGAAATCGCCGATGGCACGCTGGCTTTGTCCGGCGCGATACCGGGCCCAGCCGAGCGCCAGCAATGGGCGGACCGCGTCAGGGTGCCTGTCATGGACGTCCTCGAGGATGCGCAGCGCTTCGTCATGAAGGGCCATGCGGCTGAGCGTGCGGGCATGGTCGCAGCGGATGTCCGGATCCTGCGGTGCGATCTCCAGCGCCTTTTCGAGCTAACTTCGTGAACGCAGGAAATCGTCGATCTCGAAACAGAGCCGGCCGAGCGCGTGGAGAGGGCGGACTTCAAGGGAGCGAATCGCGTGAGCGCGCTCATAGCAGGCGATCGCCGCGCGGTAGTCGTTTCGGCCCTCATGACGCCGGCCCAGTTTCATTTCGACAAGATAGCTACGCCGCGCCGTCTGGCCGGGCAGGGTATACAGCGCAACCCCGCCGCGAACGCGTCGCTCCTCGAGATTGCGTGCGATCCGGCGCCCGAGGTTTCGTCGCAGCAACGCGAATGCCTCCTTCTGGGCTACTGCAGCTTCTGCCTTGCGCCCGAGCATGTTCAATGCGCTCGCCTGTCCGAAGGCGGCGTCCTGCGCACGGGGGTCAAGATGGCGGGCATCCTCGAAATGCTTGAGAGCCCGCGCGGCGTCACCAAGCCGCAGCAGCGCCTGTCCCAGGCCGACACGATAAGGTGCACAGGCACGGCGCATATTGGCGGCGCGTTCCAGGTGCTCGACAGCCAGTTCAGGGTTCCCGTTTCGAAGTGCGGCCAGCCCCAGCAGGAACCATGCATCGGGCTGGTCGGGATGCGTCTCGACAATCGTGCCGCAGGCGGCCTCGGCTTCGTGGAAGCGGCCACGGCGCATCGCGTCGCGCGCACCCTGAAGCAGGTTGCTGAGGGTTGTCCCGTCATTCGCAACAGGATCGATCACCATTGTATCCATCAACCGTCTCCCCGGCTGTTAGGGCACGGCGATCTCGCCGTTCGCCCGCATAGGAGACAAGGTTAGTGGAACCTGCAGATATGTGGACGGATTTTGTGCGTGATTTTAAGCACTTGTCGCGCGAAAACCGTTCTAATTTTGATCGGTTTTCGCGTCTTGCCAGCGACGTTCGTAGTCGTCGATGCCGACATCGCGCCAGTCGACACCATCATTGCGCAGGGATTCCTCTACGCGGCGGAAGCGCGTCTCGAACTTGGAGTTTGTTCCGCGCAGCGCAAACTCCGGATCGATTTTCAGGTGGCGCGCGAGGTTCACGCAAGAAAACAGGACGTCACCCATCTCGTCCGCAAGGCGGTCCGGATTGCCGCCCCCGGCCATCTCGACCTTCAGCTCGCAGATCTCCTCCTCGATCTTCTCGATCACCGGGCCGACGCTGGCCCAGTCAAAGCCGACGCGCGCGGCGCGCTTCTGGAGCTTCTCGGCGCGGGTCAATGCGGGCAGTGCCACCGGCACATCGTCCAGTGCACTTACGTCTCCGCCACCGGTCTTCTCGGCCTTCTGCGCACGCTCGTCGGCCTTCTGGGATTCCCATGCGTCACGCAGGCCGGTTTCAGGATCGTAATTCTCCCGGTCGAACACATGGGGGTGGCGTCGAACCAGCTTGTCGGAGATGACGGCGGCGACATCCTCGAAGTTGAACCCGCCTTCCTCCTCGGACATTCGCGCATGAAAGATGACCTGCAGCAGCAGGTCTCCCAGTTCTTCGCGCAGTGCGTCACGGTCACCCCGGTCGATGGCGTCGGCGACCTCATAGGCTTCCTCGATCGTGTAGGGCGCGATGGAGGCAAAATCCTGTTCCACGTCCCACGGGCACCCTTCGGTCGGATGGCGCAGGCGGGCCATAATCTCGATCAGGCGGTCGATATGTCGCTCGGTCATGTCGGGGTTCCGGTGGGCGGGTTTTGACGATGCACCCACTCCGTGTAGCTTCAAGGCCGAGTCAGTTCAAAGCGTGTGGGGCCACTGCCGAATGACGCGCTTGTGGGGAGGATCATGAACGCAAACCACGGGATTGCGCAGCCGGTGCGCCGGCGCGAGGACGTCCGGCTCCTGACGGGGAAAGGCCGGTTCGCTGACGATGTAAATCATGACGGGCAGGTGCATGCGGCATTCGTCCGCTCACCGGTCGCGCACGGGATGATCCGGTCCATTGACCTGGAAGCCGCGCGCGGCGCACTGGGCGTCGTGGCGGTCTACACAGGCGACGACCTGGCTGCGGCAGGTGTCGGTCACATCGTCGCCCGCTGGCCGCGTTACCAGTCGGCCCAGATCCAGTCGGCCCGCCCGCTGCATACGCCACGCCCGGGACTGGCACAGGGCAAGGTACGCCATGTGGGTGAGGCCGTGGTGATGGTCGTGGCCGAAACCGAGGCGCAGGCGCGCGACGCCGCCGACATGGTGGTGCTCGATATCGAGGAACTTCCCGCGGCCGTCACAATTGCGGATGCGACGGCGACAGGTGCACCGCTCGTCTGGGAGGCTGCGCCCGGCAATGTCGGGCAGGAATGGCACCGCGGCGACCGGGAGGCGACGGACGCGGCCTTTGCGGCTGCTGCGCATGTCACACGCCTGTCGCTGGTCAATAACCGGCTGGTCGCCACCCCGATGGAGCCGCGCGCCAGCCTCGCCGCATGGGACGGTGCGGAGGAGCGTTACACCCTGATCGCATCGAGCCAGGGTGTGCAGTACTTCATGGAAATCCTGTGCGAGCAGGTCTTCGATATTCCCCGCACGCAGATGCGTGTGCTGACGGGCGATGTGGGCGGCGGCTTCGGCGTGAAGGAGCAGCCGTTCCCGGAGGACATCTCCGTCCTGTTTGCCGCGCGCGCACTCGGCCGGCCCGTCAAATGGACCGGTACCCGCGCGGAACACTTTCTGGGCGACGCCCATGCCCGTGATGCGCTGATCGACGCCTCGCTGGCGCTGGACGCCGAAGGCAATTTCCTGGCGCTGCGTGTGGCGGTCGACGACGCCATGGGCGCGTACTACGCCTGCAACGGCACCGGCATGCCGCTGCGCAATATGCCCAACGGCCTGCCGCTCGTGTACCGCACGCCCGAAGTCGATATCGACGTGCGCCTCGTCCTGACCCACACCAATTCAGTGGGGCCTTACCGGGGCGCGGGACGTGAGCAGGCGTCCTACATCGTCGAGCGGCTGATCGATCAGGCCGCGCGCGAGACCGGACATGACCCGATTGCGCTGCGTCGCCGCAACATGATCCCGCCGGACTGGATGCCGTACGAGACGCCTGTCGGCCGGACATACGATTCCGGGGAGTTCGAGGCGGTCCTCGACAAGACCATCGGCCTTGCGGACTGGAACGGCTATGACGCCCGGCGCGTCGCCAGCGAAGCGGCCGGAAAGATCAGGGGGCGCGGCGTCGCGTCCTATCTCGAATGCATCGGGGGGTTTCCCCACGAGGGCGCGAAGATCGAGTTTACCGAGGACGGACGCATCGACCTGATCGTGGCCAGCCAGAGCCAGGGGCAGGGCCACGAGACGAGTTTCGTGCAGGTAATCGCCGAGCGCCTCGGTATTTCCCCGGACGACGTGAACTACCGGCAGGGCGACAGCGATATCGCGCCGCTGGGGATCGCGACGATTGCGTCGCGCTCCATGACTATGGCCGGGTCCGCCATCGCGCTGACCTGCGATGCGGTGATCGAGAGGGGCAAGGCCGCCGCCGCGCATCTGATGGAGGCCTCGGTCGAGGATATCGAGTTCGCAGCCGGTGTGTTCCGCGTGGCGGGAACAGACCGAGAGATCGGGCTGCTCGAACTGGCCCGTCGCGTGCGCACGGTGACAGCGGACGGCGTGCCTGACAGCCTCGACAGTGAGGAGGAGTTCGACGCTCCCGAGCAGTACTTCCCGAACGGCTGTCATATCTGCGAGATCGAGATCGACCCGGATACGGGCGTCGTGGTTGTCGAACGGTATATCGCCGTCGACGACTGCGGGGTCGTAATCAACCCGCCCATTGTGCACGGGCAGGTGCATGGCGGCGTCGCCCAGGGGCTCGGACAGGCGCTGATGGAGCAGATCGTCTACGACCGGCAAACCGGCCAGCTTCTGACCGCGTCCTTCATGGACTACACGATGCCCCGGGCCAAGGACCAGCCGGAACTGGTTGTCGATGTCCACGAGGTGCCGTCACCGGCCAACCCGCTGGGCGTGAAGGGTGTGGGCGAGGCCGGTATCGTAGGGGCGCTGCCCGCGGTGATGAACGCCATCGCGGATGCACTGGCAACCCGAGGCAAGGCCATCGATTTTGATATGCCCGCCACGTCGGAGAAGGTCTGGCGCGCCCTGAATGCTTGAGGCGGCCTGCAGGCGGGCCTAGGTTTGCATGAAATCGCCGGAGGAGGGCGGTCATGTCGAGGATCCACAGCAACAGCCCGGGTACGCGCCCGGAAGGCAATGTCGGCACCAAGCGGGTGCGCGAGCGTGACCGGCGCAACTACCGGCATATCGACGTGCGGCTCTACGCCCCCAATCTCGGCGCGGAAATTCGGGGGATCGACCTGGCCGAAGGTCTAACCGAGGAACAGTTCGAGGAGGTGCATCACGCCTTTCTCGACAACCAGGTGCTGTTCTTCAAGGAACAGTCGCCGATCCCGCCGGAGAAACACGTCGCCATCGGGCGGCTGTTCGGCGAATTGCACTTCCACCCCGCCGCACCGGGCAAGGACGGGTTCCCGGAGATTTTCGAGATCCATGCCCACGCGAAGTCAAAGATCGCGAATGGCGAGTTCTGGCATTCGGATGTGTCCTGCGACGAGGTGCCGCCGCTCGGGACCATGCTGCAGATCCACATCCTGCCCGAATGCGGTGGCGACACCATGTTCGCGGACAGCTACGCCGCCTGGGAGGCCCTGTCCGAACCGCTGCGGACCATGCTCGACGGCATGAACGGGATTCATGAGAGCGAGCACATCTATCGGGGGCGCTATTCGGACCGCGGGATGGACGATGCTGGCAAGGTCTATCCGCGTGCGCTGCACCCGATTGCCCGGACCCATCCGGAAACGGGTCGGAAGGCGCTCTACATCAATCGCGGCTTCACGACGGGTATCGACGGTCTGGAGCTCGACGAGAGCGACGCGATCCTCGATTTCCTGCTGGAGCACAGCGAGAAGGTCGATTTCCAGATCCGGTTCCGCTGGGAAAAGAACGACATGGCGTTCTGGGACAACCGCTGCACCATGCACCGCGCGCTGTGGGACTACTGGCCCGCCGAACGCAAGGGTAACCGCGTCACCATCAAGGGCGACCGGCCGTTCTAGCTGCCTCTAGAGGTTGCGCGCGTAGAGCGCGAACAGCCTTTCCCAGTGCCGCTCTGCGGCGGGCTTGTCGTAGCACCAGCGGCTCGGGAAACCGAAGCCGTGATGCACACCGGGATGGATTTCGATCTCACCGGGTGTGCCAGCCTTCTCGAACAGCTCCTGCAGTTCCGCGACCATGGGCAGCGGTGCCAGGTCGTCATGTTCGGCGCATGAGATGTAGGTCTCGCACCTGATCTTGCCGAGATTGAGGTGCGGGCTTTCCTCAGCGTCCGAGACGATCCACGTGCCGTAGAAGGAAGCCGCCGCGCCGATCCGCTCCGGATATCGCGCCGCTGCCGCCAGCGCATAAGGCCCGCTCATGCAGTATCCATGCACGCCGACGTTTCCGGGCCGGGCCGCGTCTGGATTGGCATCCAGCCACGCGAACATGGCCGCCACGTCGTCCATGACCGGCGGGATGGTCATATTGGTCCGGACCGCGCGCATGCGAGTGTATTCGGCGCTGTCCTTCTCCAGGACATCAGGGCCGTACTTGGAATCGCAACCTGCGCGGTAGTAAAGGTTCGGCAACAGCACGCAGTAGCCGACCGTCGCCAGCCGGCGTGCCATGTCGTACAACTCCTCCCGGATACCCGGGGCGTCCATCAGGAACAGGACCGGCGGGCAGGGCGCACCCCGTTCGGGCCGACAGATGAAGGTCTCCATCGCGCCGTCGCCGGTCTGGATATCGAGAATCTGTTCGTGCATCCGCCGCCTAGAGCAGGTTGCGGACCGTGCTGGAAGCGGGAATTTCGCTGCCGCTCACATAGGCTTCGTGGTTCTGCTCGATCCGCGCGCGGTCGTACAGATAGTTGACCATCATACCCGCGGACTGCTGGAAGCCCTTTTCCGAGGTATCACCGAGCCAGTTGATGCGCTCCACACGGGCGCCATTGCTCAGGTGGAAATGGGCAACCGGATCGAGCGCCGTGCCGGAGCCTTCGCGCCGCTGGTAAAGCAGGTATCCCGCGACTAGGTGCATCAGGACAGGCTTGAGCACCTCGCAGATGTCTTCGTTCTGGTGCCAGTCGGGGCGATCCAGCAGGGATTGGAGGACGGATGTATCAGCGTCGATGTCTCCCGCAACAGCGCGCAGGGCGTCGATCTGTTCATGGGTCAGAAGGTCGGCGCCGTCGGCGATACGGCGGTCCAACCAGCGCCGGAACCCGGGGATCGGCGACAGGGTCGAGAAGGTTTTCAGGTTGGGCAGGCGCGCGGACAGGCGCTCGACCACCTGCTTGATCAGGAAATCGCCGAAGCTGACGCCGGACAGGCCGGGTTGGGCGTTCGAAATCGAGTAGAAGATCGCGGTATCCGCCGATTCCGGGTCCTGGGTCGGCGCGGACTCGTCGAGAAGGTGCTGCACGTTGTCGGCAATGCCGTTCACCAGTGCCACTTCCACGAAAATCAGGGGTTCATCGGGCATCGACGGGTGGAAGAACGCGAAGAAGCGGCGGTCGGATTCAAGCCGGTTCTTCATGTCGTTCCACGAACGGATTTCGTGCACGGCCTCATAGGCGATCAGCTTTTCGAGAAGGTCCGCCGGTGCGCCCCAGGTGATCCGGTGCAGCACGAGGAAGCCGGCATCGAACCATGCCGACAGCAGGTACTTCAGGTCGTCTTCGAGGGGACGCAGTTCCGGGTGGTTGGACAGTTTCTCGCGGAGGTCCGCACGAAGGTCGACCAGGAACTTGATACCGTGCTCCAGACCATTGAACTGGCGGAATAATTTGATTCGCGGCGACTGCAGCTGGGCGCGGAGTTGCGTGATCGCCCGGGCATAGGCCGTCGGGTCGCCGGACGCATCGTGGACCTTCTGCATCGCGGCATCGAGATGCTCGGGCTCAACGCCATATTCCTCGGTGAGCAGGCTATAGAAACGAAGACGGCCTTTCTCATTGAGGTCGAGGTAGCACCGCGCAAGTTCGGTCGCATTGGAGCGTGCAGAGGCTTCGCCGCCGCGGCCGGACAGGCTGGCGTCGATTTGCTGCTGCAGGCGTACCAGGTCGTCGTCCGGGAGGTCCGGTCGGACCGTTAGGCCGGTCCGTGTGGTGAGGTTCGCGGCGCCATCGACCACATCGCGCAGGGCTCGCCTGAGCAGGTCGCGCGTGCGTCCGATGAAACTGCTGGAAACTGTGGTATCGCTCATGACTTCAGGAATGTGAAGAACGGGTCGTTCCGAAGCAAGCACAGCTTTGCGAATATTTTGTGAAGCATCGGCAAACCCCGCATATTGCCGACGATCCAATGGAAACATATTTGCCCGGGGTGCCGGGACCGGACGGGAGAGGGAACGCGGAACGATGGCTGACAAGGAAGTAGCTCTGATCTTAGGCGCGGGCAAAGGCCTCAGCGCGTCGCTGGCACGTCTTTGTGCCTCTCAGGATATGGATGTGGCCGTGGCGGCCCGCAATCCAGCCAAACTGGAAAGTTTGTGCGCGGAGACCGGCGCCAGGGCCTATGCGTGCGATGTGGTCGACGGCGCATCGGTTGATGCCCTGTTCGATGATGTTGTGAAGGACCTGGGGGCACCCAATCTTGTCGTTTTCAACCCGAGCGCGCGTGTACGCGGGCCGATCACCGAGGTCGACCGGGATGCGGCCAAGGACGCAATGCTGATCACGGCGTGGGGTGCGTTCGTGGTTGCGCAGAAGGCCGCTGCACTGATGCTGGAACGCGGCAACGGCACGATCCTGTTCACCGGGGCGTCCGCGGGCGTGAAGGGCTATCCCAACTCCTCCGTCTTCGCGATGGGCAAGTTCGGCCTGCGCGGCCTGGCCCAGGCGCTGGCGCGTGAGTTGCACCCGCAGAACATCCATATCGGCCATTTCGTCATCGACGGCGGCATCATGAAGAGCGCCGGAGACCCGCGCGCCGCAGACCGCGGCGAGGACGGGATGCTTGACCCCGATGCGATTGCCGAGACCTATCTCCATTTCCACCGCCAGCACCGCAGTTCGTGGTCCTGGGAAATCGAGCTTCGCCCCTGGGTTGAGAAGTTCTAGGGCAGGGCCTGTGCGCCTGGCGCTCCTGAAGGCGGCCCGTGCGCTCGTGATGGCGCTGTTCTCGCTGGCCGCGGCCGCCTTTGTCGGACTGGCGGTCTATGCCGTCCTTCAATTCGGTCTGTGGTGGCCGGTCCTGCTTGGCTGGACCGGCAACACGCGCATGCTGCTGGCCGTCGTCACGTTGCTGCCGTTCCTGCTGCTGTTCACGCGGCTGAACTGGTCGCGGCCCATGAACTGGCTCGCCGCGCGGTTCAACAGTCTTGTGGAACCGATCGACCGGGCCATCGGGCGGCTCGACGACTAGCTCCCGCGCCTGATCGTGGCGATGGTGAATGCCGTCTTGAAGGTTGCGCACCAGACCACGACACTGCCCCAGTCATCGATGTTCACTCCGTCCGGCACGGGGTAATCCTGGGTCCCCGTCAGGCCCTGCAGCTTGCCGAGAGAGGTGAATCCGGCCGTGACGTCTTCGGGAAACAGGGGATCGGGTTCCTTGACCAGGTAGACGAACAGGTTCGGCCCCGGCACGATCTTCATGTCGACCATGCGCACAAAGGTTTCCCCGCCGGGCATGCGCCGTATCGAGAGGGTTCCCGATCCACGATGGACGGGGTCTCCGTCCCGGAAGACACCCTTCGCTATCTCTGAGCTGTCAGCGCCAAACGCGAAGCCGGGTCCCAGCACCGCCAGTATGGTACCAGCGGCCAGAAAGCCGCGCCGGTTGATCATTCGGATGCGTTCGGGAGGATCATCACCTTGCCGTCGCGCCCGCCCTGCATGGCGTGGGCCACGGCATCCTTGATCCGGGCGATCGGGTAGGTGGCCTCGATCTTCGCGTGCATGCGTCCCTCGGCGATGTAGCCTGCGAGCTCGTCATAGACGGCCTTGCGCTCCTCGCGGGTCGAGTATTTCCGAAGCCACAGCGTCAGCCACACACCGACGAGGCTGATTTCCCGGAAGATGATGTCGTCCGGCCAGAGCTGGCAGGGCTTCTTCGATAGAAGTCCGTAATTGGCGATGGTGCCGCCATCGGCAAGGCAATCGGCGAGATGCTGGGTGGACTCGCCGGCGACCGCATCGATCGCCAGCTTGATGGGCGCACCGCCCGTGGCGGCCTTCACACGTTCGCCAAGGTCGGGGCCGTCCACGGCACAGACATCGCCGCCCGCATTCGCGACAAAGCCCTCAAGCCCCTCGCGGCGCACCACATTGACCGTGTGCAGGCCATAGATCTTCGCCAGTTGCATCGTGTACTGGCCGACCGCGGAATTGGCCGCGTTCTGTATCACCCAGTCACCCGGTTCCAGGTCGACGACCGACTTCAGCAGGAGCCTCGCCGTGGGCGGGTTCGCCATGATCATCGCAAACTGCAGCGGGTCCCCGCCGTCGGGGAAGACGACAAGGATGTCGTTGGCCTTGACCACCACCTGCTGTCGCCATGTGCCGGAGTAGGGCGGGATCATGATGCGCTGGCCGGGCACGACATTGGTCACGCCGGTGCCGACCTCGCGCACGATGCCGATGCCTTCAGCGCCGGGCACGGCCGGAAGCTCTGGCTGGACGCCATATCCGCCCGCTAGGGTCAGGAGGTGCGAGGGATTGATCGCGGCCGCCTCGACGTCGAGCAGGACCTCGCCGGCACCGACCGCGGCGGTCTCCATGTCGACAAGTTCGACGACATCGGGCGGATGTCCCGTCCGTGCGAACTGGACGGCCTTCTTTGTTACAGTCATTCCATGTGTCCCTGTTGCGGGCTATGCCGCCGACTTGATGCTGCCCTGCTCATTGTCGACGATCACAGGTGTCTCGAAGATCTCGATGTCTGGATCGGCACCGCACAGGTTGCGGATGTTCTCGCGCCAGGATCCGCCTTCCGCGTAGACCTTTTCCGCAGCTTCCAGCGTTTTCCATGTGTAGACGCCACCCCTGATGCCGCGCTCCCCGTCATAGAGGAAGTTCTTGCGGATCAGTTCGGGCATACCTTCGAATCGTCCCGCAGCGCTCGCGATGCTCTCGAAGACCTCTTCACGCGAGGCCCCTTCGTTCACATTGAAGCGAACGATTGCTGTGACCATCGTCATGGCTTCACCCCTCAGGCCGCGGTCTTGATGGCGCCCTGTTCGTTGTCAACGACCACGGGCGTCTCGAAGAAGGTGATCTCCGGGTCCACGCCGTAGAGATTGCGGATGGCCTCGCGCCATGGGCCGCCCTCGGCATAGACCTTCTCGGCCGCCTCGCGGGTTTCCCAGGTGTACACACCGCCACCGACGCCGCGCGCACCGTCAAATACGAAGTTTTTGCGCAGCAGTCCGGGCATGCCCTCGAACTTCGGCGCAACGTTCTTCATGTTGGTGAAGACCTCCTCGCGCGTGGTGCCGTCTTTCACTTTGAACTGGACAAGGGCGGTAATCATCGGTGTTGTCTCCCGGTCATATCGATATGGTGCAGGCATCTTGCGGCAATCGCAGAACACGCACAACCAGGACCACGCATAGCAGGTCCGCACTTCCACCGGCCCGAACCGGGAGCAGGGGCCCTTGCTGGGTTTCACATCGTCGCGACCGGCCTGGCTGACCGGAAACATTCAAGGCATGCTCTGGATGCTGACGACGGCAGTGCTGATCGTCACCATGCACACGCTCATCCGCCATGTGGCGCAGCAGGGCATGCATCCCTTCGAAATCGGGTTCTTCCGCACGTTTTTCGGCGCGCCGGTGGTGATGATCCTGATCGCAAGCTATGGCTGGGGCATCTTCCGGACCGAGCAGATACGCGTGCACGGCATCCGCTCCTTCGGCCATGTGATCGCGATGATGATGTTTTTCCTGGGTCTTTCGATGACACCGCTTGCCACGGCGAATGCGCTTGCGTTCACCGCGCCGCTGTTCGCGGCGGTCCTGGCCGTGGTTGTCCTCGGTGAGACGTTCCGCTGGCGCCGGTCTCTGGCCCTATTGTTCGGCTTCGCGGGCACCCTGGTGATTATCCGCCCGGGCGTGGGCGATGTCGGGACGGGGCCGATGCTCGTGGTCGGCTCGTCGTTTGTCTGGGGGCTGATCCTGATTGTCATCAAGTCACTCGGCCGCCGTGATACGACCCCCACGATTGTCACCTACATGGTTCTCTTCATGTCGCCGCTGGCCCTGATCCCGGCGCTTTTCGTCTGGCAGTGGCCGACAACAGAGCAGTACCTGATCTTCCTGTTGATGGGGACGATGGGCACGGTGGCGCATCTGACGCTGACGCAGGCCTTGCGGGTCGGTGAGGCTGTCGTGGTGATGCCGATGGATTTCTTCAAGCTGGTCTGGGCGGCGGCACTGGGGTTCCTCATTTTCGGGGAACTGCCTGATGTCTACACCTGGATCGGTGGGGTGATGATTTTTGCCAGCGCAACGTACATTGCCTTGCGTGAGCGCGCCGTGAACCGGGCGCGGGCGCAGCAGGAAAAGGCCAAGGCATGACGCAGATAGCGAGGATCGCGGCCGTTGCGACGGCCGTACCGGAATATGTGCTCGAACAATCAGAGGTGATTGCGCGGTCGCGCGAGATCTTTGCGCCGGATGTGCCGGCCTTTGAGCGCTTTACCGATGCCTATCGCAACGCCGCCATCGACACGCGGCATTCCTGTGTGCCGATCGACTGGTACGCACAGGAGCATCCATTTTCCGAACGCAACGGGCTCTTCATCGAGAACGCCGTCGAGTTGCTGTCGGAGGTTGCGGAGAAAATCTTCGCCGACGCAAAGATTGGTGCCGGCGACATTGATGCACTCGTCGTGGCGTCGACGACCGGCGTGGCGACCCCCAGTCTTGATGCGCTGCTGATCGAGCGCCTGCCGTTTCGCCGCGATGTCCAGCGCCTGCCAATCTTCGGTCTCGGCTGCGGCGGCGGAGTGACCGGGCTCGCGCGCGCGGCGCAGATCGCCTTGAGCCGGCCCGACGCGCGGGTCCTGTTCCTCGTCGTCGAACTGTGCGGCCTGACCTTCCGCGTCAACGACGTCTCGAAGAGCAACATAATCGCGACGGCCCTCTTCGGCGACGGCGCGGCCGGCGCCTTGCTGGGCTGCGGTCTGGATGGACCCGCCGTAAAGGCGTGGGGTGAGCATACCTGGGATGACTCGCTCGATGTCATGGGCTGGGAAGTGACCGACGACGGGCTGGGCGTGCTGTTCTCCCGCGACATCCCGCATCTGGTGCGGACCCAGCTTGGCGAACCGGCGACCCGGTTCCTCGAATCCCAGGGCCTGACCCCTGCGGATATTGTCCGGCATGCCTGTCACCCGGGCGGTGCGAAGGTGCTGGACGCGCTGGAGGGAATCTACGGCCTGCCACCGGGTGGATTGAAGATTGCGCGTGAAGTTCTGCGCCAGCACGGGAACATGTCGGCCGCCACGGCGATGTTCGTGCTGGCTGAAACCCTGAAGGAAGGTGTACCGGGCCACTGGCTGATGTCGGCCCTCGGGCCCGGGTTCACGGCCAGCTTCGCGCTGCTGGAGGCAGCATGAGCAACTGGTACCTGCTGGTCGGTTTCATAGTCCTTCAGCGGCTGATCGAGCTGCTCATTGCGCGGTACAACACCCGCCGATTACTCGAGGAGGGCGCGACGGAGCATGGCGCCCGGCACTATCCGTTCATCGTGGTGCTGCACATGGCGTGGATCGCGAGCCTCGTGGTCTTCGTGCCCTATGATGCACCGATCAACTTCGTGCTGCTCGCCGTGTTTGTTGCGCTCCAGCTTGCGCGGGTGTGGGTTCTGGTGACGCTCGGGCGCTACTGGACCACCCGGATCATCACGGTGCCGGACGAACCGCTGGTGCGCCGGGGGCCGTTCCGCTGGGTAAGCCACCCGAATTACATGGTGGTGGAGGCGGAAATCATCGTAGTGCCTCTGATCGCCGGGGCCTGGGAGCTGGCGCTTGTGTTCGGCGCGCTCAACGCCCTTATCCTGGCATGGCGCATTCGCATCGAGGACCAGGCGCTCGCACCCCGCCGCGTTCAGGCAAACGGGTCGGGGCGCACCCGGACAAGCTGACGGCCCATGTTCCGGCCCTCATAGAGTCCCGCGAGCGCGGCAGGCGCATTTTCCAGACCTTCGGCAATGTCCTCGCGATAGCGGATCTTTCCTTCACCGACCCATTTGGCGAGATCCGTATAGGCCTCCTCGAAGCGGTCGGCGTAGTCGAAACACAGGAAGCCCTGCATGCGAATGCGGCTGACAAGCAGGTTGCGCTCGGGACGCAGGCCGGTCGGTTGCGGCACCCAGGAATCCGTGGCCGCGGTGCCGCAGATGGTCACCCGCCCGTGCACGTTCATCAGGTTGAGGACAGTGTCCAGCGTGCTGCCGCCGACATTGTCGTAATAGACATCGATGCCTTCGGGGCAGGCATCTTTGAGCGCGGCCTCGAGGTCGTCGCAGCTTTTGTAGTCGATGGCCGCGTCATACCCGAACTCACTCGTGCAGATGGCGGTCTTTTCCGCACCGCCCGCGATCCCGACCGTGCGGCAACCCTTGAGCTTCGCGATCTGGCCGACCGCGCTGCCGACGGCGCCCGCCGCGGTGGAGACAAGCACCGTGTCGCCTGGGTTCGGTTCACCGACATCGAGCAGGCCGTAATAGGCCGTGAACCCGCTGATACCGAGAATGCCGAGTGCGGTCGACAGCGGGGCGACGTGCGGGTCGACCTTGCGGAACGTCTGCTGCTCCGGGTCTGCGACGGCGTATTCGGCCCAGCCCGTGCGTGCTGCGACAACGTCGCCTTCGGCCACGTCCGGATGGTTGGATTCAACCACAACGCCCACGCTGAAGGCGTTCATGGTCGCGCCCGTCTCTACGCTCGCGTAGTTGCGCGCGGTGCTGATCCAGCCCTTCATGCCGGGATCAGCGGAGACATAGACATTGTTGATCAGGACTTCGCCGTCACCGGGTGAGGGCGCATCATCCTCCACCATCGCGAAGAGTTCAGGCTTGGGCAGGCCCGTCGCGCGTTCGGCGAGGATCACCCGCCGGTTCTTGTGCTGTGTCATTCCGATGGTCTCCGTTTCCCGGTTTGGGCGGCCGGTTCCACGGCGTCGTCCCGCTCGTCTATATTGCCGCGCAATTCCAGGCGGGCAAACCGGCCCGTCAGGCAGCGATCTGGAGCCCAAGTATGAAGGCGGCAATGCCCGGCCCCCTGTCGCGTCGCGCGAGCGGTTTCGACCGCTGGCTCGGCCTGATCCTGCTTGTGTCATTCGCGGCACTGGTCGCCGGCCTGCTGCTCCCCGCCATCACCATTCGTTCTATGTTCATCGGCCGGGATTTCTCCCTGCTGGACAGCGTGGTGGCCTTTGGAGAGCAGGGTGACTGGTTTCTCTTCATTGTGACGTTCGTCTTTACGATCGTCTTTCCCCTGTTCAAGACGGTGACGGGGCTGGCCCTGTGGTTTTTTGTCGACGCGACCGGAAGTTTCGCGCGTCCCGTTCTGGGCTGGCTGGCAACCCTGTCCAAATGGTCGATGCTGGACGTGTTCATCATCGCGCTCATTGTGCTGGTTGCCGACGGGCGGCTACTGTCGAGCGCGGATATCCAGATCGGCGCGGTGGTGTTTTCTGCAGCGGTGCTTGTGTCGACCTGGGCGACGCGGCGCCTGAGCCTGCTGGCGGGGAACTAACGCGTCGGCGTGGACCCGGGTGCGCCCGGCGCGCCACCGGACTGCCGCGGAGCGACGGTGACAGCTACTGTGCTGCCGCCCAGCGTGCGGTCCTCGATCTGGACGGTCGCGGCCCGCTCGCCGCGCGTGAACGACAGCACACTGACTTCGGCCTGCACACTCATCACCGGTTCCCAGCCGAAGTTCGGCATCTGGGTCTGGTAGAGTGCGAAGGTTTGCGTCGCGGGTTGGCCCACATTCAGGATGATCCGTCCGGTCCAGCGGTCTAGGTCTCCCAGGATCAGGGAGCGTTCGACATCCAGGGAGGCATTCGGCGGGATGGGCACATCCGTCAGCAGGGAGAAGCTTTTCTCGACCCCGGTCTGGTCCGCGGTTGTTGTCGGCTGCAGCGGGGCACCCTGCGAGCAGGCAGCAAGTGCGACGAGCGCTGCGGCGAGCGCAGCACATCTAAACCGGTATGTGAGGCCGAGAACCATCCCGAACCGGTATCAACGGCTCAGGAGTCGCGGCAATTGCCGGTGCAGGCCCGTTTCGGGTTCCGCATGACTCAATGTCACTCGCCGGCGTAGACTTCCCTGTGTCGAAACCGGAATGCGGGTGAACCATGAAGCATCGCCGACCAGGCGAAATCACACGCTATCGAGCACCGGGCCCCGAACGGCTCGAGCGGCTCGCGGGATTTCTCGACACGTTGCCTGAGGGGCTTCTCACATTCACGCGCTGGTATGGACATGGCCGCGGCTGTGCCGTCGGGCTCGCCGCCCATGACGACCTCTGGATGCAGGCTCAGGGCCTCGGGCTGGAGCGGGGGACCCAGACACGCATGAGCTATCCGGTCTATGACGGACTTTCGGACTGGCCCGCGGTTGCTACGTTTTTCGACCTGTCCCTCGACGCGGCGCAGGAGCTTTTCTCGGTCCGCGGCTATGACGGCAACCTTCGCCCGCCACCGCGCGAGATCGCCGCGCGCATCCGCATCCACCTGCAGCAGGACACGCTGGTCACGGCCTGAGACGGCCGGCTATTCTGAGAATTCGTCGAACGCGGCCAGCGCATTGGCGCCGTAAACGGTCGCGGGACCGCCTCCCATCTCAATTGCCACGGCAATGGCGTCGCACAGTTCCTCACGCGAGGCGCCGTGTGCGATGGATTGCTTGGTGTGAAAGACGACACAACCCTCGCACCTCTGGACGATGGCAATCGCAAGTGCCATGAGTTCTGTGGTCTTTGCATCCAGCGCCTTGGGGGATTGCGCCGCCTGCATGACAGACCGGTGCCCGCGCATGATATCCGGTGCGGCACGAAACAGTTCGGCGGCGCGCTTGTCCTGCGCGTCGGAGATGTCCTTGTAGTCCTTGTTCATGGGCGTCCTTCCAGTTTTGCGTGGGTTCAATTCTCAGCCTTGCCACAATTCGGCAAGAAACGTCGGGTTTGTGCAAGATGAGGTTACTTGAGGCCGGCCGATGACCGTGCAAAGCCATCGCCCAGCGGATGCGCCGTATCGCGGCGTCCTGATGATGTGTTTCGCGGTTGCGTGCTTCGCGACGATGAATGCGTTCGCCAAGGAACTTCGTATCCAGGAGCTGCCCGTCGTCGAGATCATCTGGGGGCGCTATTTCTTCCACACGTTGCTTGTGCTGGCGTTGTTTCCGAGGCGCATTCCGACGTTGCTGGCCGGTTCCGACAAGGGGCTCCAGCTGGCGCGTTCGATCCTTGTCCTGCTGTCGACGGCGTGCATGTTCACGGCTGTCGGCCTCATGCCGCTTGCCGATACCGTTGCGATCACGTTTATCGCTCCCCTGCTGATCACGGCGCTGTCCGTGCCGTTCCTCGGCGAGCGCGTGGGTATCCGGCGTTGGATAGCCGTCTGCGTCGGGTTCGCCGGCATGCTCGTGATCGTGCGGCCGGGAGGAGGGCTCTTCCAGATGGCTGCACTTTTGCCCATCGGCGTGACGGTCTTCTACGCCTTCTACCAGATCATCACGCGCCTCATCAGCCACCGAACCAACCCGATCAACTCGGTTTTCTACACGGCGATTGTCGGCGGTCTCGGCATGTCGTTCATCGTGCCATTTTTCTGGCAGATGCCGACGTTGGAACAGTGGGGGATGATGTTTATCGCCGGCCTGCTCGGCGGACTCGGACACTGGGCCATCATCATCGCCTATCAGCGGTCAGAAGCACCGCTTGTTGCCCCCTTCGCCTATACCGAACTGATCTGGGCAACGATCCTTGGCCTGACGGTCTTCGGGGATTTCCCGGACGACTGGACCTTTGTGGGGGCCACCGTCATCGCGGCGAGCGGAATGTACATCCTGCACCGCGAGCGGGTGCGCCAGGGACGCAGGTCCGCGCCGGCGAATACAGCCGGAGATCTATGAGCGGGAGAAGTGCTCGACGAACACGAGCAGCTTGTCGACGTTCACCCCGTCGTCGGCCAGCGGCAGGATGATGTCCTCCGCGCTGATATAGTTCGCGTGCGGTCCCACATAGGGGGTCTGGCTGCGCAGGGCGTGACCGTTCGCCGCCACATCAACGCAATTGTTGAAGATCCGGCTCGGCGCCGACATGTGCGCGATCTCGCTGAACCATTTGCCTGTCCAGTCCTCGGACAAGTGGTAGACAACGTCGGTGCCGATCAGACGGAACCGGAAATCCCAAGGCTCTCGCGAGACATCCAGCAGGATGATATGTGGCAGGAGAAGAGGGACATCCAGCGGGTCGATGTCGCGGCGTGCCGGCAGGCGTCCGTCATGGAGTTTCGATTTCCAGTATGCGTGACCCAGTTCGAGGACATGCCCGCGTACCTCGTCGGACACTTGCGCGCGCAGGGAACTGCGCGACGGTATCGCTGCAGAATCGCTGGCCATGTACTGGTACCGATCTCCCAGTGGTGCCGTGTTCCGGCACGCGTCCTAATGCATGCAGGATATCATGTTATTCGCGGCAATTTTGTCCACTTTGGCACCAAACTATGGCCGAATTGGCACACCATGGTGTGCAACGAAAAAGGCCAGCACGGGCGATGTGCTGGCCTTCTCGAATTCTGGCTCCGGCGGCAGGACTCGAACCTGCGACCCAGCGATTAACAGTCGCTTGCTCTACCAACTGAGCTACGCCGGATTGGTTGGCGCGCGGTTATAACAAAGACCTGCCAAATCGCAACAGGGCAATCACCTGTTTTTCAGGAATACCCGTGGATCCGGTTCGCAATCGCGGATGCGCCTGCGATGAGCACACTCATATCCTGTCCGGCGAGGACGAAGCGGACCCCCATGGAAATGTACTTTTCCTGTAGTTCCGCGGACGGCACGCCGCCCATGCCCATCCACTTGCCGTGCTTCCTGCAGGCGGCTGCCACGGTCTCGTAGTTGGCGACAATGCGTTCATGGCCGACCTCGCCGGGGATGCCCGAGGCGGCGGACAGGTCGTTGGTGCCGATCATTACCACATCGATACCCTCGACCGCCGCGATCTCGTCGGCGTTCGCGATGGCGTTTGGGGTTTCCAGCATGACGATGACAAGTATCGCGTCGTTCATGGCCTTCGCGACCTCGCCCATGGGCGCACCGCCAAAGCCGATCTGCGGCAGGCCGCCCACCACACTGCGGCGTCCTTCCGGCGGATAGTGCAGCCGGTCCACGATCTCACGTGCTTCCTCCGCGCTTTCGCAAGACGGCATGACAATACCCAGCGCGCCGCCATCGAGTGCGCGCGTGGCCATCGCCATTTCGCCCTTCGGGACGCGGACCAGCGGGGCAATACCGGCGCTCAGGGCGGCAATTGAAATCTGCGAGGTCTGGTCGAGGGTGAGGGGGCCGTGCTCCAGGTCGATGAACAGCCAGTCCATACCGGCGGTTTTCATCATGGTTGCGATGTCACTGGAACGCGCGAGACGGATGCCGAGCCCGACAGAGATTTCGCCGGCCTCAAGGCGCGCACGCGCCTGGTTCACTATGGTCACCATGTGTCCTGTTTCCTCCCGGATTTTTGTTTTGTTCAGCCGACCTGCAGGGCGTCCGCGCCGCGGGTGTAGGTCATGATGCGCTGGGCCGGGTTCCGGTTGACCAGCGGACGCGCAAACAGCGGATGGTGAAGGCTGCGCACTTCATGCTCGACTGCGAACACCGGCTTTGCCGACTTCGGGTCGAAGATGTCCACGAACCGGTACTGGTGCGGGCCGTCCTCCGCTGTGATGGCACCTTGCGCGCACAGTTTCTCGTACGGTCCTGCAAAGTCCGAGATGTATATCTGGACGTGGTGTCCGTCGAAGGGCGGCAGGTCCCGCCGGGTCTCGCGAAAATACATCGCCTGGTCGAGACCGGTCGCCACAGCCGCAGCCGGGGCCCTGTCGAGCGTGGTGAGCTGGCTGCGCGCGCCCATGACATCCGTATAGAAGCGCGTGATGGCCGGTGCCGTACCCTCCGGGACGTCGAAGACGACCCGGGGCATGCCGATCATCATGCCACCGAACTGCGAGCTTGGCGGGCAGCAGCGGAACCGGTTGCCCCAGGGACATGTCACGTCGATCCGGTCCTTGCGGACTGTGTAGTCGAATGTCGTGCCTGCCAGCAGCGGGCGCGCGGCCTCGAGACGGCCTTCCAGTTCGTCGAACCAGGGCAGGACCAGCACGGTGTAGCCGCGCATGACCTGGGTGCCGCGCGAGGGAAGGTGGAACTGGTGTCGGCCGACATTCACCCACATCACGTCGACACCGGTCATCATGAAGGGGTCGCGTGTCAGGCCGAGCGCGGAAACATAGAACGAAGTCGCGAGTAGCTGGTCGGGAACGCACACATTCACGTGCTCAAGGTGCACGATGTTCCCGGTGTTCTCGCCGGTTCGGTCGAGTTGGGTGTTTGTGTCCATGTGCGAAGGGTGCGCCCGAATGGGGGCTCAGCGCAACGCCCGCGAGGCGGGAAAGTGTGGAGGCCCGGGCCGGAATCGAACCGACGTACAAGGATTTGCAGTCCTCTGCATAGCCACTCTGCCACCGGGCCACCGGATGCGAGCTTCGCGCTGCGGGCGGTTCATATCCCAAAATTCGGTGCGGATTGGAAGCCCTGCATCGCTATACTTGTTGCGATTGTCTTCATCACGGCCACTGGCCTATAAGAACGCGGTATTTTCGCGGACCCGCAAGGCACGAAACCGATGAGCGAATTCGATATCGCACGCCGAAATATGGTCGACGGACAACTGCGTCCGAACAAGGTCACGGATGCCCGTATCCTCGACACGATGGCCGAACTTCCGCGCGAAATGTTCGCGGGGAAGTCCCGGCAGGGCATCGCCTATGTCGATGAGGACATCGAGATTGCGGAAGACCGTTACCTGATCGAGCCGGTCGTGCTGGCGCGCCTCGTCCAGGCGCTGGACCTGACGAAGGACGACTCCGTTCTCGTGATCGGTGCCGCCACGGGCTATGACGCCGCGCTGATCGGACGCCTGGCCGGTCCTGTTGTCGCGATCGAGAGCGATTCCCACCTGGCCGAGCAGGCCTCGATGGTGATCAACCATCTGGGCATCGACAATGTCGCCGTGGTCGAGGGTGCGCTGCAGGACGGTTTTGCCGAGCAGGCGCCGTATGACGCGATCTTTTTCAGCGGTTCGATCGAGGATATCCCGGACGGGATCGTCGGCCAGCTTGCCCCGAACGGCCGAATGGTTGCTGTCATCGGTGGTGCGGAGAACGGCATACTCGGACGGGCGACCCTGATGACGCGGGTCGGCGACGGCCTGTCCCGGCGCGCGATGTTCGATGCTGGGACACGTCCTCTGCCGGGCTTCGAGAAGGCGCCTGCGTTTGTGTTCTAGAAGGTATTACGTTCTAGAATTGCATTCTGACAGCCGCTCAGGCAGTTTGATTAACCGAAAGATATCGGCGGAAAAGCCATAATCGTCAGTGCTTTAAAGGAACTGCGACAGATGATTGCGAAGACCCTGAAGTACGGTGCAAGCGCCGCTGCGGTGCTTGTGGCGATCGGTCTTGCCGTTCCCGGCGCCTCGGCGGAAACGCTCGAGGAGGCACTCGCGCTGACCTACGAGACCAACCCCGATATCGCCGCCGCGCGCGCACAACTGCGCAGCACGGATGAAGAGGTGCCCCAGGCGCTGTCGAACTGGCGGCCCAATGTGGAAATCAACGGCTCCTACGGTGTGCGCAAACGCCAGCGCGACTTTGATTCCGGCGTCCAGATTGATAACACCGACCAGCCGCAGACCATTTCCCTTGATATCACGCAGAATCTGTTTCGCGGGTTCCGCACGATCTCTGCGACCGACCGGGCACGCAACCTCGTGGCGGCCGGCCGCGCGAACCTGATCGCGCGCGAGCAGACCGTGCTCCTGCAGGGCGTGACGGCCTACATGAACGTTCTTCGCGACCGCGCGATCCTCGACCTGCGCCGCAACAATGTGCGTGTCCTGCAACAGCAGCAGCAGGCAACCCGTGACCGCTTCGATGTGGGCGAACTGACCCGAACCGACGTCGCTCAGGCCGACAGCCGTCTTGCCACGGCGATTGCCGACCAGACCCGGGCGGAAGGGACCCTGAACACGTCCATCGCAGACTACGTGGAAGTCATCGGCAATGATCCGGGAACGCTCGAGGCACCGGCGCTGCCCCAGGGCCTTGCGGTTAGTGTGGACGAAGCCGTCGAACTGGCACGTACGAATAATCCTGAAGTCGTGGCCTCGGATTTCACCGAACGCGCAGCGCGCGACTTCATCGATGTTAACTCCGGCGAGCTGCTGCCCGTCCTGACTCTGGACGGCCAGCTGCAGGAAAACAGGGACGTCCTGGGTGCCGATACCGATACGTCCGAACAGTCGGTGACGCTGAACCTCACCGTACCGCTTTACCAGTCTGGCGAGGTCTATTCCCGGACCCGCGAGGCCAAGCAGATTGCCAACCAGCGCATGCTTGAGTTTGCGGAAAATACGCGGCAGGCGCAGGAAACGGCGCGCTCAAGCTGGGCCGAGCTGAATTCCGCGCGCGCGCGCATCACCTCTCTTCAGGCGAGTGTCGATGCGCAGGAAATTGCCTATGAAGGCGTGCAGCAGGAAGCACAGGTGGGTTCGCGTACGGTGCTCGACGTTCTCGACGCCGAGCAGGAATTGCTCGACGCGCGGGTGAGCCTCGTCCAGGCGCAGCGCGACCTGATTGTCGCGGGTTATCAGCTCCTTTCCTCGACCGGCCGCCTCACGGCCATCGACCTCGGACTGCCGGTTCAGCTCTATGACCCGAATCGCAACTACAACGAGGTCGAGGACCAGCTTTTCGGTTCGGACATCATTGACGAAAAGCGTTAGGACGTCTGCCTAAGGCGTTGCAGGAATACCGTTTCCAACAATTTTGCGCGTCGGGACTCGCCACGATTCCCGGTTTGCGTTTAGGCTCCGTTAACCATTTTCTGCGGATATGGCCAAATGAGTGACACGAACGCCGATCAGCAAGAACCGTCGATGGAGGAAATCCTCGCGTCGATCCGCCGGATCATTTCGGAGGATGGCGATGAGGAGAGTGCGGAGCCTGCCGCGGAAGCGGCCGAGGAGCCCTTACCCGAGCCCGATAACGACGATGTCGAGGACGTTTCCGCGGAAGATGACGCGGATGAGGACATACTCGAACTGACCGACGCCCTCGATGAAGAGCCGGAACCCGAGCCGGAACCCGAGCCCGAGCCGGAACCCGAGCCGGAACCCGAAGAGGATGAGGACGATCGCCTGGTCTCTGACGAGGTCGAGGAGGTCAGCGCGGCATCGATTTCCGGTCTGACGGCAGCTCTTGCGGTGTCCGCGCGCCTCGGTGACGGCGACAAGACGCTGGAGCAACTTGTCAAGGAAGTGCTCCGGCCGATCCTCAAGGAATGGCTCGACGCCAACCTTTCCGAGATGGTTGAGCGGATCGTCCGCGAGGAAGTCGAGCGGATCGCCAGCCGCGCCAAGAAGTAGCGCGCGTCGCACCTTCAGGTTTTCGAAGAGTTTGGGGGTAGCCGCCGCGGGCGCGCTTCGCTAAACACCAGCGTTCGAAACCCTTGAAACTTACGGCTCCGCCTATGGCCACCCTGGACAAGACCTATTCGCCCGCCGATATCGAGGGGCGGCTTTACGACCGCTGGGAAAGCGCGGGCGCGTTCGCGTGCGGACGGACCGAGAATGCCACCTACACGATCGTCATTCCGCCGCCGAATGTCACCGGCAGCTTGCATATGGGCCATGCGCTCAACAACACATTGCAGGACCTGCTGATCCGCTGGAAGCGGATGCAGGGTTTTGACGTCTTGTGGCAGCCGGGCCTGGACCACGCCGGTATCGCGACGCAGATGGTGGTGGAGCGCCAGCTTGGTGAGGCCGGGGTTGTGCTCGACCGGGGCCGCCGCATCGAGGGCCGTGACGAGAACCTGATCGGCCGCGAGGACTTTATCTCCAAGGTCTGGGAGTGGAAGGGAGAGTCCGGCGGCACCATCATCCACCAGCTCAAGCGTCTCGGTGCGTCCTGCGACTGGTCGCGCGAGCGTTTCACCATGGACGAGGGGCTGTCGCGCGCCGTCCTGAAGGTGTTCGTGGAGCTGTACCGCCAGGGGCTGATCTACAAGGACAAGCGCCTTGTGAATTGGGACCCGAAGCTGCACACGGCGATCTCTGACCTGGAGGTGGTGCAGAAGGAGACCGACGGGAACCTCTGGTATTTCAAATATCCCATCGAGGGTGACGAGGGCCGTTTCGTCACCGTGGCTACGACCCGTCCCGAGACGATGCTGGGCGATACCGGCATCGCGGTGCATCCCGAGGACGAACGCTGGGCCGATGTGGTCGGCAAGTACGCGATCCTGCCCATTGTGGGCCGGAAGATCAAAATCGTCGGCGACGAATATGCTGATCCCGAGCAGGGGTCCGGTGCGGTGAAGATCACGCCCGCGCATGACTTCAACGACTTTGAGGTCGGCAAGCGCGGCGGTCTCGGCCAGATCAACGTGCTGGACGCGTCGGCGAACATTGCCATCGACACGGACGAGTTCCGCACAGACACGTCGGCCGGCGAATGGGGCGATCCCGAATCCGCGATCGCGAAGTACAACGGATTGGAGCGCTTCGAGGCGCGCAAGGCCATCGTCGCCGACATGGAAGCGCGCGGCCTGCTCGACCATATCGATCCGCACAAACACACGGTGCCGTTCGGTGACCGCTCCGACGTGGTGATCGAGCCCTGGCTGACCGACCAGTGGTACGTGGACGCCGCGACGCTCGCCAAACCGGCCGTGGAGGCCGTGGAGAAGGGCGAGACGCGCTTCGTGCCGGAGAACTGGTCGAAGACCTATTTCGAATGGCTGCGGAACATCCAGCCCTGGTGCATTTCGCGCCAGCTCTGGTGGGGACACCAGATCCCGGCCTGGTACGGCCCGGACGACGAGGTCTTTGTCGCCGAGAGCGCGGAGGCCGCGCTCGAGGCCGCGAAGGCCCATTACGGCAAGGATGTGGAACTGGTGCGCGACGAGGACGTGCTCGACACCTGGTTCTCCTCCGCGCTGTGGCCGTTTTCCACCCTCGGCTGGCCGGACGAGACACCTGAGGTGGCGCGCTACTACCCGACCAGCGTGCTGGTGACCGGTTTCGACATCATCTTCTTCTGGGTCGCCCGGATGATGATGATGGGCCTGCACTTCATGGAAGACGCCGACGGCAAGCCGCAGGTGCCGTTCTCCGACGTGTACATCCACGCGCTGGTCCGCGACGAGAAGGGCCAGAAGATGTCCAAGTCGAAGGGCAACGTGATGGACCCGCTGGAACTCATCGACGAGTTCGGGGCCGACGCGCTGCGCTTCACGCTGACGGCCATGGCCGCCATGGGCCGCGACATCAAGCTCGCCACGTCACGCGTGCAGGGCTACCGGAACTTCGGCACCAAGCTGTGGAACGCCGCGCGCTTCTGCCAGATGAACGAATGCGCCGCGCCGGCGGACTTCGACCCGGCGTCGCTGAACCTCACGCTCAACAAGTGGATCGCGGGCGGTGTGGCCGAGACGGCGGCGACGGTGAACCGGGCTCTGGAAGAGTACAAGTTCGACCAGGCATCCGGCGCGATCTACCAGTTCACCTGGCACACTTTCTGCGACTGGTATGTGGAATTCGCCAAGCCGGTCCTGCAGGGTGACGACGAGGCCGCAAAGGCCGAGACGCGCGCGACGGCGGGCTGGGTGCTCCAGAACATCCTGAAGATCCTTCACCCGTTCATGCCGTTCATCACGGAAGAACTCTGGGAAAGTTTCGGGGACGGCTCAGGTTTCCTCATGCACGCGGCATGGCCGGCCGACGATATCGCGCCGGTGGACGAGGGCGCGAAGGCCGAGCTCGACTGGGTGGTGCGCGTCATCACCGAGGTGCGCACGGTGCGTAACGAGCTCAACGTGCCGGCGGGCGCCAAGATCCCGGCGATCCTGAACGGCGCATCGGACGAGACCATGGCGCGTCTCGACCGCAACCGCGACCAGGTGCTGCGCCTGGCCCGCCTTGAGGACATCGCGCTCAACGGCGACGTGCCGTCGGGCGCGGTCCAGACCGTGATCGACGAAGCGAGCGTTATCCTGCCGCTGGCCGACGTGATCGACCTGGAGGCCGAGCGCGCACGCCTGTCGAAAGAGATCGAGAAGCTCGACAAGGAAATCACCGGCTACGACAGGAAGCTCGCCAACGAGAACTTCACGTCGAAGGCCCCGGAAGAGGTGGTCGAGGAACAGCGCGAACGCCGCGCCGACGCCGCCGAGACCAAGGCCAAACTTGAAAGTGCGCTGGAACGCCTGAAGGCGGCATAACTGCTAGTCGGCAGCGTCTATGCCGCGTCGCGGCAGGGACGTTGTAAGCTGGTGGCCTGTTGTTCCAACCGGTGAGGCTGCCTTGTCCCGTATCCCCGCGCTGAAACGCGAAGACCTGCCCGAACTTGAGCCGTATTTCGAGCGCTCGATGGAACGGATGGGCTTCGTCACCAACGCCCAGTTCACGATGGCGTACCGGCCGCCGATCTTCAAAGCGTTCGTCGATATGGCGAGCGCCGTCTTCACCCAGTACGGCAATGTGACGCCGGGGCTGAAGGCGCTGGTCGGCAACGTCGCGAGCCGCACCGCCGGTTGCCAGTACTGCGTGTCGCACACGGCATCGAACGCCATGCAGCCGGGCTATGACATCGACCCGGAGAAGGTCGCCGCCGTCTGGGAATACGAGACCAGCGACCTGTTCACCGATGCCGAACGCGCCGCGCTGGAATTCGCGCAATGCGCCGCCGCCGTGCCGAACATGGTCGAGGATTCCCACATCGAACGCCTGCGCGAGTTTTTCACCGACGCCGAGATCGTCGAGATCAATGCGGTCGTCGCGTTCTACGGCTTCCTGAACCGCTGGAATGACAGCATGGCGACCGACCTGGAGGCTATCCCGGTCGATGTCGGCAACCGCCTGCTGACCGAGTCCGGCTGGACGCCCGGCAAGCACAAGGTCGAGGCGGCGGAGTAAAAGGCCCTCTCCCATGGAGGAGGGGTTTGGGGTGAGGGGGAAATATCTTCCCGCGTTTACTCCGATAGACCGTAAACCCTCACCCGGCTCTCTGATGCTCGCCACCCTCGCCCTCAGGGAGAGGGTTTGTTCGTCTGGCATCACCGATCCGGCGCGGCTATTCTCCGCGCCAACACAAACACATTGAAACCCGCAAATCGGGGAAGGGAACTTCATCATGGACGGCAACACGCCCGGCGGCGATTGGGACAAATCCAAGCTGCCCAGCCGCCACGTTTCGGTCGGCAACACTTCGGCGCCCCACCGCGCGTTCTATTACGCGATGGGCATGACGGAAGAAGAGATCAAGCAGCCTTTCGTCGGCGTCGTCACCACCTGGAACGAGGCCGCGCCCTGCAACATCGCACTGTCGCGCCAGGCCCAGGCGGCCAAGGCGGGTGTGCGCGAGGCGGGCGGCACGCCGCGCGAGTTCACCACCATCACCGTGACCGACGGCATCGCCATGGGCCATGACGGCATGCGCTCGTCGCTGGTCAGCCGCGAGGTGATCGCGGATTCGACCGAGCTGACCGTGCGCGGCCATTCCTACGACGCGCTGGTCGGGCTGGCGGGCTGTGACAAGTCGCTGCCGGGCCTGATGATGGCCATGCTGCGCCTCAACATCCCGTCGGTGTTCATGTACGGCGGATCGATCCTGCCGGGCCACTTTAAGGGCAAGGACGTAACCATCATCGACGTGTTCGAGGGTGTGGGCGCCAATGCGGCGGGCAACATGTCCGACGCCGACCTGAAGGAACTGGAATGCGCGGCCTGCCCGTCAGCGGGCGCGTGCGGTGGCCAGTTCACGGCCAACACCATGGCCTGCGTCTCGGAAGCCATCGGCCTGGCGCTGCCCCATTCGGCAGGTGCACCGGCGGTCTATGAGAACCGCGACCAGTACGCGGCGGCGAGCGGCCATGCGGTGATGGAGCTGGTGAAGTCCCAGCTCCGCCCGCGCGACATTGCCACCCGCAAGGCGTTCGAGAATGCGGCTGCCATCGTGGCTGCGACCGGCGGCTCCACCAATGCCGGCCTGCACCTGCCGGCCATGGCGGCGGAAGCCGGAATCGAGTTCGACCTGATGGATGTCTGCGAGATCTTCCGCAAGACGCCGTATATCGCCGACCTGAAGCCGGGCGGCCGTTACGTCGCCAAGGACCTGTTCGAGGTCGGCGGCGTCGGCATTGTTATCAAGGAACTGCTCGACGGCGGCTACATGCACGCCGACTGCATGACCGTGACCGGGAAGACCATCGGGGAGAACTACGGCACGGTCGATTTCCCGACCGGGCAGGATGTGGTCCGCAAGATCGACAACCCAATCTCCAGGACCGGCGGTGTCGTGGGCCTGATGGGCAACCTTGCTCCGCAGGGCGCGATCGTGAAGATCGCGGGCCTCGCCAACCTGAAGTTCACCGGCCCGGCGCGTGTGTTCGAGCGTGAGGAGGACTGCCTCCAAGCCGTGCTGAACAAGCAGTATGAGGAAGGCGACGTGCTGGTCATCCGCAACGAGGGACCGAAGGGCGGGCCGGGCATGCGCGAGATGCTGTCCACCACGGGCGCGCTCTACGGCCAGGGGATGGGCGACAAGGTGGCGCTGATCACCGACGGGCGCTTCTCCGGCGGCACGCGCGGCTTCTGCATCGGCCATGTCGGCCCGGAAGCGGCGGTCGGCGGTCCCATCGGCCTGCTCCAGACCGGCGACATGATCACTATCGATGCCGAGAACGGCACGCTGGATGTGGACCTGTCGGACGAGGAGCTGGAGGCGCGCCGCGCCAAGTGGCAGCCGATCAAGACCAACTACCAGTCCGGCGTGCTCTGGAAATACGCCCAGACGGTGGGCGATGCGCGCTACGGTGCGCTGACCCATCCGGGCGCCAAGGCGGAGACCCACGTTTACGCGGATTTGTAGCCGCTAGACGGGGCCTCCTCAGGCAAGGAGGCAGGCATGTTCCAGCGTTTGTTGTTCGGTGCGGTACTGGCTGTTCTGGCCGTGCTCGTCGCAGAGCGGCTTTCGCTGGACATGGTGCCGACGGTGCTGGCGGTCGCGCTGATCGTCGCGTGGACGTGCTGGCGGGTCCGGAAGCTGTGGGCGCATTATCGTCTGCGCTGCGCGGTTTCCAGCAGGCCGCGCCGGGACGATGCCGACGGGAAATCGGGTGATTTACCGGCACCGCAACTGAACATCTGGACCGGGTTCCTGCTGGCGGGTGCACTTCATGGCGGCTTGGACGTGCTGGGTGGTGCCGATGGCGGTGCGGCCGGTTTCTCCCATGGCGGGTTCGACGTCGGCGGTGGCGGTGACGGCGGAGGTATGTAGGAGATGACCATGCGAATTCTTCGGACAACGCGGAATGCAGCGCTGTTGCTGGCCGGGATGCTCGCGCTCACGGCGTGCGACATCAACGCGGTACCCCGGCTCGACGAGCAGGTAAACGCCACCTGGGCGCAGGTCGAGAACCAGTACCAGCGCCGTGCGGAACTGATTCCCAACCTCGTCGAGACCGTGAAGGGATTTGCCGCGCAGGAGCGCGATGTCCTCCAGAACGTGGTCGAGGCGCGGGCCAAGGTCGGGCAGATGCAGTTGCCGGCCAACATCCTCGACAATCCCGCGGCGCTGCAGATGTTCGAGCAGAACCAGGCGGCGCTGTCCTCGGCGTTGTCGCGGCTGCTGGTGACGGTGGAGCGCTACCCGGACCTGAAGTCGAACCAGAACTTCCTCGCGCTGCAGTCGCAGCTTGAAGGCACGGAGAACCGCATCGCTGTGGCGCGGCGGGACTACATCGCCGCCGTGCGTGACTACAACACAGAGTTGCGCACGATCCCCGGCAAGTGGATCGCCGCGATCATGTATCCGGAAGCCGAGATCAAGCCGACCTTCACGGCAACGGCGCCGAATGCCGACTAGGCGCCGCGCGTGAACTTCAATTCGGGCTCCTGACGCCATGGGCGCAGTCCGGCGAGCGGCATTCTCCGCGCCGGTCCTGATTGGTGCGCTGTTCGTCGCGACGGCGGTCGCCGTTGCGCAGATCCAGCTTCCCGACCTGACGGGCCGTGTCGTCGATGACGCACACCTGTTCGACCGGGGCCTGGAAGCCCGGCTGACAGAACAGCTCCAGCAGCATGAGCGTGAGACCGGCAACCAGGTGGTTGTCGTTACCCTCGACAGCCTGCAGGAGCGCACGATCGAGGAGATCGGGGTCGATCTGGGTCGAAAATGGGGGATCGGACAGGAGGGCCAGGACAATGGTGTCCTGCTGATCGTCGCGCCGAATGAGCGGAAGGTGCGGATCGAGGTCGGCTACGGTCTGGAAGGGCAGCTCACCGACGCAACAGCCAGCGTCATTATCCAGAATGCGATCCTGCCGCGGTTCCGTGACGGTGACATGAGCGGCGGCATCGAGGACGGTGTGGGCCGCATCCTGGCGGTTCTGGGCGGAGACAGTGAGCCGACCGAGACCTATTCGGTGCCGGAGGATTTCGACGAGTTCTGGATTCCGCCGCCGTTCTTTATCTGGCTGTGCTTCGTCCTGATCATGTTCTACCTGCGCTGGAAAGGCGTGCTAAAAGGCTCGTCCTCCGGCCGCTCGTCCGGAGGTTGGTCATCGGGCGGGTTTTCCGGCGGTAGTAGCGGTGGATTTTCAGGGGGCGGCGGTAGCTTTGGCGGCGGCGGCTCGTCCGGGAGTTGGTGACCATGGTGCAGATCTACAACACCCAACGCGCGGCCATTCGCGCTGCCATTGAAACGGCGGAAGCACGCACCAGCGCCGAATTTGTGACGGTCGTGGCGCGTTCGGCCGAACCCTACCTGTACATCCCGAGCCTCATGGCAGCCATCGGGGCGCTGTTCCTGTCGGGCATCGCGTTGATGTTCCAGCCGCAGATCGGGTTCACCACGATCGAATTCTACGGCGGGCAGGTGGCGCTGTTCGTGGTTCTCGTCGCGATCTGCCAGACACCGGCCATCAGGCTCGCGCTGGTGCCGAAATCCATCCGGCACGCACGCGCGTCACGCCTGGCGCGTCAGATGTTCCTCGAACTCGGCATGACCGAAAGCGATGACCGCAACGCCGTTCTTCTGTTCGTGGCGCTCGGCGAACGCTATGTGGAGATCATCGCGGATGCCGGCCTACAGGCGAAGCTGGCTGACACAACCGTATGGGATGCAGTGGTCGCAAAGTTTGTCGCTGAAGTGCGGCAGGGCCGGGTCGCCGATGGTTTCGTCAGCGCGATTGAAGGCTGCGCGGACGTGATGGCCGAACACTTCCCCAACCGCGAGGGAGCAGAGAACCGGCACCCCGACCGGCTGATCGAGATCTAGTAGAAAGAATCATGCCCGCAACAAGTGCGGGCATGACACGACTTCGGTAATCGGCGAGACGCCTACTGCACCGTCGATTTCTTGGTCGGGACGATGCGCTGGACCTGGATCTTCTCCCGGTCGATCAGCTTGCCGACGATGGGAGAGATGTTGGTCTTCCACTCGTCGCTCTCATACACCGCCTTGTAAAGCCGCTCGCGCTCTTTCTCGGTGTTGAAGCGGCGCATCCAGATGTACACGGAGCTGTCCGTCTCGTGCTTGAACGAGCCGGTGATCACCATGCCCTTGGAGACCTGGAAGGGGATGATGACCTCTTCCATGAACTTCAGCCACTCGTCCATCTTGCCGCGACGGATGTGGTAGTGCCGCAATTCGTAAAACGCCATTCTGTCATTTCCCCTTTGGAGTTTCCGGCTTCCGGCCGGTTCAGTTGTCGTCTTCGCTGACGGTGACGTCGCTCTCGCCGCTCACCTGTAGTTTGCCGTAATGGGTGTAGGACCGTTTCATATACCAGTCGAAATATTCCCAGTAGGACATCGGTTCCTCGCGCGGCGGATTGTCCGGTCCGACGCAGGTCGGGATGCAGTCGCCGGGCGTGTCGAAGCCCGGATTCACGAAGCAGGCGAAGGAATAACGGTCGTTTTCCACCGGCGGGACGACGCGGTGCGGGGTCGCCCGGAACCGCCAGTTCGTCCAGCGTTCCAGGAAATATCCCATGTTGACCATGATCGCGCCGTCCGGAATCTCCGGGAAAAACCAGGTCTCGTCGGTGTCGAGGATCTGGATGCCTTCCTCGTTGGCCGGCGGCAGGAAGGTGTTGAACCCGGTGTCGCAATGGGCGTTCGAGCCGAGCTCGCCATCCTCGAGGTCGTTCTTGGGCGGGTATTTGGCGACACGGAAGTATGTGTAGCTCTCGCGGAAATACGGTTCGAAGAAGTCCGCCGGCATCTCCAGCGAACGGGCCCAGACCGGCAGCAGCGATTTCCCTAGCGCGGTGATCCGCGCCATGTAGTTCTCCGCCGTCGCGCGGAAGCCCGGCACGACATCCTCGGGCAGCCACGGCGTCGGGCCGTAGAAGCGCTTGCGTGCGACGACCCCCGGGTGGTCCTCGGGGAAATCGGTCGCCAGCACGAGGCATTCGACGGTGTTCAGCTTCTTCGAGTTGTGGAACTTCGAATGGGTCGTCAGGCCGCCACGCGCGGGGACATAGCCCTTCTGGTCGTGGGTCACGCGCACGGACATCTTGGTCTCGAGCGGCAGGTCGTGGAACTGCTTCGCCGCATCGTGCATGCCCTGGATCAGTTCCGGCTCCAGCCCGTGGTTCACGATGGCGAGGAAGCCCAGGTTCTCCCAGACATCGCGCCAGGCCGGCGCGATCTCCTCCACCGCGGCCATGTCGCCCATGCGTGCCTTGCCCACATCGATCACCGGCAGGGGACGGTGCGGGGCCGCGCGGACGGCCCGTGCAAACTCGGATTCGGATGTGTCGTGTGCGAGAGACATGTTTTCGTTCCGGTGGCTGTTGCGGTCTCAGACTGGCGCTTCTGAACTCTGGTCCGGTTTCACCTTGCCGTAATGGGTGAACGTGTTTGTCATGTACCAGTTGAAAAATTCCCAATAGGTCTGGGTTGGGAATTTTGGCGTACTGTCCGGGCCGGTGCAGGTTGGCAGGCATTCCCCGATGGCATCGAAAGACGGGTTGACGAAACAGGCCAGGGAATACCGGTCGTTTTCCCGCGGAGGCACCACCCGATGCGGGGTCGCCCGGAAACGGCCGTTGGTCCAGCGCTCCAGGAACATGCCCATGTTCACGATCAGGGAGTCATCGGGCATCTCCGGCCAGAACCACGTCCCGTCCTTGTCGAGCACCTGAAGCCCTTCCTCGTCGGCGGGCGGAAGGAAGGTCATGAACCCGGTGTCGGCGTGTCCGGCAAGACCCATCTCGCCGTCCTCTAGGTCCGGCGCCGGCGGGTATTTGGCGATACGGAAGTAGGTATAGGCATCCCGGAACTTGTCGTCGAAAAAGCCGGCATCGAGTTCGAGCGCGCGGGCCCAGACCGGCAAAAGCTGCTTTCCAAGCGACGTGATCGTGCCCATGTATTCTTCAACCGTTGCCCGAAAGCCGGGGATGACCTCTTCCGGCAGCCAGGGCATGAGGCCATAAAACTGCTTCCCGGACGCAACGTTCGGATTGCTTTCGGGATAGTCGGTCGCAACCACGAGCGCCTCGACCGTGTCCAGCTTCTGGCTCTTGTGGAATTCGGAATGGGTCGTGACGCCCCGGCGCGACGGGATATAGCCCTTCTGGTCGCGCGTCACAGGGATCGTGTTCTTCACATCGTCCGGCAGGTCATGAAAACGCTTCGCCTCGGCGGTCATCCGCCCGATCAGGTCGGGAGATACGCCGTGATTGACGATGCACAGGAAGCCTACACCTTCCCACACGGCGCGCCATTCGTTGGCAAGGGATTCAATCGCATCCCGGTCCCCGGTTAACGCCGGGCCGACATCGAGAATGGGTAGGGACCTGCGCGGAATTTGGACCAGCGCACCGTTTGACTGGTCACTTTCCAGCGTTTGCTGCTGGGTGAGGGACATGATGTGCCTCCCGACTGTGTGTCTGCGTTGCGCACTATAGGGCTATTGGAACAGGGTGTGCCACCTAGCCCGTGATGACGGGTTCCGCGAAGAAATAGACGAAGGCCGCGATCAGCATCACCAGATAGAGCGGTGACAGCGCGCCGATGACGGCGGGGACCATGACCCGCAATAACCGGCTTTTCGGACGGGTGTGGTCATGGGTGCGGAACGAGCAGCGCAGCACCGGGTAGGTCATGAACACCAGTGTGAGAAGGCCGATATTCGTGAACAGGCCCCTGAAGAACGCTGCGACGGGCGGCGGGTTCTCCGGCCAGATCAGAAAGATGACCGCGCCTATCCCGAAGATCCAGAAGCCGATGGCGTAGGCCAGAAGCGCGGCCCGGAAGCCGTGGTCGCCGAGGTAGAGTTCGAGGAGGAAGCGCCAGGCGCTCGCGATGGCGGCCATGTCAGGCGATCTCACACCAGACGGGCGTGTGGTCCGATGCCTTCTGCTTGCCGCGCGGACCCTTGTCGATCTCGCACGCAGTCAGCCGGTCCGCCGCCTGGGGCGACAGCAGCAGGTGGTCTATGCGGATGCCGTTGTCCTTCTGCCAGGCGCCGCCCTGATAGTCCCAGAAGGAATAGACATGGGTCTCGGCATGAAGCGAACGCCAGGCCTCTGTGTATCCGAGGTTCAGTAGGGTCCGGAACTTGGCGCGGGTCTCGGGCCGGAATAACGCGTCGTCGGCCCAGGCGTCCGGGTTGTGCACGTCGCCGTCGGTGGGAATGACGTTGTAATCGCCGCCGAGTACGACCGGTTCCTCGCTTTTCAGCAGGTCCGACGCATGGGCCGCGAGGAAGTCCATCCAGCGCAGCTTGTAGTCGTACTTGTCCCCGGGCGCCGGGTTGCCGTTGGGTAGATAGATCGAGGCAACACGCGCACCGCGATCACCGGCATCGACCCAGGCCTCGATATACCGGGCCTGATCGTCATCGGTGTTACCCGGCAGGCCGCGCACTACGTCTTCCAGCGGGTGCTTCGAAAGGATCGCGACGCCGTTGTAGCTCTTCTGCCCGTGGACGGCGCAGTTGTAGCCGCGCTCCTCAAGTTCCATCGCAGGGAATCCGTCATCGACGGTCTTGATTTCCTGCAGCAGCGCGACGTCGGGCTGCGCGTCGTCGAGCCATTCGAGGACGTTGGGCAGGCGCGCCTTGATCGAGTTGACGTTCCAGGTGGCGATTTTCATGGGCTCGGACGCAGGAATACGAAGGATCGCGCAGTGTAGAGAGTCGCACCGCGCTTGCGAAGCGCCCGGGCCAGTTGAGGAGGGGGCAGGCTAGGGGCGTGCGTCGATGAACCCGGTAATCAGGTCCGCAACCTGTTGATCGAGACCGCCGAACCCGTGCGGGAAGCGCCCGGCACAGGCCTTCAACGGTGTGATGCCGGGATCGTTCGGCGTTCCGCCTTCGAGCATCACGAACTTCTCATGCTCGCTCATTGTGTCGTCGAGAATGTCGTCAGCCCTGTCCGGCGGTGTGCGGATGCACATGTCGTCCTTGTGGGCGACCACAAGCACCGGCATGTGGATGTCGTTGAGAAGCACGTCGAAGACCGTCTGCGCGACCCAGGCCTTCTGGCCGCCCGTGCGGCCCGACGTGATGGGTGAAAACAGCATCATGCTTTCCGGCGCGGCCGCACCAAACAGGCGTGATGCTGCATTGACCGTCGAAATGGTGCCGCGGCTCGATCCGGCGATGTGAACGGGCACATCAAGACGCTCGCGGAGGTCGAGGATCACGCGGCCGATGTCCTCGGCATGCTCCGGCGCGATCCGGAACCCACCGAGGCCATCGGCGGCTTTGTGGTCCGAAGGTGTATCGACCAGCGCGGTCGCGTATCCCTCCCGGCTCAGGAGCGGCGCTATGCGAATAAGTATTCCCGCCCGACTGCTGAACGCAGCCACGATCGTCGAGTGACAGGTTTCCCCCACCTCCGGCCATCATCACGATCACGGCGCGCGTCGGGATGCTCGAATGGGCATGGAGCAGGGAATAGGACTGGGTGACACTGTCGCGCACGCCGAGGCTGATAAGCTTGCCGCAGACATCCTGAGCGCGCGCCTGTGTGGCGCCGAGAGTGACCAGGATCGCGCAACCGGCGAGAAGGGCAGTCAACCGCGCCTGGAACAGGGTCGCGGTGATCATATGCGCCTAGTAAACCGAGAAAGAAGAGCCACAGCCGCAGGACGACGTGGCATTGGGGTTTTCCAGCATGAAATGGCTGCCGCCGAGGGATTCGACGAAGTTCAGAACGCTGCCGTCGATGAATTCAAGCGACGCCTCATCCACGACGACCGTCACGCCGTCGGTTTCGAAGGTGCGGTCGTCATCATTCACGCTGTCGTCGAAATCAAAGGCGTAGGTGAAGCCGGAACACCCGCCGCCATTGACGGTGATGCGCAGCATTTTGCCGGCATCGCCTTCCGACGCGATCAGCCCGCTCAGGCGCTCGACCGCGCTTTCACTCAGCCCGATACCGCTCGGAGCACCGCCCACTGCGCCGGAGTCGTTGGATGTGATAATTGCGTCGCTCATCGGAATCTCGATACGCCAATTCCCTCAGGTATTTAGTCATGGACTGGCAATTGTCAAATTTACGTTGCATTCGGGCTGTGCGCACATATGTTGCCGCAAATGTCCGCACCCCCCGCAGAACTGAAGCTTTCCCCGGCCGGACCCGACCACGGCCCCGTGCTCGCGCCCTATGCGTGCGACCCGCTGGCCACGCGCGGGCGGCTGCATGACGAGCCGGAAAGCGGCTACCGAAGCTGCTACCAGCGCGACCGGGACCGGATCATCCATTCAAGCGCGTTTCGCCGCCTGAAGCACAAGACGCAGGTCTTCGTCTATCACGAGAGCGACTACTACCGGACACGCCTTACTCATTCGCTGGAGGTGGCCCAGATCGCGCGGACCGTCGCGCGGGCGCTAGGGCTCAACGAGGACCTGGCCGAGGCTTTGGCGCTGGCCCACGACTTCGGCCACACACCCTTCGGACATGCCGGCGAGGATGCGCTGGATGCGGCCATGGCGCCCTTCGGCGGGTTCGACCACAACGCCCAGACCCTGCGTATCCTGACCAAACTGGAAGAACGCTATCCGACCTTCGACGGCCTGAACCTGACCTGGGAAACCCTGGAAGGCGTGGTGAAGCACAACGGGCCTTTGACCGGCCACTATGCGGTCAGTGAACGCGCATTGCCCGCTGCCATAGTCGAATATGTGGCCGACCACGACCTGGAACTGGACAGCTTCGCTTGCGCGGAAGCTCAGGTCGCCGCGCTGGCCGATGATATTGCCTACAACAGCCACGACATCGACGACGGGCTGCGGGCGGGACTGTTCGACCTTGCGGATCTCCGGGAACTGCCGCTGGTCGGCCCGGCCTTTGCCGAGGTGGAGGCCCGCTACGGACAGATCGAGCGCCCGCGCTATATCCACGCAGGTATCAGCCAGATCATCGGCGCCATGGTGGCCGATGTCCTGGCCGAGACCCGGCGCCGTCTCGAGGACGGGGATGTGGGTTCGCCCGAAGACGTTCGTGCGCTCGACCGGCCGGTCGTGGCGTTTTCCGATGAGGTGGGCGAGGCGGACATGGCCGTGAAGGCCTTCCTCTACGAGAACATGTACCGCCATCACCGAGTGAACCGCATGACCTCCAAGGCGCGCCGCGTGGTCACCCAGATGTTCGACCTACTGTTCCACGAACCGGAACTGTTGCCCAGCGCATGGCGTGCGCGGGCCCAGGAAAAGGACGAAGCCGGGCGTGCCCGCGTGATCGCCGACTACATCGCGGGCATGACCGACCGGTATGCCCTTGAATTGCACCGGAAGCTGTTTGACCCGGAAGTGCTTTGATGAATGTTTTCAGCGCCTTCAAGGCGAATATTGAATCGGAAATCCGGAATTTGGCCGCCGACGGGAAGTTGCCCGAAGGCCTTGACGCGTCCCGGCTTTCGGTGGAGCTGCCGCGCGATCCGAGCCACGGCGATCTTGCGACCAATGCGGCGATGGTCCTGGCGAAGCCGGCGGGGATGAAGCCGCGCGATCTTGCGGAACTGATTGCCGCGCGGATCGCGACCTTCGATTCCGTCGAAGATGTCGATGTGGCGGGACCCGGGTTCATCAACCTGCGCCTGTCGGACGGGTTCTGGCGGCAGCGACTGACCGAAATTCTTGAGGCCGGTACCGCCTACGGCGCCGTCGAGTACGGGCAAAGCCGCCCGGTGAACATCGAGTATGTCTCGGCGAATCCGACAGGCCCGCTGCATGTGGGCCATGCGCGTGGTGCCGTCGTGGGTGACGTGCTGGCCTCACTGCTTGCCAAGGCGGGCTTCGAAGTGACCCGCGAGTACTACATCAACGATGCGGGCGCGCAGGTCGATGTCCTCGCGCGTTCCGCGTGGCTGCGCTACCGTGAGGCGCTGGGTGAAGACATCGGGGAGATTCCTGAGGGGCTCTATCCCGGTGACTACCTGAAGCCGGTGGGCGCGGCACTGGCCGCGCGTGACGGCGAAAAATGGGTGAAGGCCGACGAGGCTGAATGGCTCGCGCCGGTGCGCGAGTTTGCCGTGGCGGCCATGCTGGACCTGATCCGGGACGACCTGGCCGCGCTTGGGATCTCCCACGATGTGTTCTCGTCGGAGCGCGCGCTTGTGCAGGGCGGCGCGGTCGAAACCGTCGTCGAGACCCTGAAATCCGACGACCTGGTCTATGTCGGCACGCTGGAGCCGCCCAAGGGCAAGCTGCCCGATGACTGGGAGGAACGCCCGCAGACACTGTTCCGCGCCAGCGAATTCGGTGACGACACGGACAGGCCGCTGATGAAGTCGGACGGTTCCTGGACCTATTTCGCGAGTGACCTGGCCTACCACCAGGACAAGTTCCGTCGTGGGTTCCCAACCATGATCGACGTTTGGGGTGCCGATCACGGCGGCTATGTGAAACGCGTGAGCGCCGGCATTCGTGCGCTGGCGGGTGAGGGGGCGGAACTCGACGTAAAGCTATGCCAGATGGTGCGGCTGCTCGAGAACGGCGAGCCGGCCAAGATGTCCAAGCGCGCCGGGACGTTTGTCACGTTGCGCGACCTCGTGGACGCGGTCGGCAAGGATGTCGTCCGCTTCATCATGCTGACACGCAAGAATGATGCGCCGCTGGATTTCGACCTCGTGAAGGTTCGCGAGCAGAGCCGCGACAACCCGGTCTTCTACGTCCAGTACGCCCATGCGCGCTGCCATTCCGTCGCGCGGATGGCGGGCGAAGCCTTCTCCGGAATGAATTTCGACACCGCGTCGTTGATGGAAGCGGACCTCGGTCGTTTGACCGACTCGGATGAGCTTGCATTGATCAGGTCGCTCGCCGCGTGGCCGCGCACCGTGGAAGGGGCAGCGGAAGCGCACGAGCCGCACCGGATTGCGTTTTACCTCTACGACCTTGCCGCGGCGTTCCATGCGCTCTGGAGCAAGGCCCGCGAGGAACCGGGGCTGCGGTTCGTAATCGCCGACGACGCGGAACTGACGCGGGCACGCATGGCGCTCGTTCGCGCCGTGCAGACAGTGATTGCCTCCGGGCTCGACGTGATGGGCGTGACCCCGGTCGAAGAGTTGCGGGAATGAGGCACGAACATGAGCGATCAGGAGATCATCGGTCCCGACGACAGGTTCGACGATCCTTTCGCAGATGAACCTTTCGAGGAACCGCGTACCGGCATGAGTGCGCGCGCTAAGGTGTTTGCAGGCGGGGCGATCCTGATCGGCGTCGCGGCGCTGGGTGCCGTTGGCTGGTATGCCTTCCAGCAGGGTGTGCGGTCCGGTGCCGAAGGCGCTGCACCGGTCATCCAAGCGGAAAGCGAACCGATCAAGCGGAAACCCGAGGAACCGGGCGGACTGGACGTGCCGCATCAGGACAAGCTGGTCTTCAATCGGCTGGCTCCGGGCCAGGTGCAGGAACCTGTCGAGCGCTTGCTGCCGCCGCCCGAGGAACCCACGGAACGGCCGCAACCGGCGCCGCCGCCGCCGGAGGTGACGCAAGCCCCCGAACCCGCTGAACCGGTGCCTGCAATGCCGTCGGCCGACCAGATGCCGCCGCCCGCAGCGGCCCCTGTGGAGACGGTCGAGGTCGCGCCGCCACCTCCGCCGCCACCGGCGGCTGTTCCTGAACCTTCCGCCGAGACCCAGCTGGCATCTGCACCGGCGCCTCCGCCCGAACCCGCGCCGGTCCCGGAGCCCAAGCCGGCGGCTGCTCCCGCATCCGCTCCCGCTGCGGCGCCCGGGGGAGCCTGGAAAATCCAGATGGCCGCCGTATCCAGCCAGGCTGCGGCTGAAAGTGAGTGGAAACGCATCCAGTCCCGTCACACGGACCTGTTGGGCGCGCTGAGCCTCAATGTGCAGACCGTGACCCTCGCCAAGGGAACCTTCTACCGGATCCAGGCCGGGCCGCTAGCGGACCGGGATGCCGCGAGCACGCTTTGTGCGAACCTCAAGGCACAGAATCAGGACTGCCTGGTCGTCGCGCCCTGACATGTTTCCCGTATTCCCCAGAGCGGTGCGATGAGCATGCCGCGCGCCGTCATCTTTGCTGTCTCGGGCACGTCTCTCATGGACGATGAACGCGCATTCCTGCGCGATGCTGACCCGCTGGGCTTCATCCTGTTCGCGCGCAATTGCGAGACTCCCGACCAGACTCGCGCCCTGACCAGCGAGTTGCGTGCTGCCATCGGTCGGGACGATGCACCGGTCCTGATCGACCAGGAGGGTGGGACAGTCATGCGGCTTCGTCCACCGGTCTGGCATGCGGCACCGGATGCGGAACGGATCGGCAGACTCTATCTGCGTGATGCGAACCGCGCGCGCGCCATTGCCCATGCCGTGGGCGGCCTGTTTGGCGTGGAACTGCGCGACCTGGGCATAGACGTGGATTGCGCACCGGTGGCCGACCTTGGACGCCCCGAGACGACAGGCGCCATCGGGACGCGTGCCTACTCGGACCGGCCGGCAGTTGTGGCGGACCTTGCGGGCCGCATGGCCGAGGGCCTGATGGGCGAGGGGTGCCTGCCGGTCGTCAAGCATCTTCCGGGGCACGGTCGGGCCCGCGTCGACAGCCACCGCACGTTGCCCCGTGTCTATGCCGGGCGGGACGCTCTCGCTGCCGACGACTTCCAGCCCTTTCACGCACTTCGCCATCTCCCGCTGGCCATGAGCGCGCATGTGGTCTTCGAGGCGATTGATCCCGGCGAACCGGCGACGACGTCACGTATTGTGATCGAAGAGATCATTCGCGGCGAGATCGGGTTCAACGGGTTTCTGATGTCCGATGACATTGCGATGTCGGCGCTTTCGGGAAGCCACGGGGAGCGCGCATCGAACGTCATCGAAGCCGGCTGTGACGCGGTCCTGCACTGCACGGGCGACATCGTGGAGATGAAAGACGTGGCCGCGCAGGTGCCGGAGCTGTCCAAGGCCTCGCAAAAACGGTGGTCAAAGGCACAGAAAAGCCGCAAACGACCGTCAGACCGGGATGCGAAGTCCTATGCAGATGAACTGGACCGGCTGCTCGGTCACGAGGCGCACTGAATCCCATGGACGATATCCTCTACATCGCATCGATCTGGGTGCTGCCCGTCCTGCTTGCGATCACCATGCACGAGGCCGCGCATGGCTGGGCGGCATGGAAGCTGGGGGACGACACCGCCAAGCAGATGGGGCGGGTGACCTTCAATCCGATCGCCCATATCGACCCTTTCGGAACGGTCATCCTGCCCGCAATCCTGATCATGGCTGGCGGCTTCCTGTTCGGCTGGGCAAAGCCTGTTCCGGTGGTTTTTTCGCGACTCGGGAACCCGCGGCGCGACATGGTGCTGGTTGCGGCCGCCGGGCCGGGAATCAATATCGGCCTTGCTATCGTCTCCGCCATAGGCCTGCATTTCGTCGATCTCCAGCGTTCCCTGTTCGATGAATGGGTCGCGCGAAACCTTATAAATTCTATTAATATCAATATGTTACTGGCAATTTTTAACATGATCCCGCTGCCCCCGCTGGACGGCGGCCGGATCGCCGTGGGGCTTTTGCCCTACAAGCTGGCGGTGCTCCTCGCACGACTCGAACGTGCGGGTTTGTTTATTCTGATCGGGCTGATCTTTATCCTGCCGATGCTTGGGGCCCAACTGGGTCTGGACCTGAATATCTTCGCCTGGCTGGTGGGTGGCCCCCTGGAATTTCTGCGCGGCCTTCTGCTGCGTGCATTGGGACTGACATGAGCGACGCGGTTGAGAATTTCGAACAGCCGACGCCGGACCACATGGCCGGTGGCGGGACAGGCATGTCCTCGCAACTGATTGTCAATCTAGAAGGCTTCGAAGGGCCGCTGGACCTGCTGCTTTCGCTGGCGCGTGACCAAAAGGTCGACCTGACCAAGATTTCCGTGCTCGCACTCGCGGAGCAGTACCTGACCTACATCCAGGAGGCGCGTCGCCTTCGCCTCGAGATCGCCGCCGACTATCTCGTCATGGCCGCCTGGCTGGCCTATCTCAAGTCGCGCCTCCTGCTGCCGGTCGAGGAGAAGGAAGGCGAGGAGCCGACCGCCGCCGAGATGGCGCTGGCCCTGCAGTTCCAGTTGCAACGCCTGGAGGGGATGCGCAAAGCCGCCGAAGACCTCTTTGCACGCCCTCTGCTCGGACGCGACGTGTTCAAACGCGGCGAGCCGGAAGGCATTCGCGTGGTGACCAATCCCACCTGGGAAGCCTCGCTGTTCGAGATGCTCGACGCGTATGGCGCGATCCAGCGCCGCGGCAAGGTCGAGACGCTGACCATCCAGCAGTTCGAGCTGTTTTCCATGGACGATGCGCTGGGCCGCTTGCGCGCCGTTCTCGGGAAGATGCCCGACTGGTCCACACTGGAGAGCTTCCTGCCTGAGGATTTACGCACCGGCCTGCCGAAACGCTCCGCCATCGCCGCAACCTTTGCCGCGAGCCTGGAGCTGGTGCGCGACGGGCACGCCGAAATCCGGCAGGACAGCCGTTTCGGACCGATTTACTTCCGCAGCCGGCCGGATATGGCCCGCGACGCGGTGACGGATCAGCAAGAGGACTCCATCCGTGACGATCAATCCTGAACTGGAACCCGACGAGCGCACCGAGCTCTTGCGTCTTGCCGAGGCCGTCCTGTTTGCCGCGGCTGAGGCGCTCGACGAGGCGTCAATCGCCGCGCAGCTCCCCGAAGGCACCAATGTCAGCGAGATCCTCGACGATCTGCGGCGCCTGTACGCCGGGCGCGGTGTGAATCTGGTCAATATTGCCGGCAAGTGGGCGCTGCGCACCGCACCCGACCTTTCCGACAAGCTCAAGATTGAGCGGGACGTACAGCGGCGCCTGTCCCGCGCGGCCCATGAAACCCTTGCGGTCGTGGCCTATCACCAGCCCGTGACCCGCGCCGAGATCGAGGAAATCCGCGGTGTCGGCCTCAGCAAGGGCACGATGGACGTGCTTCTGGAGGTGGGGTGGATTCGCCCCGGCCGCCGCCGCAACGCACCGGGCCGCCCGCTGACCTGGGTGACGACGGAGGCATTCCTGTCCCATTTCGGGCTGGAAAGCCTGAAGGACCTGCCGGGCATCCAGGAATTGAAGGCGGCGGGTCTGATCGATGCGCGCCCGGCAGTCAGTGTCTATGCCACCTCGGCGCTTTCGGACGAACTGCCGTTCGAATCCGTCACCGGCGAGTCCGAATCCGAGCCCGAACTGGACGAGCCTCTTGATGATGAGGAGCTCGAGGCCGAATTCGATCCAGAACTGGAACTCGAGGACGAGACGGGTACCTGAGCCCTGTCGTTGTTGCGGCAGAATCCCGTTTTCAATAGGTTCCAGCCGACCGTGTGGAAGGCCACACGGCGTTTTTACCCCCGGCGGGCCCCTTGAACGATCTGGCGATCGAGAATGTCTCCCACAGCTTCGGCAGCCATCTGGCCGTCGATGAGGTGAGCCTGTCCGTCGCGCCGGGCGAGCTGGTCTGCCTGGTGGGGCCGTCCGGGTGCGGGAAGACGACGCTGCTGCGCGTCGCGGCTGGTCTGGAAGATCTCCAGGACGGTCGCGTGCTGATCGGCGGCGATGTTATGGCGGACACACGCATGTCGGTCCCGCCCGAACAGCGCAATGTCGGGCTAGTGTTTCAGGACTATGCGCTGTTTCCGCACCTGACCGTGCGCGGCAACATTGCCTTCGGCCTGCAGGAATTGTCCGGCCCGCAGCGCGACGAGCGCGTGGCCCAGGCGCTGGAGCGGACAGGCATGGCCGGATATGCCGGCGCCTATCCGCATGAACTTTCCGGGGGCCAGCAGCAGCGTGTCGCGCTCGCCCGAGCGCTCGCACCGCGCCCGCGCGTCGTCCTCCTCGATGAGCCGTTCTCCGGGCTGGATGCCTCGCTGCGCCACCGGGTCCGCGATCAGGCCGCACATATCCTGCGTGACAGCGGGATCGCGACCCTGATGGTGACCCATGATCCGGAGGAGGCGATGTACCTCGCTGACCGCATCGCGGTCATGAACCGGGGCGCGATCCGCCAGACGGGAACACCGGATCAGATCTACCTCGAACCGGCGGACGGTTTCGTGGCGGCATTCTTCGGCGACGTGAACCGCTTCCAGGGGATCGTCGGGAACGGATCGGTGGAGACGCCCCTGGGACCTGTCGGCACGAACGGTGCCGCGCCGGGGAGTGAGGTGGAAGTACTGGTTCGCCCGGAAGCCCTGGGTCTCGCCGATGAAGGAGCGCCGGGCACGGTTCTGGCGGCGCGTTTCCTGGGGCGGGGCAGCCTGATCGATGTCCGGGTCGCCGATGGACCCGAAGGCCTGGTGCGCATTCACGTGCCGGGGCGCAAGCTGCCGCGCGAGGGTGAGGCTGTGCATATCGTGCGCGACGATTCCCAGACCTTCGTCTTTAGAATGACGCCGGCTAAATGATTGAGAACGCTGGCGAAGCGGGACGTAAAACCGCAGCCCGAAACATTGCGGGGACCAAGCCTTTCTGCGATAGTCCGCGCAAAGGCCCCGGGCGTCCGGGGATTATTCAGACACAACGGAGTACCGGAACATGGGCTCGTTTTCTATCTGGCATTGGCTCATCGTCCTCGTGGTCGTCCTGGTCCTCTTCGGCGGACGCGGCAAGATTCCCAGCCTGATGGGCGACGTGGCCAAGGGTATCAAGTCCTTCAAGAGCAACATGAAGGACGAGAAGGCTGAATCCGAGAAGATCGAGGAAGGCAGCACCACGGCCGCGCGGGAAGACGAAACGGCCAAGAGCTGACTTTCCGCAACTGTGCCGGTCCGGCGTCGTCCGGATCGTGAACGGACTTCACGAACATGTTCGATCTGGGTTGGCCGGAGCTGATGCTCATTATGGTCGTGGCGCTCATCGTCATCGGCCCGAAAGAGCTTCCAAACACCATTCGTACGGTGTCTGCGGTGATGCGCAAGGTGCGTGCCGCGGCACGTGAGTTCCAGAGCGGGCTCGACGATATCGCGCGCGAATCCGGACTCGATGACGTGATGCGTCAGATCGACGATCTCGAGTATTACGACCCGAAAGCCGCGCTCGAGAATATCGCCGAGAGCGACAAGGACCTCGTCGATCTGGACGATGACCCGGACACGGACAACAGCATCCTCGGGCCTCAGGCGAAAGCAGAAGCGGAAAAAACCGGGGATGCGACGTCAAACGAGGCCGAACCCGAAACATCCGATGGGGGATCGCCGCATGACGATCCCGCCTTCGTCGAGGCGGCGGCCGTGGAGGCCGAAGTCAAGGCGGAGCACGAGGCTGACAACAGCGCCGACGAGCCGGAAAAGCCGGCGGACAAGGCGGCGACATGACCGATACGACAGGCAGCGAGACGCCGGAAAACGAAGCGTCCGGGAACGAAGCGCCGGAAGCCGCCGCGCCCGAGGCCGAGGCGATCGAGGGGCCGGACGACACGCCGGAGAATGACGGTCTCGACGACCGCAAGATGTCCCTGATCGAGCACCTGACCGAACTGCGCCAGCGGCTGATCTATGCCGCCGTTGCGTTCGTCGTGGTCTTCCTGGTCTGCTTCTATTTCGCCAACGACTTCTTCAACTTCCTCGTCGCACCGCTCGCGGATGTCTGGCAGACGAGCGATCACCAGCGCCGCCTGATCTACACGGCGATGCACGAGAAGTTCTTCACGAACATCAAGATCGCGTTCTTCGTCGCGGCGTTCATCTCATTCCCGGTGATCTCGTCCCAGATCTGGATGTTCGTCGCGCCCGGTCTCTACAAGAACGAGAAGAAGGCCTTCCTGCCGTTCCTGCTCGCCACGCCGTTCCTGTTCTTCGGGGGCGGGGCCTTCGTCTATTACTTCGTGATGCCCGTGGCCTGGGAGTTCTTCACCAGCTTTGAGCAACTTGTCGTGGGGCAGGGCGAACTTCCCATCGAGCTGGAGCCGAAGGTTAACGAGTACCTGTCGCTTGTGATGCGGTTGATCTTCGCCTTCGGGCTGAGCTTCGAGTTGCCTGTGGTGATTTCGCTGCTGGCGCGCGTCGGCATGGTCACGGTCGATGGCCTGAAGAAGAAGCGGCGCTACGCCATCGTCATCGCGTTCATCGCGGCGGCCATTCTGACGCCGCCGGATCCGCTGAGCCAGCTGGCGCTCGCCATCCCGATTATCATTCTTTACGAAATCTCGATCATCTGTTCGCGGATGATCGAACGCTCGCGTGCCCGCGCCGAAGCAGAAGCGGCCTGAACTGGACGCGATTCGCGCGCGCACCTATAAGGGCGCGAACCTCAAACCGGCATAAGTCACATGTTTGATCTCAAATGGATTCGTGAGAATCCTGAGGCTCTCGACCGGAGTCTCACGCGGCGCGGCGATGCGCCGGTCTCCGCACGTGTGCTCGAACTCGACGCGGCCCGCCGCGCGGCCCAGACCCGCCTGCAGGACATGCAGCAGCGGCGCAATGCCGCCTCGAAAGAGATCGGTGGGGCCATGAAGGACGGCCGCACCGAAGAGGCCGAGGCACTGAAGGCAGAGGTCGCGAACCTCAAGTCCGATATGGAGACCGCCGAGGCGGAAGAACGCGCGGCGTCCGAGGTGCTGAACGAACTGCTGACCGGGCTTCCGAACGTGCTCGATGACGACGTGCCGGATGGCAGGGACGAGGCGGACAACTTGGAAGTCCGCGTTCACGGTGCTCCGCCGGCGTTCGACTTCGAGCCGAAGCAGCATTTCGATATCGGCGAAGCTCTGGGCCTGATGGATTTCGAGACGGCGGCCGAACTGTCCGGCTCCCGTTTCGTGCTGCTCAAGGGCAAGCTGGCGCGGCTGGAACGCGCGCTCGCGGACTTCATGCTCGACGTGCAGACCGAGGACTACGGCTACACCGAAATCAGTCCGCCGCTGCTGGTGCGCGCCGAGGTGCTGCACGGCACCGGCCAGCTTCCCAAGTTCGGCGAGGACCTGTTCCGTACCACTGACGAGCGCTGGCTGATCCCGACCGCCGAGGTCCCGCTGACCAACATGGCCGCCGGCAAGATCCTCGACGACGGCGAATTGCCGATGCGCGTGACGGCCCACACGGCATGCTTCCGGGCGGAGGCAGGCGCCGCGGGCAAGGACACGCGCGGCATGCTGCGTCAGCATCAGTTCTACAAAGTCGAACTGGTCTCCATCGTCCGGCCGGAGGATTCCGATGCCGAACTGGAACGGATGACCGGTTGCGCGGAAGAGATCCTCAAACGGCTGGGTCTGGCCTATCGCGTGGTCAAGCTGTGCGCGGGCGACACCGGGTTCGGTGCCGCCAAGACCTACGACCTGGAGGTCTGGATGCCCGGACAGGACACCTACCGGGAAATCTCCAGTTGCTCGAACACCCGGGCCTTCCAGGCGCGCCGCATGAATGCGCGCTACCGCCCGGCGGGCGAAGGGAAGGGGCCGGAACACGTCCACACCCTCAACGGGTCGGGCGTCGCGGTGGGGCGTGCGCTGATCGCGGTTCTGGAAAACTACCAGAACGCCGATGGATCGGTGACGATCCCCGAGGTGCTGCGTCCGTATATGGGCGGGTTGGAGGCCATCCGCGCCGATGCATGAGTTCCCGCGCAGGCTCGACAAGCTTCGTATCCTGATTTCCAACGACGATGGCGTGCGTGCACCGGGCATAAAGGTGCTGGAACGCATCGCACGGCAAATCACGGACGATGTCTGGGTCTGTGCGCCGCTGAACGAACAGAGCGGAGCGGGACACTCGCTGACGTTGCGTTACCCCCTTTGGCTGCGCCGTATCGCCACCCGTCGCTACGCGGTGGAGGGGACCCCGACGGACAGCGTGCTGGTCGGTATCCATCATGCCGTGAAGGACCGCAAACCCGATCTCGTACTGTCCGGAGTCAACCGCGGCAGCAACATGGGTGAGTTCATTACCTATTCCGGCACCTGCTCGGCGGCGATGGAGGCGACCATTCTGGGCGTGCCTGCCATCGCCTTCAGTCAGCAGACCGACTTCGACCGGACCAACACCCACTGGGCGACGGCGGAAAAGTACGGCCCCGACCTGATCCGAAAGCTGTGCTCGGCGGGCTGGCCCCAGCGAACGTTCATCAATGTGAACTTCCCCGATTGCCCGCCCGACGAGGTGACGGGCGTCGAGGTCACGTCACAGGGTTCGCGCCCGATGGGGGATTCGCTGGTGGAAAGCCGCCACCCGCGCGGCGGGCGCTACTTCTGGGTCGGCGCGCTTCCGACGCACAGTTCGGGCAAGAAGGGGACCGACCTCGCCGCCGTCGAGGCCAAGCGTATCTCCGTCACCCCCATCGACCTGGATTTCACGAACCGGCGCGCGTTGAAGCCGCTGGCGGCGGCGCTGGGCACGTCGTGAGCACGCCTGCCCATCGCGCGCGCCTCGTCCTCGCGCTGCGCAGTGCGGGGATCACGGATACGGCGACGTTGTCAGCCATCGAAAGCGTGGCGCGCGAACTCTTCGTGCCGGAAACCTTCATCGACCGTGCCTACGAAAACACGGCGCTGCCCATCGGCTACGGCCAGACGCTCAGCCAGCCGCTGGTGGTGGCCACGATGATCCAGGCGCTGGAGCTCAATCCACGGGTCAAATTGCTGGAAGTGGGGACCGGCTCCGGCTACCACGCCGCAATTCTGTCCCATTTGTGCCGCCGGGTTTATACGATCGAACGTCACCGGCCCTTGCTGGCGGAAGCCATCAAGCGGTTCGAGGCGCTCGGGCTGCACAACGTGACCACAAGGGCAGGCGACGGCATGAAAGGATGGCCCGAACAGGCACCGTTCGACCGGATCAGCGTGACGGCTGCGGGCGAGGAACCGCCGCAGTCGCTCCTCGACCAGTTGAAGGTCGACGGCATCATGCTGATGCCGATTGGGGCACAGAGCCGTATCCAGCAGCTCGTCAAGTTTCGCCGGACCGAAGACGGCTACGAAAGCCAGGCCATCATGGATGTGCGGTTCGTGCCACTGCTGCCCGGCGTCGCGAGCGAGACGGGGACTTGAGCCTTGCTGCCGCACGCGGACATGTTCGGCGCGTTTCGCTCACCACTCCTCGGTCTGTTCGCGGTGTTGCTGCTTGCGGCCTGTGCGGGGCCGGGCGGGCGCGCGGTCGTTATCGACAAGAGCTACCAGGACCGGGAAAGCGCGCGGGCCGCGCCAGGTGGGTATGTCGTCCAGCCGGGTGACACGGTCTACGGCATTGCGCAACGAAACGGCATCTCCACACGTTCGCTCATCGACTGGAATGGGCTGCGTCCGCCCTATGTCCTGCAGGTCGGCCAGAGCCTCCGGTTGCCACAGAGCCAGGGCTATGTGGTTCAGCGGGGAGATTCCCTCTACGTCATCTCCCGACGCTTCGGCGTCGACATGGCGAGCCTCGCGCGCGCGAACAACCTTCGTGAACCCTACACAATCCGTGTCGGCCAGCGTCTGACACTGCCGACCGGCACTGGCCCGGCGTCCGTGCAGGCGGCTGCCGTCCGGAGTACCGCCCTGCCACCTCCGTCATCGGCGAGCCAGAACCGCGTGTCGTCGGCGCCGTTGCCCGACGTGAAGCCTTCGGCGCCCGCGCGCAAGGCGTCTGTCAAATCAGTCCCGGAACCGCCCGCGAGCGCAGGGAGCGGCTTCGTCTGGCCAGTGGAAGGGCGCGTGGTGTCCGGATTCGGTGCCAAGGGTGACGGGCTCCACAATGACGGGGTGAACATTGCGGCCCCCCGAGGCGCACCGGTCCGCGCCGTCGACAACGGGGTCGTGGCCTATGCCGGCAAGGAAATCCGGGGATTCGGAAACCTGCTGCTGATCAAGCACGAGGGCGGACTGATCACCGCCTATGCGCACACCGACGCACTACTGGTCGCACGCGGAGACAAGGTCACGCGCGGGCAGGTGATCGCGAAGGTTGGCTCGAGCGGCGGGGTCGATTCCCCGCAGCTTCATTTCGAGGTGCGGCAGGGGACGCGCGCCGTCGATCCCGCGCGCTACCTGCCGGGATGACCTAGTTCTTGAGGTCGAGGGGCTTGCCCAACCGGCCGGCCAGTTCCTGAACATACTGCCAGGCGACACGTCCCGAACGCGCGCCGCGCGTGACGGACCACTCTTTCGCCTCGGCGCGAAGCTGGTCGCGGTCTATGTCGAGCCCAAAATGGTCGCAATAGGCCTCGATCATGGCGAAGAAGGTGTCCTGGTCGGTGTTGTGGAACCCGAGCCAGAGGCCGAAACGGTCGGATAATGAAACCTTTTCCTCAACGGCCTCCGAGGGATTGATGGCCGTCGAACGTTCGTTCTCGATCATGTCGCGGGCCAGCAGGTGGCGCCGGTTGGATGTGGCGTAGAACACCACGTTCTCCGGACGACCCTCGATACCGCCCTCCAGCACCGCCTTGAGCGATTTGTAGCTGGCGTCCGTGCCGTCAAAGCTGAGGTCATCACAAAACAGGATCGCCTGACGGCCGCCGTCTCGCAGGATCGTCAGCAGGGCGGGCAGCGTGTGGATGTCCTCGCGGTGAATTTCCACCAGCAGCAGACCGCCGCCTGTCTCCGCGTTGATCTCGGCATGGGCGGCCTTTACAAGGCTCGACTTGCCCGTACCGCGCGCACCCCACAGGAGTGCGTTGTTGGCTGGCAACCGGTTTGCGAAGCGCCGGGTGTTCTCCAGCAGCGTGTCGGCCTGCCGGTCGATTCCCTTCAGCAGGGCCAGCGGCACGCGGTTTACGGCCGGAATGGGTTCCAGCCATCCGGTCTCCCCATCGTCATGCCAGACGAAAGCTTCCGCGGCCGACAGGTCGGGCGGAGTGCCTTTTTCCGGTGCAATGCGGTCCAGTGCGTCCGCGATACGCGACAGAAGGGGGACGAGGTCCTGCTCGTTCATCCGTAACATTCCAGGAATCGATTGAAAGCGGGCGGACCCTATCGGGCGAATTGCCGCATTTCAAACGCAATTTATGGGCAAGCCTGCGTTGCAATTCGAAGGCGCGAAGCTATCATCCGGCGACTTCGAGACAAGGGACCCTGGAGGGGGACATGTTCATCACGCCGGCATATGCACAGGTGGGAGGCGGGGGCGACGCCCTGACGTCATTCCTGCCGATCATTCTGATTTTTGTGATTTTCTATTTTCTTCTGATCCGTCCGCAGCAACGGAAGATGAAGGCGCACCGGCAGATGCTGGGCGAGGTCAAGCGCGGCGACCGGGTGCTGACCGGCGGCGGCATTCTCGGCACCGTGACGAAGGTCAAAGATGAGACCGATGAGGTAACCGTCGAGATCGCCGACGGCGTGCGCGTGGACATCCTGCGAGGCACCATTTCCGACGTGATCCGGGGAACCGGCGGTGCAAAGGGCAGTGACGCCAACCAGCCGGGCGGCAAGGGCGGTCCTACGGTCGTCGGCCCGGCTGCCAATGATGGCGGTGCCAAGGGTCTCCTAGGCGGCCTTTTCGGCCGCAAGTAGCTTCGGACCGGAAGGCGAAGGCATATGGTCAACTATTCCCGCTGGGCGATGATCGTCACGGTTGTCGTCTCGCTCCTGGGCGTTGTCTATGCCGCGCCGAATTTCCTGCTGTCACCTGAGCAGGCCGAGCACAATTATAGCCTGCTGCCGACCAAGCAGATGAATCTCGGTCTCGACCTGCAGGGCGGGTCCTCGCTCCTGCTGGATGTCGACATCAGTTCGGCCATCCGGGAGACGCTGGAATCGGTCGAATCGTCCGTGCGGCGCGAACTGCGCCCACGTGGCGGGGAACGGATTGGCTACCAGAACCTTCGCGTCGAGGGCGAGACGGTCCGCTTCAATGTCCGTGATGACGCGGACATTGAGGAGGCACGCAAGCGCGTGTCCGGGATCGAGAGCGGGTTTACGCTCGAGACCAATGGCGCCAGCTTCGTCCTCAGCATGAGCGAGGCCGCGCGAAATGAGCGCCGCCAGACTGTGATGGAGCAGGCTCGAGAGATCGTCGGGCGTCGCGTCAACGAACTTGGCGTGACGGAGCCGACAATCCAGCAGCAGGGCGAGGAACGTATCCTCGTCCAGGTGCCGGGCCTCGACGATCCCGAAGAACTCAAGGCCATCCTCGGCAAGACAGCGAAGATGTCGTTTCATCTTGTCGATGAGGATGCCAGCCTCCAGGATGCACTGAACGGCCGCGGTCCGGCCGGTTCCTACCTGCGCTACGGCCCGGAGCGGGAAGGGCGGCTACCCTATGTCGTGAAACGCGAGATCATCGTCAGCGGTGAACACCTCGTCGACTCACAGCCCAGCTTCCAGGACGGGCAGCCGATCGTGACCTTCCGCTTCGACACTGTCGGCGCGCGGCTGTTCGGCGAGGCGACCCAGGAGAATGTGGGTACCCGCCTTGCGATCCTGCTCGACAACGAGGTGATCAGTGCGCCGGTGATCCGCAGTGCCATTCTGGGCGGCAGCGGCATCATCACCGGCCGGTTCACGGTACAGGAAGTGAACAACCTGTCACTGTTGCTGCGCGCCGGTGCCTTGCCGGCACCCATGACGGTGCTGGAAGAGCGCACGGTCGGCCCGGGCCTCGGCCAGGATTCGATCGAGGCGGGCAAGGTCGCCAGCATCATCGGCCTGATCGCGGTCGTGGTGTTCATTGTTGCCAGCTACGGGCTGTTCGGTGTCATGGCGGCTGTCGCGCTCCTGTTCAACATCTCGCTGATCATCGCACTGCTGTCGTTGTTGCAGGCCACGCTGACGCTGCCGGGCATCGCGGGAATCGTTCTGACCATCGGCATGGCGGTAGACGCCAACGTGCTGATCCTGGAACGAATACGGGAGGAAACACGTAACGGGCGAACGCCGATCTCGGCGATCGATGCAGGCTACCGCCGCGCGCTGACCACAATCATCGATTCCAACCTGACCACCCTGATTGCCGCGATCCTGCTGTTCCAGTTCGGGACCGGCCCTATCAAGGGGTTCGCCGTCACACTGTCGATCGGCATCGTGACATCGATGTTCACCGCACTCATGCTGACCCGCCTGTTCGTCGTGGTGTGGTTGCGTCGTACGCGGCCGCAGACGCTCGCGATCTAGGGGACGCCACACATGTTCAAGCTCAACATCGTTCCCGAGAACACGAACTTCAATTTCGTGGGTTCACGGCGGTTCGCCTATCCGCTGTCGATCCTGCTCGTGGTCGCCTCCATCGCGATGTTTACGTTGCAGGGGCTCAACTTCGGCATCGACTTCCGTGGTGGCATCCTGATCGAGATCAAGACCCAGGGGCCGGCCGATGTCGAACAGTTGCGTTCGGATATCGGCGGTCTGAACCTTGGCGAGGTCCAGATCCAGGAATTCGGCGAGCCCGACGACGTCCTCATTCGCGTGCAGCAGCAGGACGGAGAGGAAGACGAGCAGATCCGGGCCATCGAGACCATCAAGAGCGCACTGGGAGACCAGGTGGCCGAATACCGGCGAACGGAGTTCGTGGGGCCGACCGTGGGAGCGGAACTGATCGAATCCGCGATCTGGGCCGTCACCCTCGCGATCGGCGCGATCCTGATCTACATCTGGTTCCGGTTCGAATGGCAGTTCGGCGTCGGCGCGGTCATCGCGCTGACCCATGACGTGATCACCACCATCGGCCTGTTCGCGGTCACCCAACTCGAGTTCAACCTGGCAACTGTCGCCGCGATCCTGACCATCGCGGGTTACTCGATCAACGATACGGTCGTGATCTACGACCGTGTGCGTGAGGAACTACGCCGCTACAAGAAAATGGACATGTCGGCGCTGCTGAACTTGGCCGCGAACCGGACACTGTCGCGGACGTTCATGACCAGCGTGACGACGCTGATCGCCCTGATCGCGCTGGCGATATTCGGCGGGTCGATCATCCGCGATTTTTCCATCGCCATGATCTGGGGTGTCGTTATCGGTACCTATTCGTCGGTGTTCATCGCCGTGCCGATCCTGCTGGTGCTGAAGCTGAGCCGTGAGTCGCTTTCCGCCGGCCTCGACGAGGAAGGCGGGGAGGCCGAGGGCGCGGATGCGCCCGAGGACGGTTCCGAAAGCCGGCCGTGAGCGGTTCCGCGACCAGCGGCGGCCTTCCCTACCAGATTGTCGAGGCCTACGGTCCGCGCCGGTTCCGGGTGTCCGGTGTCGTGCATGAGACTTCGATCATCGTTTTCCCCGAGGAGACAGTAACCTGGCCGGTCGAGAGCTTCGCAGGCCTGGGGGAAGGCGACTTCGCGCCGGTAATCGAACGGGCCGGGGATGTCGAAATTCTCCTGCTCGGGTGCGGCCTGCGCATGGAACTGGTCCCGCGCGCGATGCGTGACCACCTGCGGGTCTCGGGCGTCGTCATCGAACCGATGGATACCGGTGCCGCCGCCCGGACCTTCAACCTGCTGCTGTCGGAAGACCGCAAGGTTGCGGCTGCCCTGATCGTCCTGCCGGAAACACCAGCCGCATAAAAAAGCGGGGCCCAGTGGGCCCCGCTGTGATTCATGAACTGTCTTTCAGGTCAGAACGGCGGGTTCTGAGCCGCCACCATGCCGTAGAGCATGGGGATCGAAAGCAGTGTGTTGGTCCGCGAGAACAGCATCGCCCTTCGCGCCGCGCCCGGCTTCTTCTCGGCAGGAGCGTCGACAATGCCCAGCGCGATCTTCTGGTTTGGCCAGATCACGAACCAGACATTGAACGCCATGATCAGGCCAAACCACATGGCGATACCGAGCATGGCTGTCGTCGCGCCACCACCGTTGAGACCGATGGCAAGCGTGTCACCGAGATAGCCGTTCATCCAGGCGAGGATGAGGCCGAACAGGACCGTCGAGGCAGCGCCCCAGCGGAACCAGAACAGAACGGCCGGCGCGATATGCTTTCCGATCGCCGGCTTCAACTCATCGGGAATTTTCGGCATGGTCGGGACCTGAACGAAATTCAGGTACCAGAGCAGGCCGATCCACATAACACCGCTGACGACATGCAGCCATCGAACGAAATGCAGGAGAAAAGGATCTTCGATCATCATTTTTCTGTCTCCTTCCGCCTAGCTGCCGATGCCTTGGGCGACGAGCACCATGATGACGGTCAGGACGACCCCCATCACGATCGTCATATGAAGCGACTCCAACGGGTTCTTCATGAGTTTCCCCCTCTTTGATTACCCGAATCGATTATAGCAAATCGGGTGCGACAAACCTACGCAGTCCGCAAAAGCCGTTGAAACGCAGAACGAATTGCACGCGATGAAGCTGAACGAGAGCCATTCCTACTGCCTGGAAGAAGTCCGGCGTCACGACCATGACCGTTATGTGACCGCTCTGTTTCTCCCGCCTGAGGCGCGTGTGCACGCGTTCGCGCTCTATGCGTTCAACCTCGAGATTGCCCGCACGCGTGAAATCGTCAGCGAACCTTTACTGGGCCAGATCCGTCTGCAGTGGTGGCGCGAGACAATCGAGGGAATCTATGCGGGCACACCGCGGGAGCACCCGGTCGTCGCCGCACTATCGGAAACCATCGGGGATTGCGCCGTTCCACGCGCACAGCTTGAGGCGCTGGTCGATGCCCGCGAAGCAGACATGGAAGACGGCCCGCCATCGGACTTCGCGGCACTGGAGCAATACGCGGAGGGCACATCGGGCGCATTGTCACAGATGTTGATGGAGGTGGTTGGAAAGGCCGAAGCGGGCTCCACCGCTGCCCGTGCTGCGCACAATGTCGGGACAGCCTGGGCCCTGACCGGACTGGCGCGATCCGTGGCCTTCCACGCGCGCCACCAGCGCCTCTACATCCCGGAAGACCTGATCAGCGAGTTCGAGATCGAACGGCGGCGCCTTTTCGATCTCAAGCCATCCGCACAGCTTAACGGCGCGGTCGCACGGATCGTGGAACAGGCGCAGGCGCGGCTCGACAGGGCGCGCGGAGAAGCATCGGGCCTGTCGAAGGTCCAGAAGCGCGTCCTGCTGCCGGCAATTCTGGCCGACCGGCATGTCACACGGATGCGGGCAGCGGGATTCGATCCCTTTGCATTCGAGGAGACGCCCGTACCCGGAACGCTGTGCCTTGCCTGGGCCGCGTTCCGGGGAAGGTACTAGCTAATTACTCGGCCGCGTCGCGGGCGTCGTTCTGGCCGGCCTCGAAAGTGACGCCGATCGTCCGCAGCTTGTCGAGGATTTCGCCGCCGAACTGAGTGGCAAGGCGATCCGCCTCGATCTGAGGATGGTCGATATCGTTGAACGCTTCCTCGGAGTCGCCGTTGATCCAGACCAGCAGGTGTGCGGTCTGGTCGCTGATGTTCTCGAACCGGCGCACAACGCGCGGCGGCACGGCGATCATGTCCCATTGGTCGAGTTCGATCTCGTTTTCACCCTCATCACCCCACTGGATCTTGAAGCGGCCGTCGAGGCACATGAAGGTCTCGCGTGTGAACTGGTGGGCGTGGAGCAGGGGGCCGTCGCCCGGCGGGCATTCGGCAATAATGACGCTCATCTTGTCTTCGGTCGTCACGGCCGGGGCCTGGGCCATCGGCCCGCCCTGGTTTTCCGGCGACATCAGCAGGTACAGCGTGCGCGCCGTCATCGTCTCGTAGACTTCCTTAGGGATACCCTTGTCGGCGTCGTAGCTGGCCGACTGGGGTTTCAACTGCTTGAAGCGCGCGATGCGGGCATTCATCTCGTCGGGCGTGAAATTCACTGTCTTCATGATTTCCTCGGGCTTTTGTTGGTGCGCGAATAACCGCGCTCAAACGTGCTTTCTGGCGCTCACATAGCCGGGAATTGGAACCGACGCACATGGCATTCGCACTTTGTTTCCACACAATGGAAACGCTAGATTCGCGTCATGGCACGCTACGCGAACACATCACTCGACCGCGGAATGGCGATCCTTGAGGCCCTGGCGTCCTCAGCCGGGCCGCAAACGCTGACGGAAGTCGCGGACGGGGTGGGGCTCGCGCGCTCCACGACCTTCCGCCTTCTTGCCGTACTGAAGGATCTCGGTTTCGTCCACAAGAACCCGGATAACGGGCTCTATTCTCTCGGCTTCAAGGCCTATCGGCTGGGCCAGACCTCGCGCGCGGTTGAGCTGCTTGTGCGGGAGGCGCAACCCTTTCTGCAAACGCTGGCCCATGAGACAGGCCTGACGGCTTATCTCGCCTCGCTAGAAGGCCCGCAGGTCCTGATCTGCGACTTTGTGGAGCCGCCCGGCGGGTTGAAGCTGCCCTTCGAGGTAGGCGTGCGCCTCGATGCCCATGCCAATGCGGCGGGCAAGGCGCTGTTCGCGGCTCACAGGGAAGACGAGATCGCGCCGTATTTCCGGACCCACGCGCCGCGGCGCTACACGCGCCATACCCATTCGAGTTTTGACTCCCTGCGTCGTGACCTGCGCGAAACGGCCGTGAAGGGTTATGCGGTGGAGCGGGGTGAGATGCGGCCGGACCTGGAGGCTGTTGCCATCACGGTTGCCAGCACGCTCGACCGCACGATCCTGGCCGTTGCCACCGTTGGCAAGATCGAGACTGAGGGCAGCCCGGCGTTCCAGCGCCGCGTGGACCATATGCGGCGTGCGGTGAACAACCTCTATAAGTTCCGGATGATGGAGGACTGACGGGAAGGCGCCCGTTCAGTTGTAGGCCGGGTCCGGCGGGCCTTTCAGCTCCACCGTGTTGCCTTCCGGGTCCTTGATGTAGATCGCGGGACCTTCGCCCTCCGCGCCGCCGCGGATGAGGGTCGAGCCCAGCTCCACGCCATGGCCTGACAGGTAGGCGCGGATAGAGTCATCGTCATAGGGCTCCACCTGGATCGCGAAGTGATCCATGTTGTGGCCGTCCCTGCCGGGGGCAGGGCCGCCGCTCTTTCCCATCGGCTCGTCAATCGGCACCAGGTCGATCAGGTGGCTGCCCGCGCGCACCTGGTAGAGACCGAGGTCCTTGTCGATGTCCTCCAGGGTGCAGCCCAGTACATCCTGGTAGAAATGCAGCATGGCTTGGACATCCGTGCAGCGAATGACGACGTGGTCGAGGCCTTTCATGGAAAACGGACGCGCAGTCATGCGGATGCCCTCACGCCGTCGGACGGCCCCTTGAGTTCGACAATGTTCTCCTCGGGATCGAGGAAGTAGATGCTGGGCCCCGTGCCTTCCGCACCGTAGCGGTCGCCGGCATCCACGATGGTGACGTTGTGCGCGGCCAGATGCGCACGCAATGCCTCTTCGTCGAAGGGTGTGATCTGGATCGCGAAATGGTCGAGGTTGCGCGCTTCCTGTCCGGGCGCCGCGCCGCCGCGCGCGCCCAGCTTCCCGTCCACCGTGATCAGATCCAGGAGGTGGGCTCCGACGCGAATCTGGAGCAGGCCGAACGGCTCGTTGTGCCGGTCCACCGTGCCGCCGATGACATCGCAGTAGAACCGGGCCATGGCGTCCTGATCCTTGCAGCGGATCACAAGGTGATCGAGGCCGATCATGTCATAGGGCGGCTTGGAACTCATGGGGCTGTCCTCCGTCCGCATGAAGCTAGCATAACAGCGTCTATCTGCGACGCCCGGCAGCTTACTCCGCGGCAGCCTGCGTGGTGTTGCACCAGCCGTTAATGTCGGCCAGTGCGCGCCGGGCGGTCAATTGCCGCCGTGCGATCTTGCGTTCCTTGCGCTTCACGCCCGACATCGCGCCGTCTTCTAGGGGTGGGAACAACGCGAAATTGACGTTCATGGGCTGGAAGGTCTCATCGTCGGCACCGCCGGTGACGTGGGCGAGCAGGGCGCCATGAGCGGTCGTCTCGGGCGGCGCAACCACGTCCTCACCCAGTCGCTCGGCGGCTGCGAAGCGACCGCAAAGTAGTCCCATGGCCGCGCTCTCCACATATCCCTCGACGCCGGTGACCTGGCCCGCGAAACGCAGGCGCGGCATGGCCTTGAGCCGCAGCGTGGCGTCAAGCAGGCGGGGCGAGTTCATGAAGGTGTTGCGGTGAATGCCGCCGAGCCGGACGAACTCCGCGTTTTCCAGCCCCGGGATCATCCGGAAGACCTCATGCTGGGCGCCGTAACGCAGCTTGGTCTGGAACCCGACCATGTTGAACAGCGTGCCCAGCGCGTTGTCCTGGCGGAGCTGGACCACGGCATGGGGGCGTGAGCCGTCATGGGCATTGGTCAGGCCGACCGGCTTCATGGGGCCGAAGCGCAGGGTTTCGCGCCCGCGCGACGCCATCACCTCAATGGGCAGGCATCCCTCGAAATAGGGCGTGTCCTTCTCCCACGCATGGAACTCGACCGTGTCGCCGCCCAGCAGCGCGTCGATGAAGGCCTCAAACTGGTCATGGTTGAGCGGGCAGTTGATGTAGTCCTTGCCCGTGCCGCCGGGACCCGGCTTGTCGTAGCGCGACTGGTACCAGGCCTTGTCCATATCGATGCTCTCGGCATCCACAATGGGGGCAATGGCGTCGAAGAACGCGAGGTTCTCCTCGCCGGTCAGGTCGATGATGGCCTGGCTCAGCGCCGGTGAGGTGAGGGGGCCGGTCGCCACGATCACGTTGTCCCAGTCCTCGGGTGGCAGGCCCGCGACCTCGCTGCGCTCGATTGTGACGAGAGGGTGGTTTTGCAGGGTCGCGGTCACCTTGTCGGCAAAGGCCTCGCGGTCCACCGCCAGCGCGCCACCGGCCGGCACCTTGTGGGCGTCAGCCGCCTCCATGATCAGCGAGCCGAGCGCACGCATCTCGGCGTGCAGAACGCCGACGGCGTTGTTTTCGGCATCGTCCGAGCGGAAGGAGTTGGAGCAGACCAGTTCGGCGAGCCGGTCGGTCTGGTGTGCGTCCGTCGCGCGGTCCGGGCGCATTTCATGCAGCACAACCGGCACGCCCGCGCGCGCAAGCTGCCACGCGGCTTCGCTGCCCGAGAGGCCACCGCCGATGAGGTGAACAGGGCTAAGGTTGGTCATGACTTCTCTGACTACGGCTGCGAGTTTGCGAAACTATGCCATTGATTGAGAATTTCTAGATGACGGCGCGGTTCAAGCGACAAAACCATTATCAATCTCGTCATGGCATAACGCTTGAAACCCGTCCAAGAGTTCCGTGGCGCTGGACCTGAATCGGAAGTTCTTATGGGTGCGACTATTAGAAAATGGTTTGCCATCCGACTGGGAAGCCATGCACGCGAGGGTTCGAATGGATCGATTTCGTCCCAACTCCACTTTCTGTGCTTGAGCCAGCGAAAAAGGCGCGGTGCTGACATGCCCTTGGAATCCAGCTTGAATGCACCCAGTTCGGGTTTGGACAGACGCAGGATACTGTGGACCAGACAAGGGAACGTCGTTGCGAGCATGAGTTCCAAGGGCCAGGTGCCTTTTGTCCAAATCCAGCGATTCAAAGTGCTGCCGAGTGTTGCTTCGACAATACGAAAATATCGTTCAAACAGGGATGGCGGCTCTCCGGCTGCGATGGACATGTAGAACCTGACGTATTCTTCATGCCACTGGCTGTGCAATGGGATCGTTCGTTCAATGTAAATTCGGTACAGATCAATCAAGTCGTCCCTACCGCGAAGAATGAACAGCAGTACGAACACGAATATCGAAACTTCAAGCAGGCACGTCAGCGCGAAGTAGATGATCCGGGCCTTCTTTGATGAAATGAGGGCGACCGGGCCCGGCCAGCCCTCGGGCGGAGAAACGTCCTCAAACTGGCCGGTGGCGCTCACGCCCGCTTCTTGGACTTCTTCGCCAGCGCCGGCAGGTAGGGCGCGAGGAACTGTCCGGTGTAGCTGCGCGGCTCGGCGCAGATGTCTTCCGGTGTGCCGCAGGCGACCAGCTCACCGCCCTTGTCGCCGCCCTCGGGGCCGAGGTCGAGGATCCAGTCGGCGGTCTTGATGACTTCCAGGTTGTGTTCGATCACCACGACCGTGTTGCCCTGTTCGACCAGCGCGTGCAGCACCTCCAGCAGCTTGCGCACGTCGTGGTAGTGCAGGCCCGTGGTCGGCTCGTCGAGGATATAGAGCGTCTTGCCCGTCGCGCGGCGTGACAGTTCCTTGGCCAGCTTCACCCGCTGGGCCTCGCCGCCCGAAAGGGTGGTCGCGGCCTGTCCAACCTGTATATAGCTGAGGCCGACCCGCTCCAGCGTCTCCAGCTTGTCGCGGATCGACGGCACCGCCTTGAAGAACTCGCGGCCTTCCTCGACCGTCATGTCGAGCACGTCGGCGATGGACTTGTCGCGGTAGAGGATTTCCAGCGTCTCACGGTTGTAGCGCTTGCCGTGGCACACGTCGCACTCGACATAGACGTCGGGCAGGAAGTGCATCTCGATCTTGATGACACCGTCGCCCTGGCAGGCCTCGCAACGCCCGCCCTTCACGTTGAACGAGAAGCGCCCCGGCTTGTAGCCGCGCGCCTTGGATTCCGGCAGGCCGGTAAACCAGTCACGGATCGGTGTGAAGGCTCCGGTGTAGGTCGCCGGGTTCGAGCGGGGCGTGCGCCCGATGGGCGACTGGTCGATGTCGATCACCTTGTCGAGATGCTGGAACCCTTCGATCTTTTCATGGGCACCCGGCGCCTGGCGTGAGGAATAGATGTGCCGCGCGGCCGCGGCATACAGCGTGTCGATCACCAGCGTGGACTTGCCGGATCCGGACACACCGGTGACACAGGTGAAGGTGCCGAGCGGGATTTCGGCGGTGACGTTCTTCAGGTTGTTGGATGTCGCGCCGACAATCCTGAGCGACTTGCCCTTCTTGCCCTTGCGGCGTTCAGCCGGGACGGGGATCTGTTCGACGCCAGTGAGGTATTTCGCGGTCAGGCTCTTGCTGACCTGCTCCATCACCTTCTTCGGCGTGCCTTCGGCGACGACCGTGCCTCCATGCACGCCCGCGCCGGGGCCCATGTCGATCAGGTAGTCGGCGGCGAGGATCGCATCCTCATCGTGTTCGACCACCACCACCGTGTTGCCGAGGTCGCGCAGGCGCTTGAGTGTTTCCAGCAGGCGGGCGTTGTCGCGCTGGTGCAGACCGATTGAGGGCTCGTCCAGCACATAAAGCACACCCGTCAGGCCGGAGCCGATCTGGGAGGCGAGGCGGATGCGCTGGCTTTCGCCGCCCGACAGCGTGCCCGCGTTTCGGTCCAGCGTCAGGTATTCCAGACCCACATCGTTCAGGAAGCCGAGCCGCTCATTGATCTCCCGCAGGATGCGCTGGGCGATTTCCTTCTGCTTGTCGGTCAGGTGGTTCTCCAGATCGACAAACCACGCGCCGGCATTGGCGATGGACATCTCGGTCGTCTCGGAGATGTGCTTGCCGTTGATCTTCACGGCCAGCGCCTCGGGCTTCAGCCGCGCCCCCTTGCAGCTCTCGCAGACGGAGGTGACCTGATACTTGGCGATTTCCTCGCGCACCCAGGAGCTTTCGGTCTCGCGGTAACGCCGCTCCAGGTTCATAACCACGCCCTCGAAAGGCTTGGAGGTCTCGTAGGTCCGCAGCCCGTCGTCGTACTGCATCTTGATCGCGGTACTGCCGGAGCCGAACAGGATCACTTCCTGCACTTTATTGGGCAGTTCCGACCATGCGTCCGCCGTCGAGACCTTGTGGTGGCGCGCGATCGCGTCGAGGGTCTGGGCGTAGTAGGGGCTGGATGAATTGGCCCAGGGGGCAATGGCCCCGTCGCGCAGGCTCTTGGTGTGGTCTGGCACGACCAGATCGGGATCGACGACCACCTTGGTCCCCAGCCCGTCACAGGCCGGGCAGGCGCCGAACGGATTGTTGAAGGAGAACAGCCGTGGCTCGATCTCCTCGATGGTGAAGCCGGAGACGGGGCAGGCGAACTTGGCCGAGAAAATCGTCTGCTCGCCCGTGTCCGCGTTCTCTGCGAAGGCGAGGCCGTCGGCCAGTTCCAGCGCCGTCTCGATGGAATCCGCCAGCCGTGTCTCGATTCCCTTGCGGACCACGATGCGGTCCACGACCACGGCGATATCATGTTTGTAGTTTTTGTCCAGCGCCGGGGCGTCGGGGATCTCGTACATCTCCCCGTCGATCTTCACGCGCTGGAAGCCGCGCTTCTGGAGCGCGGCTAGTTCCTTGCGGTATTCGCCCTTGCGCCCGCGCACGATCGGGGCCAGCAGGTAGAGCCGCGTGCCTTCTTCCATCTCCAGCGTGCGGTCCACCATCTGGCTGACCGACTGGGCCTCGATGGGCAGGCCGGTCTCGGGCGAGTAGGGGATGCCGACCCGCGCGAAGAGCAGGCGCAGGTAGTCGTAGATTTCCGTGACTGTGCCGACGGTGGAGCGCGGGTTGCGGCTGGTGGTCTTCTGCTCGATGGAAATCGCCGGAGAAAGCCCCTCGATCGCGTCCACGTCGGGCTTCTGCATGAGCTCCAGGAACTGACGGGCATAGGCCGACAGGCTCTCCACGTAGCGGCGCTGTCCCTCGGCGTAGATCGTGTCGAAGGCGAGGGAAGACTTGCCGGAGCCTGACAGGCCGGTGATGACCACCAGTGCGTCCCGCGGCATCGAGACATCCACGTTCTTCAGATTGTGTTCGCGCGCACCGCGGACGACGATTTTCTTGAGCATAATGATCTTACGGACAGAGCCTGCCGCCGGATGAATGTCCCGGCACTTACCGCCGATAACATGGCGGGCAGACCACCAAAAAACCAGTGGATAGCCTGTGAGAATGTGGGTTCAGGCGCCGTGTTCCAGCTGCCGCACGACATGGTCACGCAGGCGTTCGGCGGCTGGTGTCAGTCCGGGGGCCTCGATAAGCGCCATTTCGGTGTCGTCGAGTGGCGGAAGGGAAAGTTCCTCGACATTCAGGATCGAGAGATCATGCGGCGCCATTTCCTTCGGGAGCACAGTGATCCCGAGGCGCGCGCGCACGGCGGCGAGTTGCCCGGCAAGCGAGCCGCAGGTGTAGGCAATCCGCCACGGGCGCCCGGCCTGGTCGAGGCTGTCGGTCATCCGCTTGCGGTAGACACAAGGACGGGGCGAGACGACGAGGGAAATGGGTTGTGCCGTATCGCGCGCCATGTCCCGATCAGCCCCGAGCCAGACCAGCGGCTCACGCCAGACCCGAAGACCCGCCGAACGGTCCGCAGGTTCGCGTTTCACCAGCGCGAGATCGAGGTTCCCGGCGCTGAAGCGTTCCAGAAGCTGCAGCGTCAGTTCGCACGTCACTTCAAGGGCCACCTTGGGATAGGCCCGGGTGAACTCCGAGAGCACGTCGGGGAGGTGGCTGGTTGCAAAATCCTCCGGCGCGCCGAATCGGACGAGGCCGGACATCTCCGGCTCACGCGCACGGGCGACCAGTTCGTCGTTGAGGGCCAGAATGCGCCGGGCCTGGTCGAGGATCAGCTCGCCCTCGGTCGTCAGGGCGACATGGCGCGGGCTGCGGTCCAGCAAGGTGACGCCCAGTTGGCTTTCGAGCCGCTTGATCTGCAGGGAAATTGCCGATTGCCCCTTCATCAGGCGTTCGGCGGCCTGGGAAAACCCGCCACATTCGACGACGGCGACGAGCGCACGAAGCAAGTCCGGGTGAATGTTCGTATCGAGGGCCATGGCAGCTATTATAAATATCAATCATTGAAACAAAATCTATCAATTTTCGTAAATTTCAGTTCTGCCCCATGTTCCGCGCACGCACCAACAAGGAGCAGATGAGATGAACATTCAGGTCAAGCCGTCAGACATCATCAAAGAATACCCCGTGACAACGCGCCTGCTCGAACCCCGAAAGGTGGCCGTGGCCTTCGGCGACGGGATCGGGCCGGAAATCATGAAGGCGAGCCTGCGCGTCCTGCAGGCGGCCGGGGCACAACTTGATATCGTCCCCATCGAGGTGGGCGAGAAGGTCTACTTCTCGGGCAACACCTCGGGCATCCCGGCGGAAGCGTGGGACGTGATCCGCGACGCGGGCCTGATCTACAAGGCGCCGATCACCACACCCCAGGGCGGAGGGTACAAAAGCCTCAACGTCACCATGCGGAAATCGCTGGGGCTGTTCGCAAATGTCCGTCCCTGCGCCAGCCACGCGCCGTTCGTGACCACCAAGCACCCGGACATGAACGTGGTGATCGTGCGTGAGAACGAGGAAGACCTCTACGCCGGGATCGAGCATCGCCAGACGGACGATGTGTACCAGTGCCTGAAGCTGGTCTCACGGCCCGGTTGCGAGAAGATCGTGCGCTATGCCTTTGAATATGCGCGCACAAACGGCCGCAAAAAGGTGTCCTGTTTCAGCAAGGACAACATCATGAAGATGACCGATGGGCTGTTCCACAAGGTCTTCGACGAGATCGCCCAGGAATACCCGGATATCCAGAACGACCACTGGATCATCGACATCGGTGCCGCGATGCTGGCTGACAAGCCGGAGCTGTTCGACGTGATCGTCTCGCCGAACCTCTACGGCGATATCGTCAGCGACATCACCAGCCAGATCTCCGGCTCCGTCGGCCTGGGGCCATCCGCGAACATCGGCGAACATGTGGCCATGTTCGAGGCCATTCATGGCTCCGCACCGGCGCTTGCCGGCATGGACGAAGCCAATCCGTCGGGCCTGCTGCTTGCCGGGGTGATGATGCTCGAACACATCGGCCAGCAGGATATCGCGGTGAAGGTTCACAATGCGTGGCTGCGGACCATCGAGGAGGGGATCCACACCGCCGACATTTATGACCCTGTCACGTCGACGGAAAAGGTCGGGACTCAGGCGTTTGCAAACGCCGTGATTGACCGCCTGGGTCAGACGCCGGTCACGCTTATGCCTGCAAAAGCCAATCCCGGCGCGGGCGCGATCAAGCTTCCCGCTCCCAAGCCCCGCCCGGTGGCCGAAAAGACGCTGGTCGGTGTGGATGTGTTCTTTCATGCACGGACCGACGCTGACGAGCTTGCAGAGCGGCTGCAGGCCGCGTCGCACGACTTCGACCTCGAATTGCGGATGATCTCGAACCGCGGGGTGAAGGTCTGGCCGCAGGCCTTCCCGGAAACCTACTGCACCGATCACTGGCGTTGCCGGTATGAGGTGGAAAAGGGCGCGAGGCTCGGTCCGGACGCCATCATTGCGCTGCTGACGGAACTGGCTGCGGACGGGATCGAGGTCGTGAAGACCGAGAACCTCTACCTGTTCGACGGAGAACGTGGCTATTCGCTGGGTCAGGGGCAGTAATTCCGTCCAGCACAGGCAACCCTGGAATGGGCCGGCGTCTAGAGGGTGTCGGCCTTTTTCATGCCCTCTTGAAATGAGAACAAAAAAAGAACATTATGGGGATAACTCCCACCCCATCCGGCTTGTGAGGGCGTAGGCCCCATGCCAGTGTGGCTGCGGATTTGCGCACCGATTCGCGTGGCCTACGGCCCCGGATCAAGCGCTTGTAGATCGGATCGAACCCGCCAGGAGCACTCCCATGTCAGGCAGCGTCAACAAGGTCATTCTCGTCGGAAATCTGGGCCGGGACCCGGAAATCCGAGCCATGCAGTCCGGAGACAAGGTGTGCAACCTGTCCGTGGCCACGTCCGAGCGCTGGCGTGACCGCAACACCGGCGACATGAACGAAAAGACCGAGTGGCACCGGGTCGTCATCTTCGACCAGAAGCTGATCGAGGTGGCGGAGAAGTACCTGAACAAGGGATCGAAGATCTTCATCGAAGGCCAGCTCCAGACCCGCAAGTGGACAGACCAGTCCGGCCAGGAAAAGTACACGACCGAGGTCGTGCTGCAGCGTTTCCGGGGAGAGATGGTAATGCTCGACACCCGTGGCGGCGGGCAGGGTGGCGGATACGATTCCGTGCCCGATTACGGCGGGCAGCCGGCCATGGCATCTGGTGGCGGTGGCGGCATGGGTGGCGGCGACGATCTCGACGACGAAATCCCGTTCTAGCGCCTTCGCCGGATATATCGTGCATCATGCCTACGCGCGCCCCGGGATTCCTTCACCGGGCATAAAGGCTGCATGAGACGGCCTAACTGGTTCCTCCGTTTAGTCGTCATCGGGTACCAGTTGGGTATCTTTCTCGTTCTCGCGCCGATATTCGCCTTGCTGACCCGCGACTGGCTGTCAAAACGCAGCAGACAAGACGCCGGGCAATATATGGTCGGCGCCAGGGCCACCGTCAGTGCGGTTCTTGAAAGCGGCTGGGGGCATATCCGCATCGGCGATGCCTGGCACCTCGCCGCGCCCGCGGGAGAGCGGGACCTGTCCGTCGGGGATGACGTGGCGGTTGTCGGCGTAAACGGCGCCATTCTGATCGTTCAGTACATAGTTCCACCTGCGGCGGAATAATTCCGCCCCCGGTGCGTCCCATATGCCGAGTGTACGTGGTTCAGGACACGATCGGGAACTGGTGTGACGAAAGTGCGCTCCCCGTCGCCTCCCGGAGCGTGCTCTCACTGGCGGGATGACAGACGCCAGTTCCCGGGCCCGGTGGCGGGAACCCCATGCTCGCCCCCGAGCGCCGCTGCCGGGCCAACGGGATACCGAAATGCGACAGGAGTGACCGTCATGACGGGTCCCAAAGATGACACGGCGTTGACACAACCGAACGCCGCCCGTCCGTGGAAAGCTTTTCCCGTCGCGCACACCCGCGCGGACGTTTCCGGAAAGGCAAGGACATGGCGCATCATCAGATGGAGTTGGAACGCGAGATCGACGGCCTGCGCCGCTATGCGCGGCTTCTCGCGAAAAACTGGAACGATGCCGACGATCTCGTTCAGGAATGCATGCTGCGGGCCCTCGAAAAGTGGCCGCGGATAGCGGGAGTCGAGGATTTGCGCCGGTATCTCTTCTCGATGATGCATAACCTGTTCATTGACGGTGTCCGAAAGACCAGTCGCCGCGGGAAGGTTGTGCCGATCGAGACGGCCATGATGGCCCCCGCACTCATCCAGGGCAGCAACCAGGACCATCGCCTGGAGCTTCAGGACCTGTCCGACGGTCTGAACAACCTGCCGGACGCGCAGCGCGAGGTGGTGCTGCTCGTCGGAATGGCCGGTTTTACCTACGAAGAGGCCGCCAAAATCACCAACTGCCCCGTGGGCACCGTCATGTCGCGCCTGTCCAGGGGACGCAAGGCGCTGCGCGACTACGTCTCCGGGAACACACTGGACCCCGTGCCCATGCAGCAGATGGCGCGATGAACCTGCGGCGGGACAACATCGAGATCCTGGTGCCGGATACACTGCTGCACCGTTATGTCGATGTTCTCCTGTCCCGCCAGCAACGCCGTACGGTCGAGACGGCGATTGCCCGCAACCCGGAACTCGCGCGCTCGATCGACGCGTGGCGTGCTCAGAACCTCGGAATCCAGAGGCTTGCGGCGACCCAATCTCTGCCGCCGATGCCCCAGGACATGCGCAATGCCACTCGTCGTCTCAGTGGCCGGATAAGGCCGCGAGCCGGTTTTCGTGCCGTTTATGCGGCTGTCTGCCTGGTCCTCGTGACGGCCTGCACCCTGGTCTGGCTGATCGGCCCCCAGACCGAAGTGACTGCGAAACAGAAAATCCCGATAATTATAATAAATCAATAACTTACGCGTTAATTAAATCCCCTCCATTCCTTGCCCGAATCCGCCCGTTCGGGTAAATTTATTTGATGAAATCCTCTGTCCTCGCGCGAGTGATTTTCTGTATAAAAAACGCGCGGCAACCGATTGAAATTAAAAGATGAGCGACCAGTCGGCACAGCTGCCACCGGGCGGATTCGACATCCAGCCTGTGACCATCGAGGAGGAGATGCGTTCCTCCTATCTCGATTACGCGATGAGCGTGATCGTGAGCCGCGCACTGCCGGATGTGCGCGATGGCCTTAAGCCCGTGCATCGCCGTATTCTCTATTCGATGAAAGAGTCCGGTTTCGAGTGGAACCGGCCCTACCGTAAATCGGCCCGCATCGTCGGTGACGTCATGGGTAAGTATCACCCCCATGGCGACTCCGCGATCTACGACGCCATGGTGCGTATGGCGCAGGACTTCTCCATGCGGCTGGAACTGGTCGACGGGCAGGGCAATTTCGGGTCCATGGACGGCGATCCCGCCGCGGCCATGCGATACACCGAGGCCCGCATGTCCAAGGCGGCACATGCGCTGCTGGAAGACATCGACCGCGACACGGTCGATTTCCAGCCAAACTACGACGAAAGCGTCACCGAACCAGTCGTCCTGCCTGCGCAGTACCCCAACCTGCTGGTCAACGGCGCAGGCGGTATCGCCGTCGGAATGGCCACCAACATTCCGCCCCATAACCTGGGCGAGGTGATCGACGCCTGCTGCGCCTATATCGACAATCCGGGCGTCAGTATCGACGAAATCCTCGAAATCATGCCGGGACCGGACTTCCCGACCGGCGCGACCATCGTCGGCACCAGCGGTATCCGTGCGGCCTTCTACACCGGTCGAGGTTCGGTCGTAATCCGCGCCAAGACCGAATTCGAGGAGGTCCGTGCCGGGCGCAACGCCATCATCGTGAACGAGATACCCTACCAGGTGAACAAGTCGCGGATGATCGAGCGGATTGCCGAGGTCGCACAGGAGAAGATCATCGAGGGGATTTCGGACCTCCGCGACGAAAGCGATCGTCACGGCGTGCGTGTTGTGATCGAGCTCAAGCGCGACGCAGAGCCGGAGGTCGTCCTCAACCAGTTGTACCGCTACACGCCGCTGCAGACATCGTTCGGCGTCAACATGCTGGCGCTGAACCGTGGCCGGCCGGAACTGCTCAACGTCAAGGAGATCATCGTAGCCTTTGTGGCCTTCCGCGAGGAGGTGATTACCCGACGTACGATCTACGAGCTGGGCCGGGCACGCGACCGGGCGCACACTCTGGTCGGCCTGGCCATTGCCGTCGCCAACCTCGACCCCGTGATTGCGCTGATACGGGCTGCGAAGGACGCGGCCGAGGCACGGGCCAATCTGTGCGGCAAACGTTGGCCTGCATCGGACGTGACCCCGCTCATCGAGCTGATCGACGAGCCTGGCCGGGGCGTGGACGAGGACGGCACCTACCAGCTCTCCGAAGAGCAGGCCAAGGCGATCCTGGAACTGCGCCTGCACCGCCTGACGGGCCTGGAGCGCGACAAGATCGCGAAGGACCTTGAGGAACTTGTGGAGCGTATTCGCGAGTACCTCGCCATCCTCGACAGCCGAGAGAAGCTTTACAGCGTCCTGCGCGATGAACTCGTGGCGATGAAGGACGAGTTCGCAAATCCGCGCCGCACGGAAATCGTCGAGGGCGAGTTTGAACAGGACATCGAGGACCTGATCCAGCGCGAGGACATGGTCGTCACCGTCACCCATAACGGCTACATCCAGCGCGTCCCGCTCTCGACCTACCGGGCGCAGAGGCGTGGCGGCAAGGGACGCGCCGGCATGAAGGCGCGTGACGAGGATTTTGTCAGTTCCGTCTTCGTCCTGAATACCCACACGCCCGTGCTGTTCTTCTCCTCGCGCGGCATGGTTTACAAGGAAAAGGTCTACCGCCTGCCTGTGGGCACGCCCCAGGGACGCGGCAAGGCCCTGGTGAACCTGCTTCCGCTGGAAGAGGGCGAGTACATCACCACGCTGATGCCGCTGCCCGAGGACGAGAGTGAGGCCGAGAACCTGTTCGTCATGTTCGCCACGGCGTCCGGCAATGTCCGCCGGAACTCGCTGGCGGATTTTGTGCAGGTGAAGTCCAACGGCAAGATTGCCATGAAGCTGGACGAAGGCGACCGCCTGATCGGCGTGCAGACATGCGAGGACACCGACCATGTCCTGCTGGCCACGGCGGGGGCCAAGTCGATCCGCTTCGAGGTCTCGGACGTGCGTGTCTTCTCCGGCCGCAACTCCACGGGTGTGCGCGGCATCCGGCTGGCGGACGGCGACGAGGTGATCTCCATGTCGATCCTCGGCCATGCCGAGTTCTCGGTGGCCGAGCGTATCGCCTATCTCAAGCGCAGCCGTGCCGAGCGGGCTGAACCCGACGATGTGAACGGAAACGGAATCATCGAAGCGGTTGAAGAAGGCGCCGATGAAGAGGTCGAGCTGACTAACGAGCGCTACGCCGAGCTCGCGGAGCAGGAACAGTTCATTCTGACCGTGACGGCAAACGGCTTCGGCAAGCGCACCTCCGCCTATGAATACCGGATCACCAAGCGTGGCGGGCAGGGGGTCGTGAATATCGTGCTGGCAGATGTGCCTGATAACGGTGTCATCGCTTCTTTTCCGGTCTTGGAAGACACCCAGCTTGTGATGATGACCAATGGCGGCCAGTTGATCCGGACGGGTGTGGACGAAGTGCGTATCGCCGGGCGCTCGACACGCGGGGTGACCCTGTTCCGGGTGGGCGATGACGAACGGGTTGTGACCGTGACCCATTTGCGCGACGATGACGACGAAGAAGGCGGAGACGATGCCGAAGGTGTCGCGGAACCGTCCGGTAGCGTCGATAACGGCGCAACAGACGGGGAAGAGGCACCGCAGGACGAACCTGGCACGTCGGCGGAGACGGAACATGGCGAAGAATGAACGGGTCGGTGTCTATCCCGGCACCTTTGACCCCATCACCAATGGGCATATGGACGTCATCCGGCGCGGAGCTCGCATCCTCGACCGGCTGGTAATCGGCGTTGCTGTCAACGCGGGCAAGGGCCCGCTGTTCTCCCTCGACGAACGGGTGGAAATGGTACGCGACGAAGTCGCTGCACTGTCCGATCCGAACATCGGGGTGATTGAGGTCAAGCCGTTCAACTCGCTGCTGATGCATTTCGCAGAGACAGAAAAGGCCCAGTGCATTCTGCGCGGCCTGCGCGCGGTGTCGGACTTCGATTACGAATTCCAGATGGCCGGGATGAACGCCCGCCTCAATCCTGACATAGAAATCGTGTTCCTGATGGCGTCGGAACGGCACCAGTTCATCGCTTCGCGACTCGTGAAGGAAATCGCGGCGCTTGGCGGGGACATCACCAGCTTCGTTTCGCCAGCCATCGCCCGGCGCGTCAACGACCGCTACGGGCGGCTCGACCTCCAGGCCGTCAACGAATAGGTTCCCCATGCAACGACGAATCCTTCTGTGCGCGCTCGCATTCGCGGCGGGCATCTTCACCATGTCGGGCCTGGTCGGCCCCGGTGTGAACCCCGCACAGGCCCAGACCGCAAAACAGGAGCGTGACTTGGAAAATACCCTTTACCTCGACCTCAAGGACGGCCGCGTGACGATCGAGCTGCGCCCGGACCTCGCGCCGAACCATGTCGCGCGGATCAAGGAACTGACCCGTGATGGCTTTTATGACGGCGTGGTGTTCCATCGCGTGATCGACGGATTCATGGCGCAGACGGGCGACCCGACGGGCACCGGCCGCGGCGGTTCGGACAAGCCGGACCTGAAGGCCGAGTTCTCCGACGCCAACCACGGCCGCGGCGCGGTCTCCATGGCGCGTGCGCAGAGCCCCGACAGCGCCAATAGCCAGTTTTTCATCGTCTTCGACGACGCCAGCTTCCTGGACGGCCAGTACACCGTGTGGGGCCAGGTGGTCGATGGCATGGAGCATGTCGATGCGATCAAGCGGGGCAGCCAGGCCGCCAACGGCGCGGTCAACGATCCTGACAAGATTATCAAGATGCAGGTTGCTGCCGACGCGAAGTAACTCCGGAAGTGCGGCGCATGCGGGTTGCATGCGCCGTTGACCCGGCGCGCGCGGATTTCTAATGTCCGCCCGCATCCCGGATGCGTGCCCTTGGCGCGTTGTGGGGCCCGTAGCTCAGCTGGTAGAGCAACTGACTTTTAATCAGTAGGTCACAGGTTCGAACCCTGTCGGGCTCACCATTTTCCCCGCCCGGAACGCCGGATCGGCGCCTATGCCAATTCCTGCATGTTCATTCAACACCTGTCGGATGCAGTGCTGCCTGCATGCGCTGTCAAAACCCGTGCATATAATCATGCGTGATCGCACCCAATTTGTGTGATGCCCCGTACGGATAGGTGAGGCAAACACGTGGCCCGTTTGGAAAGCACGAAGTCGGACTATGTTCCGACGTCCGTCTATCTTTCGAAACTGCTGGACGATGCAAGCGGGCCGCACGTCACTGTCGGCTGGATGCTGGCGAATCTGGGCGAACGATCGTTCGGGTTGACGCTGTTCGTGCTGGCCCTGTTGGCATTCGTTCCCGGGATCGCCACGGTCGCGGGTATCCTTGTCTTGTGGCCCGCCGCTGAAATGATTCTCGGACACGATGCCACCCGGTTCCCGAAGTTCGTGGCGCGGCGAAAAATCAGCGTGCAGAAGCTGGAACGGACGATCCGGTTCATCGGTCCCAAACTCAAATGGGTTGAGCGGTTTATCCGCCCGCGCTGGGCCACGCCGTTCCAGTCCACGAAGCGTTTTACAGGCGTTGTTGTCCTCTTGCTCGGAGTGACCATGTTTTCGCCGGTTCCACTGGGCCAGTTGCTTCCGGCGGTCGTGGTGATGCTCCTGGCGGTTGCGTACCTTGAGAAAGATGGTGTCGCACTCGCAATCGGGCTTGTCGCAGCCGTCGGTTCGATCATCGTCACCGCAGGGACCGTTTGGGGTACGATCGCAACCATCGACTGGATCGATCCTGCGACGGCAAGGTTATAGGCAAAGCCGCAACCGGAGGGATCGCCATCCTTTCATCACATCGCGGAGGAGAATAACGAAATGATGCATCCGTCACCGAACGCAAACTTCCGCAATGCTTTCGCAGTGTTTCTGGCCGCGGGACTCGTAGCATACAGTCTTTCCGGCAACGCAGCCGCCCAGTCGAGCGACGGTGTTTACGAATTCCTCAAGGCAACCGAAGACCGCGTCTGGCGTCTCAACCGCCAGACCGGCGAGATCTCCGTCTGCACGCTCGAAAACGATGCGCTTGTATGCTCGACCAGTTCTGACGCCGCACGCCCGCCAGCAGCGACCTATGAGGAGCTGCAGGAACGCGAGGCCGCGGCCCTCGAGGCCCAGGGTGAGAAGGAAAAGGCGGAGCGCGAACGCGCGCTCAAGATGCTCGACCGGATGGTCGAGATGATCAAGGAATTCGCCAACGAGGCTGCGTCAGGCGGGAAATAACCTGACGGAATTCGTACAACGCGCCCGTATCTTTCGGCATAACGAGCGCCAATAATGCGGCGATGGTGCAAGCAGGAACAGAATTCGACTATGTGATCGTGGGAGCGGGCAGCGCCGGATGCGTGCTGGCCAACCGCCTGACCGAGAGCGGCCGTCACAAGGTCCTCCTGCTGGAAGCCGGCGGGCGCGACACCAACCCGTGGATCCACATTCCGCTGGGCTACGGCAAGGTCTTCGCGGATCCGAAGGTCAACTGGTGCTACTCGACCGAGCCCGATCCCACTTGCGGCAACCGCCGTATCGTACAGCCGCGCGGCAAGGTGCTGGGCGGGTCCAGTTCCATCAACGGGATGATCTACATCCGCGGCAACGCGGCGGATTACGACCACTGGCGCCAGCTCGGCAATGAGGGCTGGAGCTATGACGATGTCCTGCCGTACTTCCGCAAGTCCGAGAACCAGGAGCGTGGGGAAGACCCGTATCACGGTGTCGGAGGGCCGCTCGACGTGTCCGAACAGCGCGACACGCACCCGCTCGCCGATGCCCATCTTGAGGCCGCACAGCAGGCGGGCTATCCGCTCACACCGGATTTCAACGGTGCGCAGCAGGAAGGTTTCGGACGTTACCAGGTCAACATGCGAAACGGGCGGCGTTGGTCCACGGCACGCGGATTCCTCAAACAGGCGCGCGGGCGTGCGAACCTGTCCGTCGTCACCAGAGCCTATACACAGCGCATCCTCTTCGAAGGCCGGCGCGCCGTTGGGATCGAGTACAGGGTCGGGGACAAAACCCTCACGGTGCGGCCCAATCGGGAAGTGATCCTCGCGCTTGGTGCCTTTAATTCCCCGCAGCTTTTGCAGCTTTCGGGCCTGGGGCCGTCCGACCTGCTGCGCTCACACGGCATCGACGTGGTGGCCGACATGCCCGGCGTGGGTGCAGATATGCAGGACCACTACCTTGTCCGCACGGTCTTCCGGTGTAAGCAGGCCATCACGTTGAACGATGTGGTGGGAAGCAAGGCCCGCACGGCCGCCATGGTCCTGCGCTACCTCACGCAGCGGCGCGGCATGATGGCGATGCCACCGGTGCCAACCGGTGGCTTTATACGCAGCGATCCGAGCGTCGCGACACCCGACCTCCAGACCCATATCGTTCTGTTTTCGACCAGCGGTGCGACGGGACGCCAGGGGGCCGGGTTGCACCCGTTCCCGGGCATGTCGTCAACGGTCATCCTGCTCCGTCCGGAAAGCCGCGGCAGCGTGGAGATCGGCTCGGCGGACCCGATGGCCGCCCCCCTGATCAAGAGCCGGTACCTCTCGACCGAGCGGGACGCACAGACCCTGATGCGCGGTGTGCGCGCGGTACGGAACATCATGGGGCAACCGGCGCTGGAACCGTTCGTGGACAGCGAAATCGAGCCGGGCGCGGATGTCACCAGCGACGACGCGCTGATCGAGTATCTGCGCAACTTCGGGAACACAGGGTTTCACCCGGTTGGAACCTGCCGCATGGGGAGTGACCCCAGAGCTGTGGTGGATGCCCGGTTGCGGGTGCGCGGGATCGACGATTTGCGGGTCGTCGATGCGTCGATCATGCCCTCGATTGTGTCCGGAAACACCAATGCGCCGGTGATCATGATTGCGGAGAAGGCCTCCGACATGATCCTTGCGGATACGCGTTGAGACATTTGTTTCGCAATAGTTAGTCCGAGACGGAACGTTTCACACCTGCACTTTTGTTGCATTGCAACATAAGAATCGTTTAGGTACGCCCACGCCTTTGAAGCCGGGCAAACCCGGCACGCCTGAAAAACCCGGAACACTGGGTTCCACGATCACATGTCCCATGAGCATGTGCCGCCGGACGTCGTGCGGCGCACGCGGCTTTGTCTTGTTTCGGATTTTCCATGATGTCTCCCAGTGCGTACCGCGAACAATGGTTCGGTAATGTTCGCGGCGATCTCCTGTCCGGCCTCGTTGTCGCACTGGCACTCATTCCGGAGGCGATTGCGTTCTCGATCATTGCTGGCGTCGATCCCAAGGTCGGCCTTTACGCCTCGTTCTCCATCGCGGTGATCACGGCCTTCGCGGGCGGCCGGCCAGGCATGATTTCGGCGGCAACCGCTGCCACGGCCGTGCTGATGGTCACGCTGGTACGTGACCACGGGCTGGAATACTTGCTGGCAGCGACAATCCTGGCTGGTTTGCTGCAGATCGGAGCAGGCTTCCTGAAACTGGGACAGGTCATGCGGTTCGTATCAAGATCGGTCATGACCGGCTTCGTCAACGCGCTCGCGATCCTGATTTTCCTGGCGCAGTTGCCGGAACTGATCGGTGTGCCGTGGCTGACCTATGTGATGGTCGCAGCAGGACTGGCAATCATCTACCTGTTTCCGTACCTAACAAAGGCGGTCCCGTCGCCACTGATCTGCATCCTTGTGCTGACCTCGGTCGCGATCGCGTTCGGGCTTGACCTGCGAACGGTGGGGGATATGGGGCAGTTGCCGTCGACGCTCCCGGTCTTCCTGCTGCCGGATATTCCGCTCAATCTGGAAACACTGAAGATCATTTTTCCGTATTCGGCGGCAGTGGCCGCCGTGGGGCTCCTGGAATCGCTTATGACGGCCTCGATCGTGGACGACCTGACTGACCGCCCGAGCGACAAGAACCAGGAATGCATCGGGCAGGGACTGGCGAACACCGCCACCGGCTTTATCGGCGGGATGGCCGGATGCGCAATGATTGGCCAGTCGATGATCAACGTGAAATCGGGAGGGCGTGGACGCCTGTCCACCTTCACGGCCGGTACAGTTCTGCTGTTCCTGATTGTCGTCCTCGGGGACTGGGTCCGCCAGATCCCAATGGCCGCGCTGGTGGCGATCATGATTATGGTGTCGATCGGGAGCTTCAGCTGGTCGTCGATCCGCAACCTGCGTGACCACCCGCTAAGTTCCTCCATCGTGATGCTGGCGACGGTTGTATGCGTCGTGTTCACGCACAACCTGGCAATCGGTGTGCTGGTGGGCGTGCTGCTGTCCGGAATTTTCTTCGCCTGGAAAATCTCCCAGCTGTTCCGGGTCACTTCGGTGCTTTCACCGGACGGACGGGCACGGACCTACAACGTCGAAGGGCAGGTATTCTTCGCATCTGCGGATGCGTTCAATAAGGCCTTCGACTTCCGCGAGGCACTCGAGCATGTGACGATCGACGTCAGCCATGCACATATCTGGGACATTTCCAGCGTCGCAGCCCTCGACATGGTTGTTCTCAAGTTTCGGCGTGAGGGCGCGGACGTTGAAATTGTCGGCCTGAACAAAGCGAGCGAAACGATTGTGGATCGCCTCGCGGTCCATGACCGGCCCGGTGCGCTTGAAGAACTTCTCGGGCACTAGAGGAAGCAAGCATGGACAAGGTTACCGCACTCATCGACGGCTCCACCTATTCTTCCGCCGTGTGTGACAACGCAGCCTGGATCGCGTCGCGAACCGGCGCGGAGATCGAATTGCTGCACGTCCTCGAACATCGCGAAACAGTCGCCGGCCAGGTGAACCTCAGTGGAAACATCGCCTTGGGTGCGCGTACGGCGCTTCTCAATGAGTTGAGCGAACTGGATGCCCGCCGGGCCAGGGTCGCCCAGAAACTGGGCTGGGCCATTCTTGAGGACGCGCAGGCCCGGATTGCCGCACAGGACGACAGCCTTCGGGTCCGGACCCGTCTGCGTATCGGCAATGTCGTCGAGACGGTGAACGCGCAGGAAGCGGAAAGCGATCTCGTGATCGTCGGCAAGCGTGGGGAGGCGGCGAACTTCGAGACCCTTGAACTCGGCTCCAATCTTGAACGTGTCGCACGGGCCAGCAATCGACCCGCTTTTGTTTCCGCCCGGGAATTCCGGCCCATCGCGCGGGTCCTGATTTCATTCGATGGCGGATCGAGTTCTCTGAAAGCCGTGGACTATGTTTCGCGAAGCACCCTGTTTTCCGGTCTTGAGTGCCACGTGGCAATGGCCGGTTCCGGACGTCCGCAGGAGGTGAGGGCGCTCACCCAGGCCTGCGCACAGTTGGAGGCCGGGAGCTTCAAGGTCACCTCACATGTCGTTCAAGGCGATGCGGGAGACGTAATTTCGCGCGCCGTTGAGGAATCCCGAATCGATCTTCTCATCATGGGGGCCTTTAGCCACTCCCGCCTCCGCAGCATGATCCTCTGGTCGACCACAAGAGGGGTCCTGATGCGCTGCCAGATCCCGATCGTCCTGATTCACTAGGGGTTTCGAGGCACGGGCTTCAATTAAATTTCTGATTTTCTTGACAAATCAGCGTCAGACGCTCATTTGTCCGTCATTACGTTATCTCGCGATTGCGCGAAGTGCCGCCCATTTGCGGCGCATGTCCCGGGAATAATAATCAAGAATCAGCCCGCACCGGCCGCGCCCGGAACAGGGTGAACGCCGGGGCCGGACGGCCGCCAGACAATGCGGGCCGCATAAGCAATCGGCGTACAAGGAATACCAAGTGACAGTCAGTTCTTTCTCGGAGTTCGGCCTTGCCGATCCGATCCTGCGTGCGTTGAACGCCCGCAATCACATCACGCCGACCCCGATCCAGGCCAAGGCGATCCCTGCAATTCTCGACGGCGACGACCTTCTCGGCATCGCCCAGACGGGCACCGGCAAGACCGCGGCTTTCGCGCTGCCGATCCTGCACGAACTCAACCTAGAGCCGGCCCGCGGCAAGTACCGTGACCCGCGTGCGCTCATTCTTGCGCCGACGCGTGAGCTCGCGATCCAGATCGGCGACGAGTTCCACGCCTACGGCAAGGACCTTTCGGTCCGGCAGGCCGTGATCTTCGGCGGCGTGTCCCAGCATGCACAGGTCCAGAAGCTGCGCCGCGGCGTCGACATCATCATCGCCACGCCGGGGCGCCTGCTCGACCTGATGGAGCAGGGGCATGTGAACCTCGGTGCGGTCGAGTTTCTTGTTCTCGACGAGGCCGACCGGATGCTCGACATGGGATTCATCCGTGACGTTCGCAAGATCGTCGCCAAGCTGCCCGAGGACCGCCAGACCCAGCTCTTTTCGGCCACGATGCCGCCGGAAATCGCCAAGCTGGCAAAGGAAATCCTTTATGAGCCCGTGCGCATCGACATTGCACCCAAGACGGTTGCGGTCGAGGTCATTCGCCAGAGCATTCACTTCATCGAGCCGAACGACAAGCTGCGCGCATTGTGTGACCTGTTTGCGGACAAGGCGATGCGCCGTGTCATCGTGTTCACCCGCACGAAGCATCGTGCCAACAAGGTGGCGGAACAGCTGATCAAGTCCGGCGTCGAGGCGGATGCGATCCACGGCAACAAGTCCCAGGGCGCGCGACAGCGTGCGCTGGATGCCTTCCGGAATGGCCGGATCAAGGCACTGGTCGCCACGGACATCGCTGCGCGTGGCATCGACGTTCCTGATGTCACCCATGTGGTGAACTTCGAGATGCCGGTGGATGCAGAAAGCTATGTGCACCGCATCGGCCGCACAGCACGCGCCGGCGCGGAAGGCGCTGCAATCTCGTTCTGCGCGGGCGAGGAGGCTGGATTGCTTCTGGACATCGAGAAGCTGATCGGACGCAAGATTGAGGTTGCTAGCGGAACCCGGCCGGCCGGAAACGCGCGCCCGAAGCAGGGTGGCGGGCAGGGACGTCAGGGCGGTGCTCGCAACGGCAATCGCGTCCAGCAGCAGAACAACCGCCCCAAACAGGGCGGCGGCAAGCGGCGGCGTTCGCGTCGTGGTAGTCCCGGCATGCGCCGGGCCGCCTGATGAACAGGGCTGCCGCGCGAGCGGCAGCCCACCCCAACCTGAAAGGCATTCATGGCGCGCAAGACGAACTACAACTTCGAAAAACGCCAGCGCGAGCTGCAAAAGCAGGAAAAGAAAGCCGCCAAGGCCGAGGCCAAGCGGGAAGCCGCCGAAGCCAGACGGATTGAAGATTCCGAAGAAGCCAAGTCGAGCGATACGGACAACACCGCCGGATAAACTCGCTTTCGTCGAGGCATCAAACTCTCTCAAGCTTTTGGAATTTTCCTAGAGCTGGAAGACTTCTTTGTGTGGACTGGCAAGGCACACCTGCGTCAGGCGGTGCATGCCTTGATCACCAATCTTTCGAGCCTGACGGACAGGCGACTACGAGTAGATAAAATCGTCTGGGTTCAGGTCTGTGGGGCGTACGCCCAACAGAGTCACTGAATCGTCCTCATCGAGCTGAATCCGCGTATCGTATTGTCCCGAGGCGTTCTCCAGCAGCTCGGCAAAATTCGTAAATCCAAACGCGCTTACGTCGACACGGTCCGTTTCACTCTCTCGGAAGTGGAAACGGAATATTTCATGGTCGGCTCCACTGTCCGAAATGACAAACGTATCATCGTTGCCCGTACCCACGTTCTCAGTCAGGCGCGGGGGTACTGGAGGTGGAGGTACTGGATTGAACACAAAATATTCAAAATCGTCTTCGGCCAGGTCTGCTTTCAGGACACCCTCAAGTGTGACCTGATCGTCCTGATACAGCTGAATGACCGTTCCTGTGCCATCCTCTTTGTCCGTGGTGCGCGCCAGGATGTCGTCAAACGTCCGTATGGTGACACCGCGCACGTCCAGAACGTCACCGGCGCCATCCCCTGCGTTGAAGTCCAGAATAATGTCGTGGCCTGCGTTCCGGGCGAAAACGAAGGTGTCGTCACCGGCCTGTCCCTGGAGGATGTCGTTGCCGGCGCCGCCGCTGATGAAGTCATCGCCGGCACCACCGGAAATCGTGTCGTTCCCGCCGTTCCCGAACAGCCAGTCATCACCGGCTCCGCCGTCAAGCGTGTCGTCCCCGCCATTGCCCGCCAGGTAGTCATCCCCCGCACCGCCATCCAGACTATCGTTGCCGGCATCCCCAACGATGCTGTCGTCGGTCGCGTTGGTGTCCTGAGACTGTGGTGGTTCCTGTGGGTCAGGAAGGACGCGGCCGCCGCCGCTGTCGCTCGAGTTGGACTCGGAGGGCCCACTCCCGGTTTCCTCGCTCGCGACGCCGAAATTGCCGCCGCCGAGATCGACGAGGGGATTGGAGTCGAACAGGAAGTGTTCCGGCTTCGCGGCGAAACCTGGATGCATCGGAAGAATGATCTGGTCGCCGGACGCGAAGGTGATAATGGTTTTCGAGAGGCCGTCGGCCCCCTGCATCAGGCCCTGAAGCTCACTGAAGCTGGTCAGCCCGAAGCCCTGCAGGTCGATGACGTCGCTGCCGTCCTGGTCCAGCCGTCGCTGGAGCAGGGTCAGCTGCCCGTCACCCTGCTTGAAGATGTAGGTGTCCTCGCCTTCGCCGCCGCCGAGGATGTCGTTGCCGCCGCCGCCCCACAGCGTGTCGTTGCCGCCGCCGCCGAGGATGAGGTTGTCGCCGGAATCGCCGGACAGGACATCATCGCCGTTGCTGCCGTGGATGTTCTCCACGCCCGATACCGAATCGTTCGATCCGCCGGACGCAAAACTCGGATTCGTCCCGAGCGCCAGAGTTACGCCGGAGGCTGCATCTGCAAAGCTCACCGTATCGGTGCCAGAACCGCCAATGATCGTGTCCTGTCCGTCGCCTCCCTGCAGGAAGTCGTCACCGGTCGCGCCGATCAGGATGTCGTCGCCCGCAAGACCGAAGATGAAGTCGTCGCCCGCACCGCCTGAAATGGTGTCCGCTCCGGCCGTGCCGGTCAGGTTGTCGCTGTCGGCCGGAATGGCGGCTGTAGTGAAGTCAGGACCGCCTTCCTCATCGAAAAACGCGAAATCGTCAGGCGCGAGTTCCTCGAAGGCCTTGGCAACTCCGACGATAATGTTCTGCGAACCATCGCCCGGGAACTGGAAGATCGTGACATTGGGAACGCCTTCATCGACCCGGTACGCCATGAGTTCGGCGTAGTTGGCGAGGCCGAAACCGTGAAACTGGATCACGTCTCCCGCACCGGGCCCTGCCTCGAATGATGCGTCGATCAGGTCGTTTTCACCGGGGCGGTTGCGCGTGTGGTCTTCCGCGCGGTAACGGATGATGATGGTGTCATCACCATCACCCGGCCTGTAGCGGTTGTCCCCGGTGCCGCCGTCGAGGATGTCGTTGCCGCCGCCACCGATCAGGGTGTCATTGCCGTCATTGCCATACAGGACATCGCGATCGGCACCACCGTAGATTTCGTCGTCGCCGCCGTTGCCGGAAATGGTGTCATACCCGCCCTGGCCGAGGATGACATCGTCATCCGCGGTGCCGGAGAGGGTGTCATTGCCGTCCGTCCCGACAATGGCGCCTTCCGTGGAGACCGAGTCCCCGGGCTCATTGTTCAGCAGCGTAGGGGCGACAGGATCGGGCAATGCCCTGCCGGGCCTGAAGCCGTTCAACGTGTCCCCAACGACCTCCGGCTCACCGAGAGAAAGTTCCGGGAGTTCAGGCGGCGCATTGCGCACTTCGTCGGGTGGCGAGAAAAAATCACGCGCAACGAAGACATCGCGTGTTTCCGGCGGACTATCCGAAAAGACGCTTGGTTCGGAACTGTGATCGTAGGTTGTGCGCTCGTCGCGCCCGCGCTCGCCAGGCTGGTGCGCCGGGCCGGTGTTCAGGCCTTCCAGAATGCCCCGGACATCGATGCCATCCGAGGAGAACAGCGGGAAGTCGGTGAGGGGAGACGCGAAGGGGTATTCGGAAACCGGGAAGAGTGCGGGGGCACCGACACCGGGATGGCCGAACAGATCCGTGGCACCGGATAGGGCGAGATAATCGTGAAGATCTGCGAAGGTTTGGGGGCCGTTTTCATCTGGAGCAGGGGCCACAGGAGGTGCAGAACTTCCGCCATCCGGCAAAAGCTCAGCAGCAACCATTTTCTCAAGGATCCCCTTGAGCAAATCCATCAAACCACCCGCTCATTCCCCGGCGCGGAACACATTCGCGCCAAACTCACAAAACGAATCTTCAATGAGCGCAATGCTACCACTTTTAGATGAATTTTATGAGTCGTCTGTTTCTGGATCCGATAACCGGGATTTTGGCTGACACCTTCAAGACGCAGCGCGCGCGTGGCATACCTGCGTGATCAAACCGAACCGGCTTCTTTCGCAGCGCTACCGCATGAACCTGCTCCCGAAATCACCCACGGCCCGCATGGTCCTGGCAATGATCCCGGCGCTGGGGTTCGCGTTCGTATTCAGCCAGTTCCTGCGTTCGGTCCCGGCGGTGATTGCTCCCGATTTGCGTACCGAACTCGGCATGAGCGCCGGGGAGCTCAGCGCGCTTCCGTCAGCGCTGTTCCTTGGTTCCGCCATGATGCAGTTGCCCAGCGGCATCCTGCTGGACCGGTACGGACCGCGCCTCACCGTCACGGCGTTCCTGATGCTGACGGGTGCGGGCGTAGTCTGGTTTTCCCTCGCGCATACGCCAGGAACGCTTACGGCGGCCCTGCTGCTGACGGGGTGGGGCATCGCACCCACCTTCATGGGGATCATCGTCCTCATTTCCCGATGGGCACCGCGTGACCGGCTATCCACCGCGACGGCCCTGTCCGTGGGCGTCGGCGGCACAGGCATGCTGTTCTCCGCAACCCCCTTCGCAGAGGCCACGGCGGCCTTCGGGTGGCGGCCGACCCTGACGGCTGTCGGGATTTTTGCGTTCATCGTCTCAATCGCTGTGCTGATGACCGTGCGCGACCGCCCGCCTGGCGCGCGCGATCAGGCGGTCGTCCCGGAAAGCCTCATCGCCACGATCCGTGGTCTGGCGCAGGTGCTGCGTGAGCCGCGCCTGTATGCGCTCGGCTCGCTTGCCGCCGTGACGGTCGGGTCCTTCCTGACCTTCCGGGCACTCTGGGTCGGACCCTACCTGAACGATGTCTACGGCGCGGGCCTCCTGGAGCGCGGCAACCTGATTTTCTGGGTCTCGCTCGCATGGCTGGCAAGCGCAGTGTGTATCGGCCCGCTGGACCGTGTCTTCGACACGCGGCGCGGGGTTGTGTCCATCGGTGCGGTGTCGATGATCGCGTGGTTCGCCGCACTGGCCATGGTCGGTTCGAACTCGCTCATGCTCGCGACCTGCACCATGGTCCTGCTCGGGCTTTCCTCCGGGCTTTCATCCCCGATCTTCGCCCACGCGCGCAGCCTGTTCCCCGATCGCTATGTCGGACGGGTGGTGACGGCCATCAACCTGTTCGTCTGGGGCGGGGTGTTCCTGATCCAGGTGGGAACAGGCTTCCTGATCGACCAGTTTCCGGCCGACAGCAATGGCCACAGCCCGGTGGAGGCCTACCAGTGGAACTTCGCGGCCATGGCGGTGCTCCTGCTGGTGGCGCTCATGGTCTACCGGCGGGTCGCCGATGTGCCGCCTTCGGCAGACGTCGAGAAAACAGAGACCTGAATTCAGGCGTTGCGGGCCGTACGCACCCAGCGAGTGACCAGGAACAGCACCAGGCCCGCGCACGCGAGGCCCAGACACACGCCGGCCCCGTTGGCCGCGGCATCCCACACGCTTCCCTGCCGTTCGAACCATGTCACCTGCAGGAACTCGAGCACGATCCCGATCACGAATGCCGTGCCAGCGGACATGACCCGGGTCCGCGTGCTCCGGAAACCCAGGCCGCCGCAAAAGGCGATCGTGCCATAGGCGAGCAAGTGCAGGGCCTTGTCGGTGCCTTCGGGCCCCGGCAGCTCGGGCGAGGGGATCAGCGACAGGACCACGACCGCGATGAGCGATGCGAGATATCCCAGCACGAAGATCGGGTGGGGCGGCAGGATCAACGGGCGTTCTCCAGCCGGTCGGGCGGATAGATGTCGCCCGTTCCGTGGAATGCACAATGACCGGTGGTGACGAGAGCAGTTCCGGCGACAGTCATGCTTTCCCGGTAAGGCCCGCCGGCATCCTGTGTGCGCAGCGCGGCATCGTGTGAGAAGTTGATCCGGACACCACCTTCATCGGCCGAGATATTCATGATCGGGTACGTGACACAGGTGTTCTGGTCGCACCGTCGGCAGGCGTCTTCCTCGAAGTCGATCAGGATTTGCGGCCATGCCGGATTTGCAGGCGTGCAGATCCAGCGCCCGTTCCGGTCCGTGAGGCCCGGGGTGCCTGCCTGCACGGCTCCCGCGGACAACAGCAGGACAAGTACGATGGAAAGCGGACTGCGCATCGTCCGACTATACCAGAGCTATAGCTGGGAGGCGCGATCAGGGTTAACCGTTTCCTAACCGACGCGGGCGGATGATGGTGCGATGAGCAGGAATATCATCATCGTTGGCGCCGGCGGTCACGGGCGCGTCTGTGCGGACGTGGCGCGCCGTGCGGGCCGGTATGTCTCGGCATTCTGCGACCCGGCTTTCTCGCAGGCGGCACAAATTCTCGGAACGCCCGTCCTGCCGACGGGAGAGCGCGAGCTTTTCGCGAACTGGCCGGCCGCGACCCAATTGTTTGTCGCCATCGGTGACAATGCCCGCCGCCTGTCCATCGCGAACGACGCGGCCCGGCACGGCATCCCGCTGGCCGTGCTGATCGATCCCTCGGCGGTAATCTCCCCGAGCGCGACACTGGGCGACGGTGTGGTCGCAATGCCGGGTGTCGTGGTGAACGCGGAAGCCTTTGTGGGGCGTGCCGCCCTGATCAACACCTCTGCCATTGTCGAGCACGGGGCACGCGTGGGGCAGGCCGCCCATCTCGGCCCCGGTGCGTGCATGACGGGCGACACGGAAATCGGTGCGCGGTCGTTTTTGGGGGCCCGGGCCACACTGCTGCCCGGTATTCACATCGGAAATGATGTCTCCGTCGGAGCCGGTGCCGTGGTGACGCGGGATGCCGGTGATCGCGTCACGCTGATGGGCGTTCCGGCACGTCCGGTGCGCGAGCTGCGCCTGATCGAGCCTGCCTGACCGGGTCAGGCCCCGTCACCGTCTCCTGATTTCATGCTGAGGGTGAAGCCGCGCTGTTCGGCGGGGACTCCCGTGCCTCCCGTCGGATCGGCCATTGCGGGATCAGGTTCCTTCTTTCCGCCGAATATCGACTGGAGCTTCCGGTAGACGGCTTTCAGGGCCCGCCAGATTTTCGGCAGGAGCCAGATCATCAGCAGGATGAAGGCCACCAGCATTCCGAGGAAGACCCAGGGATGGTTGAGCGCCATCCACAATCCGCCGATCACCGCGAAATCCTCGACAAAGGACGCCGTCCAGTTGCTGAACGGTTCAGGCGACGTGTTGATGGCCAGTCGTGTCCCGGCCTTGGTGAAATGCGTGGCGCCCGCCAGCGTGCCGCCGGCAATTGCCGCTGCCAGTTCCGCGCCGGCCCCCAGTTCGCCGACCGCACCGGCGGCCAGAATGGCGCCGGCGGGAATCCGGATGAATGTGTGGATCGTGTCCCAGCCGGAATCCACGCCGGGCGTCTTGTCTGCGAAGAACTCCACGAAGAACATGAAGCCTGCGGCCCCGATCACCAGCGGATCGGTCAGGATCTCGAGATCGGGCGGGAGTACAATGTTTCCGGTCGCCCCCAGAAGCCCCAGTGTCGCGATTGCGGCGTACAGGTTGATCCCGCTCGCCCACGCGACACCCATGGTCAATGCGATGGTCTCGACGATGCCCATGTCACGGCCTCCCGGAGCCTGTCCAAACGTCTTTGGGGAAACGTTGGGAACCAGTTAGCCCGATTCAACGGAATCCGCCAATTGCCCTGAAATTGCCGTGAACGTGAAAATCCGGTTTACGGCGTGGAAATGCGCGATTTCCAGCGTTCCGGCAGCATCCACACGAACAGTGGTGCATAGGCGGAACCGGTGCGCGAGCGGATCGCATCGGTGATGATCTTTTCCTCGATCATCGTGACGGGCCCGCGGGACGTCTTCCCGATGCCGCACAGATGGGTGAACATCGCGATAGCGGCCTGCCAGAAAGGGTTCTCCGCCGGCATGGCGCCGTGGCGGTGCGCGGCATCCACGAAAAGAACGGCGGATGCGATCGCAACCAGTTCGTCGCTGCCCCGGGCGAGCGCACGTAACAGGTAGCGGATATCGAACAGCAGGCTCGAATCGATGCCGGCACGCTTGCCGATTGCATTCAGGTCGGCAGACAACTTCTTGAAATCAATAGTGTCGTCGCGTACCCGCGGGAGTGTCGGGAGTGTCGGGAGTGTCACGGACGCGCCCGTTTCGGCGACCAGTCGCTCAAGGACATCATTGACGCACGTGCGCGCGAGAAACCAGGCGCGATCGCGCGAGCGTCCGTCATTCGTCCCGATGATATCGTGGGCCAGGGGCTTCAGGCCCTGCCGCGTGTCGCAATCGATGGCATCGTTGATCTTGATGACAAAGGCCGTGATGACCGGACAGGCTGTCGAGGGGCGGTCCGTGTGCCGCTCACCTGCCAGCAGGGCGACGAACGACATGACGCAGAGTTCCTGCTCCCGGCGTTCGCCGAGACGCGGCACCAGAGAAATCTGGTCTGCGGCCCTTGGCGCGTGCACTGTCTGGCTCATAATGGAAGAAGCGTAACGCAGGTTCGCAAACGCGTCCACGACGGATCGATCACGTCCAGGTGTTCACGGGAACCGGCATTCAGGGGTGCAAATGATGGAAATCGAGCGACATATCGTCAAGGCGAACGGAATCAACCTGCATTACCGGGCATGTGGTAACGGTCCCGCGATGGTCCTGCTGCACGGATGGCCGCAGACTTCGTATGCATGGCGGAAGGTCATGCCGATACTCGCGCCGCACTATCGCTGCATCGCGCCGGACCTTCGGGGCATGGGGGCTTCGGACAAGCCTGTCGGCGGCTACGACATGCGCACGGTCGCGAACGACATCCGCGCACTTGTGAAGGAACTCGACCTCGGCAAGGTCTACATGGTCGGCACCGACTGGGGCGGACTTGTGGCGCGCCGGTATGCGCTGGACCATCCGGGCGAACTCGAGCGCCTGTTCATCGAAGACATCGTGCCCCACGACCAGGTGTTCGCCCGCATGACGCCGCAGTCCGCGCGCGGCGCGTGGCACTATTTCTGGAACGCGGTGCCCGATATGCCCGAGAAGCTTGTTTCCTACGATGTCCGGCTGTTCCTGCAGGCGCTGTTCCGGCCGAAGTACCACAACCCGGCGGACATGGAGGATGGGCTGGACGAGTATGTCCGGGCGTATTCAGCACCCGGCGCATTGCGGGGCGGGTTCGCCTACTACAAGGCAATGTTCGACGAAAATCCCGCCCTCGACGCGGAAAACCCCAAGGCCAGGATCAAGGAGCCGGTTCGCTTGCTGTGGGGGAACAGCGGCGGCATGGGTGTCTACGACGTGCTCGATATGTGGAAGACCTGCGCGCCCCATGCGACCGGTCGGGGACTCGATGCCTGCGGGCATTATATCCACGAAGAGGAGCCGGAAATCCTGTGCGAGGAAATCCTCGCATTCGGCAGGACATAGCCAACGCAGGGCAGGCGGCTCCTTCACCCGGTGAGGGGTGCGGGGCCATGACCGATTTTGAAATTGATGACCTGACGCCGCGCGAGCTCGCGATGGTGGTCGAGTTGCAGCAGGTCGAACTGAAGCGCCTGCTGGGTGAACACCGACGCCTGAACGACCGTATCGACCAGCTTATGCAGCTCCAGGAGCGCGAACAGGTCCTTCGGCAGCAGATGCAGGCGGCGCTGGACAGACTTGCTGACCATCACGCCCGGTCAACATCCGAACCGCAACCTGCGCCACAGATCGAGCATCGCGCGTATCGCGCCGAGGCCCGCTTCAATGCCCTGCGCAGCGCCGTGGGTCAGCTTGTGATGGCCATAGAACGGCGCGAGCGTCAGCGCCGCGAACGGGAACACGCGGATCTGTTTGCGGGCGACGCGCCGGACCTTGTCTGACAGGCGCAGCCGGCGGCCTAGTGGGCCATGAACACCGGAACTTCAGCGTTGGCAAGGATCGCGGCCGTGGCACCGCCGAAGATCATCTGCCGCAACCGGCTCTGGGTGTAGCCGCCCTTGATGACGAGGTCGGCACCCAGCTCGGCCGCCTGCTCAAGGATCACCTTGCCCGCTTCCGCCGCGGATCGGCGGCCCGGAACCTCCTTGACTTCGGCAATCACCGCGTCCCGGCGCAGGTTGTTCACGACATCCTCCGCCGACGGTCCCGGCACCATGCTACCCTCGACTGCAAGCACGGTCACCTTCTCAGCCTCACGCAGGATGAACTTGGCGAGTGCAATTGCGCGGGCCGTCTCGGTCCCGCCATTCCAGCCGATCACGACATTTGTCCCGACGTGCTCGGGCGGCGTCGGCGGGGCCACAAGGATGGGGCGGCCCGACTCAAACAGGACCGTCTCAAGCGTGTTCATCGCTGGTGTCATCGAGCCCGGCATGGGGCGACCCACAACCGTCAGGTCAAATACGCGGGCTCGCTGGCCAAAGACTCCAATGCCCGAGGCCTCATCCTCGACCCAGCGTGCGCAAAGCTGCGGTACACCGTAGACGGCTTCGGGGATGTGGTGTTTCTCGACGAATGCCTGGAAATGCTCGTGCAGGCGGTCGGCGCGAGCGCGCTGTTCCTGCTCGAACTGTTCCTCAGTGCCTGACAGTGCGGCGGCGCCGCCCTCGAAGCCGACCGCAACCGCACCGGCGAGGGTAGGGCGGATACACAGGCCTTCGATGTAACTTTCGTAGTGTTTCGCAAACACCAGGGCGGTCTCAAGGACCGAGTCCAGGATCTCGCTTTCCTCAAGTGGGACGAGGATGGAACGAAACGGCATGGGCCTCCCTCCCGTGCTTGGAATTCTGCCCATATTGCGCATACGCGCGCATCGGGGGCAAGCAAACACACGAAGCGAATTCGTCCTGTTGCAAGCGTGGATATGTTCGGGTAATAGGACGCCCTTCCGAACCGGCGCGGCAGTGGCGGAATTGGTAGACGCGCAACGTTGAGGGCGTTGTGGGCGAAAGCCCGTGGAGGTTCAAGTCCTCTCTGCCGCACCAAAGTCGCTTCGAATTGCCCGGTAATGTGCGGCAGTGGCGGAATTGGTAGACGCGCTAGCTTCAGGTGCTAGTGATCGCAAGGTCGTGGAGGTTCAAGTCCTCTCTGCCGCACCACCCGGGCCAACGAATTCGCGAAAAGTGTCGCGATTCCGCCATATTACGTTGGCACCATCCTACCGTTGCTCCTATATGATGCGGACAACGGCGAGTATTTATGGCGAAGAAAACACGCAGGAACAGAAAGCGTAGCGTCGGCCTTGGAGGCCGCCGGCCTTTTGGCCTGTTCGCACGCCTGCGCGGCTACTTCCTGGCGGGACTTCTTGCCGTCGCGCCGATCGGTATCACGCTGTGGCTGTGCTGGGTCTTCCTGACCTTCGTGGATGCGCGAGTCACCCCGCTGATTCCGCATCACTACAACCCCAATACCTATCTGAATACCTATCTGCCCCACGGCATTCCCGGCCTGGGGCTGATCGTCCTTGTCATCGGCCTGACGATCGTCGGTGCGCTGACACGGATTTTCCTCGGCCGCTGGATCATGCGGACGAGCGAGAAAATCCTGAACCGGATGCCGTTCGTGCGCAGCGTCTATAGCGCAACCAAGCAGATCGCCGAGACCGTCCTGAAGCGGCAATCCGAGGCCTTCCGTCAGGTGGTGCTGTTCGAATATCCGCGCCGTGGGAGCTGGGCCATCGGTTTTGTAACGGGCACGACCCGGGGCGAGGTCCAGAACCTGACCGACGACGACGTGGTCAATGTATTTCTACCGACGACCCCGAACCCCACATCCGGCTACCTCCTGTTCCTGCCGCGCCGCGAGCTTGTGCCGATGGCCATGAGCGTGGAGGAGGGGATCAAGATGATTATTTCCGGAGGCATCGTGACCCCGCCGGACCGCCGCTCCGCGGCCGAGCAGAGCATCAAGCGGATCCGGCGCGCCGACGGCGACAAACCGACCATCGGTCCGGCACCAGAAACTTCAGCCAAGAACGAGCAGGACCCGCCGAAGGCCGCCGCAGAAGGTGACTGACCCGCGCGTTAACCGGTACGGGCGTATCTCACCGCCGCGTCTCGTTCAAACAGGTACAGCAGGGTTCGCAGGGCCTCACCCCGCGCGGAACGCAACTCCGGATCTCGTTCGATGATCAGCCGGGCGTCATCGCGGGCAATCGCTAGCAATTCCCCATGCGTATCGATATCGGCCAACCGAAATTCAGGCAGACCCGACTGACGCGTCCCCAGCACATCGCCGGCGCCGCGCAGCCCCAGATCCTGTTCCGCAATCTCGAAACCGTCGTCAGTTTCGCGCAGCACGCGCAAGCGTTCGCGTGCGGTCTGGCCGATCTCGTGCCCGAACAGGAGCAGACAGGTTCCCTCGCGGCTGCCGCGCCCGATGCGACCGCGCAGCTGATGAAGCTGCGCCAGTCCGAAGCGTTCGGCGTGCTCAATGACCATCACGGTGGCGTCCGGGACATCGACGCCGACTTCAATCACCGTGGTCGCGACAAGGATATCGAGCGGCGGTCCATCCTTTCCGGAGAACCGCGCCATCACGGTATCCTTGTCCTTGCCTGTCATCCGGCCATGAACAAGGCCAACGCGGTCGCCGAACCGCTCAAGCAGCGCTGCGTGGCGTGCCGTCGCCGCCGCAACGTCGGCGGTCTCGGATTCCTCCACGAGCGGGCACACCCAGAACACCTTGCCACCGGACTCAAGCTGTCTCCGCACGCCGGCGATAACGTCTTCCAGCCGGTCGACGGACGCCGTGGTGGTCTTCACCGGCTTCCGTCCCGCCGGTTTGTCGCGAAGCTGGGATTCATCCAGGTCGCCATAAGCCGCGAGCATCAGGGTGCGTGGGATCGGCGTCGCGGTCATCAGCAGGACGTCGACCATATGGCCCTTGTCGGCAAGCAGCATGCGCTGGTGCACGCCGAACCGGTGCTGTTCATCAACCACGGCCAATGCGAGGTTCGCGAATGCTATGTCGTCCTGAAAAAGGGCGTGGGTCCCGACGACGAGGGGGATTGTCCCATCCCCCAGCCGGGCGAGAATCGCTTCACGCGCCTTTCCCTTGTCACGGCCGGTCAGCAGCACGCATTTGACACCCGCTGCTTCCGCCAGGGGCGCAATGGTCGCGTGATGCTGGTGCGCAAGGATCTCCGTCGGCGCCATCAGCGCAGCCTGGCGCCCGGCCTCGACCGCCGAAAGCATGGCCATGAGCGCGACAACGGTCTTTCCGCTGCCCACATCGCCCTGGAGCAATCGCAGCATACGGTGATCGCCCGCCATGTCCGCGTCGATATCCGTGATCGCCTGTTCCTGGCTTCCCGTCAGCGCGAAGGGCAGAGCGGCCAGCACCTTCTTTCGCAGGGTGCCGTTCCCGACGGTGGCACGGCCGGGCTGTCGGCGCACATCGGCGCGGACCAGTGAGATCGCCAGCTGGCTCGCAAGGATTTCATCGTAGGCTAGACGTGAACGTGCTGCCGTTCCCGGCAAAAGGTCGCGCTGTCCATGCGGCGCATGTGCGGCCAGGAGCGAGGCTTTCCAGCTTTCCCATTTGCGTTCGCTCCGGAATGCAGGGTCAAGCCACTCGGGCAGGTCCGGCGCACGTTCCAGCGCACCGGACACGGCCTTGCCCAGCACATTCTGGGAAAGCCCCTCGGTCAACGGATAGACCGGCTGTACACGCATAACGCTGTCGCGCTCCTCAGGTTTCGCGACGATATCAGGATGTGTCATCTGCAGGCGGCCGTCATAGAGCTCGGCGGTGCCGCTCACCAGCCGTCGCTCCCCCTCGGGCAGCGCGTTTGCGAGGAAGTCCTTTCGCCCGTGGAAGTAGACGAGCGTGATCTCCCCGGTCTCGTCGGCGCAGTAGATCCGGTAGGGGATACGGCGGTTGCTCACCGGCGGCGGGTGGTGGCGCCCCACCGTGACCTCCAGCGTCGCGACCCGGCCCGGCTCGAGATCCCGCAGGACTGGTGAATACCGCCTGTCGATGATTGCGTTCGGCAGGTGCCAGAGAAGGTCCGCGATATGCGGGCCAATCAGACGCTCGATATGCTTGCTGATGCGCGGACCGACGCCCTTTAGCGCCGTAACGGGCGCGAAAATGGGGAACAAGACCTCTGGTCGGGCGCGGGGAGGCACGTGGCACCGAATTCCTGGTTCGTGCGGCTGACAGCACTGGGCTGGAAGGCTATATCCTACGGCAGCGCCGAACCGCGAGTCAGCGCCGAAGTCAGAATTGAAACCAGCAGACCGCCGGGAATTGAACCGATGAGCGAGGAAACCCGCGAAATCCGCATCCGGCGGCTGGTCTATCGCAGCCGCTATACCGGTACGAAAGAGACCGACCTGATTTTCAGCGCCTTCGCGGATCGTTACCTGGACGAACTGGACGACGCGCTGCTCGATGAGTACGAAGCGCTGATCGAGAACAGTGACCCCGATCTGTATATGTGGATCAGCGGGCGCAAGCCTGTCCCCGCGGAGTGGGACGGCGAAATCATGCGGCGGCTCAAGCAATTCGAAATCGGCTGACACCTTGTCTGTTGTAAAATTCACTCTGCGCCGGGAACCGGGGCACACCCATATCACGGGCGTACCCGATGGCTGTGATGCGCTGATCCTCGCCGAACTGCTGGAATCAGCGACGGGGCATGTCCTGCATGTCTCGAGTGACGACGTGCGCATGAACCGCATCGCCGAGGCAGTCTCATGGTTCGCGCCCGGCACCCGCATCCTCAAGTTCCCGGCCTGGGACTGCCTGCCCTACGACCGGGTCCCGCCACGCGGTGAGTTTGTCGCCGAGCGCCTCGCGACACTGGCCGCGCTGGCAGGCCTTGAAGATGACGGCAAACCCGTGCTGGTCGTCTCCACGATCGCTGCCGTGCTGCAGCGCGTGACGCCGCGTGCGGCCCTTGCGGAGGCGCGTCGCGACCTTGCGCCCGGTGACCGGATCGACCTCGACGCCATCGTCGCCTTCCTGTCGTCCAACGGCTATCACCGCACCGAGACGGTCCGCGAGCCCGGGGAATTCGCCGTACGCGGTGACATCGTGGACGTGTTCGCGCCGGGCTTCGAAGAGCCGGTCCGCATCGACCTGTTTGGCGACGAGATCGAGAAACTGCGCCGTTTCGATGCGCTGAGCCAGCTCACGACAAAGCCGGTCGAGCACCTCACGCTGTTGCCGTCGAGTGAGATCCTGCTCGACGACGAGGCGATTTCGCGCTTCCGGACTCGCTACCGCGAGATGTTCGGGGCGGTCAGGGGTGACGACCCCCTCTATGAGGCCGTGAGCGAGGGCATCCGCCATCCGGGTATGGAACACTGGCTGCCGTTGTTCTACGCGCAGACGGAAACCCTTTTCGACTACATCGACGGTCCGGTGTTCCTCGGCACCCAGGCAGACGAGGCGCGCGAGGACCGGTTCGACCAGATCGTCGACTATCACGGCGCCCGCGCCAATGCGCCCAAAGTCGCGGAGGGGAAAACTCCCTACAATCCGCTGCCGCCGGATGCGCTCTATCTCGGACCCGATGAGTGGTCCGGGCTGCTCGCCGGTCGCCCGCATGTGTCTTTCGAGAGCTTCGAAAGTCCTGAGGAAGCGGACGTATCGGTCTCGGCGGCCGGACGGCGCACCATCGATTTTGCGGAGGCCCGCAACCGAGCGGATCTCAACCTTTTTGACACGGTACGCACCCGTATCGCCAACGAGCAGAATGAGGGACAGGCCGTCGCGATCGCGTGTCACAGCACAGGCTCGCGCGACCGGATGGTCCAGCTTCTGCGTGACCACGGGATCGAGGGTGCCGTGCCCGCAGAAAGTTGGGCGGATGTCAAAACAGCCGCGACCGGGCAGGTCCCGCTGTTCGTGCTGTCGCTCGAGAACGGCTTCGTGGTCCCCGGCCGCACCATCTACACCGAGCAGGACATCCTCGGGGACCGGCTTGTCCGTCGCCGCAGGCCGGCGCGCGCTTCCGAACACCTCATTTCCGAGATGTCGAGCCTTAGTCTCGGTGACATCGTGGTCCATGCAGATCACGGCATCGCCCGCTACGACGGCCTGGAAACTCTCGAGATCGGTGGTGCGCCGCATGATTGCCTGCGGCTGCTCTATGCCGGCGATGACAAGCTGTTCCTGCCCGTAGAGAACCTTGAACTGCTCTCGCGCTACGGCTCGGAGGACAGCGAGGCACAACTCGACAAGCTGGGCAATGCCGGCTGGCAGGCGCGCCGGGCGCGGGTCAAGAACCGCATTACCGAGATGGCCGACAAGCTGATGGCGATTGCTGCCGAGCGTGAATTGCGTGAAGCCCCACGCCTGCAGGTCCAGCCGGGCCTCTATGAGGAATTCTGTGCACGGTTCCCCTATGCCGAGACCGATGACCAGAACCGGGCAATCGACGACACGGTGGCCAGCCTCGCCGCGGGCAAGCCGATGGATCGCCTGGTGTGCGGAGATGTCGGTTTCGGCAAGACGGAAGTCGCGCTGCGCGCCGCGTTCGTCACGGCCATGGCGGGCCGCCAGGTTGCCGTTGTTGTGCCGACCACGCTCCTTGCGCGCCAGCATTTCTCGACGTTTCGCGACCGGTTCGCGGGCCTGCCGGTAGTGATCCGGCAGCTTTCACGGCTGACGACAGCAGCAGAAGCACAGGAGGTGCGCGACGGCCTGGCCAACGGACAGGTCGATATTGTCGTCGGCACCCACGCGCTGCTTTCGGATTCCGTGAAGTTTCGCGATCTGGGTCTGTTGGTCGTGGATGAGGAACAGCATTTCGGTGTCGGCCAGAAGGAACGGCTGAAACAACTCAGTTCCGATGTTCATGTGCTGACACTGACGGCCACACCGATCCCGCGCACGCTGCAGCTTGCCCTGACCGGTGTGCGCGAACTGAGCCTGATCACCACTCCGCCCGTGGACCGGCTGGCCGTGCGAACCTTCGTGCTGCCCTATGACAGCGTGACGATCCGTGAAGCGATCATGCGTGAACACTTTCGCGGCGGGCAGACCTTCTATGTTTGTCCGCGCGTCAGCGACCTGTCGATGCTCGAGGAACGCCTGCGCGAACTCGTCCCGGAAGTCAGCTTCGGAACGGCGCACGGCCAGATGCCGGCGCGTGCGCTGGAAGACGTGATGACGGCCTTCTACGACAAGCAGTTCGACGTGCTGCTGTCGACGAACATCGTGGAATCCGGCCTTGATGTGCCGACCGCGAATACCATCATCGTTCACCGGGCCGACATGTTCGGCCTTTCACAGCTCTACCAGCTTCGCGGACGGGTGGGCCGCTCCAAGGTCCGTGCCTACGCCTACCTGACCCTCCCGGGCGACAAGATCCTCGCGGACACCGCACGCCGACGTCTCGACGTGATGCAGACCCTCGACACCCTCAGTGCCGGGTTCAGCCTCGCCAGCCATGACCTCGACATCCGTGGTGCCGGCAACCTGCTGGGTGAGGAGCAGTCAGGCCACATCCGCGAGGTGGGCGTGGAGCTTTACCAGCAGATGCTGGAAGAGGCGGTCGCCGCTGCCCGTGAGGCGGGGACCGTCAAGGCGCCGGAGGAAGACTGGACGCCGGCAATATCGCTCGGCGCGCCGGTGCTGATCCCCGAAGCCTATGTGGCCGATCTGGGCGTGCGCCTCGGACTGTACCGCCGTGTATCAGGACTGGTCGATCCCGGAGATATCGAGGCCTTCGCCGCCGAACTGATCGACCGGTTCGGGTCCATCCCGCAGGAAGTGGAGAACCTGCTGGAAGCAATTACGCTCAAACGGCTTTGCCGCGATGCCGGTGTCGAGAAACTTGATGCCGGACCGAAGGGCGCGGTTGTGACCTTCCGCGATAACAGCTTCGCCAACCCCTCGGGGCTCGTGACCTTCATCACCGAGCAGTCCGGGACCGTCCAGCTTCGGCCCGACCACAAGCTCGTCTACCGGCGTGACTGGTCGGATTCCCAGAAGCGCATGACGGGCGTGCGCAGACTCATGCGGCAGCTGGCGGAGATCGCGAACCCGCAGGCCGAGGCCGGCAACGCCGCGCAATAGTCCGGTCCGGCTATTCGGCTGCGATCGCGACTTCGGCGAGATCGAACAACGGGTAGAACGCTTCGGGCTCCTGTGCGCCGGACATCGCATAGTTTCCATTCACGATGTAGCAAGGCACGGCGTTGATCCCCATGCGGCGTGCCCGCATGTCCTCGGCGAGCACAGCATCGCGTTCCTCGTCGCCCTCCAGAAAGGCGATAGCCGCATTGGCATCGAGGCCGCAGACGGCAGCGACACGGGCCAACGTCTCGTTGTCGCCGATATTTTCCCCGCCCAGGAAGAACGCCTGGAACAGGGCCTCGACCATTGCGTCCTGCCGTCCATGCCTGTCCGCAAATCGCAGGAGGCGGTGCGACTGGACAGTGTTCGGCATTTCGGAAATGGCCTCGAAATCGAATGCGATCCGCTCCGAATGGCCCGCGCGGGAAATCGACGCATACACGTTTGCGGCACGCTCCGGGGCGCCGAACTTGGCCGTGAGATAGTCGACCCGCGACATCCCCAACGCCGGCATATCGGGATTGAGCTGGAAGGCGCGCCACATGATGCTGACACGCAGCTCCGGGCGCGAGGCCAGTGCCCGTTCGAGCCTGCGCTTCCCGATGAAACACCAAGGGCAGACCGTGTCCGAGTAGATGTCGATATGAAGCATGCGCTCAGCCTGCGCGGGTGCCAATAGCCGGTCAAGTGCCATGGCAGCAGCGGGATGGTTCGCACGGCGATGCAATTCGTTCATAGTCCCGGAAAAGGGGGAATGCACAATGCTACTCGAACACCGCGCCTACACCACGAAGCCGGGACTTCTCGAACGGTTCTACGAACTCCAGGTCGAGCGGGGTTTCGACGCGATACGTCCGGTCATGGACCGGCTGATCGGCTACTTCAGCACGGTCAGCGGACCCACGGAGCAGATCGTCCATCTGTATGCGTTCTCATCCCTGGAGGATTGGCGTGAGCGCCTGCACGGTCTCTATCCGGTGCCGGAACTCCAGCCGTACTTCGAGAAAGTCCGCCCGATCATGCTCGAGCAGACGAACAACTTCCTGTTTCCTGCGCCGGTCGACTGGCTTTCCCCTCATTTCCGCATGGATGACTACTGGCAGCCTGGCGACGGACCGCTTCCCGGTTCCGCGAAAATGCGCGACCTAATCCTGGAAGAGGAGGTCATCAGCCTGCGACCGGGCGGTCTCCCCAAATACTGGGCGGCAATCGAGGAGAAGGGGTTGGGCGCATTGACCCCGCTGGAGACCAACCGGCTGGGTTCGTTCCATATGATCGTCGGCACCCTGCACCAGGTTCACCACTACTGGTTCTTCGACGGTTTCGACGACCGGACACGCCGCCACAATGCTGTGCGGATGAACCCGGACTGGATCGCATTCCAGGAAGAGGTTCGACCGCTGGTGAAATGGCAAGAGAACAAGCTCATGCGCCCAGCGCCCGTGGCGGAGATGGTTCCGATCTTCCGGGCTTCGTGACTGTCACATGTCCGTCATGTGGGCGTAACAATTCACCGCCATACCGTCCCGATCAATATTTTTCAGGGAAAGCGCGCAATGACCGGCGAGACCAAGAACGTCCTCTTCCTGTGCACGGGGAATTCCGCACGGAGCATCATCGCCGAAGCCATCATGAACCGGGCCGGCGCGGGACGTTTCCGCGGCTACAGTGCGGGGAGCCACCCAACCGGGTCGGTGAACCCCCACGCGATTGCCTTGCTGAAGGCGCTCAATCACCCGGTCGACGAACTGCGTTCGAAGAACTGGGATGAGTTCGCCGGCCCAGACGCCCCAAAGATGGATTTCGTATTCACCGTTTGCGACAACGCCGCCAACGAGGTCTGCCCGATCTGGCCGGGACAGCCGATGTCGGCGCACTGGGGGCTCCCCGATCCCGCGGCCGTCCAGGGCACGGAGGCCCAGATTGCGGCAGCCTTTGCCGACACCTACCGGATGATGAACAACCGGATCGAGATATTGGTGAACCTGCCTCTCGATTCTCTCGACCGCCTTGGTCTCCAGCGCCGTCTCGATGATGTTGGTAGAACGCTGTCCGAATCTGCCTAGAACGCGCCAGTAACGATCCGCCTTGTCGGCACATCCTGCAGTTTCGCGGAATCGCTCGGCGCGAGCTGGTTGAACGCGATCATTCTGCGCAACAGGCCCACATAGGCCTCACCCTTTTCGGAGTAGGAACGGAGCCCCGCCGCAAGCGGCGCGCCCCTCAGGTTTTCGCCGGCGGCTCGTGCAGCCGCGCGCATGTCCCGAAAGGGTTTATATGCCGGATGCGTATTCAGGTTGCGGACATATGCACGGATCGACGCGATCGGGCTGTCGAACTCCGCAATGCGGTAGTCCCCGAGTTGCTTGCGCTGCTGCGCCGGGACAAGCCCCTTGCCGATGTGCCACTGGCCGAACAGGGCGTTGCCCTCACTCGCAAAGCGTGACGTCGCGTAGGCACTCTCGACGGCTGACTGGGCGAGGGCAAGCGAAGGCGGGATGACGTCCACCCGGCGAAGAAACGTTCCGATCGCCTTCGCATTCGACCCGAAATCTTCCTCCAACCCGTATGCTTCGGCCTTGCTCCGCAGCCAGGCAGAATCGTGGGCCTTGAGGGTCCGACCGTCCGCAAGCTGCGCACGCAATGCACGCAAGCGCTCACGATCCGCCAGGATGTCTTCGTTGACCATCAGGACCATCGGCAGCAACGCCCGATAGAAAAGGTTCTTCTTCTGGCTGACGGTCAGGCCATCCGCCCAGTCTTCCGGCACATCGGATACAACGAATCGCGGCACCTCCGCATGGCCGGCACGCAGCGCATGCGGGGTGTAGCCGATCTCGTGGAAATAGGTTTCCAGGTCCTTGGCCGACGCGATTCGCACGCGCCCCACATCCAGCAGCATCCTGGCAAACAGGATGCCCGCGACCGCAACGAGAACGGCGCCCGCGATAATCATGACGCGGTGATGCGTCGCGAATGTCTGCAAGCGGGACACGTATCTATTCCTCGGTGGATAGCGCGTTTGTCATCCTGACCGGCTTTTCCGGTCTGCGCCGGATTGCCTACAGTGCAGTCTTGGATATTTCGGCGGATTCTTACCGTCAAATCAAACAGGGAGGCAATTCCATGGCCGACGGCCCACCGACACGCACCCAGATTCTCGAAGCCAGCGGCGACATGCTCAAGTGGCAGGTCTACGTGGTCCACACGTTCCCGACAGATGGGCTGGGGCCGGTCATGGCGAACATTGGCCCGCACCTCGCGCATCAGGCGAAGATGGAAGAGGAAGGCGTCTACATCGCGGCAGGACCGCACTGGGAAGATGACGAGGAGACCTGGGGAGGCGAGGGCATGTTTGTTGTGCGCGCCCGCGACCTGGCCCATGCCAAGGAGATCGCCGCCTCTGATCCGATGCATTCCAGCGGTGCGCGCTCGTTCCGCGTTCGTCCGTGGCTGATCAACGAAGGCACGATCACGGTGAAGGTCAGCTTCGCGTCAGGCAAACGTGAAGTAATGTAGGCACCGCGCTCTGTGCAAAAATCGACCAAAAACCGGAGTACTGGCAGGTTTTTTGCGTCTGTGCTGACGGCAAACGTGTCACTTGCTCAAATTGAGACAAAGGCAAATTCACGATGAAAAAAATCCTGATCGGACTGGTCGTGCTGGTGGTGATTATCGCCGTCGGCGTGTTCGTATTCCTGGGCAACCTCAACGACATCGTTCGCGCAGCCGTCGAGAAGGTCGGCTCGGAGATGACCCAGACAAACGTCACCCTGAATGAGGTCGATATCGAGCTCACCTCGGGAAAGGGCGCCCTGCGCGGTTTCAGCGTCACCAATCCCAAGGGATTCAGTGACGATGCGGCGTTCAAGTTCGACGAGGTCTCCGTGACGCTCGACCTGACGACGGTCCAGAGCGACCCCATTGTCGTCTAGGAGGTCGTGATCCAGGGCCCGGATGTCGTCTATGAATTCGGCAAGGTAGGGGGCAGCAACCTCGACACGCTGAACAAGAACGTGCAGTCGAAGGCCGGTTCCGGTGGCGGCAGCAGTTCGGGCGACAAGAAGGGCCCGAATATCATTATCGAGAACCTCTACCTGCGCGACGGCAAGGTCTCGATCATCGCCCCGCTGCTGAACGAGAAGATGTCCGTTCCGTTGCCGACCGTCCACCTCAAGGATATTGGCAAAGAAGGTAAGGGCGCGACGCCGGAAGAGGTCGCCGACCAGGTGATGGACGCGATCCTCAAGGGTGCGCAGGATGCCGTCGACCAGGCCAAGATCGACGTCAACAAGCTGACGGGCGCAGCCATGGAGCAGGTCGACAAGGCCACCCAGGATGCCCAGAAGGCGCTTGAAGGTGCCACGTCCGGCACCGGCGACATCGGCAAGGATGCCGGTAACGCCATCAAGGGGATTTTCGGCAAGTAACCTTCCGAAGTTTCCGAAGTCAGACAGCAAGGGCGGCGTTCTGCGCCGCCCTTGTTCTATCCGAACTTGCCATTCGCACAGAAACTTCGCGTCGGGTCACCGCGAATCGCGGCAGGACCTGCGACATTCCGGACAGGCGCATCACTCGAATGCGCAACCCCATTCGTGCCGCAGGAACGTGACCGACAGTCCCGAACAACTTCTTCAATCCATATTCGGATTCCCGGAATTCCGGCCGGGTCAGAGGGAAATCGTGGACCGGCTCCTGGCCGGCACCCACACCCTGTCCGTCATGCCGACGGGAGCCGGTAAATCCATTTGCTACCAGGTGCCGGCTCTGATGGGCGAGCAGCTGACGGTTGTGGTGTCTCCGCTCGTCGCCCTGATGGACGATCAGGTGGCAGCGCTACGGGCCAACGGGGCACCCGCGGTTGCGATTCATTCTAATCGTCCGCGTCCGGACAATGTCGCGGACTGGCGCAAGGTTCAGGACGGGAACGTGCGCCTGTTGTACATGTCGCCCGAACGCCTGATGACTCCACGCATGCTTGCCGCACTGGAGGGCCTGAACCCCGCCATGTTCGTGGTTGATGAGGCTCACTGCATCTCGAAATGGGGTTTCAGTTTCAGGCCGGAATATGAGGCGCTTTCAGCACTTCGCGACCGGTTCCCGAATGCCACCCTCGCGGCCTTTACGGCGACCGCCGACACGGCAACACGCCGCGACATCGCCGCCAAGCTGTTCGGCGGGCGCGGCGATGTGGTGGTGCGCGGTTTCGACCGCCCGAACCTGCGCCTCAGTGTGACACCGAAGACCGACTGGCGCGCGCAACTCATGGAGTTTCTGGAGCCGCGGCAGGGCGTCTCAGGCATCGTCTATTGTCTGTCCCGCAAGTTGACCGAAGATGTGGCTGGCCTGCTCACGGACGCCGGTTTCCGGGCCCTTCCGTATCACGCCGGGTTGGACCAGCAGGTTCGCAGCAACAACCAGGAAGCGTTCATGGCCGAGGACGGCGTGGTCATGGTCGCGACCATTGCCTTCGGTATGGGGATCGACAAGCCGGATATCCGGTACGTGTTCCACCTGAACATGCCGGGCAGTATGGAGTCCTACTATCAGGAAATCGGCCGTGCCGGACGTGACGGACGCCCCGCCGAGGTACAGATGCTGTATGGGCTCGACGACATCCGCATGCGTCGTCAGTTCATCACCCAGGACGATGGCGACGAGGACCACAAGCGTCGGGAACACAAGCGCCTCGATGCGCTGCTCGCTTATGCCGAGGCGACCCATTGCCGCCGGGTCTCGCTCCTGGCCTATTTCGGGGACGAAGCTGAAGCCTGTGGCAATTGCGATATCTGTCTCGACCCGCCCGAACTGCTCGATGGAACCGAAAGCGCCCGAACCCTCCTTGAAACGGTCTCTGCCACCGGCGAGATGTTTGGCGCATCCCACATCATAGACGTGCTGCGGGGCTCGGATTCCGCGAAAATCAGTGATCGCAGGCATGACCAGTTGCCGACATACGGGGCAGGGGCGGCAAGGTCGAAGCCCCTCTGGCAGGGTTTTGTTCGCCAGGTTGTTGCCGCCGGGTACCTGTCCATCGATGTCGAAGGCTTTGGCGGTCTCAAGCTGACCGCCCGGTCCGATGGGTTGTTGCACGGGGAAGACAGGTTCAAATACCGCGATATTCCGAAATCCAGATCGTCCCGAACCTCGAGACGTCCCGCCGTTGAAATGGAGGACATCGACAGTGCGCTGTTCGCCCAGCTCAAGGCACTACGGCGCGACCTCGCCATCGAGCGCAACGTGCCGGCCTATGTCGTGTTTTCGGATGCGACCTTGAAGGACATGTGCGCGCTAAAGCCGGAAAATCTCGAGACACTGGCGATGGTCAATGGTGTCGGCCCGAAAAAGCTGAAGGATTTCGGTGACGTCTTCCTGGGCGCCGTGCGATCCCACATCGCCGCTTCGTCCTCGACGCCTTGACCATGCAAGACGAGATATGTGCATGAGTGGCGGATGGGGTGTCCGCCGTTAACCTTTTAAAACATGGGTTTATAGGCAAAAAACTTCATCTACCCATTATTGTACCCATAGTCCCGATTGCGTTCCCATACTGGCTCCCCGATAGGTCGCGCGCTGCAGCCATGAAACCACCATTCCAAAATGCCAAAACGCCCCAGTCGAGACCCTACCCTGGGGGCACCCCCGCTTTGTCAGTTGGGACTCCGCATATCCTTCAGTATTACTATTACAGACGAACAAATCCGATTCCAGCGATATGCTGCTTGAGGAAATGGCGTTGAGACAGTAGCGAGTGAAGGCGGCAAGGTCACTATGAAAAAAAGACATTGAGAAGCGCCGAATAGGGAAATAAAATAAAATCTTACAGGAGGAACGTTGGCAAAGATCATCGGAAGAAGGTATGGACCTAATAACAAGCAACTACGCGCAAAAATATAAAATATTTGACGAGGCACTCATTGCGCAATACGTGGGCACAGATCAGGATGCAAAGAGAGAAATCTTCAATTTGTTTTTAAAAGAGGCAGAAAAACTTAAAGCAACTCTCCTATGCTCACTGGAGCTAAAAGATTTCGAACAGACACGCTTCAACGCTCATAAGCTAAAATCATCGTGCAGTAGCGTGGGCGCTATTGCCCTTGCCAATACATGCAAAGATCTAGAAAACTTTGCTCAGACTAATGAGTTAAGTATTTTTGAGCAAAGTAATATCGAAAATTTCGAAAATATTTGTGCTCAAACATTTTCAGAAATTTTTCGGGTTTTAGGGAATGTGAAATGATCGTTCTGATTGAAGATGAGAAAATCAGTCAAATTCTCACAAAAAAGGCAATTGAATCAACGGGAAACCAGTGCATAGCATTCTCGAGCGCGGAGGAATTTTTCGATAGCTCATTTTTCGGGGAACAAAAAGTTGAATGTCTAGTTCTCGACATCGATTTGCCGGGTGAAAATGGAATTTCAATTTTAGATAAAGTTCGGAAAAACCCACTAAGAGAAAATCAACCCACAGTGATAATGCTTTCTAGTCATGCAGAAAAATCAGTAATTCTAGAGTGCATGAAAAAAGGAGCTGATGATTATTTCATTAAACCCGTAGATCCTGAACTTTTATCTCTAAAATTAAATTCAATGATCGAAAAAAGAAATTTATTTAATAAAACAATCAACGACTTGAACGTATTTTTACCTGGAAGCATAAAGAGCCATATCATCGATCCTGATAATAACTTCCCTCTAATCAGTAAATATGAAGAAGTTACAGTTATTTTCGTAGATCTAGAGAAATTTTCTGTAAAATCTGAATCATTGTCACTACCTGCGTTAGCCGATCTTCTGAATTTATTTTACGAATTGATTTTTTCTACCGTAGAGGATGCCGATGGTGATGTAGTCTCCCTGATGGGAGATGGCTTGATGATTTCGTTTACGGGCGAAAACCATGCACAACGTGGAGTGCAAACTGCGATCAACATAGTCGAGATCTTTAGCGCTAAAGAGCACACTAACCGAACCAAACCATTGTCAATATCAGACAGTGACTTTAGCTCGCTAATACAGTTATCCGTGTCGATCGGCATCAATTCTGGTGAGGCAATGCTTGCAGCTGTTGGTGGACAGAATAGAAAGTCACTCACTTACATCGGAGAAACAGTAAACATAGCAGCTCATGTCGAAGCCGAAACCAGAGGGGCAGACTATAATATCTTGATAACCGAGACAACTTTTAAATTACTAGGCCACAGATCTTATGAAGTTGATTTTATTAAGAAAAGTTCCATAAAAGGAAGATCAAAAGAGATTGAGATTTATGGAGTAAAAATTGAGAACGACACTAAAATAGCGGTTTAGGATAGGGGATAGTGATCCGCCCCCTTATGAATTGGTCCACCGTGTATTTTAGTGAACGGAGGATCAA